>JAYYEI010000027.1:0-32751 GCA_036159995.1 Bacteroidota bacterium
GTCGTAAAAAGGATCGTTGAAATTGGGAATGAGAACGTGGTTGTCCACTGCCACCTGTGTTCTGTTGGTACCTGCTACAGTCGATCCGAGAAATTCAATAGCGGCATTTGACAAGCCGGTTCTGTCTTCAGCGAAGGTTGCCCCGGTAATTATTCCATTGTGTTCATTTCCACTTTCATCATGTGCATTGCCATCAAAGGGATAGAAAGCAATCAGACCGTCTGTGGGGATGTGATTTGGTATGCTGGTACAAGGCAATTGTTCGGTGTCTGTCATTGCGCACGGGGTTTGACATGGATCGATTCCATTCATGATGACTCCCCCTGAAACCACGCTGGGTTCCATTGTGGTGAGGTTGACATATTGGTCGTTGTTAACCCCCCAATGTTCTGAGCCCAAAATGGTTGGGTGTTCGCATTGTTGAACCAGGCTGTCCACCTGTGATGCCGTGAGTGCAGCAGGGAAAAAGTGCACGTCTGCGAATGCACCTTCGTGAAAATGTCGGTAGTCACTTGAAGGAGGATAGACAAAGGCGCCTAGAGCAACTGGAAGACCAGATTCCAGATTCCCGAGGTTGCTCGGAATGGATTCCTCCATGATCTCTTCTCCGTCGATGTAGGCTTGAATTGCTCCATTGTCCCGATCAACCACCAATGTGAATGCATACCATGTGTTTAAATCGAGTTCAGGTGGTAGGTGGATTTCTAATACGCCGTTTCCATCGTCGTCGCTAAAGCCCCACATAACGGTGTGGTTTTCTGGATGGAGTTGGGCCTTGAAGCCGATGTCGCCATTCTGGTGAGTCAATCCATGTCCGAACAGGTAATGGGACCCATCGATCTCAGTTGAGGTTCCGAAGTCTTCGATGGTGCAACTGAAGCTGACGCTGAAAGAGGACTCTCCCCAGCCTGCGGGCAGAGTGAATGAAGCGTAATCGTTGATGCCATCCATCTGTATCACACCTCCGTTGCGTTCTGCTGCTTCAATTTCACTTCGAGTGAAGCGCACAAGGCTAAAGTGGGTGTCGTCGTACCACGTGCCATGGTTGTAGGCCAGCATGAATTCCGTCTCGGACAATTGAATGACATGCGCCCCCATTTCATGGGTGAATTCGAGTTCCATTATGGGGTGATTCACTTCTATTGAGGACGTATTGAGAAGGTCCCCACCCGCCGTGATTTCTGAGAAATAGAACGTGGAACCTTCGAAATAGACAAAGAGGAAGGTTCCATTGTCGAGGGCGACAAGGTCTGCGGGAGATGCATTTTGTACGTTGGGTGCTGTGACGGTCCACAGTTCCTGTCCCTCGTCGTTCATATTGGATACAAAGGGTATGCGATGCGGCGTGTCTCCCAGGTTGCCTGACACGAGAATTCCATCGGCATGGGGAACGGCCTTCATGAAGTCCCGGTAGTCATCAAGGATGATGTCGAGCACAATTTGGCCTTGGAGATTCACCTTTTGCACCCCGATTTGGGAGAAGTAAGGATCGGTCACGTTCTCTTTGAAGACGTATAAATTCCCGTTGTGCAGTGCCACCTGTTGAGGGTAGTCAAGGCCATGGGAGCAACATCCTAAGGAAGAGTTGCAGGCATAACACAAGTCTGTGTTCCAAATCACGTTGGCACTGTGTCCGTCGAATCGTTTGAGTTCAGTGTCCCAAGTTTGTCCCGTGCCGCAGCAGTTACTCGCCCAGGCCATGACCAGATCACCCTCTAAATCGAGAATACTGCCAGCGCCAGACTGGCCATATGTCACATCGGCGTAGAACAGTGAATGTCCTTCGTCGTCATACTTGGCCACTGAGATTCCATAACCTGGCTCCCATGCATGAACCAGAAGGTTGTTGTCAACAATTTCGATGTCCCTAAAGCCACCTATGTCTTGTCCTCCAGCATTGACCAAGGTTGAGACGGGCTGGCCGTTTGGGGTGTATTCGAGAATGCGCTTTCCCCCAGATCCGACGAGGATTCGGCCGTCTAAATCTAACAGGTGGGTTGCCGGAGATCGGGGTTCATCTGGACCGTCGATTTCCCAAACAATGGAGGTCGAAACTTCGCCTTGCCCATAAGGACAGATCATCGCGCCAACGAGAATGCACGAGATAATCAGAAAGTGTTTCATGTGTCAGTTCTTGAGGCAGCGGATGGATCGGCCTTGCTGGCGGCTGATGCCTTGTTGCTGGTAGACCTCGTTAGAATTGTCGATCAGGCTCTTGACGTGGGCGTCTCCACCGTTGTCGTTGGGTGTGGCGCTCCACCAGGTCGCGAGTGCGCCGAGGCTGGAGAAGACGCCATTGGCACTGCGGTAGCCCGCCGGCCGGCCGTCGAAGCCGTGGGCATCCGTACCGTTGGGGCCTGCCGTCCACCCGGAGGAAGCCTTGAGTTGCAGTCCGCCTTGGGCGCCAATGCCGTCGATCAGGACTTGCCATTCGGCGTCGTCCGGGATGTGCCATCCATTCGGGCACAACCGGCGAGGGTCATCGATGGCATGCCAGTTGTACAGTCGGCCGTATTCGATGACGTTGGCCTCGTCGCCGTCAAATGCGGCTTGCGAGCCATTCGGCGTGTCGTCCCAGTCGCTGTTGGCCAAGACGGGAATGGCGTCTCCATTGCGGTAGGATGCGCTCTGCAGGTTCTCGGCGAACCAACATTGACCTCCAATCTCAACGACCTCGTAATCGTGGCCTTGGTAGCTCACCGGCGCAGAGCATCCACAGACGGCGTTCAGCGCGTCAATGGTGGCCTGCTGTGCAAGGATGATGCTGTCCTGGTCGGCGGTGTGGTCGAGCAGGACTTGGTAGCCCTCGGCGAGCTCCTGCAGGTTCATGACTGTGCAGTTCTCGTCCGTCGTACCCGGGACGTCCGCGATGCACATCTCGGTCACTGGATCCCAGTGGGTGCCCGCCCCGCAGAACGGGGTTGGAACCAGCAGGGTGTCGGTGACGACAATCGTGTCTGGCGCGGCCGTGTTGCATTGCTGCAATGCGGCGTCCCACTGCGACGGATCGTCACAGCACCCCGGTCCTGGACAACACGTATAGTCGCATGCCTCGCCCGCACATTGGGCGGCGGGGTCGTAGTTGCAAGCGCCCTCCTCCATACAGCCAGAGGGGATACAGGTTCCTCCTCCGCACGCGGCATCCGTGTCGAAGTTGCACGCTGTCGGGTCATCGCACGTGGGGGCAATGCAGCTTGCATCATCGTCTGTGGCGGCCGGGTCGTAGTTGCAAGCCGTGTCGTCCGTGCAACCGAAGGTGGGTTCGGGGGTGCCGAGCGGATGCTCCATTGCACCCAAGTCTGCGTCCGTTCCCGCGGGTTGTGGTCGTCCTACATAGTCCAGGTCAAGCGTGCTGGAAGGGGTTCCCAAGATGCCCGCGAAATCGTAGCGGTTTCCACCGGCTGTTCCAATGGCAGAGGAGGTGGAAGCCAGCGTGTAGTCGCTGAGCAGCGCGGGGTCGAGCGTGTTTAATGTGCCGTCGACATCGAACACCTTGTACACGCTGGTCCAGTCGTAGTCCACACCTCCTTTCACGATGGAATTGCGGATGTGAGCGGTTCCCACGGCAATGCCATTTTGCACCATTTTGAATTCGGTGTCTCCATTGTTGGCCATGATGGAGTTCGAGATGAAGAGGTCGGCGTCATTGGAGGAGCACCAGATGAAACAACCAAATCCTGTGTTGTTGGAAATGGTGCAATGGTCGATGATCGTTTGATCGCGGGAGGTCGTCACTCCGCCATTGTTATTGCCTGAAATCAGGCAATTCTCGATGAGCATGTCGAGTCCATTCACGACAATTCCACCTCCCGTCTCCCAGGCATCATTGTCGACAATGTGACAATTGAGGATGCTGTTGCCTGATCCGCTGGTGTGGATGGTATGTTTTCGGCCGTAGTTCCCGGTGACATGGCAATCTTCAATGACACAGTCATTTGCATCCAGCGCAATGCCATGTGCAGTGATGTCACCCGTACCGACGTTGTCGCGAATGGTGCACCGTTGAATGATAGTGCCGTTGGCACCTGACAAATACAATCCGGCACCGTATCCCGATTGACCGTTTTGTACCGTGAGATCTTGGAGCAGGGTTTGGTCGCCCGAGATGAACAAGGCGGTGCCCAGTGCATTTCCGTCAACGATGACGTTGGCTGCGACTTCGTCGATGGGCAGTGAGGGAGCGTAGCCGCGGATGGTGACGTTTTCTGCGGTCGAACTTACATTCTCGACATAGGTGCCGGGGGCGATCAAAACCGTGTCGCTCGGGCAGGCTATGTTGAGCGCTGCCTGAATCGTTGCGAACGGGGTCAACGTGTCGCCTGTGGCCGCAGCCGGATCGGCCGTTGCATCCACGAACCATCGTGTGGCACCGCCACAGTTTCCATCGCAGTCGCGCCCATAGTCTGCATAGGTGCAGCTCCCATCATCCTCCGTGGCGGATGCGTTGTAGTTGCAAGCTGCCGAGATCATGCATCCGGATGTTGAAGAGGATGGGGAATTGTATAAGGCGGACAATTCGGTTGCAGACAGTTCCCGACTCCAAAATCCAATGTCATCCATGTCCGCAAGGGCATGGTGATTTTGCGCGTCATAGCCTGCCCCAATGATGATGTCGAATGCATTGAGAACCATGTCTCCTCCCAAGCTTTCGCGAGAGGCCACGCGTTGTCCGTTGCGATAGAAGTGGGCGGAATCTCCTGTGAAAGTGAAGGCCACGTGTTCCCAAGTGTCGATGAGTGGGCTGGGCGAAGAGAACTGCCATTCGCCGCCAGTGGTTTCCATTTTTGGGACATAGCCAAAACCGCCACCGCCGTCTGCTCCAGCGCGCAACAGGAAGCCGCCGTTGAACCCCCAACCGCCGAGCTGGTCGGACTTGGATACATAATAGAGCCAGTTGGGCTGTGTCCAGATTTCGTTTTGAATCCAAGCAGAAATGGTGAATTCCGGGGCCATGGCGTCAAACTCTCCCGAATGCTGAACTCGGATAAAGTCATCTTGTCCGTCAAAAGCAAGTGCTCCGCCAGCCACACCGTTTCGGTCGGTAATTGAATTGGTTCCGTTTAATATTCCATTCAATCCATGTGGACCAGCGTCCAACGCATCCCCGTCCAAGGGATAGAACGCCACCAGATTATCCGTTGGGACATAGGAGGGGAGTTGGGCGGAGGCGGTCAGGGTGGCCGCGAGGGTGGCCGTGAGCAACGTGTAGAATCGCAAGGCAAACGGTTTTGGTTACGGCAAAATACTGGCTTGCTTATGTAAATCCTGAAGCGGCAATATGGGTGGTTCAGGCCTAAATAATCACCAACTTAGTCTGATGTAATCTCAGGCAGGAACCGGGGGTGGAAATTGAGGAGATGGGCCTCCTGCTGGGCCCGGGTGAGGGCGGTGTAGAGCCAGCGCAGCCACTCGAGGTCGACCATCTCCTCAGTGAGGTAGCCTTGGTCGATGACGACCGCAGGCCACTGGCCACCCTGGCTTTTGTGGGCGGTGACGGCGTAGGCGAATTTGACCTGGAGGGCCTGGGCGCAGGGGTCCTGTTTGGCAGCTTCGGCAATCTTCCGCTTGCTGCCGAGGTGGGCGTAGTCGAGCATGACGTCCTCGAAGAGCGTTTTCATGCGGGCTCCAGGCAGGCTCGGCCCTTCGACATGGAGCGCATCGAGCAGGACGGTGGCCTCGAAGGAGGGGGCGTCCGGGAAGTCCTCCATCTTCAAGTCGGCTGTGGCGTAGCGCAGGCCGTAGCGTTCGAATCGGCGGACAATCTTCTGGACGACGAGCGTGTCGCCGTTGGCGATGAGATCGGTGGGGTAGGCGTCGTTCTCCTTAAGCCAGTGGTAATTGTTGCGGACGACCATCAGCCGGTCGCCGGCATCGAGTTCCTCCTCGCGCCAGAGGATGCGGCGGCGGATCTGCTCGTTGAAGTCGTTGGCTCGGCGGTTGGACCGGGTGATGACGACCACGTCTTGCTCGCCGTGCCGGTGGTGGAGGTCGTCGAGCAGTTCGGCGAGGTCGTTGCCAGTGACGATGTGGAGGTCCGGGTAGGGTGCGGTGGTGAATTGGGGGAGAGGGGCGTCGACCGTGTCGGGGAGGTCCTTGGCCAGGGCAATGTTTTGCCGGAGGTCGTGGGCGTTGGCCAGGACCCCGCTGTCGAGTTCCTGGCGGACGACGTCGTCGAGGGTGCGTTCGGCGAGGGTCAGGTCGAATTCGCGGGCGAGGCGCGGGCCGTCGAGGGCGGGGGAGATGGCGCTGCCGACCGGGGGGAGCTGGGCATCGTCGCCGACGAGGATGATGCGGCTGCCCGGCGCCTGCAGGCAGAACTGGAAGAGGTCGGAGAGGAGGTCGCGGTAATGGAAGCCGGCGCCCGCGGCACCGGATTGGCGGAGGCCGCTGTCGCGCCCAATCATGGACGCCTCGTCGACGATGAAGACCGCACCTTTTCGGGTGTAGGGGGCGATGGTGGCCGAGGTGCCGCCGTCGGGGGTGGCCTTTCGGAGGTAAATGCGCCGGTGGATGGTACTCGCCTGGAGGTCGGCATAGCGGCCCATGACCTGGGCGGCGCGGCCGGTGGGGGCGAGGAGCTCGACGGGCCGGCGGAGGTCGCGGAGGACTTGGACGAGGGCGGCCATGGTGGTGGTTTTTCCCGTACCCGCATAGCCGCGGACGACTAGGCAACACCGAGGCTGGGGGCTCACAAGAAAGCGGCCCAACGCATGCAGCAGCGCCTCTTGGCTCGCCGTGGGGGCGTGCGGGAAGCTGGCCCTCAGGCGGTCTTCGACTTCTTCGGCGTTGGGGCTGTTGGACACGGCGGGATTCAGGGGCGTCGACAAGACGCTGTCGGACGTGGGCAAAGTACGGGCTTGCAGGGTGGCCGTCCGGCAGGGATTCCTTAGCTTCGCCCTGCTTGATTCGCCCCTTTTCGCGCCCAAGAGCATGAACGATTCGAACGACAAATACGGGAACCTCCTGTTCCTGGTCCGGAGCCACAGCTTCAGCCTGATTCTCTTCACGGCCGGTTTCGCATGGACCGTGATGTACATCCGCTCCGTGATGGCGTCGACCGACACGGCCGACCTCAGCCAGCCCACTGAGATGCTGTTCGCGGGCCTCGCGCTCATGATCAGCGGCGTGCTTGCCATGCCCGCCGTCCTCGACCGCGTCCCTCAGAAAGCCTACCGTATCCTGTTGGGGGTCGGTGTGGTCGGAGCCGCCTACTTCTTCATGGCCGCGACCAACAGCGTCCTCGACGAGGAGCAGTTCCAGATGGACCGCGCCCGAATCAACGCCACGACGATCCAGCGCCTCACCGACATCCGCGATGCCGAGTTGGCTTACCGCGAGGTGAAAGGGGAGTTCACCAACAGCTTCGACACCCTGCTCGCCTTCATCAATGAGCCGCTGGTGCCGCTCAACTTCTCGATTGGTTCCTTTCACGACACCCTGCCCGAGGCCCAGAGCTACGAGGAGGGCTTCGTGATCAAGCGGTCCAACGTGCCCGGCATCGCCGCCAAACTCGGATGGACGGAGCAGGCGCTCATGGACAGCATCACCTCCGATGCTGTGAGCTACAAGGTGCGCGACACACTGTACACCTCGTTCTTCGCCGAGAACTTTGCCGACGAGAAGCGCGTCGACAAAAAGCTGCCATTGGTCAACCTTGACTCGTTGACCTTCAGCCCGACCTCCGGGGAGAGGTTCTCGATCGACACGACCTACGTGGAGCAAAGCGGACTCCGGGTGAGCGCCATCAAGGTGCAGGACCCGACGCCCTTCGGACGGCCCAACGTCAAGAAGGACACGCTGAAGTTCGGCTCCCTGGTCGAAGCCCACACGGATGGAAACTGGCGCCAATAAGGGCCAGGCCGGATTCATTCTGACGGCGTTGGACGGGAAGCAGGACCTTCCCCCCGGCGACCACCCCCTTTGGATTTTTGATGAGGGCAACGCGGTGCGCTGGATGCGCACCACGGAGGATTGCTCCGCCCTCGTGGAAGCGGGCAGTCACGTGTGGTCGGCGGTGACCGACGCCGCCCGGCGCGATGAGCGCGTGGCCTGGTTGTCCGAGCGGTTGCAGGCTGATTCCACCGACGCGGTGACGTGGATGAGCGAAGGGGCGGCGACACTCGTCCCGGAACCTCTGCGGGACAAGGCGGGCGATGCGGATTGGCTCGAAGCTGAAACCGGATTGCGCCATCTGGGAACGGATACGCAGACTGTGGTGGGCTCGCCCTACGTGGTGGTGCTCGCCCCGGACCACGCCATGCGCCAGGCCATTTCGGCGGTCGCACCCCGTGTGGTGTTCCGCCACCCTCGCGCCATACTCGCCGAAGGCTTTCTGCGGGAGGAGCGCGGACGGGACCGCCAGGCCCTCGCGGTCCACCTTGGCACCGGGTTCGTGGACCTCGTGCTCGTCGATTCGGACACATTGCTGGCCTCGGTCCACCATGAGACAAGTGCCACCTCCGATGCGGTGTACCGCGCCATCCACTTGCTCCATGCGATGGGGCTGGACGACAAGGTGGCCGTGCAACTTAGTGGACAGGTCAAACCGATGGGCGAGGAGCACAAGGCGTTCCAGCGCCACTTCGAGAAGGTCGACTTGCACTACGGTCGGTTCATCCCGGCCCTCGGTGAGGTGACGGGCCTGCATCGGCAGCAGTTCCTGCCACTCATCCAGTTGGTCCGGTGCGCATAATTGGAGGCAGCCTCAAGGGCCGTCGGTTCTCGCCGCCGCGCCATTTCAAGGGACGGCCGACCACCGACTTTGGCCGGGAAGGCCTCTTCAACTTGTTGCGGTCGCGCCTGGATTTGGACGGCCTCGAGGCCCTCGATCTGTTCGCGGGATCCGGTGCCGTCTCCTACGAGTTGGCCAGCCGGGGCGCGGTGAGTGTGACCGCCATCGAGCAGGATTCGGGCGCGTGCCGCTACATCCAGAAGCAGGCCCAGGATTTCGGACTGGATGCCATCCGGGTGGTGCGGGCCGATGTGTTTGCCTTCCTGGGCCGGGCCATGACCCAGTATGAGCTCGTCTTTGCCGATCCGCCGTACACGGACCCCCGCCTGGAAACCCTGCCCGACCTCGTCCGGGAGGCGGGCCTCGTGGCCAAGGGCGGCCTCTTCATCCTCGAGCATGGCGACCGCCGGGACTTCTCCGCGGCCGAGGGATTCGTGGAGATGAGGAAGTACGGTCACGTGCATTTCAGTTTCTTTGATTTTCATGGCGACGAATCCTGATACCAAGCGGGCGGTGTTCCCCGGCTCGTTTGACCCGATCACCCGGGGGCACGAGAACATCTTGCGCCGGGCTGCCGGCCTCTTCGATGAGGTCGTCGTGGCCATCGGCGTCAATCAGGACAAGCAGTCCATGTTTCCGCTCGAGCAGCGCATCGCGTGGTGCGAGGCGACGTTCGCCGACTTGGACAACGTCCGGGTCGACCGCTTCGAGGGGCTCACGGCCGACTACTGCCGGAGCATCGAGGCGGGCTGGCTCATTCGCGGTGTGCGCAATGGCGGTGACTTTGAGTACGAGCGCACCATCGCCCAGATGACGAAGTACCTCGACGATGGGCTCGAGACGCTCATCCTCTTCACGGATCCGGAGCACGCGCCGATTTCAAGCAGCGTGGTGCGGGACATCGTGCACCATGGCGGGGAGGTTTCCCGTTTTGTTCCCGATGCAGTGGACCTTGGATCGGGTGGAGTCAACAGCTGATTTTTCTTTTCCGCGACGCCGTGCAGCGTGGTGGGGCTGGGTGGTCCTGATCGGGCTGATGGGGCCGTCTTTCATGATGGCGGGCGCGCAGCCCATGGACTCGGTTCGGACCGAGGTCATCGTGGAAGGGCTAGAGGGCCGTCCCATTCTCATCGCCGAGCGGATGCCCCTGACCGGGGCGCTTCGGCCCGTCAAGGAGACCTTCGTCGGGCTGGATGGACACGTGGCGATGGCGTGGCCGGCCGATGGCCGGCTCCGCTTTTTGCGTTTGGACTGTGCGGGGTCAACCTGGCAGCTTCCGGTGGTGATCGACTTGCCGGAGGGCACGACGCTCGTTCCGGCCCCGCCGGGCCGCGCGCCCTTTGCCGAGCGGCCAGGCACCGTCCGATTGGGGGCAGGGCCTGGGGACCGGACCGTGGAGCGACTGGCCCGTTTCCTCGAGGCCCTGGATGAGGTGGAGTCGGATGCGGCGGTGGCCTGGCAGAAACAATGGCTTCGGGGCGATGCGGCCCGGGGCAGCGAGGCCGAGGTGCTGGGTGGCCGGATCGGAGAAGAAGAGGAGGTGTCTGGAGAAGCGATTTCGACGAGGACATTGTCCGTGCTGGATTCTCTGACCGTCGCCGCTTCGGAAGGCGCGCCGGATGCGGTGACTGAATACCTGAAGGCTGTCCGGTGGAGGACAGAGTTGGACCTGCCCGGGACGAATCTTGACTCCGCCATGGCGGACTGGCAGTCATGGCCGGCCCCCGAGTTCGAGGATGCTTCGGAGGTGATGCGGTTCGTGGAGGGTGCCCTTCGATTTGCCGATGTGGAAGCATGGCCGGACACGCTGCAGCAGCGCCACGCCAAGGCCCTGGTGGAAGGCGATTTTGTGGGGCTGACCTCGACCACCTCCCAGTGGTGGGGGACGTGGGACCCTGCCCGCACGGAAGCCTGGCTCCTCATGCGGTTCGGTCGGGATGGTTTCGGGGTGCGCCCGCCATCCGAGCCTTTCACGGACCGGGTGTGGCCTGAGGGATTGAACGGTTTGCTAGAAGCGTTGGCGGGGGGATCGACATCGGCCAAAGAGGTGGCGGTTCTGCGTGCCCGTTGGCAGACTTCGCAAACGCTTCCGTCCACATTGCGGTGTTTCGACCAGGCGGAGGAATTGGTTCGGCTCGAAGACGTTGTGGGCTCCGGCCCAGCGCTGTGGCTGTGGATTGATGCCTCGGCTCCCTCGACGACCGTGCAGTTGCAGGTGCTCGAGCGGATGATCGGGGAGATGCGGAATGCGCCCCGGGATTTCACCTGGGTCGTGGCGGATGCCGGGAGCAATTGGTCCGCCTTTCTGCGCCTGTTCGAGGCGGCTGTGGGCCGGGCAGGCGGCGTCAAACGGATGCCGTTCGAGATGGTTCATACGGGAGGAGACATCCGGTGGACCCGGGCGTTTGGTCTCTCGACCCTGCCTTCGGTCCGCCACCACGGGGCCGATCTGAAGGCCACGCCGCGGGACCTGCCGCTCCCCGGACCGGAGCTCAGCGGCTGGCTCGCCAGGCGGCCATGAGACGGGCAATGTTGCCGAAGGCCTGAGGCTCGAGTTGCTCGACGTCCTCGGGCGCGGCCCAGCGGACCTCGGTGATGCCTTCCTCCGTCTGGGGGACGAGCGCTCCGCATTGGACCCCTTCGGGCAAGGCCATCCGGTACCAATGCGTCACCTTCATCAGCTCCTCATCCGGGCCATAGACGTGGTACGTCGTGGCAAAGGGAGAGAGGACCTCCGGGAGGGGGACCCCGCATTCTTCCTGGACTTCGCGGGCGGCGGCCTCCTCGAGGGCCTCGCCTGCCTCGAGCTTGCCCTTGGGGAGATCCCAATGCCCGATGCGGTGGATGCACAGCAAACGGCCGGCTTCATCGGTGAGCAGACCGCCGGCCGCGGGGACATCGGTGGTGTGGGCCCGGAGGGCGGACCAGGCGGCCTCCAGATCCTCGCAGGACCACCATGCGTGGGCGGCGGTGCCGATGCACTCCGGAACCGGTGGCACGGGGTCGCCCACCGACCAGTTTGTGACCGTCGTGTTTTCGTCCACAATTGCGCCTGTTTCGGCCAACGTCAAGCGCTGCGTGCCCCAATCCACATCGTACCTTCGCGTCATGTCCCTATCCATGGATGAACGCCGGAAAGTAGCGGAATCGCTGCTTCGCATCAAGGCAATCCAATTGGCGCCGGAAGATCCCTTCACCTGGGCATCCGGTTTGCGCTCCCCGATCTACTGCGACAACCGCATGGCCCTCAGCCACCCCGCGGTCCGCACCCACATCCGCCAGCAGCTGTGTTCCATCGTGGAGACTCTGTATGGCAAGCCGGACATGATTGCCGGTGTGGCGACGGGCGGCATCGCGTGGGGAGCGTACGTTGCCCACGAGCTCGGCCTGCCGTTCTGCTATGTGCGCGGCGAGGCCAAGGGCCACGGCAAAGGCAACCGTGTCGAGGGGGATCTGGGCAATGCCAGCAATGTGGTGGTCATCGAAGACCTGATCAGCACGGGCAAGTCCAGCCTGTCCGCGGTGGAAGCCCTGCGCGAGAAAGGGCTGGAGGTCAAAGGGATGCTCGCCATCTTCACTTACAGCTTCGACCTCGCGGCTCGGAATTTCGAGAACGCCGGTTGTCCCTTGCAGACGTTGAGCGACTACCCGACCCTCATCGCCGAGGCCGAGCAGCGCGAATACCTGACCCCGGCCCAGGCCGAAGCGCTCATTTCCTGGCGCGAGGACACCGCGGCTTGGAGCGAGCGGTTCACGGCCAACGCCCCCAGCGCCTGATATGACCGAGATCCGCAGCCGTTCCGTCAACGTGGCCATCGGGGCCGAGGCGCTCCGGGCCCACCTCGTGGACTTGCGCAACCTCGAAGAGATGTTGCCCCAGGACAAGGTGAGCTCCTTCTCCGGCTCGGAAGATGCGGTGTCCTTCAAGATTCAGGGAGGCCTCGAAATCCGCTTGACCCGCGTCGGCACGGCCTTCGAAGGTCCCCGCCTGCGCCTGCAGGGGGGAGGCGCCCCGTTTGCCTTCCACCTCGACATGATGGTGGAGCAGTCTGGTGATGGAGCCACAGCCTCCGTCGTCTGCGAAGCGGACCTGAACCCGTTCATGAAGATGATGGCGCAGAAGCCGCTCGAGGCGCTGTTCCAACACATCGCCGGTGCCGTCGAGGCCCGGTTTGGCGCGGCCTGACGCCGCGTCAGCTTTCCGGTTCCATCCCCAGCCAACCGACCTCGCCAGGAGCGTGGCAGTGCATGCCGTCCTCGCCAAGGACGCACAACCGGCCGTCGAGGTCGACGCCCTCGAGGACGCCCCGGATTTCCTGACCATCGAACTGCCACCGTTGACGCCGGCCCCACCCGAGCAGCCGTTCGTGGTATTGGCGCAAGAGGGCCTTGGGGGAATTCAATTCGGAGAGCCGGTTGTCGAGGCGGCGAAGGATGGCCGATTGCAACCGGGGGAGGGCGTTGGCGTCCTCACTGGTGGCCAGGAGCTTCGTCGCGTTGGGGTAGGGGGCGGTGCCGAAGACGTTGAGGCCGACGCCGATGACGGCCGAGGCCCAGCGGCTGCCCCGCCAGCTGTTTTCGATGAGGATGCCGCCAGCTTTTCGGCCCTTGAGCATGATGTCGTTGGGCCATTTCACCTCCAGACCCCTCTTGGCCACCCGCGGCAGGGCAGACTCGATGCCTTCGAGGACGGCCAGGCTCACGGCGAGGTTGAGGGAAAACGGATGGTGGTCAGGCAGGCCTTCGGTGAGCAGGATGCTCATCGCCAGGTCTGATCCGGATACCCCGGTCCAGGTGCGGGCGTGTTGGCCCCGGCCCCGGGTCTGGTGGTCGGCGGCGAAGACGGTGCGGTGGAGCCGACTGGCCTCGGACGCGGAGTGCAAGGCGCGGTGTGCGCAAGAGTTGGTGCTGTCGACCTCGGCCCAATGCCCGATTCGCCAGGAAGCCTCACGGTTCCACCCGGCCGGGCCGCAGACCGGGTCGGTCCAATCGAAGGGGCTGTCCACGTCCTTCACGGGGGCTATTTTAGCGCCGTTGGAACAAACAAGCGACAACCTCGATCCGCGTACCTACGCGATGGCACCCCGGGAAGGCCGGGAACGCACGAAAGGACCGACCACGGACGTGCTCGTCACGAGCATCGTGGAGGGCATTCAGGAAGTAAAGGGACAGAAGATCTGTCTGGTGGATTTCAGCACCCTGCCCAACAGTGTGGCGGCGCGTTTCGTGATCTGCGAGGCCCAGTCCAACACGCAGGTGGAGGCCATCGCCCGCAGCGTGGAGGAGTTCACCGAGAAGAAACACGACGAGTCGCCCTGGACCAAGCAGGGCCTGCGCAGCGGCCAATGGGCGCTGCTCGACTACGCCGATGTGGTGGTCCACATCTTCCACAAGGATTGGCGCGGCCATTACGGCCTCGAGGAACTCTGGGCCGACGCCGAGCAGACGTACATCCCCGATCCGGAGCCACATGGCCCCGACCCGGAGGATTACCCCGAGTACTGAGCCTCAGCGCAGGTCAAAGGACGGGGTGAAGTTCAAGCTCACCCAACCCCATTGCTGCAGCCGTTCAGCCGCCTCATTCCAGGCGGCCGGATCGACCTCTCCTTGCCGCTCGACATGGCGAACCGTTGGGTCAAATACAGACCATCCGACATGCCAGGTTAGCACGCCGTCCGTCTTTCCCGTGATCCACAGGTCGAGTTCATTGCCAAGAAGGACTCCGAACATGGCGTCCCGGAAGTGATGGGCAGTGGCGCCCCACGCCTTGCCCTTTCCGAAAGGGGCAATGTGGCGCAGTCGGAGGTTGGTGAGACCGTTGCTCTGGGTGCCCACATAGAATTGGTCAATCCAACCGTAATGCTTGTGATTGGTGCCCAGGAAGGGTTGGAATGCAGCGGAGGAGCCATCATCGGTGAGCAGATCCAGACCGACACGCCATTGGTGGCCATCCGCTCCATTGATTCCGGCATCCGCCACGACCATACTCGCCGTTCCGCCGCCATCCCACTGTTGGAGGTAGGCTTCGGTGGCCCACCACGCATTCGACCCTACAATGGATCGGGTGGTGAAACCTGCGGTGAGGGCGGACGGTTCGGTTTCACTGTCCTGATCGAACACCAAAAACGTCAAGGTGTGCCGCTCTCCAACCAAGGCCCGGTGGTAGGCCATGATGCGCCGGGTCTGATTCAATTCGTCCCAGGTCAAGGCCGCGGTGGTGTTGCCTTTTTTCGGGTCATCAGGACGCCGATTCCATCGAATTCCATCGAGGAAGCGCCCTGGATTGGACCAGTTCACGGCTCCGACCACGCGCTCATCGTCGAATTTGATTTCCTGTCTGCCCACCCTGACCTGCATGCCTCCTCGAGCATTCCAGGCCCACCAGGCTTCACTGACCCCAACGGTCCCTTGGGTCTGTCCGGCGGGGCCACCGAAGGTGCGGATGTCTTGTGCACCGAATCGGAAATCAAACTGATTCCAGCCGCCGTTGAGGGTGAGCCGGGACCGTTGGATGGTGACCAGACTGGCGTTTGTTCCTGAGGCTGCAGCCACTTTGTAGCCATCGCGCCATTCGGAACGGGCTCGGATCTGGAGGTCGAGAATCAGGGTGGTGTCTTGCTGTGCAAAAAGGGGCGCCGTGCTCAGCAGGAGCACGGACAGGGCGGCAAGTGTGAAGCGAAGGGGCATGAGGGCGCAAGGTAGAGATGGGGTCAGCGGTACATCACGACGGAGTACAGGTGGACCAATGCAAGGGCGAGCGTGAGGGCCGAGAATCCAACGTGGTAGGCGAGGAAGCGGCGCAGGGACGCCTCGCCGTCGAGGAAGGTTCCGAATTGGGAGCCGGCGATGAGGGAGAGGGGCAGCAAGGCCAACAGGCCCACTCTCCAAATCGACTTCGAGCACGACGAACTGGCCGGGCCGGAAGGCAATGGTGCCATGGGCCGGGAGGACAGCAATCTCGACAGCATCTTCGGTCAGACTGCGCCGTGGATGAAGCATGACGGTTCTCCACTCGAGCGTCAAGAAAAGGGAGGAAGAGCATACCTCCGGGTGACCTGTGTTGCCGAAGGGCTTGAATTCCCCACAACTGTGAACAAACCTGCGCTCAAGCGGGCCGGAACGAAGGGGGGGCACGCCCGTGTCGTAGATTCGTGTGAGAGGCCGGACGGGGTCTCGGCCACGTCGGCTGAACCCGGGCGCCCTGAAATGGTTGAATCCCCCATGGAATCGAAATCCCCGGAATCCCAAAAGTCTGGCCGCCCCAACTTCAACTTCTACTGGGTCTACGCAGGAATCGGCGCGTTGCTCATCGCCATGATCCTGAGCGGATCCCACCCAACCGCAGGAAGCATCAGTTTCCAGCAATTGGTGCGCAAGGCGGAATCCGGCGAGTTCCGGAAGCTGAGCCACAACGGAATGGTGGTCGAGGCGTGGTATACCGATGCCGCCCGAGACTCCATCATGAAGGACCGGAAGGACGGGCCAATGGGGGGTGGATTCCTGCAAGGGGCAGACCTCGTGGTGGAAATTCCGCCGTCCGAAAAGAACATTGACCGGCTCGATCAGCTCGCTGCGGATGGAGTCGTGGCCGTGACCTATGAGCGTCCCAACGAATGGGGGCAGCAGCTCGTCTTCTACATCATCGTCCTGGCCTTGATGGTGGGGGTGTGGATGGTCCTCATGCGTCGCCTCGGCGGCGGTGGAGCCGGTGGTAGCCAAATCTTCAACGTGGGCAAATCCAAGGCCCAGCTCTTCGACAAGGAGAATTCGACTCAGGTCAACTTCAAGGATGTGGCCGGATTGGACGGTGCCAAGGAGGAGCTCGGCGAAATCGTGGAATTCCTGAAGAATCCTGGCAAGTACACGGACCTCGGGGCCAAGATTCCCAAGGGCGCCCTGCTGGTCGGCCCTCCGGGAACCGGAAAGACGCTGTTGGCCAAGGCGGTGGCGGGGGAGGCCAAGGTGCCGTTCTTTTCGCTCAGCGGTTCGGACTTCGTGGAGATGTTCGTGGGGGTCGGTGCCAGCCGGGTCCGGGACCTGTTCAAGCAGGCCAAGGAGAAGAGCCCGTGCATCGTGTTCATCGACGAGATCGACGCTGTGGGCCGAGCCCGAGGCAAGAACGCCAGCATCGGATCCAACGACGAGCGCGAGAACACGCTCAACCAACTCCTCACCGAGATGGATGGTTTCGGCACCAACAGCGGGGTCATCATCCTTGCCGCCACCAACCGGGCGGACATTCTGGACAGCGCCCTCATGCGGGCTGGCCGATTCGACCGTCAGATCTATGTGGACATGCCCGACCTCAAGGAGCGGGAGGCCATCTTCGAGGTGCACTTGCGCCCACTCAAGACGGACGACACGATTGATGTGGACTTCCTGTCCCGCCAGACGCCCGGCTTCAGTGGAGCAGACATCGCCAACATCTGCAACGAGGCGGCTTTGATCGCCGCCCGCCGGGATGCCGAGAAAGTGGGCAAGCAGGACTTCCTGGACGCCGTGGACCGCGTGGTCGGCGGACTCGAGAAGAAGAACAAGCTCATCACGGAAGAGGAGAAGCGGACCATTGCCTTCCACGAGGCGGGTCACGCGACTGTGAGCTGGATGCTCGAGCACGCCTCGCCGCTTGTCAAGGTGACCATTGTGCCGCGGGGCCAGTCCCTTGGTGCGGCCTGGTATCTGCCGGAGGAGCGCCACATCACCACGACGGAGCAAATCTTCGATGAGATGTGTGCCGCGCTGGGTGGCCGTGCTGCGGAGGAATTGACCTTCGGCAAGATTTCCACCGGTGCCTTGAGCGACCTGGAGAAGGTCACCAAGCAAGCCTATGCCATGGTCAGTGTCTACGGCCTGAACAAGCGCATCGGCAACCGGAGTTTCTACGACCCCCGCGCTGAGGCGACGTTCACCAAGCCGTACAGCGAGGAGACCGCGCGCATCATCGACGAAGAGGCTGGGGCCATCATCGAGCGCGCCTACGCCAAAGCCCGTGAAATTCTCGAGACCCACAAGGACAAACTGACCGCTTTGGCCGAGCGTCTGCTCGAGCGGGAGGTCATCTTCAAGGAAGACCTCGTCGATTTGCTCGGCGAGCGCCAGTGGGAGTCCAAGACCCTCGATGCCGTTCCGGAGGCGCCGTCTGCAGAATCGGTGAAGGAAGGGGAGGAGGCCGTAAAACCGACCGCTGAGAAGGCCGCGCCATCCGAGGGCTCGAAGGGACAGGCTGAACCGGATGCAGATGCGCCTGCCGATGGTGGCGAGTCCGCCGCGGATGAAAGCGCAGCCTGAATGGAGGGCTGGGTCCGCCTTTTGACCGAGTCGCAGTCGTTTCGCGCTGAACTCCTGAAGAATGCCCTCGAGGGGGTGGGCATCCCGGCGGTGCTCCTCAACCAGAAGGACAGCAGCTATGGATTCGGAGAGCTGGTGCTCTGGGTGCCCGAACAGGAGGTCGAGCGCGCTCGGGCCGCCCTTGGACTGGCTCCGGAACCGTCCTGATGCGCAGCGAGTTCTTCATCCGCGCCATGACGGGGGCCGTGTTGGTCTCGGCGATTGTGGCGTCCATCCTCGGCGGCCTGTGGACGTGGTCGGTCCTGCTGGCCATCCTGTTTTACGTGGGGTGTCAGGAGGCCAGGAAGGCCCTCAAGGCGGCCGATCCCGAACAGTCCTCGGCAGAAGTGTACCTGAAGGGCATGGTCATGGTGGCCTTGCCGGTGGCGGGCCTGTTTTTCATCGGTTGGCGCGGCCAGGCCTATGACGCCGCCCTGCCGCTGGGCTGGTTTGTGCTGCTGTGGACCAACGATACGGCGGCCTATCTCATCGGCCGCAGGTTCGGCCGCCACAGGCTGGCCCCTTCCATTTCACCGGGCAAGACCTGGGAAGGATGGGCCGGTGGGGCGATGGCCACGTTGGCAGTGGCCTATGGCCTGCTGGGCGTGTCGCAGGGTGTGGCGGGCCTGACGGCGGGGCAATGGGCTGTCCTCGGAGCCGTGGTGTCGGTCTTCGGGCCGATGGGGGACCTGCTCGAGAGCGCGCTGAAGCGCCAGGCGGGCATCAAGGATTCCGGAACAATCCTGCCCGGACACGGCGGCGTGCTCGACCGGTTCGATTCCCATTTTATTTCTGCCCCCATCGCGGCCATTCTGCTTCAGCTTTTCTGATTTTCGCGCCATGTACATCCACCCCGCGGGATACCGCGTGATCCTCGTCTTCCTCATCCTAGTCATCGCCCTGGCGGTGCTGGTCCACCAGATTCCCCAGATCCCCTCTTGGTTGGAGTGGGGCGCGCGGGGTGCCCTGCTGATTCTGTTCTGTCTGGTGTTGTGGTTCTTCCGGATTCCGCCCCGCCCATTCAGTGCCGCGCCCAACGAGGTCACCGCTGTGAGCGATGGCAAGGTGGTGTTGGTCGAAGAGGTGGACGAACCCGAGGTGATTGGGGGCAAGGCCATCAAGGTCTGCGTCTTCCTCAGCATTTTCGATGTGCATTGCCAATGGGCCCCGGTGGGCGGGACCCTCGAGTATTTCAAATACCATCCGGGGGAATACCTCGTGGCGTGGCACGAGAAGTCCTCCACGCTCAACGAGCGCACCACCTTCGGACAGCGCACGCCATATGGAATGGTGGTCTGGCGTCAGATTGCCGGAGCCGTGGCCCGGCGCATCCGCTGGTTCGTGGAGGAGGGTCAGGAGATGGAGCACGGCCAGGAGGCGGGCTTCATCCTGTTCGGGTCCCGGATTGACTTCTATCTGCCCTTGGATGCGGAGGTGCTCGTCCAGCCGGGAGACCGGGTCGTGGCCCGCAGCACGGTGGTGGCGAGGTTGCCTGAGGTGCCTTAACTTCCCCGGTTCACGGACAGACCTGGTCCGAACACCTGAACCACAATGCGCTACGCGATTCTTTCCCTGGTTGCCCTGATGGCGACCTCCTTGGCCGTCCAGGCCCAATTCATTCCGCTCTCCGACGCCCAGAAGGTGTCGGCTCCGCTGCCTACGGTCGACATGACCGGCGAGGAGATCATTCCTTACCAGCCGCTCACCGGCCAGAACGTCGGGGACATCGACCACCTGCAGTTGCGGGACATGGTCATTCAGCGTCAGATCATCGGTCTGACCCAATATGACCTTCAGTCCAACTACGCGGTCGACGACCGGGTGTACAGCTCCGGCAACGGCATCAGCGCCGGCTGGATCCAGTCCCTCGAGACGTCGCCCTTCAGCGACCGGGGCACGGGTTACAACTACAAGGCCCCGGGTCCGGACATGGACTGGGGGGAGATTCCCTACGACCGCATCGAGGACGTCCGCATCGGCTGGCCGTCCCTCGGCCACCTGGCCAATGGTTCCGAGTTCGCCTTGAGCCACGGCAGCACGGGAGGCCTCGTTTTTGCCACCCGTGACGCAGTGGGATCCGGCGCTTGGACCACCAACACGCTGCCCGCCCTGCCGGATGAGTCCGGAAACGACATCTGGCACCTCTGGCCCCGCGCCACCGTGGGCGGTGCCGACGGCAACACCATCCACGCCATCTGCATCACCGCACCGGAGGGCAATGGCGGTGTCCTCTACAATGGACAAGACGGAGCCTTGATCTACATGCGGTCCACGGACGGCGGTGCGAACTGGGACATGCAGACGTTTGCCGAGCTCGACACGTCCGCCTTCGCCGGTGGTTTCGTGGCCGACTCCTACGCCATCCACGCCGAGGGTGAGACGGTCGCCTTTGCGGTGTTCAACGGCTTCTACGACACGTTCGCCATGATCTCCGAGGACAACGGAGCCACCTGGAGCTACGAGGCCATCGTCGACTTCCCGGTCGACAACTACGTGCTCGACTCCGGCGCCCTGCTCGACACCACCATCGCCGATGCGGTGGACGCCAGCGGTAACGCCATGTTCTTCAATGCCGACCGTGCCGGTGATGTCCTCGTCGATGAGGCGGGCGGTGTGCACGTGTTCTTCGGGGCGATGTTCTACGCGGACAGCGACACCACCGATGGCACGTCCAGCTACTACCCGTACACGAATGGTCTGGAGTACTGGCGCAACGACATGGGCCCGGACACCACGGTGACGATTGCCTACGCCTACGACATCGACGGCAGCGGCACGCTGGACTTCGAGGACGAGATCGCCGGCTATTTCGTGGGCATTTCCTCCCAAGCATCCGCCGGACAGGTGGTCGAGTCCAACACGATCGTGGTGGCCTACAGCGCCCTGATGGAGAACTTCTCGACGGGGGTCCAGAACTACCGCCACTGCTACGTGGTCCACTCCACCGACCTCGGTGAGACTTGGAACAGCGAGACGGCCTGTGACGTGACCCCGGACCTCGATTTCGACCTGATCGAGGCGGTCTACCCCTGCATTCCGCCGCGCATTTCTGGTGGGGAGTTGAACCTGACCTACCAGCGTGACTTCGAGCCCGGATTGCACGTCCGTGGTGACGAGGATCCGATTGACATCAACGACATCGTGGGCCTCTCCATGATGGTCGAGGACCTCGACGACTGCGCCGACGTGGAGTTCGAGGACTTCGTGGGCATCGGTGAGATTGCCGAGGTCGGCTTCGGCCTGTTCCCGAACCCGGCCGATGCCGTGGTCGAGGTGGTGCTGGATGAGCTCCTGATTGGAGCTGAGGTCCGCATCCGGGACCTCGGTGGCCGACTGGTCCGCTTCGAGCGGGTCCAGGGCCGCATTGCCCGCATGGATGTATCGAACCTGACCCCGGGTGTCTACACGGTGGAGGTCAGCGGCTCCGGTGCACGAAGCATCGAGCGCCTCTCCATCCGCTGATGGCCGGCTCATCCGGGCGGCTGGAGGTCGAGGTGGTCTCGATCGGGGATGAACTCCTGATTGGTCAGACCGTCAACACCAACGCCGCCTGGATGGGCCGCGCCCTCGAGGCGGAGGGATGGCACGTGGGCCGGTGCCAGGTCATTCCGGATACTCGGGAGGCCATTCTCGAGGCCCTGCGCGGAGCGGAAGCCCGCGCGGAACTCGTCCTCTTGACGGGCGGCCTCGGGCCGACCCGGGACGACATCACCAAACACGTGCTCTGCGAGCACAACGGGACCGAATTGGTCCGCCACTCCGACATCGAAGACCGCATCGTCGCCTGGTTTGGCCGACGTGGCCGCGAGGTCCTGCAGGTCAACCGCGACCAGGCCCTGTTGCCGGCTGCCTGCACGGCCCTGGACAATCCATTGGGCACGGCCAGTGGCATGTGGTTTGATCGGGAAGGCGGGGTGACCGTGTCCATGCCAGGCGTGCCGTACGAGATGGAGCACATCATGATCCATGGGGTCATTCCCGGCATGCGCAATCGTCTGGCGAAGGCCGGCCGGCAACCTGAGCGGGGGCACCGCTCCATCCTGACCATGGGCACGGGCGAGAGCCAGTTGGCGGCCCGCATCGAGGATCTCGAAACCCGATGGGAAGGGGAGGGCATCAAGCTGGCCTACCTGCCCAGCCCGGGCAGCGTGCGCTTGCGCTTGACCGCGGAGGGGACCGCCACGGCCGGACTGGATGCCGCCCGGGGCGACCTCGTGGACCGGCTGAGTGAGTGGGTGGTGTCCGAGGAAGGACTCACCGTCGAACAGGAACTCGCTCGCTTGATGACCGGTCAGGGTTGGACCCTGGCCGTGGCTGAAAGCTGCACCGGGGGCGGCCTCGGGGCGGCCTTGGTGGCGGCGCCGGGAGCCAGTGCGTATTTCCTCGGTGGGGTGCAGGCCTATGCCAATTCGGCCAAGGTGGGCCTGCTCGGTGTGTCGGAGGCCGATCTGGCCGCCCATGGTGCCGTGTCCGAGCCGGTGGCCCGTGCCATGGCCGAGGGCGCGCGCTCGAGACTGGGCGCCGATTTCGGGGTGGGCATCACCGGCATTGCAGGGCCGGATGGAGGGACCGCCGAAAAGCCCGTGGGCACGGTGTTCATTGCCTGCGCCGGACCGGGGGGGACCCGCTGCGTGGGGCACCGATTCGGCCGCGATCGGGCGCGAAATCTGGGCATGACCATTCGCTCGGCGTGTGCGCTTGCCCTTGAGGAGGGGAGGACTTTGCGGGCGGATGCGGCTTCTGCATCAGAAGGGGTTGCGGATTCGCACTGAAAAGCGCACCTTTGCACTCCCGAAATTTTCGGGAATTGGATACGAACCACGGAAAGCACTCCCCATGAGCCGCATTTGCCAGTTGACCGGTAAGAAAGTGATGGTCGGAAACAACGTTTCCCACTCCAACCGCCGCACGAAGCGCCGTTTCTACCCCAACCTGTTCAAGAAGCGCTTCTTCATTCCTGAGGAGGACCGTTGGATCACCTTGCGCGTCAGTGCCTCCGGGATGCGCAACATTAACCGCCTTGGCGTCCTCGGCGCCATTGCCAAGGCCAAGGAGAAGGGCACCTGGACGGAGGCTTGACCCCTTCGTGACCGCCCATGAAAAGCCCCGCCATTGAGCGGGGCTTTTTCGTGCCGTTTGAATTCGGCGATCAGTTGTTGCCGAGGATGATGGGCAGGCCGTCGTCTCCGCTTCCGACCACAACCACCTTGCTGTTGGGGCTCTCGGCCAGCTTTTGGGTGGCTTCGATGCCTTTCCAGCGGAGGAGCTCATCCGAGATGCCCTCGGAGACGATTTCCTGGAAGTCCCGGATGCCTTCGGCCTCGATGCGCTTGCGCTGGGCCTCCTTGGTCTCCTTCTCGAGGCGGAATTCGTACTCGAGCGATTCCTGTTCCTGCTGGAGCTTTCGCTCGATGGCCTCCTCCAGGGTCTGGGGCAGGCGGATGTTGCGGATGAGCACGTCGTTGAGCTGAATATAGTTGGAGACGAGCTTCTCCCGGAGCCGGTCTTGGATTTCGATCTGGATTTCCTCCCGCTTGGAGGTGTTGATCTCTTCGGGAAGGTATTTGGCAAACACCTCACGGGAGACGGACCGCATGGCGGGCACGATGACGGCGTCCTCGTATCCTCGGCCCCGTTCGATTTCGAGGGCGCCGAGGGCGTCGTAGACCGGCTGGTGGAAGACGGTCATGTCCAGTTGGATCTTGAGCAGGTTGGAAGAGAGGACGTCGAGCTTCTGCTGCACTTCCTTTTGCCGGACCTCGTACGTTACGATACGGTCCCAAGGTGCCTTGACATGGAAGCCTTGGTCGACGGGGCTTTCCGCCGGGTTGATTCCGCCAGAGAAGGTGCGGAAGATCAAGCCGGCATGGCCGGAAGGAATGGTGTAGGTCAATGAGGACCAGCTGATGAGCAGGCCGACGAAGAGGGCAGAGCCCACCGCCAGCAGACGGAGTGAGCGGTTAGAGGTGTTCATGCATCTAAACTACGCGTGTCCGGCAGCCGCACGGGGGATTTGTGATTCAATAGGTGCCGGACCATCGGCGGGCGAACCACTCCAACCCGAGCAGGGCGACAAGGGCCATCAGCAAGGCCTTGAGTCCAATGAGGTCTTGGAGTCGCTCGGACAGCGAGAGCTCGGGGATGAAGCGGTCGGATGCAGAGAGGGTCTCGGTCAGGGCGCTCAGGTTTTCTGGCCCGAAGCATTGGCCGCCGGCGTTGTCTGCCATCCTCAAGAGCTTGTCGTGGTCGGCGGGACGGCCGTTGAGTTCCAGCTGGATGCCCCGGATTTCGAAGGTACCTGACCGGTCGTAGTCCGTACCGGCGAGGGTCGTCCGTGCCGTCCAGCGGTAGGTGCCCTTCGGGAGGCGTCCGGCGTCCAGACCGTAGCCGCCACTCGGGGAGGAGGAGAACCGGTAATCGTAGGTGGTGCCCGTGCTGTCCCGCAGGGTGAGGCCGATGTCGGCGCCGGCTAGGGGCTGCAGAGTGGCGTCGTAGACCCGGGCTTCGAATGTGACCCTTCGGTCCTCATCGAGAAGGCGGGGAGCCTCCACCCGGAATCGGTCCACGCCGGGATCGGAGGTGAGGTATTGGGCGAGTTTGGCGACGAGGTCGTCGAAGGCGGCGTGGGACCCGGTGCGGAGATACCCGACTTGGCGCCAACGCCAGCTGCCCTCTCCGAGCAGGACCATCAGCCGGCCCCGGTTGGTCTGGGCCACCGTGAGGAGGGGGTCGTCCGTGATGATGCCGCCGATGCGTTGGAACAGCAGGGGGGTGTGGGCGGCGCCCCACGCCGTTTCACCGAAGGGGGTGACGAGCGGTGGGACCTCGGCGAGCATGGTCTCGAGCCCGTCATCGGCTTGGAAGTGGGGAAACGCCGGGTTCACCGAGCCGCGGGGGTCCGTGGTCAGCCCCGCTCGGGTCGGTTGGACGTCCACCCCGATGCCCAGTCCGGCGAGGGCGGAGAAGTCGGCTTCGGCGTCCACGATGAGACCGAGGGGCCATCCGCTCTCGCGGGCGGTCTCGAACAGGTCCCGGCTGTCCCGGTCGCCAGGATCGAACCCGAAGAAGAACAGGCCGTCCCAAGGACCCTCGTCGAGGGCGCCGTCGACCAGGTCGGCCACGGTGTGCTGCACGACCTCGTAGTTGGCGTTGGCCGACAGGGCATTGGACCACGCCCCCCGGTCGGGGTGGGGGGCGGTCCCGGTGAGCAGGATGCGCTTCTTCCGCTCGATGACGTCCACGGTGACGACCCGCCGGTTGTTGTTGAGGTTGGTTTCTCCTTCCGCTTCGGCAACCTGCACCGTGTAGCGCTGGATTCCCGGACGGGCTGCCTCAACGAGAAAGGTGGTGACGGCCGGGGCGCCACCGGGTTCGAGGGTGACGGTCTCCACCAGCCGGGTGTCGGGACCGGTAAGGGTGACGCGAGCGGGGCCGGTCACGCCCTGGCTTCCGATTTCCACTTCAATGGGGAACCGGTTGCCGAGTCCGGCGATGTCGTTGTGCAGGAGCCGGTCGATGCGGACGTCCTTCTGGAGCGTGGTGTCTCCGAGTCGGATGAAGTGGACCGGGGCGCCGAATCGGAATCCGGCAGTCTCCGGATCGCGTCCGCGATTGAACCGGCCATCCGTAGCGACGACCACGGCGCCGACAGGCCGCCCGGCCCATTGGCCTTCCAACGCGTCCAAGGCGGAGGCAAGGTCCGTGACCGGCGCATCCAGCACGGTGTCGCCTTCGGACCAGGGGGAGAGCTCCGACCCGAAGCCGTACGAGGCGATGCGGGATCCGGGCTCTCCGTCCTCGGAGGGCAGGGAGGCCATCCACGCATCGAGTGTCTGTCCCCAGTTGGGGACGTCCTGTCCGATGGACCGGCTGGCGTCCTGCAGGACGAGCAGGGCCGGTTGGGTGGTGGTGCGTTCCTCGCTCCGCAGGACGGGCCGGAACAGGAGCATCACGAGGAGGGCGAGCACGGCGGCCCGGAGGACGCCGAGCAGGGCGCGAATCCCGCCGTGGATGTGGCGGTTGCCCCGGTCGATCCTGTACAGGAGGGCGGCGGCCATGACCATGAGGGCCAAGGCCGGAGCAACCTGAATCCAGGGGGCGTCGAGGACGAGTTCGCGCATGGCGCGAAATTACATCCGCATGCCGCCGTCCACGGACAGCGTCTGGCCGGTGATGTAGGTGCTCATGTCGGAGGCGAGGAAGACGCAGGCGTCGGCCACATCCTCGGGTTTGCCGCCGCGCTTCAGCGGGATGGCGTCGCGCCAGCCCTGCACGGTGGCCTCGTCAAGGGCATCGGTCATTTCCGTTTCGATAAAGCCCGGGGCAATGGCGTTGCAGCGGATGTTGCGGCTGCCGAGCTCGAGGGCCACGCTCTTGGTGAAGCCGAGGATGCCGGCCTTGGAGGCGGCGTAGTTGGCTTGCCCCGCATTGCCCTGGATGCCGACCACGCTGGACATGTTGATGATGCTGCCGGCGCGGGCCTTCAGCATGGTGCGGAGCACGGCCTTGGTCAGGTTGAAGCAGCTCTTCAGGTTGACCTGCATGATGTCGTCCCATTGCTCCTCGGACATGCGCATGAGGAGGGTGTCGCGGGTGATGCCGGCGTTGTTGATCAGGATGTCGACGGTGCCGAAGGCCTCCACGACCTCCTTGACGAGCTCCTCACTCTGCTCGAGGCTACCGGCGTCGGACTTGAAGCCGCGGGCCGTGCCGCCGGAGGCGGTGAGCTCCTCTTCGAGGGCGCGGGCTTTCTCGTCGCTGGAGCGGTAGGTGAAGGCCACGGTGGCGCCTTCCTGAACGAAGCGCTGGGCAATGGACTTGCCGATGCCGCGGGAGGCACCGGTGATGAGGGCGATTTTTCCTTCGAGAAGGGCCATGGTCTCAGATTTGGGGCGGCAAGATAGCCGGGGGATTCGGGTTCGGGAGGAGAGGGGGTGACGGGGTTCCGGTCAGAGCAGATCCGCCGCTTCGGCGATGAGTTCGGCGATGTCCTTGACGTCGATTTCGCCTTCCTTCTCGGCGTTCTTCACGCCGTCGGTCATCATTGTGTTGCAGAACGGGCATCCGGTGGCGATCACCTTGGCGCCGGTCTCCAGCACGTCGTCGGTCCGCTCGTGGTTGACTTCGCGGTTGCCCTTTTCGGCATCCTTGAACATCTGGGCACCGCCGGCGCCGCAACACAGTCCCTTGCTCCGGCAGCGGCGCATCTCGACGAGGTCGGCATCCAGTGCCTGCAGGGCGGCTCGGGGCGCTTCGTACTCGCCGTTGCCGCGGCCGAGGTAGCACGGGTCGTGGAAGGTGATGCGGCGGCCCTTGAAGGGGTTGCCGTCGGCGATGCGCAGGCGGCCGTCGTCAATCAGCTGCTGGATGAACTGCGTGTGGTGCAGGACCTCATACTCCCCACCGAGTTCGGGGTACTCGTTCTTCAGGATGTTGAAGCAGTGGGGGCAGCCCGTCACGATGCGCTTGACGCCGTAGCCGTTGAGGACGGCGATGTTGTGGGCGGCCTGCATCTGAAACAGGAATTCGTTGCCGGCGCGCTTGGCCGGATCTCCGGTGCAGCTCTCTTCCGCACCGAGCACGGCGAAGGGTACGTCGGCCGCATGGAGGATGCGGGCGATGGCCTTGGTGATGCGCTTGGCCCGGTCGTCGAAGCTGCCGGAACAGCCGACCCAGAACAGCACCTCCGCGGACTCTCCGCGGGCGTTCATCTCGGCCAGGGTGGGGACGGTCAATGCCATGTCGTTCAGGATTCGGAGGCGAGTTCATCGGCCCATTTGCCGCGGTCGGTGGCGGGGAAGGCCCAGGGCGCTCCGTTGTTTTCCACGTTGTTGAACATGGAGGTGATGGCCTCGGGCGCTTTGCTGTCCTCCATGATGAGGCTGCGGCGCATGTCGAGGATGATGCCCATCGGGTTGATGTTCACCGGGCAAGCGTCCACGCAGGCCTGACAGCTCGTGCAGGCCCACAGTTCCTCTTCGCTGATGTAGTCGCCGAGCAGGGCCTTGCCATCGCCTTGGCCCCAGCTTCCGCCGGCGGCATCGATGGCCCGTCCGACCTCTTCGACCCGATCCCGGGTGTCCATCATGACCTTCCGCGGGCTGAGCAGCTTGCCAGTGGTGTTGGCGGGACAGACGGAGGTGCACCGGCCGCACTCGGTGCAGCTGTAGGCTTCCATCAATTGCTTCCACGTCAGGTCCTGCACGTCCTTGGCCCCGAACCGCGCGGGCTCGGCGGGAGCGTCCCCAGCGGGTTCAGCCGGGGCGGCGAACGGGTCGCCGGACATCATGAGGTCCACTTCCCTCTTCACGGCGGGCATGTTGCCGAGCCGGCCGGACGGGGTGAGGTCGCTGTACCACGTGTTGGGGAAGGCGAGGAAGATGTGGAAGTGCTTGGAGTAGGGGACGTAGACGAGGAAGGCGAGGATGCCGGCGATGTGGAACCACCAAGCGCCCCGCTCCAGCGCGACGATGCCCGCGTCGGAAAAGCCTTCATAGAGGGGCACCAGCCACTGGCTCACAGGGAAGGATCCGGCGGCGATGTAGTGGTGGGTGTCCGTCCAGATTCCCTCGAGGATGCGGGCCTGCGCGATGGCGTCGGCGGCGTTCATCGAGAGGAGGGCGAACATCAGGAGCACCTCCACCACGAGAATGATGTTGGCGTCGTTCTTCGGCCACCCGTCCATTTCGGGGCTCCGAAAACGGGCAATCGGCAGCACGTTACGCCGAACGAGGAAGACCACGCAGGCAACGAGGACGCCGAGGGCGAGCCATTCGAAGGCCCCGATCATCACGTCGTACAGCCCACCCAGGAAGGGGGCGAAGGCGCGGTGCGTGCCAAACAGGCCGTCAAACAGAATCTCGAGGACCTCGATGTTGATCAGGATGAAGCCGACGTAGATGAGGATGTGCATCACTCCGGCCACGGGGCGGACCACCATCTTCGATTGGCCCAAGGCGACGCGGGCCATGGTCGCCCACCGTTCTCTCGGCCGGTCGGTCAGGTCGATGTCCCGGCCCAGCTTGATGTTGCGGCGGATGGTGCCAATCCGGCGGGCAAACAGGAAGACCGCGGTGCCCAGCAGGAGGGCGAAGGCGAGTTGTCCGATGAAATGGGGCATGCGCGGTTCGTGGGTCAGTTCCCGCCGGCTTCGCGCTCGTCGAGTTCGGCGTCGATCAGGCGCTGCAGGCGTTCGAGTTCCTTTTCGCTCAATTTCCGCTTTTCCTTACCCCCAAACACGGAAACGCGCACGTACCGCTGCGGATTGAGGTACAGGTCGTTCAAAAGGAACTGGAGTTCCTTGTTGGTGGCGATCAATCCGTCGTGTAGGCTGTCGCTTTGGAGGAGCTTGCCGAGGCTACCTTCTCCGGCATTCAACCCTTCGAGGAGGCGGTTCAGTTCGGCAATGGAGGCGTCGGCCTTGCGCAGCGTCGAGGCGAGCTCGAGGCTCGCCAGCGAATCGGAGATCTGGCTGAAGTTGCCTAGGGCATTGGAGAGATTGCCTTGCTGATCGTTGATGAAGCCGGTGATCTCCTCCATGTTGTTGACGATGCCATTCAGGGCCGTTCGGTTCTCTTCGACGGTGAGGTCGAGCGTTCGGGAGGTGCTTTCCAGGTTCTCCATCGTGCGCTGGATGCTTTCGAAGGCTTTGGGCAGGCCTTGCGTGGCGCTGTCCTGGAAGACGGTCTGCAGGTTGAGGAGGATCTCGTCGACCCCGGCGATCAGCTGGTCAGTCCGTTGGCGGAGCGGAATGAGCTCTTGCTTGACGGATTCGGCGATGCCCATTTCAATTTCCGACGGCAGGGTGTCTCCGGCCTGGACGAGGTCCACGCTTCGCCCAGGGATGAGGTCGATGGCCTTGGTGCCGAACAGGTCGTTGGAGACGATCCGGGCCTTGGTGTCATCGGGGAGCTGCAGGTTGGGCTGCTCGATGAGGAAGGTGACATGGAGCGCGCCGGAGCCGCGCGCATCGAAATCGATGGCCGCGACCTGACCGACCTTGAAGCCGTTGACCACGACGGGGTTGGATACGGCCAATCCGTCGATGCGCTCGTAGACCGCGTGGAATTCGCGGCCATTGCCGAGTGGATTGAATCCCTTGAGGTAATTCACGCCGAGCACGAGCAGGACTCCGCCCAAGAGGACGAGCACACCTACCTTGATTTCCCTGCCTTTCTGCATGCGTGGGTCGGGTCAGTTCCGGGCCTTCTTCAGGGCGGCTTCGAGCGGAATCCGTTGTCCATCCTCAAAGGCCACGACGAAGGCGTCGGGAAAGCCATTCCTACGCAAGGTATCGCGCATCCGGCAGGCTTCCGCATAGGATTTCGAGGACCCGACCCGGTACTTGTACACGGGGCCGACCTGTTGTTTCACGGCGTGGGGTACCTCGATTCCATCGGACCCAAGAAGTGGGCCGCCGCGGCGGTTGCTCGCTGCCTGGACTGAAAAGCACAGGGCGTCTCCGCTGCACGCGGCCGAGAGGGCAGCATGCCATTCCGGGATGGCGCTTGCGGATCCGGACCCGTCCTCGGTTGTGGAATCCCCGTCCTGTTGGCCAACCGACGGCGCACCGGGCTCCGTCGTGGATTCGTTGGCCTCTTGTACGGCGGCCTCGAGGCTGAACCACTGCTTGGCGTAGTCCCGGAAGGCGCGGAACAGGGCACTTGACATGTAGTCCTGGCCTTGCTCCGAGTGGAGGAAGTCCTCCTCGGTGGGGTTGGTCAGGAATCCGAGTTCGACGAGCACGCTCGGCATGTTGGCGTACGCGGTGACGTAGTAGGGGGCCTGCCGGACTCCGCGGTCCTTGCGGCCCACGCGCTCCCGGAATTGGGTCTGGATCAGTTCGGCGAGCTGGAGGCTGCGTCCGAGGTAGATCTCCTGTTTCAGGGCAAGGGCAATGAAGGTGTCGGGGTCGTCCGGATCGAAGCCGCGGGTGTCCGCTTCTTGATAGATGGCGGCGTTTTCCCTTGCGGCGACGCGCAGGCTGGCTTCGCTCTTGTCCAGGCCCATCACGAAGGTGGAGCTGCCGGTGACCGAGGATTTCTCGAAGCTGTCGCAATGGATGGACAGCAGCAGGTCGGCTTCGGCCTCGTTGGCGATGCGCACCCGGTCGGAGAGTTCGGGGTAGGTGTCGTCCGTGCGGGTCATGATGACGCGGACCCCGGGGATGCGCTCCTCGATGTAGGCGGCCGTCTTCTTGGCCACCGCGAGGGTGATGTCCTTCTCGGTAATCCGGTAACGACCCGTTCCCAGGTTGCCGGGGTCCTTTCCGCCGTGTCCGGCGTCGATCACCACGGTCATGGCGGGTTCGGCCGGCGGGTGAAAGGCGCTCCCCGCGAAGAGCACGGCCGCACAGGCGCCGAAGACCGCGGTCTTCCACCGTCTTCCGGCCCGGGCCGGTCTGTGGGAAAGGAGGGTGTGGGTCGACGCCATTCGAGAAGTGAAACTATCTAGCTTTGACGGGCATTCAGGCGCGGATGTGCCGGGAATTTTCGCCGCCCGTTGTTGGCAAACCAGACCGCATACCGACAGGACGAATTCCACGTTGTTGCCCACATGGACAACGCGGTCCGGCGCGTGTTTCTTTCATGGGGCCTCCTGGTCCTGCCTTTCATCACCCTGGCGCAGTCCATCGAGGTGGAGATTCGGCGCGCCTCGGAAATCAGCCGGGATCCCGCCATCGTCGAGGCCCAGCGGCTGGTGGGCGATGTGCTTCTCTCCGTGGGCGAGGCCGAGGTCGTGTGCGACAGCGCCTGGCGGTATCCGACCGGCCGTTTCCGCTTGATGGGCCGTGTCCAGGCCACGGATGGTCCCGCCGTCCTGACCGGAGAGGTGCTGGAGCTGGTGCCCGACAGCGGACTGGGCCGGATGACCGGCCGCGAAGTCAAGCTGGTCGATTCCACCGACCCCCGGGAGCCCCGGACCCTGACCACCCAGCGCACCACGTATGATTTCCGTTCCGGCTTGGCCCGCTTCGGGCGGGGAGGGGTGGTGACCACCGAAACGGAGCGCATCGAAAGCCGGTCCGGATGGTATGACCGGGAGGCGGGGACCATGGAATTCAATGGGGCCGTCAGGATGTCGGTCGACACGGTGGAAGTCCGTTCGGAAACCGTGCGCTACCGTCCCGAGGGGCGGCGCCTCGACCTTCCCGTGGAGGCCGAGGTGATGCATCCCGGTGGAGGCATTGCCTGTTCGCGGGGGCGGTGGTCGATGGCATCGGAGACGGGGTGGTTTGCCGGAGGGGACTCGAGTCAGGCCCGCTTCCGGGATGGCGCCCTGGTGGTGCTGGCGGACAGCCTCGTGATGGGGGACACGCTCGGGCTGGCCTACGGGGAGGTTGTCCTGCGGGACACCGCCACGACCTACCGGCTGGTGGCCGACACCGTCCGCTTCAACCGGGCCGATGCCGACGGAGACATTGGATCCGACGTGGCGCTTCAGGGAAATGCAGTGGCCTGGCTCTACGACGGGGAGGACCCCCTTCGCGTGTCGGCCCCAGAAATGGACATCGCCGATGGACCTGACGGTCGGTCCCTTCAGGCCCGAGTGGGGACCGCCTTGCATTTCGGCGACGTCACGGCGGCGGCGGACGGTTTGACCTGGTCCGAGGAAGCGGGGAGGATGAACCTCGAAGGCCATCCCGTGATGTGGAACGGTCCGGACCAGTTGACCGGGGATTCCGTGCGGCTGTT
>JAYYEI010000028.1:0-2986 GCA_036159995.1 Bacteroidota bacterium
GCCGGACCAATTTGCCATCGGCCGCGACGAGTTCGCGCTCGTTGTGCACGGTCCCGGACCCATCGAACCAACGCGACATCACCGGGTCGGACACCACCTTCTGGACCAGGGTGCGGACCCGGTCCCAATCCGACCTCGAACACCGCGTCCAGGGCCAAGGCCGATCCAGCACCCGGTTCACATCGCCCGTTTGAGTGATCCGCGCGAGTTGACCGTGGACCGCCGTCCCGAGGGCCTTGGCGTCCATCGTGCCCAGCGCCGGTCGTTCGAGGTCGCGCTTGCGGCCGGCGATCACGTCTCCCGAAATCCCATAGAAGCGGAAGGCCTTGAAACTGTGGATCTCCGGCCCCTTTGCACGGTCGGCCTCGAGCGGAATTGAGGCTTCAAAATCCGGGGTCCGGAATGGCCGCTCGGCGAGGTCACATCCCATGGCCGTGTCAATGGCGCGCGCCATGGCCCGGCCAATGCGTTTGGGTGGTTCTCCCCCATCCCAATCGGCCTTCTCCACGTCGATCACCACGTGCAACCGGACCTCAGCCCGGGTGGTGCAGACGTAGGCCACATTCGTTTCATCGAACCGCTGCTGGTCCCGCTCGCGCTCCCACGTGTCATGCGCAGCCGTGGATTTGAGGGCACTCAGTGGAGCCACCACACCGGGAATGCCATAGGTCTCTTCGGAGAGCCAAGCCGGCATGAGGGTGCGGTCATCCTGAATCAGGGTGTCGTCGAAGCGGGTGATGACCACCGGATACTGCAGACCCTTGCTTTTGTGGACCGTCAGAATCCGCACGGCATCGGGACCGGGCAACACGCGGATGGACTGCTTGTGCCCCTTGCGATGCCAATGGGCCAGGAAGCCCGACCGACCGCCATCCTGCGCCGCCCGCTCCCGGGTCATCTCCAGCAAGGCCTCGGCATGGGCGGGGTGCGCCTGATCGAGACCAAGCGCATTCAGAATGCGGCCGATGCACTCGGCCAACGGCAGGGCCGACCACGAAGCCAAATCAAATCCCGGCACCACGTCCTTGAGCACCGCGCCGCCATCGAGCGAGCCATACCGCTTCTCCGTTCCGTCCTTTCTCGGCTTTCGGATCTCCTGATGGTGTTCGGCAATCAACGCGGCCTCATCCCACGGTTCCCCCTGCCGCGTTCGGATGGCGCCGAGGGCCTGCAGGAACCGAAGGACCGGACCTGCCTCCCGCGGATCCTCCATGGCCTCCAGGAGATGGACCACCGCCAGCGAGGCCGGGTGTCGGCCGAGGGCGAGGCTCTCATCGGTAAAGGGCACGATCTGGTCCGGGCGGGACAGGAGATATTCCGCAATCCGCTTGGCCTCCTTGTTCTTGCGGACGAGCACGGCGATGTCCCCGGCAGCGAATCCATCCGCCATGGCCTGACGGATCCGTGCCTCCATCCAGACGCAGACCGCCTCGAAGCGGTCGTCGGCCGTCTCCTCGACCAGCACCTCGACCTCCACACCTCCGGGAAACGCCTTCATTGGCGTTTGCTCCACGTCCCCGTAGACATCGGCCAACGAGGGCTCGAGATCTGAGGACAACGCGCGGAACACCCGGTTGTTGAAGTCCACCACCTGCGGCGCACTCCGCCAATTCTGTACGATGGGCACGCGCTCGATGACATCGCCCATGCGGCCGGCGGCATCCTGCAGGGCCGGGGACAATGGAGCGCCATCGTCGAGAACCAGGGCGGGCAGCGCACCCAATTGACGGTGGTCGCCGTTGCGCCAACGGTAGATGGCCTGCTTGGCATCCCCGACCACCAGGGACAGTTTGCCATGCCCAAGGGTCTCCCCGACGGCCACGGCGAGGTTGTGCCACTGGGTCACCGAGGTGTCCTGGAACTCGTCGATGAAGATGTGGTCATACCGTTCGCCGGTGCGCTCGAAAATGTAGGGGGCGGGATTGTCCCGGATCACTTCGGAAATCATGCGGTTGAGGGTGCCCAGGGTCCGGACATTCTCATCCCGCTGGACCTCCTGATGCGCCTGCCGCAGGGTCGACAGTGTGCCCACCAGAGGCAGCCTCCGGCTGAGCATCCGCCGGGTCCGAAAGTCCCGGCCCGGTTCATCGGGCCCCATGGCAGCCTCCCGCTCCGCGAGGGACACGAGCCGATCGTGGAACGGGGCGATGGCCGCCTCAGATGCCTCATCGTCCTTCTTGGCCCAGATGCCATTCTCGATGCCGTTGCGCAGTTTGACACCCTGCTCCTTGGCCTGACCGAGCATGAGGCGGGGAAGCCAGCTTTTCATCACCCATTTGCCGGTGAAGGCGTCATACAGGCCCGCCTGATCCAGATCCCTGGCGAGGTCTGTCGCCTCGCGGATGAGGGCCTTCTTCCGGGCCTGCACCTCGTTCTTCATCGCCTGGCCGATGGCCGTGAATTGGGCTGGGGTCCACCCATCAAGGCGCTCCAGCAGGGGCTGCATCTGCTCGTAATCGATGGCCTTGCCGATGTCGAGGAGCTGGCGGCGCACCTTGGCATCCCGGTCATCCTCGACGGCCACCTCCACAAAGCGGCCGAGCAACTCGGTCAGATCGTCGTCCACCCCCAACTTCTCGAGCACCTTGTCCACGGCGGCCTCGAGGAGGCGCGATGTGTCGAGCTCCACACTGAAATCGTGCTCGAGCTGGAGGTCCGTGGCAAAACCCCGCACCAAACCACCGACAAACTTGTCGAGGGTCATGATGGAGAGCTCGCCGTAATGGCGATTCAGGTCTTCACGGAGCCTTCGGCACCGGCGTCCAATCTCGTCTGCATCCAGACCGGTCTCCTGTTCGAGGCCCGGAAGGTGAGCACTGTCCGATGGCCGGTCCGCAATCCGCTCAATCTCGGTCACGACACGGTCCTTCATTTCCTGCGCGGCCTTGTTGGTGAAGGTCAACGCCAGAATCTTCCGGAATGGAAAAGGCTGGTCACTCGTGAGGCAGCAGGCGAGGTAAGCTTCGACCAAACGAAAAGTCTTGCC
>JAYYEI010000029.1:0-8005 GCA_036159995.1 Bacteroidota bacterium
CTCGCCATCGATGCCTTCGATCAGCGTCTTGCCGCTGTAGAGGTGCTTGTTGTCCTTGACCTTGCCGGTCTTGAAATCCTCAGCCGGGAGGTTGAGCGCCTTGGCTTTGAGCCGGAGGTTGATGTCCTTCGACACCAGGACCACCTTCATGGTGGGCTCATCGTGCTGAAGTTGCAATGCGGCACTCAGGATTTTATGGTCGTTGGTCTTCTTGTCGAAGACGCGTGAAGCGTCTAGCCCGCTCGGGTGACCGTCGTCGCTCATGACGATGCGCATCAGCCCATCCTGGCCGTTTTCCAGCGGAATCCACTCCTGCAGGGTGTACTCCTTGCTCAGCCGGTCGATGATGCGGATGCACTCGCGGGCCTCGAAATTCTTGGTGTCGTTGCCCACCTTGAACGTGTCCAGTTCCTCGAGGACCGTGATGGGAATGGCGACGCGGTTGTCCTCAAAGCTCTTGATTGCGTTGTGGTCATGAAGGAGGACGGAGGTGTCGATGACGAAGACCTTGACTTTGGTCTCGGAGGCTGCCTTTTTGGACTTGCCCTTTTTGCTCGCCGATGTCTTGGTCGGCTCGGTCTTGGTCTCGGCCGGAGTGTTCCCGGAGCCAGGTTCCAGATAAGGAGTCTTGGTCGTCAAGTTCGATCGGTTGTGGGGCATTCCCATGGTCGGGAAGAGGCTCCGGGTTCACGATGCGGTGTCACGTTAGCGACATCACCAAGCTATTCCGCGCAAACGGGCGTGCGGCACCCATCCGCTTGGACTTCTTCACGTTCAAGCCGGGAGAGAAAAACCAGGGAGCTCAATGTCCTGATCGACAGAGGATTCACCCTCGAATTCTGGCCAGTCCAGATTGACCGACAGACAACCCGGATTCCGCTTACCCTTCGTCCTGCCCGAAATACAGGTCGAACATGCCCTCAGGCAACTCGAGGGTGATGGTTCGGGCCTTGCGGTCCACTTCGCGCAGGACGGCGTCGGACATGGGGAAGAGCCCTTCGACGCCATTTCGGTTGGACTTGAAGAGGGGGTTCCCAGGCAGATCGAGAACCTGCTCGATGGTTCCGAGGCTCCCTCTAGTGACATCAACAAGCTCGAATCCAATCACCTCGTGATAGTAGAACTGAAGCCCTTTGAGCTCGGGCAGGACGGCCGCAGGCAACAGCAGGTCATGGCCGGACATGGCCGTCGCATCCTCCACGTCGTCCACCCCTTCGAAGTGGACCACGGTGACCTTGGGCCGGACCGAGACGGAAGTGAGGGGGTAGGGCACCAGGGCCCCTTGCCTCTGGACCCAGACCATGTCGAGTCCGGCGTAGTGCTGGGGAACATCCACGTCGAGCTTGACGGCGACGTCTCCCTTGAGGCCATGCGGCTTCAGGGTCTTGCCGAGGACGAACATGTCGGAGGACGAACTCATGGTGGCGAAAGTGGGGCAAAAAAGAAAGGCCGCCATTGGCAGCCCTTCTTTCTGTAGTGGATTGGGAGATTATTCTTCGGTTTTCTCCTCCTCACCGGCGTCCTCAGCGGGAGCCTCTTCAGCAGCCGGGGCTTCCTCGGCGGGAGCTTCCTCAGCAGCCGGGGCTTCCTCGGCGGGAGCCTCCTCAGCAGCCGGGGCGTCCTCGGCGGGAGCCTCCTCAGCAGCCGGGGCTTCCTCAGCGGCTTCTTCACCAGCAGCTTCTGCTTCCGCAGCGGCCTGGGCAGCCGCGGCTTCAGCGGCCAACTCAGCCTGCTTGGAGGCAATCTCCTTAGCGCGGGCTTCGCTCACCTCTTTCTCAGCGGCGAGCGCCTTGGCGCGGGCCTCCTCTGCAGCGGCGGCAATCTTGCCGGCCTTCTGCGTCACCTTGCTCTCCTTGTCGTGGAGCCAGGCTTCGAACTTCTTGTTGGCCTCCTCCTCGGTGAGGGCGCCCTTCTTGACACCGTTCAGGAGGTGGTTGTGGTACACCACACCCTTGTACTTGAGGATGGCACGGGCGGTGTGCGTCATCTCAGCACCGACCTGCAACCAGTAGAGGGCGCGGTCGTGCACCACGTCGATGGTGGCCGGGTTGGTGTTGGGGTTGTAGGTGCCGATCTTCTCGATGAAACGACCGTCCCGCTTGGCGCGGGCATCGGCGGCGACAATGTGGTAAAAGGGCTTGCCCTTCTTACCGTGACGTTGGAGGCGGAGGCGTGTGGCCATCTGAAAAACGTTTTAAAAGGGTCCGAAACCCTGTTGTTGATACTGAAAAATGGGCCGCGAAGATAGGGACCGACCAATGAAGGAGCAACCCTTCGCGAATCCGTTTCAGGAACGGATGTGGTCGAGGAACTCGCGGCGGACGGATTCGGTCTTGAATGCGCCGTGGTAATCGGCCGTGACGGTGGAGCTGCCCTCGTCCTCAATGCCCCGACTTGAGACGCAAAGATGCTTCGCGGACATCACCACAGCCACATCCTCCGTGTCAAGGATGGCCTTCAGGGCCTCGGCCACCTGACGGGTGAGCCGTTCCTGAACTTGCGGACGCTTGGCGTAGTGGTCCACGAGGCGGTTGATCTTGCTCAACCCAATGACGCGGCCGGAGGAGATGTAGGCGACGTGGGCTTGTCCGTGGATGGGCAGGAAGTGGTGCTCGCAGGTGGAATTCAGGGTGATGTCCTTCTCCACCAACATCTCCCCGTATTGGTAGGCGTTGTCAAACGTCTTGCAGTTGGGGTGATTGGCGGGATTCAGCCCTCGGAAGATTTCCTGGACATACATCTTGGCCACCCGGCGGGGCGTGCCGGCCAGGCTGTCGTCCGTGAGGTCGAGCCCGAGGATCTCCATGATCTCGCGGAAGAGCGGCTCGATGCGCGCCATCTTCTCCTGGTCGTCCAGGAGGAAGGCGTCCGGACGCAAGGGAGTGTCCACGGAAGTGCCGACATGGTCGTCGCCGATGCGCTCGGCGCGGTCGAAGTCTCGGGAGTGGGGGTGCGGATTGCTGCTCGTCATGGTCGAGAGGTGGTACAAGTAGCAATCCAAAGGGCATGATGTTCAATCCACGGGGTGTCCACAATGCGAGGATTGGGGGAGGGGATGCCCGAACTTGCCCTGCCATGATTCTCGTCTATGACACGGAGACCACCGGACTGCCCCGGGATTGGAATGCGCCGCTGACAGACAGCGAGAACTGGCCCCGCCTCGTTCAGCTCGCTTGGCAATTGCACACCCCCGACGGCAAACTCGTTTCCCGGGGCAACCGCATCGTCAAGCCGGATGGATTCACCATCCCCTACAACGCGGCCAAGGTGCACGGCATCACCACGGAGCGGGCCAAGGAAGTCGGCCTGCCGTTGGCTGAGGTGATGGAGGAGTTTGGCCGGGACCTCGACCAGGCCGAGCATGTGATGGGCCACAACATCGAGTTCGACGTCAACATCATGGGGGCGGAGTGGATTCGCCTCGGCGCGCCCGCTGAGCGTGTCACGGACAAGGCCCTCATCGACTCCAAGGACGAGGCTACCGAGTTCTGTGCCATCCCGGGAGGCCGGGGCGGAAAATTCAAATGGCCGACCCTGACCGAGCTGCACGAGAAGCTTTTCGGCGAGGGCTTCGGCGACGCCCACGACGCGGCCTACGATGTGGACGCCACGGCCAAGTGCTTCTTCGCCCTGGTTCAGCGCGGCGTCATCCAACGTGAGGGTTTCCCGAGCGGGGAGGGCATACAATACGAGGCCCCCAAGCTCGAAGCGGCCAACTTCGACCAGCCCGGACCCGAAGTCAAGGTGGCCCCAGCCGCGCCCAAAGGCCCGGCCCAAGCCGTAGACGCAGTGGTGCTGGAGTCCATCCCGTTCAGCCATCTGCACGCCCACAGTCAGTTCAGTGTGCTGCAAGCCACCTCCAGCGTGGAGGTGCTGGCAGCGAAGGCGGCCGAGTTGGGCATGCCCGCGCTCGCGGTCACGGACCACGGCAACATGATGGGCGCCTTCCAGTTCGTCCGGGCGGCCCACAAGGCCGGCATCAAGCCGATCGTCGGGGCCGAGCTCAACGTCTGCCGCGACCACGCCGACCGCTCTCAGAAGGACGACGGCTATCCCATTGTCCTGATTGCCCGCAACAAGGCTGGCTACCATCGCCTTGCGAAGCTCTGCTCGCTCGCCTACACAGACGGCTTCTATTATGTGCCTCGCATTGACCGCGACCAGTTGCTCCAGTACAAGGAGGACCTGATCGTGCTCACCGGCGGCCTGTTCAGCGAGGTGCCGAGCCTCCTGCTCAACGTCGGCGACCGCCAGGCCGAGGAGGCCTTCCTGTGGTGGAAGGAGCATTTTGGCGAGCATTTCTACGCTGAGCTCAACCGCCATGGACTGGAGGAGGAGCAGGTGGTCAATGACTTCCTGCTCGGGCTCTGCCGCAAGCACGGCGTCCGTTACGTGCCGGCCAACAACAGCTACTACACGACCCGCGTCGAAGCGGATGCCCACGACATCCTGCTCTGCGTGAAGGATGCGGCCAACGTCAGCCAGCCCAAGAAATACCTCGGCCGCCGAGGCCGCGAGTTCCGCTTCGGCCTGCCCAACGACGAGTTCTACCTGAAGTCGCCCGAGGAGATGAAGCAGCTCTTCGCCGACCTGCCGGAGGCGTTCGAGACGGTGCGCGACATCGTGGAGGGGTGCGAGGGCTTTGAGTTGGAGCGGGACGTGCTGCTGCCGGCCTTCGACATCCCGGCCGAGTTCGTCCATGCCGAAGACGCCGAGGACGGCGGGAAGCGGGGAGAGAACGCCTACCTGCGCCACCTGACCTACGAGGGCGCCAAACAGCGGTATGACACCCTCACCGACGAGATCCGCGAGCGCCTGGACTTCGAGCTCGAGACCATTGAGCGCACCGGCTATCCAGGCTACTTCCTCATCGTCCAGGACTTCACTACAGAAGCCCGAAGGCTGGGCGTGAGCGTGGGGCCGGGCCGGGGGTCGGCGGCCGGATCGGCAGTGGCGTATTGCACGGGCATCACCAACGTTGACCCGATCGAGTACGACCTCCTGTTCGAGCGATTCTTGAATCCCGACCGGGTGTCCCTGCCGGACATCGACATCGACTTTGACGACGAGGGCCGGGGCAAGGTCATCGACTACGTCATTCAGAAGTACGGGGCGAACCAGGTGGCGCAGATCATCACGTACGGCACGATGGCGGCCAAGAGTTCCATCCGGGACACCGCCCGTGTCATGGAGCTGCCCCTCGGCGATGCCGACCGCCTCTCGAAGCAGATGCCGGACATCTCGCTGGCCAAGCTCTTCAAGTTGGACGACAAGTCGCTCAAGGAGAAGCTCCGTGGACAGGAGGGGCTGGATCAGGTCAATGCCATCAAGGCCATCCATGACGGGAGCGGCCTCGAGTCAGAGGTGCTCAAGAAGGCCCGCGTGATCGAGGGCTCGGTCCGCAACACGGGCATCCACGCTTGCGGGGTCATCATCACCCCGGACGACATCACCAAGTTCGTTCCGGTCGCCACGGCCAAGGACAGCGACATGGTGTGCACGCAATTCGACAACTCCGTCGCGGAGGATGCCGGACTGCTCAAGATGGATTTCCTCGGGCTCAAGACACTGACCATCATCAAGGATGCGGTCCGCAACGTGAAGCGCCGCAGCGGGGTCGAGTTGGATCCTGAGGCCTTCCCGCTGGACGACACCGCGACCTACGAACTGTTCCAGCGCGGGGACACGGTCGGCATCTTCCAGTACGAGTCGGTCGGCATGCAGCGGTACTTGAAGGATCTCAAGCCGACGGAGTTCGCGGATCTGATCGCCATGAACGCGTTGTACCGTCCCGGGCCACTGGAGTACATCCCGTCGTTCGTGCGCCGGAAGCATGGTCAGGAGCCGGTGACCTATGATCTCGAGGCCTGCGAGGAGTACCTCGCCGAGACCTACGGCATCACGGTCTATCAGGAGCAGGTCATGCTGCTGTCCCAGAAGCTCGCCGGGTTCACCAAGGGTGAGGCTGACACGTTGCGGAAGGCTATGGGCAAGAAGAAGCGCGACCTGATTGCCAAGATGAAGCCCAAATTCCTTGAGGGCGGAAACGAGCGCGGTCATGACACGGACACGCTCGAGAAGATCTGGAAGGACTGGGAGGCCTTTGCGAGCTACGCCTTCAACAAGTCCCACTCCACCTGCTACGCCTGGGTTGCGTACCAGACGGCCTACCTCAAGGCGAACCACCCGGCGGAATACATGGCAGCGGTGTTGTCCAACAACATGTCCGACATCAAGAAGGTCACCTTCTTCATGGAGGAATGCCGGCGGATGAGCGTGCCCGTCCTCGGGCCGGACGTCAACGAGTCGGAATTCAAGTTCGCAGTCAACGCCGAGGGCGCCATCCGCTTCGGGCTCGGCGCCATGAGCGGCGTGGGGGAGGGCGCGGTCCAATCCATCATCGAGAACCGGCAAGAGGCGACCTACGAAGGCATCTTCGACTTCGCCACCAAGGTCAACCTCAAGGATTGCAACAAGCGCGTTTTCGAAGCCCTCGCCCAGGGAGGCGCCTTCGACGATCTGCCCAAGGCCATCTTCCGGGCGCAGTGTTTCGCGCCGGATGCCAAGGGCCGCACCACCATCGAGCTCGCCATCCGCTACGGCCAGGCCACGCAGGAGAGCGAGAATTCGTCGCAGGCCTCGCTCTTCGGCGGGGAGTCCGGCGGCATGGACATTCCCGAGCCGCCCGTGCCTGCCGTGAAGGAGTGGCCCCCCTTCGACAAACTGGCGCGCGAGAAGGACATCGTCGGCGTCTACATCTCCGGCCACCCGCTCGATGAGTTCAAGGTGCAGCTCGACCAGCTGTGCACGCCCGGTGGCACCCGCAACCTCGATGACCTGGCCGCCGCCCGGGGCCGCACCATCTCCTTCGGAGGCATGGTCACCGAGGCCGAACACAAGATGACCCGCCAGGGCAAGCCGTTCGGCGCCATGACGATGGAGGATTACCACGGCTCCTTCCGCATGAACTTCTGGCGGGACGATTACCTCAAGTTCCGGGAGTTCCTGGTGCAAGGCTGGTTTCTCTTCGTCAAGGGCAAGGTCCAGATGCGCCAGTTCCGCGGGGCGGACGAGATGGAATTCAAGGTGCTGCGGATCGAGCTCCTGTCCGACGTGCTCGAGAAAATGGCCAAGCGCCTGCGGGTGCAGGTCGCGGTCAACCGGCTCGACGAGGACAAGGCGACCGCCCTCTGCGATCTGCTGCAGGCCCATGGCGGCGGGGTGGGGGTGACCCTCGAATTCCACCACGACGAGACCGTACTCGACATGATCTCCCGGACCCAGCGGGTGGAGCTGTCGCAGGAACTCATCGACGGTCTCGAGGCCATGGAGGGGGTCGCCTACAAGGTGGTTGGTGGATAAGTTGACATCCGTTGGCCCACCGTCAGAACCTGAGGCTCGGAGAGGCGGTTACTTTTGACATCCACCCACAGCTATTGAAACATGGCCATTGAAATCAACGAAGCGAACTTCGAAGACGTCGTGATGAACACGGACAAGCCCGTGATGGTCGACTTCTGGGCAGAATGGTGCGGCCCCTGCCGCATGGTCGGTCCGGTGGTCGAAAAGATTGCCGGCGACTACGAAGGCAAAGCCGTCGTCGGCAAGGTCGACGTCGACTCCAACCAAGAGATCTCCATGAAATTCGGTGTCCGGTCCATCCCGACCATCGTTTTCCTCAAAAACGGCGAGGTCGTTGACAAGTCCGTCGGCGCCGTCCCCGAGAACGTCCTCACCGAGAAGCTCGAGAAGCTCATGGCCTGAGGCCGACGACAATCCCATTGGAAACGCCCCGCCCGACAGCGGGGCGTTTTCGTGGGGGTTATCTTTAGACAACCGTGCCCATCGAACTCCAATCCCACGCCTTCCGCCAGCTCGGCTCTCTGGAATTCCTCGCCAAGCAGGCGGTGGAGGGCTTCATCACGGGCCTACACCGCAGCCCCTATCATGGGTTCAGCGTGGAGTTCGCCGAGCACCGCCTCTACAATCCGGGCGAAAGCATGCG
>JAYYEI010000030.1:0-34737 GCA_036159995.1 Bacteroidota bacterium
AAAAATCCGAGGGCGCTCCTCTCCGTCGAGAAAGACGTCATCACGAAGGCCGATGGGCACCACAGAGGAGGCGGCTTCGATTCTCTCCAGGGCATCGTAGGGCCGAGGCGAAGGCAACCCCTTCAGAAATCCCGGAATCGCGGCGAGGAACACCGTTCGGTGATACTCAGAGTTGAACCAGACCGCATCCGCCAGCAGCGCCGAGGTCAGATTGAGAAAGGCATAATGCCGATCCCATTCCTTGGGAGGGCGCTCCGGGTGATCGGGAAACGTGAGCTGATTCTCGTGGAAATACACCACCACGGGGATGTGTCTCAACCGGGCCGGCAACGCCGCCCGGAACTGCCCGACATCCATCATGTCCGTCACCAGGAAAGCATCGGGAACCCAATTCGAGCCGATGTCTTGCATCATGCGGTCCACCAGCGTCAGGGCGCTCGCGTGCATCCGCCACTTCCAATGCCGACCGGGCAAACTCCAGACCCGAACCTCCAATTCCTCTCCATCGGCCTGCGCCGCCATCGGAAGGTGCGCTTGCACGCCTTGCTCCCACAGCGCATGGCTTCCGGAAGAATAGGGGTTGAGGAGGGCAAGACGCTTCATCCGCCTCCAAGTTACCGGCTGGACTTCAGTCGCCGCCACCAACGAAGCAGCCCCTTCGGCTCCGGCTGAAGCGCGGTCGCGAGATCAGGCTGGCCGGCCTCCACCCAGGCCGTGGTCCATAGACTGGCCACGCCATGGATGGAGTTACGCCACCGCCGCTCAACCATCCGCTTCCGCTTGTCCGCATCGACCGAATGCTCGGACAACCAAGACCGGTGGGGACCAAGCCAACCGCGGAGGGGCTCCTCCAAGGCATCCACTGCAGCCCCATTGATGTGACGGTGCACGGCGAATCCCCATGAACCACAGCACAAGGGAAGAAGAACGAGAAAGGAGAGGAGTAGGAGACGGGTCACCCTTCGGCCTCGGCCACCTTCAGGGTCCGGGAGTCGACCAGGGCGCCTTCGTGCAAAACCGGCACCACGTTGACCGTATTTGGTGTGAGGCAGTACTTGATGTCCTCGCCGAGGTTCAGGTTCCGCAGGCGGCGGCGGTGGGAAGAAGCCTTCAGGAAGGAGAAGATGTTGCCCCGAACCCCGAGGAACAGATGCTTGGCGGCAATCGTACTGTCCTCGATGCTCTTGTATCGAGCGATGTCGATGAGCCGGTCCGCGATGGCGCCGGCACAAATCGTGTCCTCGAGGTTGAACTTGTCTTTCCAACCGGAACAGAGCAACAGCACGTGCCCCGGTTGTTGCATCAGCCAGGTCGAAATCGCGTCGAGGTTGTTGATGCTTCCAATGGCCACTTGGGGCATGTCCTGGGCCATGGCGATGGCCTTGGTCCCATTGGTGGTGGTCAAGGCGACCGTCTTGCCCACCAACTCATCCGTGAGGTAGGAGCGGGGAGAGTTTCCGAAGTCGAAGCCCTCCACGATCTGTCCGTTGCGCTCGGCCGCGGCAATGCACCCTTCGGCCTGAAGCGCACGGGCCTCTTCGACCGTCGGGACGGGAATGATGCGGTCCACGCCATTGGCCAAGCCAGCACAGATGGCTGACGTCGCCCGGAGCACATCAATCACGACACACGTGTGGAACTCATCCTTATACAGCTCGAACTGCTTCGGAGAGAAGCAGACTTCGACCCGGCGTTCGTGGCGTTCAACTTTGGACGTGTCCGTGGAGCTCATGGAGGAGAGTCAAAGAAAGGGGAGAGAAACCACTTCGGCTTCAATCTGCTTGTCCCGGATGGCAATCCACAGGGTCGACCCTTTCGCCGCAGATGCGGAAGGGACATAGCCCAATCCAATCGCCTCGCCGAGGGAAGGACTCTGGGTTCCACTTGTCACGGTGCCAATCGGATCCCCGTTTTCGTGGACGATGGCGTATCCATTCCGGGGAATGCCTCGCCCTTTCATCCGGAAGGCCACAAGGCGCGTCTCGGGTCCAGCCGCTTTCTGCTCGACGATGGCCTCTTTTCCGATGAAGTCCGTCTTCCAGCCCACAGTCCAACCCAGCCCGGCCTCTACGGGAGTGTGGTCAGCATCGATGTCGTTGCCGTGCAGGCAGAATCCCTTCTCGAGCCGCAAGGTGTCCCGGGCACCCAAACCACAGGGGACAATGCCCTGCGGCTTCCCGGCTTCCATCAGGATGGACCAGACCATGGCGGCCTTGTCGGCCGGAACGTACAACTCGAATCCGCGTTCTCCGGTATACCCGGTCGCCCCGATCAGGACGGGAACCCCACAGAGGGAAGCCTCGCGGTGGTGGTAATACTTGAGCTCCCGTAGATCCAGTCCGACCGCCTGCATGACCGCATCGGAAGCCGGCCCCTGCAGGGCAAGAAGTGCCGTCCGGTCACTGGCGTCCTCGAAAGAGACATCCGAAGGGAGTGCCGCTTGGAACCGGCGGACTACCGTTTCCCGGTTGGAGGCATTCACCACCAGCAAGAACCGGTCCTCGAATCCATAGACGAGCAAATCCTCCACGATTCCGCCTTGTTCATTGAGCAGGCAGGTATACAGCGCCCGACCCGGCTCAGCCTTGTCCAAGTCGCCGGCCAGTTGGTGCTGCAGGAAGTCCTTGGCTCCAACTCCAGAGAACCACAATTCACCCATGTGGCTCACGTCGAACAGGCCGACGGCGGTCCGGACAGCCTCGTGCTCCTTTCGCAAGCCCGAATACTGGACGGGCATCTCATGGCCCGCGAAGGGGACCATCTTGGCCCCGGCGGCCACATGCAGCGGATGCAAGGGGGTGCGGGCCAAGTCGACGACAGGGATTTCCATGGACCAAAGGTAGGCGGGCTCTTCGCCCCGGAACCGAAGGAATCCTGCGATTTATCCCCCCGTTTGCCCCCGTCTGACGAAATTGCGTCCGTGCAGCGCGACGTGATTCTGGCCGACCGGGCCACCACCTCCATCGAACGGATCGTCCGTCAACTCCAAGGCGCCTCCCTGATCGGGGCGGAACGGGCCAAGGACGAAATGATTGCCCGCATTCGGAGCCTCGGTTCCAATGCCATGCCGGCCGATGCGCGCAAAGCCAAATTCGACACCGTTGCCGAGGACATCTGGAGCGTCCTCGCCCACAATCACCGCATCTACTACCTCGTGGAGGAGCGCCGCGTGATCGTGCTGGACGTCATCCTCGACGCGGAGATCCACTCGGTGGACGCGGATTGACCCACCCTCGGGCTTTTGGCCCGCAGTGCAACAAGACATCCAAACAGGACAAGCGGTGATGGGGGATGTCCAATCCTCGATCATCCCAGATGTGGGGCCACCGAGCGGTCCCTGCCCCTAAATCGCACCATTCTGTGAGGCGGGCCTCGTGATCGAGCAGATCCCGGGACGCATGGGTGCCCTCCTTCGGAACCGGAATGCCCAGCCATCCGGAAGCCCATTCCAGGCTCTCCCGGTTCCATGACCCCAACGTATCCGGCCCGTCAAGGAACAGCGCTTCCAACTCCGGCGCCATCTCCTCGAAAAAGGGTGCCGAACCGTAGGCTGTGACGACAGCCCGCCACAGTTTGGAAGGGTCCGACCCAGGAGCCAGCGCGACCTCGTCTTGCGGCCGGGGAAGGCCACCACGGCGCTCCACTGGCATGGTCAGGGTTTGGACCCCGTTGGCCGTCATGAGCACCATGCGGTTCCGGAAGGACCGCTTCTGGTAATGCTCTCCCACGTCGAGTACCGCGCCATCGGACAGGGCCTCACGCCACCATCCGATGGGCGGAAAGGGGCAGAGGGGCAGAATCACGCGGACGGAATCAACGAACCGACTTGAACATACGGTCCCAGCGGATGCCGGACTCCCCATGCTGGGCCTCGTTCATCTTGCTGAACCAGGTGAAGGCCGCCCGGCCCACCACATGGTCTTCCGGCACGAATCCCCAGTAGCGGCTGTCGGCCGAGCTGTGCCGGTTGTCTCCCATCAGCCAGTAGTAGCCCTGCTGAAAGGTGTACTGCTCTGCCGGCTGGCCGTCGAGGAAAATCTGGCCATCCCGCTCCACCAAGTCATGGCCTTCATACGCCGTGATGACCCGCTTGTACAACGCCAGATTCCGAGGCGTCAACTCGATGGTCTCACCTGCGGCGGGCAAGTGAATCGGGCCGTAGTTGTCGAGGTCCCAACTGGCAAAATCAAAGCGGTTGGTGTTGGGATACATGTCCAGCGTGCCCCGGCGGGAAGTCGGGTCGTAGGGCTCGACGGCCTCCACCAATCCCTGGGTCATGAGCGTCTCGGCCTCGTCTTCACGCAGGGCCATGAACACCCGGCCTCCAGGAGCCTGACCCTGAATGTCGATGTCGGTCAGCCCGAATCGCTCCTTGATGACCCGGAGATCAGCATCCCGCTTGAGCTTGACCATGTAGTTGAACTGCAAGCCGGGAGGAGACTCCACGACGTCACCATTGATGACGAGCTCGCGGTTCACGATGGCAAGATCCTCTCCGGGGAGGCCCACACACCGCTTCACATAGTGCTCCTTCTTGTCGACCGGCCTCGCCTTGATGCCATGGGTCCGGCTCCATTCGCGACGGGCCATGCCATCGAACCGTCTCTTGTCCTGCTCATAGGCGACAGGATCCCCACCGGCGTATCCGATGGCCCGTTGACGGAGAAGGGCGTGATAGTCATGTCCGGCGAGGTAGCTGTCCACCACCACGGTATCGCCATTCGGGAAATTGAACACCACGGCATCGTAGCGGTCCACCTCACCGAAGCCCGGAAGGCGGGTGTAGGGGATGGTCACCCAGTCGAGGTAGCTCGACCGCAGGTGTGTCCCGGGAATGGCGTTGTGCACGAATGGCAGCGACAACGGCGTTTCGGGCACCTTAGGACCGTAGCTCATTTTGCTCACGACCAGATAGTCACCCACCAGCATGCTGTCCTCCATGGACGCCGTGGGAATGGTAAACGCCTCGAACACATAGCCCCGAATCAGGGAGGCCACCACCGTGGCCCACAGGATGGCCTCGCTCCATTCGCGGACCATGCCCTTCTTCACGTTCTCCCAATTGCGCGGCCCCACGAAGGCATCCTGCGTCACGAACGCCAACCAAGGCATCCCCGCCCAAGGCAAGGCACCCATAAACCATTGCTGACCTGTGCCCCGCTTCCCAAAGACAATGCCAGTCTCAACGTGAAGAATAGAAATCATGATGAGGTTCGGCCCGGGGAACAACAAGGGAAGAAGCCAATGCTTGGGGCGCTTCAGCATGCCCAACCACATCCAATAATTGAGCACGGGCACCGCTCCGTGCCATGCGGTGAGACCGGCCCGTTGGAAAAGGCGCGGCAGAGTCACCATGTGCACGAACGGGAGGATGGCGAGAAGAAGGAGCGGCAGGGTCATCGAGGGAGGCTAGAGGAAGGCGCAATATCAACCCCAAACGTCGTCCAAGGTGAAAATCTTCGTGAAGGGACCGGGCTGCTCAAGCAACCACTCTGCGGCTCGGACGGCCCCCAATGCAAAGCCCGTTCTGTCCTTGGCCGAATGCTCGAGGGAAATCCGGTCCACTCCGCTGTCCCAGTCGATGCGGTGCGTGCCGGGAACGCCAGGAAGGCGAACGGCGTGAACTGGAATCTCCTCGTGTTGCCCCGCCTTCAAATCACGCGCCAAGGCGAGGGCGGTCCCACTGGGCGCATCCACCTTTCCGGTATGGTGGGTCTCGGTGATAGAGGGCTCGAAACCGTGGCCCTCCAGCGCTTGTTCCACCTGCCGCATGGCCTTCCGGAACAGGTGGACCCCCACCGAGAAGTTGGGTGCCCACACCATCGGATGCCCAGCATCCCGCACCGCTTCCTCCACCGCATCGTAGGCATCGAGCCACCCGGTGGTTCCACTCACCAACGGCAGGCCTCGATCGCGGCAAGCCGCATAAACCGACACAGCGGACTCGGGGAGGGTGAAATCGATGGCAACATCCGCCTCGGGCCAATCGCCTGCGGCCAGAGCCTCTCGGCCCCAAAGGCCCACCACGGTGTGGCCCCGGTCTTCGGCCGCCGCCTTGACCGCATGGCCCATCCGACCCTTGCCCAGCACGAGAATCTTCATCGCCGTCATCGTGTGGTGCGTGAGGATGGTGTGAGCGTGCGCGAGAGGCGCAGGCCGAAGGTCGGCCCGATTCCGGGCTGCCACCCGAGGTCTTCGGACACATCGAATCCGAGCAGGTGGGCATCCACATGGGCATCCACCACTTGCGCCCCCCAGATTAGGACGAACGTCAGCACGCTTTGTTCGAGGTTGGTCCGATGGAAGTCCCGTGCGGCGAGCACATCCGATGTGCTCAGGCTGGTGACATAGACGGTTTCGGGATCATCATCCGTCAAGGCGACGTATCCATCCCGATATTCCTTGTAGGTCGCGCCTTCCGTCTGGATGTAGTAGCCACTGGCTCCGAGGGCTCCATAGACGAGGGGCACCTTCCACCACTTGCCGTTGTTCACTTGGCCCCAACCGGGCAGGACGGCACTGTGCCACGTGGTCCGCTTGATCCGTTCCTTCTCGGCATCATCCTGGGCAAAGAGGGGAGACGCCGCCGCCATCAGAATCCAGACCGTCAAGAACAGCTCGCGCATCACCGGAGCATCACTGGGCGCCCAGCTCGTCGAGAAGCTGCTGCAGATCCTCCGCGTCCTGGAAGTACAATTCAATGCGTCCAGCACCATCGCTCCGAACCTTCATGTCGAGGGAACGACCCGAGAACCGGGTTCGCAGATGGGCACGCATGGTTTGCATCTGCAGGCTGAGGGCTGCGGCATTCGACTTCTTGGTCGGCTTCCGGCCCACGATTTCGCTGGCCTCGCGCTCGGTCTGACGCACATTCAACCCCTTGTCGAGGATGCGGCGGAACAGGGCCTTCTGGTTCTTCGGCTCCTGCAGTCCGGCCAGCACCCGGGCATGACCAAAACTCAGATGCCCGGCCGCCACCGATTGCTGAATGTTGGCGGGGAGACCGAGCAAACGGATGTAGTTGGAGACCGTGGAGCGCTGCTTGCCCACTCGGGACGCCAACTCCTCCTGGGTCAGTGCGCATTCCTCCATGAGGCGCTTGAAGCTGATGGCCACCTCGATGGCGTCCAGGTCCTCGCGCTGGATGTTCTCGACCAGGGCCATCTCCAGCATCTCCTGGTCGTTGGCTTCCCGCACGTAAGCGGGCACCCGGTCAAGGCCGGCGAGCTGGGACGCCCGGAAACGGCGTTCACCGGAAATCAACTGGTATTTGGCGGCGCTCACCCGCCGAACGGTAAGCGGCTGGATGATGCCGAGTGTCTTGATGCTGTCGGCCAATTCGTTCAGCGCAAACGGCTCGAAAGTCCGACGTGGCTGATCCGGATTGGCATCGATCACGCTAATCGGAAGCAGGGCCACGCGACCGGCCATGTTGACCGCAGCATCTTCGACCCCTTTGCGGGCCTTTGGGGCCTTGGCTGGAGCCGAGGACTCCTGTCCGGCCTGCTGCGCTTCGAGCAGGGCGCCAAGCCCACGGCCGAGGGCGGGCTTCTTGTTTCCCTTCTTCGCCATGGCGCCGGAATCAGTTCAGGTTGGACTCGATGCCCATGCCGCCATCGGCATCGAGGAACTTCTCGGCATTCGGCACCTTGGTCAGGTCGTTCTTCTGAAGAATCTCCCGGGCGAGGTTCAGGTAGTTGATCGCTCCCTTGCAGGAGGCGTCATGCATGACGATGGTCTCCCCGTGGCTTGGCGCCTCTCCCAATCGGGTGTTCCGGTGGATAAGCGTGTCGAAGACCAGCTCCCTGAAGTGCATCCGGACCTCCTCGACGACTTGGTTGGATAGACGGAGGCGGGTGTCGTACATCGTGAGCAGGATGCCCTCGATGGCCAATTCGGGGTTCAACCCTCCCTGGACAATCTTGATGGTGTTGAGCAACTTGCCGAGTCCCTCGAGGGCGAAATACTCGCACTGCACGGGAATCACCACGCTGTCCGAGGCGGTCAGTGCATTGAGGGTGATCAGCCCGAGAGACGGAGAGCAATCAATGAGGATGAAGTCGAATTCGTCGCGCAGGGGTTCAAGGGCGGCCTGCATCCGGTGCTCCCGCTCGGCCTCGCCAATCAGCTCAATTTCCGCCCCGACGAGGTCGATGTGGGAAGGCAGGAGCCAGAGGTTGGGGTTGCCAGTCTCGACAATCGCTTCCCGAGCGTCGAGTCCGTTGATCAGGCATTGGTAGGTTCCCGCGGTCACGGCCTTGGGGTCGACTCCAACGCCGCTGCTGCTGTTGGCCTGAGGATCCGCATCCACGAGGAGGGTCCGGTACTCAAGCGCGCCGAGGCTGGCACCGAGGTTGATGGCGGTCGTGGTCTTGCCGACCCCGCCTTTCTGGTTGGCGATGGAGATGATCTTGCCCATGTTCAGCACGGATGCGGGTGAAGCTCAAATATAGCCGGCCACCTGCCCGGAAAGGGGGAGGAATTATCCACACGGAACCCCCGTTCCATGCGCATTCACAGACTCACAAATCTTCGAAGCGGACGTCCCCGTCATCCGACTTCTCGGCGTCACCGCCGCGGGGTCCATTGTGCTCGCCGGACTGGTACTCTCCAGTCCCCTGCAACTCGGCAATCTTCTTCAAGCTGTCCCGAAGGCCGTCGCTGAACTTCTCGAAATCCTCCTTGTACAGGAACAGCTTGTGCTTGCTGTAGGTCACCTCGCCAGAAGCGTGGTTTTGCCGCTTGCTCTCCGTGATGGTGAGGTAGAGATCCTTGGCCCGGGTGGCCCGGATGTCGAAGAAATACGTCCGTTTTCCGGCCTTGACCGAGAACGTGTGGACATCCTCCTCCCGACGGTCATTCCGTCCCCAATCCTGCTTGCGATCGCCGTACATGTCTCCTGGTTGTTGGAGGAAAAGGTAAGGCAATCCCGTCCGGATTCACCGGAACAGTTGAATCTGCCCGGCGTATTCAAACGGAATGCGCAGCTGGTCCTCGAGGTAGACCTGATACAGGTAGACCCCGTCTGCCGCGAAGTGGTCGCCTCCGTTGACCTCCCCCTGCCAAACGGCTTCGGGATCTTCCGTTTCGAAGATGACCTCGCCCCAGCGGTTGTAGATGGTGCACCGGTATGCCGCCGTGCCCGTCGTCACCGGCTGCCAGACATCGTTGATGCCGTCGTTGTTGGGAGAGAAGCTGTTGGGCGCGTAGAACAGGGTGCCATTGACGCCAACTTCCCCCTGCGCCACATCCGTGCAGCCGTATTCGTTGATGACCGTCTGGCTCACATTGAACACCCCAGCCCCGGTGAACACATAGGTTGGATCACTCTGATCACTCGACCCTCCATCTCCGAAGTTGTAGTAGTGCTGGACCGCCCCTGAACTCAGGTCCTCGACGGTCACAAGGGGCTCGAGGATGTCCACGATGTTGGGCTCGATGTCGAAACCGGCAGAAGGCTCCGGATACACCTCGACGAAGGCCGTCCTGGTCTCCGCCAATTCCTGGACACAGAATCCGCTCGTGCTCATCTCCAAGGTCACCGTGTAGTTGCCAGGCACCTCGTAGACGTGCGTCGGATTGGGGGCAGAGGATGTGGTGCCGTCCCCGAAATACCACGTGTAGCCAGCCGCCGTCTCGGTGACGGAGAAGTTCTCGAAGCTGACCGGCAAGGGAGGGCACCCCGTCACCGGCCCCCCATCAAAGCCGATGGAAGGATCGAACAGCACCTCGACCTCGGATTCAAAGTCGCGTTCGCACCCCTCAGCCGTGACCACGACCTCAACGGTGTACAGGCCGGGCTCAGGGAAGGTGAGCCCTTGGAGAATGCCGCCCGACTCGATGGCTGCATTTCCCGGGGCGTAATTCCACTCGAACGTCGCATTGGGATCGGTCACCCCAATGGCCTCAAAACTGAAACTGTGCTCCTGGAAGCATTCCGGATCCGGCGTCTCGAAAAAGGGCTCCAGCAACCACGCTACCTCGAACACCTCTGTCGTCGTGTCAGGACACTGGAAATCGGCCAGCGTGACGAGCTGAACCACATAGGTGCCCGGGCCATCATAGGTCCACGTGGGAAAGGCGTCATAGCTCACGTCCAGGTTGCCGGGCTCCCCGAACTCCCAGATATAGCCGGACCCGCCGACACTGTTGTTGTCGAAAGAGAGGGTGAAGCCGGTGCAGAAGTCCTCCTGGGGCCCGATGGCCGCCGTGGGCGGTGGGGGCGGCGTCCAATCGAGCACGCCGCTGCCGACGCAGCCATTCTGCAAGATGGTCAATTCGGCCTCCACATCCTCGATCTCCGGGAATCCAATTCCATCCGGAGCCGCGAGCGTACTGGCACTGCTCGAGGCCAGATTGCCGAAGTCCCATGTGAAGTCAGCCCCATTATAGGTCTCCGCCGTCCCGAAATCAAAGACAGGAGTGCCGGTCGAACAATCGAACCCCGTCACTTCGAGGACCGGATTGACGGGGGCGAAGACATCATACACCGACGTGCTCGTGTCCGCACAGGGCCATCCCGGGTTGGCCACCAACATCACCGTGTAGGTCCCGGGCTCCGGGAAGGTGTAACTCGGGTAAGCCAGATTGGACGTGTCCGACTCGATTCCAGGCACACCGAAATCCCAATGGAAAAAGGTGGCGTTGATGGAGAACTGCTGGAAATCGATGGTCTCGCCGATGCACAACTGGCTGCCTGTCTGGATGGCCACCTGCGAGGTGATGTTCGGGTCACAGACGGTGACGTTGAACTGGAAATCCCGGTTGGACGTGCTGAGCAGGACTCCATCCCGCCACTCTTCCACGCAGATGCCAATCACATATTGACCGGCGGCCGTGGGTTGGCCCGTGATGAACCCCGTCACTGGATCGATGGCCAAGGCCGGGTCCGAATCAATCGGGTACGTGGCCGAGTATCCCGGAGCCCAATTCACATCCGTGTAAGGCGGACCGTTGGGCGGGTTGGGAGCGGGCTGATTGGGCGTGCCGCCAAACATGGGGGAGCAGAAGGTATAGGCGAGGCTGTCCCCATCCGCATCGGTCGCGCTGTGATCGAAGAAGAAATCGAATCCCGCGCAGAGGGCCACAGGAGGAAGGCTGTTGAAGACCGGGCTGCTGTTGGGCTCCTCGGTCTGGTTCGTTCCTGGAATCTGGGTGGTGAAGGTGGCCCCGGCATCATCCGGATTGGTCAGGTTGATGATGGACGGGTTGCGGCAACACCGCTGGTAGCTGAGCGTGAATCCGTTCGGCGACTCCCCGATGTCTACAATCTGCTGGTACACCGCCTGTTCCACGCACACCGAGGGCGGCGGCGTGCCACACGGGTTCTCAAGCGTCACGGGAACCTCATTGACATTCTGGAAGGAAAGGGGAATGCTGATGGAATTGACCAACTGACCGTTGGCGTTGAAAATCCCCACGGAAGCCGCATCGTCGAAGCCCGTTCCGTTCTGGTTGGTCGGACCGCAGTCCCGGTAGACCACCAACCGAATCCGGTACGACCCACCGCCTAGGTCCTCGTAGCTGATCTCTCCGCCGACGATGTGCGTTGCCGACAGGGGCAACACCATCACCAGCATGACCAGCATCAGGCCGGCATGACGGAGTCGATGAAGAGGGGGCATGGGCAGGTTCGAATGAATAACGGTTGGAAGGCCTTCAGGTTGCGTGTTCTCACAAAGTTCTTGCATCCGTGTCGAAGCGGCGGCGTGTTGTGCGAACTTTGACACATCCACCACACGTGGATTCTTTTACATGATTGACACGCACGACGCCGACCAACCGTTGGCCACCCCCGATGCGTCCCAGCCCGATTCGGGCCACAAAGAAGCCGAGGCGCAGGACGCGCCGACCCGGGACGCCCAAGACGAATCCTCCGAAGCCGAAGCGGCACCCGAGGAGCCCCCCAAACTTCCATTCAAGGAATTGCCCCTCTGCGACGCGGTGCAGGAAGGCCTCGACGCCATGGGCTTCGAAGTCGCCACCCCAATCCAGACCATGGCCATCCCGCCCATCACCGAAGGGCGTGATCTGATTGGCATCGCCCAGACGGGAACCGGCAAGACCGCCGCATTCCTGCTTCCGACGATGCACAACATCCACGAGGCCGGCGGCGGAGACCACATCAAATGCCTCATCATCACGCCGACCCGGGAGCTCGCCCTCCAGATTGATCAAGCCTGCGAAGGCTTCGGCTACTTCTCCGGAACCTCCAGCGTCGCCATTTACGGCGGCGGCAGCGGCAGTGACTTCGACCGGGAAAAGAACGCCCTCACCACGGGTGTCGACATCGCCATCGTCACGCCGGGCCGGATGATCAGCCACATGAACCTGGGGTATGTGGACCTCAGCAAACTGGACGTCCTCATCCTCGACGAGGCAGACCGCATGCTCGACATGGGCTTCCTCGGCGACATCAACCGCATTGCCGAGCACTGCAACCCCGAGCGCCAGACCCTGCTCTTCAGCGCGACGATGCCCGACCGCATCGGCAAGCTCGCCACCTCCATGCTCAAGGATCCGGTGACCGTCCAGATCGCCCTGTCCCGCCCTGCAGAGAAGGTGATGCAGGTCGCTTACCCTGTCCACGACGACCAGAAGCCCAAACTCCTCGTGAGCCTGCTCAAGGACCGCGGCCTCGAATCCGTCATTGTCTTCTCCAGCCGCAAGCGCAGCATCAGCATCATCGCCCGTTCGCTGTCCAAGGCCGGACTGAATGTGGGCTCCATCAGCTCGGACCTCGAGCAGAAGGACCGGGAAGACGTCATGCGTCGGTTCCGCAACCGGAAAGTCAACGTCCTCGTCGCCACCGACGTGGTCAGCCGGGGCATCGACATCGACAACATCGAGATGGTCATCAACTACGATGTCCCGCCCAACGAAGAGGATTACGTGCACCGCATCGGCCGGACGGCCCGTGCAGGCCGAGGCGGCATCGGCATCACGCTCATCACGCCGGGCGAAATGCGCAGCTTCTCCAAGATTGAGAAGCTCATCGACATGGAGGTGCGCAAGGAGCGCCTCCCTGAAGAACTCGGCGAGGGCCCGGCCTATGACCCCAATGCTCCTTCTGACCGCGGTGGACGCGGCGGACGTGGAGGCGGCGGCGGTCGAGGGCGTGGCGGTGACCGCCGCGGCGGTGGCGGAGGCGGTCGTGGACGCGGCCGTGGACGGGACGGAGACCGTCGCCGGGGCCGCGGTGGCCAAGGCGGTGGAGGAGACCGACCGCAAGGCCAGAACCAAGGCGGACAGGGCGGCCAAGGCGGCAATGGTGAAGGCGGCAACAAGAAGCGCCGCCGCAACCGCAGCGGCAAGCGGCGCGGCGGAGGTGGCGGTAGCGGTGGCGGCCAGCAAGGCGGTGGCCAACCTCAAGGCTGACCATGGCAGGGTTCGATGACGCCGACCTCGTCGGCCGACTGACGCCCGAGGAATTCCGCGTCCTGCGCCGGAATGGAACGGAGCGCCCCTTCACCAGCGAACTCAACGGGGAGACCCGCCAGGGCAACTACCACTGCAAGGTTTGTGACACCGCACTTTTTGCCCACAGCGCCAAATTTGACTCCGGCTGTGGCTGGCCCAGCTTCGATCAAGAAATTGAAGGAGCGAGGGTCACCCGGATCCGGGACACCTCACACGGCATGATTCGCGTGGAAATCCGCTGTACGGAATGCGACTCCCACCTCGGCCATGTCTTTCCGGACGGACCCACCGAAACGGGAACCCGCCACTGTGTCAATGGCGTCTGCCTGACCTTTCGCCCCAAAGGCGACTGATCATCACGGGCGTCGTTGACGTCCGCCCGGCTTTCGGCCATTTTGTCCCGACATGCGCTGCTGCATTCGCTTGCGGACCACTTCCTTGAACTTTTTTTGGGCCGCGATGCACCGGACCGCGAAATCCGGCCCGAATTCGGCAGACACATCCCGCAGGAATTGTGCGCGCAAACCGGGCAGCCCAACCTCTGCAGCTTCAAGGCGGTCGAGAAGACCGTAGAACTCATCGTCCGAACCGCCCTCGAAGCCGTTCAAGTCTTTCTGCACCTCTTTGAGGTCGCGGGTGGCGCGGTCCAGCTCCTCCTTGTGGGCATTGTAGATCGGCCAAAAAACCTGGGCCGACTCGGCATCCAACTCCAGTTCCTCCGTGAGGAATCCGACGGCCATCACCTCCATGCGTTCGCGGAGCGCTTCACGGTCCACACCGCCAGGACGGCCATCAGGCTGGGCAACCAAAGCAGGAGAAAACAGGAGGCCCAACATCAACGTGGACAGGACCATCGGAAAAGGGCGGTTCATCATCTTCATGTCGTTCATCAGTTTCATATTTAATACAATGTGTTCCAAGACTCCGCTTCCAATTCGAGGAGAGACTCTTCCTCCATCAGCTCCATCATACCGGCCAATTCATCAACGGACATGGCCTCGAGTTGACACGCGAACGTGACACAAGGCTCCGGCTTCATCGCCTCGCTGAACGCCACGCCCAGCCCGAGAATCAGGGCGATGGATGCCGCCAGCGACACCATTGGCATCAGACGACGGGTGCGGCCCTGCCGGGGTGTGGACATCACATCCTGGACCGCTCGCTCTACAGCGGCATCCGCAACGCGGAAACCGTCGTCTTTGCAGTTCGGACCGGTGGATGGGAAGTGGGACATCATGGGAAAAACGAATCTGGATTCCTTGGGTTTAATGGAACCAGGATTCCGCCTCTTTTTGGAGGATGGCCTCAATCTTCTTCTTCGCGTGGTGAAAGGACGCCTTCAACGCCCCTTCGGATGTCCCCGTCTCGGAAGCGAGGTCCACATAGGGCCGGTCGTCAAAATACCGGGCCTGAAAGACCCAGCGTTGCTTGGGCGGCAACGTGGAAATCGCAGCATGCAGCCGCGCCAGGATGGCATCCCCTTCGAAATCGGGAGAGCTCAGGACCTCGGCAGTTCGCTCCTCCAGCAGGACATCGAGAGGCGCCATGCGACGCAGGTTCCGCTTTCGGGCGGCGTCCACCGTTGCATTGCGCGTGATGCGCAGGAGCCAAGCACGGCGCTGGGCCTCATTGCCTTCGAATCCATCCCACGCCTTCCACGTCTTGACGAACACGGCCTGGGTCACATCCTCTGCATCTTCCGTCACGCCCAGCATGCGTCGGCTCTGGGACAGCACCAAGCGGTAATGCTCACGCATCCAATTGGCGAAATCAGGCGGGGAAGTATGCTGTGAGGCAGAATGCACGTACCCCAAAGGAACGGGTCACAGGCTGGAGCGTTTAACCGAAGGCCGAGCGGATCACAGCCAACCCTTCCTTGGCAATGCCGGGAGCGGCGGCAAACGTCTCCGCCCCGGACAGCATGGCCTGTGTATCGTCCTGTCCTGAGAAGGTACAGGTGATGCCGCCGGCTTCCTGAACGAGCAGTAGGCCTGCCGCGATGTCCCACGGCTGAAGGCTGTACTCGAAGAAGAGGTCAAACCGACCACAGGCCACGTAGGCCAAGTCAATCGCTGCAGACCCCATCCTGCGGATGCCACGCGAACCCCGAGCGTAGGCTGTCAAGGCCTCGAGGTAGTCGTCCATCCGGTCGAAATCCCAGTGGGGGAAGCCAGTGGCCACCAAGGCATCCGACAACTGGCTCCGGTCGGCACAGCAAACAGGCTTCCCGTTCAAATGCGTGCCTCCGCCTTGCCAGGCCGTGAAGCACTCGTCGCGGTTGGGATCGTACACGATGGCGACGACCGGCTGATGGCCATCGACAAGGGCGACGGACACACAAAACACGGGCAGGCCATGAATGAGGTTGGTCGTGCCATCGAGCGGGTCCACCACCCAGCGGAATCGGGCGTTGTCCGAAGCCCCAGCCGTGCCTTCCTCCGCCAGAAAGCCGGCCTCAGGAAGCAGGGCCTGCAGCCCTTTGACCAGCCTGGCTTCCGCCGTCTTGTCGACATGGCTGACGAGGGAATTCAAGCCCTTGACTTCGATGTCCGCCTCGGCCACCCGCTGCTCGACGAGGTACTCACCGACGGGGCGAATGACCTCAACGGCTCCGGAAGTCAGCGCTTCAGCATCGAATGAGAGGGGAGCAGGAGAGTCCATCGGTCAACCTGGTTGGCGCCGGGACACCCAAATGGTCAGCGCCAAACCGCCGAGAAAGGTGAGCGTCGAGATCAGCTCAGCCTGGGTGAAGGTGATGCCCAGCCAGTTCATCTCGGCATTGACCCGGATCTTCTCGATGAAGAACCGCTCGACCCCATTGAACATGAGGTAAACCCCAAACAGGAAGCCAGGCGCCTTCCACCGCTTGCGCATGCTCCAGAGGAACGCGAAGATGGCCGTGGCCATGATCGTCTCGTACAACGAAGTGGGGTAGACCCCGGGATCGAGGTAGGTCCCGAAGCCTTCGAAAATCGGCCAAGGATCGTTCTCGGTGATCAGCTTGCCTGTGTACCCTGCGGGGCGGGGACCGTAGACCGCGTTGACGTTGTTGGGGAAGGAGTACGACCACACCCAGTCCGGCGCCCACGAAAGCCAATCGGGCTTGGGGTTGACATTCGGGATGCCCCAGTCCCCATCCCCGCTGATCTGGCAGCCCATGCGCCCGATTCCGTATGCCAGGATCAAGCCCGGTGCCGTGGCATCCGCGAGATGGAGGAAGGGAATCTTCACCCGACGGGCATACCAGGCGACGGCCAATCCTCCCACGATGAGGCCTCCGTAGATGGTCAGTCCGCCCAGAAAGCTTTGCAAGGATGGCTCACGAAAGAAGGCCACCAGCTCATCGGGGTACTCCAGGAGGTGGAACAGCTTGGCCCCGACGACACCGCCAACGGCCGCGTACAACGTGACGTTGCCCGTGCGCTCCCACGGATGCACGGTGACAGTCTTCTGCTCCGGGGTCTCGAGCCGTTGCTTGACATCCTCCTTCCAACGGAGCCAGCCCATGACCACGCCCACCAGGACGCCGAGAAGGGGATACCCGGCCCCGCTGAACAGATGCTGTTGGGGAGGACCACCACCTTGGAACAGGTCAGAGGCATTGACCAGAAGCCAAAGCACCTTCCAGCCGAGTACGAATCCAAGCAGACCGCTGGACACCCAAGCCAAAGGCCCCTCGGGCTTTCCGACCCAGACCGTTTTCTCCGTGGTCGGCAGCACACCGTCTTTTTCCTTGCGCTGGAGCTCCCGGCGGAGCAGGGCAGAAGCCGCGACGAAAGCAAGGGCCACCATCAGCCCGAACGAATTCACCAGCTTCAAGGCCGCGATCTCGATGCCAAAGAGATCTTGAAAGAGGAAATACAGATTGGGGTACAAGACGGCGTGAATCTGCAGGCAAGTTAGTCGGAGACCAAGGTCCCCTGAACCCGCCCCTCACGGAATCCACCCAGCGTCACGTCGACCACCGTCCCCGGAGCCAGTTTCGCGGAATCGGCCACCGCCACCCGCACGTACTCGGGCGTGTAGCCCGACCGGCTCCCGGCCTCATCCACTTCGCCCTCCAACAGCACCGGGCGGGTGCCCCCCTCAAAGCGGGCGGCATGGGCCCACTGTTTCTTCAGACTGACCTGGGTCAGCACCTTGTTGCGCGCTTTGCGCTCCGGCACGGGCACCACCTCGTCGATGCGCAACGCCGTCGTCTTGGGCCGCTCGCTGTAGGTAAACACGTGCAGGTAAGACGCCGGCGCCTCAAGCAGGAAATCCCGGGTCTTGGCGAATTCCAATTCCGTCTCGCCCGGAAATCCGACGATGACGTCAATGCCGATGCCGGCCTCAGGCATGCGGTCCACGATGTGGGCCAGACGGTCGCGATACAAATCGGTCCGGTACCGGCGGCGCATGGCGCTCAGCACGGCGTCGCTGCCGCTTTGGAGCGGGATGTGGAAGTGTGGCTGGAACTTCTGGGAGTCCGCCACGAAATCAATCAGCGGGGCCTCGAGCAGATTCGGTTCGATCGAACTGATGCGGTAGCGTTCCACCGACGCGAGACCAGCATCTTCCTCGAGCGCTCGGCAGAGATCGAGGAGGGTTTCCCCCTGCGCCTTGCCGAAGTCGCCGATGTTCACCCCGGTCAGGACGATTTCCCGGGCCCCGGCCTCAGCGGCCTTGCGAGCCTCGACGAGGGTGGTGGCGATGTCCCCAGAGCGGGAGCGTCCCCGTGCGAGGGGAATGGTGCAGAAGGCACAGAAATAATCACATCCGTCCTGCACCTTGAGGAAACTGCGCGTGCGGTCCCCGCTGCTCACTGCGGGGTGGAAGGCATTGACCTCGCGGATCTCCCCGCGCTCCACCACAGCCGCGTCGTCTCCGGATGCCTTCCGGGCGCGTTGGAACTCCAGGTGAGCGGCCAGGTTGAATTTTTCTTGAGCGCCAAGGACGAGGTCCACGCCGTCGATGTCCGCGATTTCCTTCGGCTTGAGCTGGGCATAGCAGCCGATGACCGCCACAAACGAATCGGGATTGGCCGCCTTCGCCCGCCGCACGATGTTCCGGCATTTGGCATCGGCGTGGTCCGTCACGCTGCAGGTGTTGACCACCACCACGTCCGGACGGTCCTCCACGGCCACCTTGGCGTAGCCAGCCTCGGTCAGCCCCCGGAGGAGGGCGCTCGATTCGGAGAAATTGAGCTTGCAGCCCAGGGTCTCGAAGGCCACGCGGCCATGGTTTGCCATGGGACAAAATTAATCGGGCAACCTCGAGCCCCATTCAGCGGTTATGACCCACGAGAGCATCGTGCGCACGGGCGTGCGTACATTAGCTGACCCGCAAACCATCAAGGATGAACCAAACCCGCCTTACCGCGCTGACCGCCATGTTGCTGTTCAGCGTCACCGCATTCACCCAGTCCTTCACCCTGTCCACCGATCTGCTCGGCGACGCCTTCCACAGCGGAGGCCCCATCGGTTTCATCGATGTCGACAACGATGGACTGGACGACCTCGTGCTCTTCAACCAGGGCGACGACGTCAACATTCTCTACCAAACTGCCACCGGATTCAGCAAGGTCCAATACGGCCAGGTCAGCACCGCGAACCAGTGGGGCGCTTGCATCGGCGACATGAACAACGACGGCTTCAAGGACATCTACGCCGGCGGCAGCTATGACGGCGTCCATTTCATGGCCATCGGCCCAGGAGGCACCTTCGAGCTCAACGACCTCGACAACGGCTCCATGTTCATGCAGGCCTGCAACATGGCCGACCTCGACAACGACGGTGTCCTCGACGCCTTCGGGTGCCACGACGACGCCCTCAGCCGCATGTGGAAGGGGTCCGAGACCGGCCTTCCGGTCAACGACGAGAGCCTGATGCCGTTGACGAGCTACGACTACAGCGACTACCCGAACACGGACCACAGCGGCAACTACGGCACCGTGTTCAGCGACTTCGACAGCGATGGAGACGTGGACCTGTACATCGCCAAGTGCCGCCAATTCGTCAGCGACCCGCAAGACCCGCGCCGCATCAACCAACTCTGGGTGAATGACGGTCAGGGGGGATGGACCGAGGAGGCGGCCGACCGTGGCCTCGTGTTCTTCGAGCAGAGTTGGACGGCCGACTTCGGTGACATCGACAACGACGGTGACATGGACCTCGCCGTGACCAACCACAGCACGACGCTGTTCCTCCTCGAGAACGACGGCACCGGCCACTACACCGATATCACCGCAGGCAGCGGCATGGAAGTCAGCGGATTCTTCCTGCAGAGCAAGTTCGAGGACTTCGACAACGACGGCTTCCTTGATTTCATCACCTCCGGAGACAACAGCTCCAACTATTACTTCAAAGGCAACGGCGACGGCACGTTCCAACAGCTCGACTGGCCGTTCAGCTACGGCGACGCCATGCTCAGCTTCGCAACAGGTGACGTGGGCCGCGACGGTCAGATGGACCTGATCGCCAGCCACGGCAGCGTCTACGTGAGCCCGGACAACAACAACCCGGACCAGCTCTACATCAACGATGGCAGTGACCACCACTGGGTGTGCTTCGACCTGCAGGGCATTGAATCCAATGCCGATGCCGTGGGCGCCCAAGTTGCCATCTACGGACCCTGGGGCGTTCAGCTCCGTGATGTCCGTGCCGGCGAGAGCTATGGCATCACCTGCACGACCCACCCGCATTTCGGTCTGGGCGAGTCCGACCACATCGACAGCGCCGTGGTGCACTTCCCGAGCGGATTCACCGCGACCCTCATCGATCCCGCCATCGACACCTACCACAACGTCATTGAGGCTCCGTGCCAGATCGGCGCCTTCGACCTGACCCTGACCGGAGGCAACGTCATCTGCCCCGGAGAGACGGTGACCATCGACGCCCCGATGGGCTACGCCACCTACGAGTGGAGCAACGGCGAGATGGCCCTTGGCATCACCGTGGGAGAAACGGGCAACTACACCGTCCTCGTCTACGACCAAGATGGCTGCGCCGGCATCTCCAATCCGATCTCCATCGAGGTCTACGAACCGGAGGTCCCAACCATCACGGTCGACGGCGACCTCAAGCTCTGTGACGGCGAAAGTGTGACGCTCATCTGCAGCGCCGCTCCGGGCTACGCCTGGAGCACCGGAGCCACGGACCAGAGCATCCAGATTTCCGAGGCCGGCACGTACAGCGTCTCCATCGACGGAGAATGCGCCGAGCCCACCGCCTCCGAGGATGTCGTGGTGGAGGTCTACGATGTGCCCGGCACGCCCACCGTGGAAGACACCGAAATTCCGGCTCCGGCCAGCACGACGCTGGAGTTCACGGGATCCGAACTGCACTGGTACGACAGCGAGACCGCGGAAAACCCCGTCTTCGTCGGCAACAGCTACACCACGGACGTGCTGAACGAGACGACCACCTTTTGGGTGGAGGATGTTCTCAACCACGGCCTCGAAACCGCCATGGGCGGCTCGTCCGCACAAAGCGACGGCCAGTACCACAACAACAGCAACTACTGGCTTCGCTTCGACGCCTACGAGGATCTCGTCATTGAAAGCGTCAAGGTTTTCGCCAATGGCACCGAAGACCGCACGGTCGCCGCCATCGACGCCGCCGGCAACATCCTCGACCAAATCACGGTGACCATTCCCGACGGAGAGAGCATCGTGGAACTCGGACTCATCGTTCCCGCCGGCACGGGACATGGTCTCCGGAGTTTGGACGGCAACCCCCAACTCTGGCGCGATGGACAGGGCAGCAACCTCGACTACCCCTACGAGCTCGGCGATTTGGCGACCATCACCTCCAGCAGCGTAAACAACCCCAACAACGCCACCAATTACTACTATTTCTTCTACGACTGGACGGTGAGCACCCAGGGCATCGCCTGTGCCTCCGACCGCGTGCCCGTCACGGTCACCGTGACCACCTCCGGCGTGGCCGACCTTACCGTGCTGGAAGGCGGCCTCCAAGTGTTCCCCAACCCGTCGGAAGGGCAGGTCCAGCTCCAATGGGAAGTGACCACCGGCGCTGTGCGCTGTGAGGTCATCGATGCCTCAGGCCGTGTGCTCTTCCAGCGGGAAGCCGCCGGTCCGAACCTGCTCGGCACCCTCGACTTCTCGACCCTGCCCAAGGGTGTTCACATCCTGAAGCTCACGCAAGGAGGCCGCACCGCTACGGCGCGCATCGTTCTCCGCTGATCTTCATCTACCAATTCAAGGACCCCGCCCGGCAACGGTGCGGGGTTCTTCTTTTCTTCGCATTATGACCCGCCCCGCTGGCTTCGTTCTTCTGCTGCTTGCCATCGCCTCCACGAGCGCGTTGGTCAGTCTGACGGCGAGCGATGCCCAGAAGGCGACCTATCACCATGGCTTGGAAGGTGTGGTGTACAATGATTTGCTCGGCGGGTTGCCGGACACCCTGAACTCCCTGTTCCAGGGCTCGGGCAAATGCGCCGGATGCCACGCCGAGGACCCCAACGAACTGGCCTCCATCGCCGGACAGACGTTCCCGATGGAGCCCATGCCCGACGGCTGGGACGTCAATGTCGTGGACGATTGGCGCAGCTCCCTCATGGCCAACAGCACGAAGGACCCCTTCTGGCGGGCCAAGGTGCGCCACGAGGTCATCACCAACCCGTCCCACGCGGCCGGACTCGAGGACAAGTGCACCAGCTGCCACGCGCCGGTGGGCCATTTCGCCGCCCACCACGATGGTGCAGAATATTATTCGCTGCTGGAATCCCTGACAGACAGCCTTGCACTCGACGGGGTCAGCTGCGCCGTCTGTCACCAGCAGGACGCCGACGGCATCGGCACCCGGTTCAGTGGCGAGATGACCTTCGTCGAGGACACCATCTACGGCCAGTACGGGGGCGGCAAGGACGACTACCCGATCCAATGGCAACCCATGTTCAACTTCGTCGGGCTGATGCCGGTCTATGGGGAGCACATGACCCGTTCAGAGAGCTGCGCTGCCTGCCACAGCCTGGTCACCTCCAGCGTCGACCTCGAAGGCGAGTACACCGGCGCCACCGTCATCGAACAGGCCACCTACCACGAATGGGTCAACTCCGTCTATGAATCGGGTCCGGAACAACAGGAGTGCCAGGGATGCCACATGCCGCAGATCGACGGCCCCGTTGGCATCGCGAGCGGCTACGCCTGGCTCCAACCCCGATCGCCCTACAGCCTGCACTACTTCGTCGGGGCCAACACCCACATGCTCCGCATGCTGCGGAACAACGTTGATTCCCTCGGGCTCTCGGCCTCAGAAGCCCAATTCGACAGCACCATCGACCGCACCCTGACCATGCTCGAGGAGCAGACCCTCGACCTCGAGGCCGAGCTGATCCTCGACGACGGCTTGCCCCGGGTGGATCTGCTGTTGACCAACAAGGCAGGACACAAATTCCCCTCGGGCTATCCTGCCCGGCGCGCTTGGGTCGAGGTCAAAATCAGCGGGGAGAACGGCCAGACGCTGTTTCACTCCGGTGCCTGGAGTCCCGAGACCGGACACATCCTTGGCCAAGAAGACGTGGCGTGGGAACCCCACCACGACATCATCGACGACCCTGCCGACGTGCTCATCTACGAGTTGGTGCTCGGCGATGTCAATGGAGACCCGACCACCCTGCTCGAACGGGCCCATGCGCACCTCAAGGACAACCGCATGACGCCGCGCGGCTTCTCCACCGCCCATGCCGTGTACGACACAACGGCCATCATCGGAGGCGCCCTGGAGGACCCCAACTTCAACATCGACCCGGAAAGCGGAGAGGGGAGTGGATCGGACCGCATCCAATATCTCCTGCCGGAAGGGTGGAACCAGCACTCCGTGCTGACCGTAGAGTGCACCGTCTGGTATCAGGCCATTCCGCCCAAATGGGTGGCCCCCATGCTTGAACTCCAAGGAGACAGCCTCATCGATGGCTTCCGCCAACTGTATGCCGAGTTCGCACCCCTGCCCGAACGCATTGCGGATATCACCCTCGAGGCCATTCTCGACGGCGTGAAAGAGCAGGAGCCGAGCGAACTGACTGCCTGGCCCAATCCAACCGAACACGGTCGCATCCAAGTGGACAGCCCTCAAGCGCTGGGGAACTACATCCTGTTCGACGCCACAGGTCGACAGGTAGAATCCGGACAGTGTCCCCAAGGGAGACTCGCCTTGCATCTCCCGTCAGCCGGCCGCTATGTCCTGCGCACGGAAGCGGGCAGCATCACGCTGCTTCGGAACTGATCAACCGTTGTATTCGAGGACCACGGGGCAGTGGTCCGACCCGTGCACTCCGGTCAGAATCTCCGCCGGACCACATTGAGCCACGGCCTCCTGGGAGGCGAGGAAATAATCCAATCGCCAACCCACGTTCTTCTCCCGCGCACCCCCGCGATAGCTCCACCAGGAGTATTGGACCCGATCTGGATTCTGCTGTCGCCAGACATCCGTGAAACCTCCATCCAACAGGGCCGTCATCCCGTCAATCTCGTCTTGGGTGTAACCCGGGGTCTTGTTGTAGTTCGGCTCCGGCCTGGCCAGGTCAATGGGCTGATGGGCCACGTTCAAATCCCCGCAACACACCACGGGCTTCTCCCGCGCAAGCTCCTGTAGGTAGGCGCGGAACGCAACATCCCACTCCTTGCGGAAGGGCAGTCGCTTGAGACCGGACGAGCTGTTGGGCGTGTACACGGTCACAAAGTGGAAGCCGCCGAAATCCGCGGCGGTCACCCGTCCTTCATCGTCCATCCCGTCAACGCCGATGCCATGGGTCACGGAGTCGGGCGCTTGACGGGACAGGATGGCCGTGCCGCTGTATCCCTTTTTGACCGCACTGGAACTGTGGATGTGCCAATCCCCGCTGAGACCGAACAGGGCCTCCCGGACTTGATCGTCTTGGGCCTTGGTCTCCTGGAGGCCGAGGACATCCAGTCCACTGCCGGCCAACCACGATTCGAAGTCCTTCTTCACAACGGCGCGCACGCCATTCACATTCCAGGTACCGAGTTTCATGGGCGCAATCTCGCCCAGCGACCGCACATTCAGGCCATGCCAGGTGGGCGCCCCCAGCCCTTGGCCACGAGATGCCCCAGGAGCGGCTCCAGTTCGGTCGAGTGCGAGACGATCCGGCGCACCTGCAGCATTTCCATGAAGTGCTGGCCCTCGTTGGACAGCCCTGCACTGTGGTCCATGCGCACGAGATGGCTGAACTGATCGGTCTGTCCCACATCGAGCAGACGGAACTCCTTGAGGAGTGGCTCATAGCCGACAATGAGCCTTCTGCCATCCACCTCCGCGAGTTCCAGGAAATGCGGCATCGTCAGGAATTCAAGCTGCCACGGGGCCATGAATCCGAGCGAGAAATAAGGATAGTACCGCTCGGTCGACGGTATTCCACAGGCGGCCAACCCTTCCTTCAATTCCTGCATGGCCGTGCGGACCTGATGGCCGGTGGTCATGGACGGATCGAAGTTCCGGTAGGATCCCCACCGCTTGGTGGGCGTGTAGTATTCGAACTCCCCCAGGGAGAGCTTGTAGTCGAAGTCGGACGGCAGGTCGAGGACGTACCCCGGGTAATACCATTTGAACCCGGCGGAACAGCCGAATTCGATTTCCTTGAGCATGGTGTAGATGCCCAATCCATACTGCCGATAGTCCGGATGCTGGAGCCCGATGAGGCTGGCCATGGACCGTTCGCCCATGTCGAAATAGCTCACCGCCACCAACCGGTCGCCATCGTAGACGCACACTTCGCGCGTGTCGAAGACCGTCCGGTGGAAACCGCTCGTCAGATACTCGTTCAGGGTGGGGTGGATGAATCCCTTGAAGCGGTCCTTGTGCAAGGCATACAAGGCTTCCTTTTCGGCATCCGGTTTGGCGGTGCCAATGCTGAAGGTGAAGCGCCGGTCACACCGGGCCAATCGCTTGCGCTGGCTCTTCTTGAGCGCGAAGCGGTCCAGGTTCATGCGGATGTTCACCACCCCGAAGATGCCAGACTCGATGCAGAGCAGGTCCACCTTGTACAGCATGACGCTGCCGCGAAACCACCCAGACGCCAGATACTGGTCGTAGCGCTGGGGGGCCAACTTGCGGGGGAAATGCGTCTGGACGAGCATCACCGCACAAGATACGGCACGACCGGGGTCAGAGGTGTCGGGAAATCCACTTGGCCAGCGCCTCCTTGGCCGGGCCGAACGGAGGGAAGGAGAGGGGCACCGCCGTCAGGGGCAACCGCTTTCTGAGGACACTCCGACGGTTGGAGAATTCATCAAAGGAGGCCCGTCCGTTGGACCGTCCGGCACCACTAGCCTGGACCCCACCAAAGGGCAGGTCCGGATTGGCGATCTGGACAATGGTCTCCCCAATGCCGACCGTGCCCGAACGTGTGGCCGCCAGCCACTGTCGGACACGCTTCTTGTCCGTGGAGAAGATGTACAGAGAAAGAGGGTGGTCCTTGACGTCCGCCACCCTGCCGGGCACTTCGAGTGGATCCGACCAGCTCAACACGGGAAGCAGCGGGCCAAACACCTCTTCCTGCATCACCCGCATGTCGGGCGTGACCCCAGTCAAGATGGTGGGTTCCATGAACCGCGACCCGCGGTCATGTCGGCCGCCGTGCGCGATGGTGGCGCCTTTGGACACGGCATCCTCCAGCGTCTCGACCAGCCGATCGAACTGCCCCTCATTGACCACCCGGCCATAGGAATCCGAAGCGGACTTGTCCTCTCCGAACCAGCCGTCCCACCGGCGCGCCAGCGCGGCCACCATGTCGTCCACCGCCGTGTCCTTCATGAGCAGGTAGTCCGGTGCAATGCAGACCTGACCCACATTCAGGGCCTTGGCCCACCCCACGCGTCCGGCCACGAGGTCCGGGTTCATGGTGCCATCGATGATCGCCGGGCTCTTGCCCCCCAACTCCAGGGTCAGCGGAGTCAGATGTTCCGCGGCCGCCCGGATGACCTTGCGGCCGGTGACCGTTCCCCCCGTGAAGAAGATATGGTCAAACGGCAGGGTCGTCAGGTGTGCGGCTTCCTCCGGCCCGCCCAACAAAACCTGGACGCGATCCGCCGGAAGCGAGGCCTGCATCCACTCGGCCATGACTTGAGAGGTGGCCGGCGCTTGCTCAGGCGGCTTGACCATGACCCGGTTGCCGGCAGCCAAGGCGGCGATCACCGGCTTCATTGTCAGCAAAAGCGGGAAGTTCCACGGTGCAATGACGAGTACGACCCCCTTGGGCTGGTTCACGATTTCCGATCGGGTCCCCAGCAGTTGGATGGGCGTCGGACGCCGCTCAGGACGCATCCAATCCCCGAGGTGCTTCCGCATGAAGGCAATCTCTTTCCGGATGGGAAAGAACTCCGTCAGTCGAGCTTCCGCTTCCGGTTTCCCCAAATCCTGGTGCAAGGCCTCCAAGAGGGCATCCTCGTGGTCTCGGAGCCCGCACAGCATGTCGGCCAGTAAGGCGCGCCGCTCGCGAAGGGTGGAAGCGGGCTGTTGCCGATGGGCCGTTCGGAGGGCCTCAAAAGCCGAAGTCAGTTCCTCGTTGGTCAATCCTTCAGCAATTCCTTGATGCTGCCGACACTTCCAAGCATACCACTCGCCTCATACGGCATGAAGACCACGCGGGACTTGTCATTGGAGGTCTCCATCATCTTTTCGAGCGCCTCGACATAGCGGACGGCGATGAGATACTGGGTGGGGTCCGCCTTGGTCTGGGCCACCGCTTCGGCCACCTTCTTGATGGCCTCCGATTCAGCCACAGCCACCTTCAGGCGCGCCTCAGCCTGGCCTTCCGCCTGCAGAATGGCCGCTTGACGCTCGCCTTCCGCCTGGTTGATGTCGGCCCCCTTCCGGCCTTCCGCCTCGAGGATCGCGGCTGTCTTGGTTCCTTCGGCCTCAATGATTTGGGCACGACGGCTGCGCTCCGCCCGCATCTGCTTCTCCATCGCCTCCTTGATGTCCTTCGGAGGATTGATGTCCTGCAGTTCCACGCGGTTCACCTTCACACCCCACTTGTTCGTGGCATCATCCAGAATGGCCCTCAGCTTCGTGTTGATGGTGTCTCGGCTGGACAGACATTCATCAAGTTCAAGCTCACCCAGGACATTTCGAAGTGTTGTCTGTGTCAGTTTCTCGATGGCCTCCGGGAGGTTCTTGATTTCGTAAACACTCTTCACCGGATCGACGATTTGGAAATAGATCAAACCATTGATTTCGGTGACCACGTTGTCCCGCGTAATGACGCTTTGACTCGGAAAATCGAACACGGCCTCCCGGAGATCGATGCGCTCGAGCATTTTCACGACCGGTACGCGCTGCCCGTATGCATCCTCTTTGATTCCCCGAACAAAGCTCTGTCGCGGGCGGTCGATGAAGGGGATGATGATGTTGATGCCGGCGGTCAAGGTCGTCCGGTAACGGCCGAGCCGCTCGATGACCATGGCTTCGCTCTGCTTGACGATGCGGAGACCGCGCACCACGACGACCGTGGCGAGGATGAGCAGGGCAATGGAAATGAAGGAAAAGCCTTCCATGTCGTTCAGGATTTGCTGGGGGGAATGACGATGAGCACGTTGGATTCGGCGCGAACCACCTCGAGGAGATCTCCGACGGTCACATTGCGGGGGTCGTTGAGCCCAGCCTCGCCTTCTGCGCGCTGACCGGCCCAATCACGGGGAAACTCAATCAACCAATCGTCTCCGTCCACGCGGCCGCGACCGCGGCCTGTCTGCGGGTCGAATGGCGCCGTGACCCGGACACTGCGACCCGGCAGGGCATCAATGCCGGTCCCCACCGACTCCCCGCTGAACCACTTGCGCATGGCAAGGGGTCGCAGGAAGAGCAGGGACAAGACCGCGCCCGCCGAGGCCGCCACAAACTGGTATTCCCACCAATCAGTGACGAGGCTGGCCAGTCCTCCAGCCAATGCCCCAACGGCCAGAGAGCCAAGCACGAGACCCGGGACGAACGCCTCACCGATCAACAAGACCAGCACGATCAACGCCCACCAATGCCAATGCTCCATCATGAGGGGAAAATAGGCCAAGAACACGGCACAATCCGGTTCGGTATCTTTTCCCCATGCGTTGGACCTGCACCCTCGGATTCTCCCTCTTCCTGATCGCCTGTGGACCGACCACGGAATCGCCGTCTCCCACTGAAGAGACAAGCAACCCTGCACCGGAGTGGTCCTTGGCCATCCATGGCGGCGCAGGGCATTTCGACACTGAGCGTTTGAGTCCAGAACAGCAAGCGGCCTATCGCGCTTCCCTGACCTTGGCCCTCCGCACCGGTGGCGCCGTCCTCGAAGCGGGAGGCAGCGCGGTCGACGCCGTCGTGGCCACCATCTCGGTGATGGAGGACGACAGCCTCTTCAATGCCGGTCGGGGCGCCGTCTACACGGCCTCGGGAGTGCACGAACTCGACGCGAGCATCATGAACGGAGCCGACCGCAACTGCGGAGCCATCACCGGTCTTCAGGGCTTCCGACACCCCATCCAGGTCGCCCGCCAGGTCATGGAGGAGTCCGAGCACGTCTTTTTCAGCGGGCACGGAGCCGGGGAGTTCGCCACCGCCAAGGGCGCCGAACCGGCCGCGGCCGGTTGGTTCGACACGAAAAAGGCGCATGACCGGTATCTCAGGGCGCTCGAACGGGACACCACCCGCGAGAAATTCGGCACCGTAGGATGCGTGGCCCTCGACCGGGAGGGACACCTCGCCGCGGGTACCTCCACGGGCGGCATGACCTACAAGCGCCATGGCCGCATCGGCGACAGCCCGGTCATCGGAGCGGGGACCTGGGCGGACGACCGGACGTGTGCCATCTCGGCCACCGGGTGGGGGGAGTATTTCATCCGAACTGCCGTCGCCCATGACATCCACGCCCGCATGCTGCACGGCGGTGAGACGCTGGACGAGGCCGCGGAACGAACCATTCAGGACGAAATGGGAGCGCTTGGTGGCGATGGAGGCATTGTCGGCATGGACCGCGAGGGACGCCCCACATTCAGCATGAACACCCCGGGCATGTTCCGGGGCGCCTGGCAATCCGATGGGGAACCTGCCGTCGGCTTGTTTGCAATAGACGAGGTCGAGCCCTGAGCCGGAATCAGCGGACCCACACCGACGATCGGCCCAAGCGATCTGTCAACCTGACCAGGACGACGCCATCCACCCGGTAGGGAATCCGTCCAGACTCAAGGACATTTCCTCGGAACAGGAGCCGACCTGTGAGGTCATGAAGCTCCACCTCGAGGCCTGCGAAATCTTGGCCGAGGATCCGGATTCCTCCTTCCTCACGGACACATCCATGGACCGGTGCCATCGTCTCCACCGATTGCAATGGGTTGGAGGGCACTTCCACCGTGCCGAAGGCAATGCACCCCTGGGCGTCTTCCACCAGCCATCCAAGGAATCCCGGAGCGAGCAAGGCCCCATCGCCAAAGCCCCCTGACCAGTCCACGAGATAGGGGAGAGTGCCCCCTGAAATGGACAAGTTCACTTGCGCAGTATCCGACAAGCCGGCATAAGACAAGCTGATCTCGACGTCCAAGGAGTCGGGCTCCTCGATCGTGACGCTGTTCGCCACCAGACAGCCCACCGCATCGGTGAACTGCACGGGGTAGACCCCAGCAACCAGGGCGTCGGAATCCAACCCCAGCCAGACTGCGGACCACGGCGGCGTGCCTCCCGTGATGGTGGCCTCGGCCTCGCCCGTTTCGCCCGCACAGGGGGCGTCCAACAACGTCCACTCGATGTCCACCGCTTCGGGAATCTCCACGGACACTATCGAGTCCAGCTGACATCCATCGGGATGCATCCACACCAGCGAAAGCGAATCCACCGCTTCCGATGCCCACCACACGTCTGTTATGGGAAGCTCATCATTGACCGTCACCGTCCCCGAATCCGGGGCAGACCATTGGACCAGCGCCGAATCCCAAGGACACGCCGCCGGAGAAACCGTCACCTCCAATGTCGGAATGGGCTCGACCGTCACACCCACCATCTGAGTCCAGCTGAATCGGCCGTCCCACCACGTCGCTTCCAGCACATGAAGGCCGGATGTCGTGGCCCAGACCGTATCCGAGTCGACGGGCAGTCCATTCCAGGTCATCGCCACCGAATCCGACGGAAAGGGCAGGAGCCAACCTTGAGGCTCCCAAGGACATTCTCGCTCCACCTCGACCAGCGCGGCCGTGGACGTGCCCTCAATCAAGGCCGCGGCCGTGTCGGCAGACAGTCCGTACCACGTTTCGGTGATGCCGGTGGGCCACCTGACCTCGATGGAATCGACGGACACGAGGTCACCCATCCCGAAGAACCGGGTGAACGCATGTTGGGTCTGGTAATCCGCCCCTGCATCGACCTGCTGCATCTGGACCTTGCCACCGCTGTGCACCTTGATGCGCGCGCCCACCGCATGAGAATTGGATTCCGTCCCGACCAATCGGAGCGCAAGCCTTGAGGCCCCTCCATCGTTGGTCGTCCGCAGCAATTGCACCGTGGGAAGCGACCCGTGGCAGGCAATGTCCGGAGAGCGATCCTGGTCCAGATCGAAGCGTCCGAGATTGTAGACAGGATACTGCTCGTTGGGCCAAATGGCGGAATTCTCATTGAAACCCAGACCCGCCTCGACGTTCATGTAAATCCGATTGTCGGAAGGGGATTCGGAGGGAAAGAAATTCGTGGCCACCATCAGGTCCTCCCGCCGATCTCCATCAATGTCCACAACACATCCACCCCAACCGTAATCGGACACGCCGGACACGCCCACCGCGTCCGCCACATCTACATATCCAGTATCGGTGCACTCGAAAAATTGGTGGGCAAAATTGGCCACATCAGTGCTAAACAGGTCCCAATCCCCATCTTGGTCCGGGTCGAAAATGGTGGCCGTCATCGGGTCGAGGTTCACATCGAGTCCCAACTCAGGCGCCACATCTTCAAAGGTCCCGTCTCCCAGATTCCGGTACAGAGAATTGGAGAAGAGAAAGCGGTCGTTGATCACCCAGAGGTCATCCCATCCGTCGTCGTCATAGTCGAGCCAACCACCTTGGAACGTCGTCTGAATGCCATTTCCGACACCCGCTTCGGCCGCCACTTCGGCGAAATGTCCCGTGCCGTCATTCCGGAGGAACAGATTCGGGTAGAACGCCTCCTGGGTATCGATGTGATAGGTCGTGATGTAGACATCGAGGTCCCCGTCCCGATCGTAATCGTTGGCGCTCAACCCTCTGGGCCTCCATCCTTCGAGCTGAGGCAGTCCCCGCTCCACGCCCTCCTCGGTCAAGGTGCCATCCGGGCCTTGAATGTGAAGCTCAAGTGCCCCCTCGAATCGGACCACCCACAAGTCCAGGTCACCGTCCTCGTCCACATCGATCCAAAGCACACCTCGGCCTTCTCCGGTTCCCGTCAGGATCTGCGTCAACTCGGGGCCATTGGGGCCTCCGGCATACAGCTTGATCGTGCCTTCCGTTTCCGAGAGGGTAATGTCGTCCCAACCGTCGCCATTGAAATCCGCACAACTCAATCCACACCCGGAAAAACTGCCTCCGGCGGAACCGCTCACGATGGATTGGGCGGAGACGTCTTCCAACTGTCCAGACGCCCCATTCGACAGAAGGAGGACACTGAAAACAAGAAGAACAAAACGGAAGTGCATCCAGGCCAACTTGAGAGGGAAGGACAAGATAGAAATCAAGGCGTCCAACCGCACTCCGATGGCCTCAACGAACCCAAACCTGTTCTTCACCGGTGGCCTCGGACCGCATCCGGATGAGCACGGGAGTGGATGCGCTCAATGGGGTCTGGAATGCAGTCCCTGTCGCCTCTTTCCGGAGGAGCAGACGGCCATCCAAAGCCCACAGCTCAATGAGCCAATTTCCTTCGCGGAAGGTGTCTATCCGGATGCCCTCCTCATCCCGCAGGCAACGCCAAGGTGCGGGTTCAACATCGGGAACATCCGCCAGCGGGTTGGAGGCAATTTGGACCACTCCGAGATCGAGGCAACCATTGGCGTCCTCCACGAGCCAGCCGAGGGAAACCGGGGCGAGTACGCCGCCAGCCTCATCAATCGGGCCGGACCACATAATGGAAAAGGGGGGAGTCCCTCCATCGACCAACAGATCGACCTGCGCCGAATCACTGATCCCGAAGTACGCATAGGACAGGGAGGACACCAGTGAATCGGGCTCCACCACTTCCAAACTGTCCGTCCGGACACAACCGAGCGAATCGGTGGCCACAATGCCATACACACCGGGCAGGGCCTCGTCGAGCACCAAGGCGCCCGGATCGAAGACCACCGTCCCCGTGCCCCCTGTGGACGTCAAGACCACACTGCCGGTTTCTCCGAAACAGTCGGGATGCTGGACCTCCATCTGGATGGCCAAGCTGTCCGGTGTGTGGATTTCCGCAGCCGCTTCCACGGTGCATCCCTCTTGAATCTGGGCCACGAGCAGATGGGCCCCAAGCCCCACTGAATCCAATTGTCCGGAGGGCATCAGCGAATCCGCCTGCCACAGGACAAATTCCGCCTCCGGCGCCGACCAGACCAACGAACCCAGCTCTCCGTGACAGGCTGGGTCCAGCCCCTCTACCGTGATGTTGGGCTCATCGCCGAATTCCGCTTCGACCATCGACGTCCACGTCGCCGCTCCATCCCACCACGTGGCTTCAAAGATTTGCGTCCCCGTGGTATCGGCCACCAAGGTGTCTCCCGTAAAGGGCTCTCCGTTCCATGTCAATTCCGCCTCAGTCGCCACGGCAGGCACCACCCAACGATCGGGATACCAAGGGCACTCGCCTTCAATCGCGATCAGGGCCGCATTCTGCGTCCCTTCGACGAGGGTCACGGCCGAGTTGGCCGGCAGGCCATACCATTTCTCCTCGAGACCACTCGGCCAGCGCACTTGAATGGAATCGACAACGAGGTTCATCCCGCATCCAAAGAATTGCGTGTAGCTGTGCTGCGTCATGTAATCGCACCCGGCGGCCACTTGCCTCATTTGTTGCACCCCACCAGACCAGACGTGGATGAGGGCCCCGACAGCGTGGGAGTTCGAGAGGGTGCCCACCAACTTGAGGGTCAATCGGGACGATCCGTCCTCGTTCGTGTTGCGCAAGACTTGGGCGTGCGCGGCATTGCCGTGTCCAATGATGTCGGGGGTACGGTCATTGTCGAGGTCCAATTGACCCAGACAGTACAGCTGGTACTGCTCATTGGGCCAATTCTCGATTTCATCTGTGAAGCTCGTCCCACTGCCATTGTTCATGTACAGGTGGTTGTCGTAAGGATTGGAATTCGGGAAGCGGTAGGTCGCCACCATCAAATCCTGCATCATGTCCCCATCGAGATCGATGGCGAGGGTCCCCCAGCCATACTGAAGGGAGGCCACACCCACCAACTGGGCGTCATCCGTGAACACCCCGTCATTGTTCCGTTGGTACACATTGGGGTTGTTCTCGATGTTGGTCATGTACATGTCCCAATCTCCGTCGTTGTCCGGATCACACAAGGTGGCGGACATGGCCTCGATGGCCACATCGGCCCCCACATCCTCCGCGATGTCGTAAAACACCCCGTCGACGTTTCGGTAGAGGGCATTGGGGAAGACCGCACGGTCGTTGATGATCCAGAGGTCCTGATCGCCGTCCTCGTCGTAATCGAACCAGGCGCCTTGAAACGTGTGCTTCAGTCCGTTGCCCACACCGGTCTCCATGGTCTGGTCCGAAAAGAACCCACCGCCATCGTTGCGCAGCATGAGGTTCTCATAGGTCACGGTGTCCATGTCGTCGTGGTAGCTGGCCACGAACAAGTCGAGATCATCGTCCTCGTCGTAATCAACGGCCGAGACCCCGCGCACATCCCATCCCGGCCAGAGGGGCATTCCCCGATTGAGCCCGTCCTCCACGAGACTGCCATCCTCCTGTTGCATGTACAGGAACAACCCGACACCCAGAACACCCGCCACGAGGTCCAGATCTCCGTCGTTGTCGACATCAACCCACAGCACCGCCTTTGACTCTACATCATGGTCGAGGGACAAATGGTACTCCAGACCATCCGGTCCTCCGCGATACAGTTCAATGGGGCCGTCCGACGTGGCGGCGGTGACATCGTCCCACCCATCTCCGTCGAAGTCGGCACAACTCAACCCGCAACCGAACCAACTGGCCGCCGTCGAGGCCTGAACGAGATGGTCGACGGACACGTCCTCCAACTGCCCCTCGGCGGTTCCGGAGACCAGAAACGCGAGACACAGCACTGCCAAGCGCAGCGCAGGACAAGGAACATGAAACATCGTGCTCAGGTAAGGCAGTGGTTAGACGGTTC
>JAYYEI010000031.1:0-3283 GCA_036159995.1 Bacteroidota bacterium
GGCCTCAACGGCAAGGGCTTCGTGTTCCACAATCCCAACGCCAACAGAACCTGTGGCTGCGGGGAGAGTTTCTCCATCTGAAGACCGCACGATGAGCGCCGCAGAAGAGAATCCCCTGTTGGACGAATTCACCCGGAAGGAATACGAATTCGGGTTCACCACGGACATCGAAGCCGACAAGGCACCCCCGGGGTTGAACGAGGACATCATCCGCTTCATCAGCGCCAAGAAGAACGAGCCCGACTGGATGCTCGAATGGCGGCTCGAGGCCTTCCGCGTCTGGCAGCAGATGGAAGAACCGGAGTGGGCCCACGTCGAATATGAGAAGCCGGACTATCAGGCCATCAGCTACTACAGCGCGCCCAAGTCCAAGGCCCCGCTCGGCTCCCTCGACGAGGTCGATCCCGAACTCCGGGCCACCATGGACAAGCTCGGCATCTCCATGGAGGAGCAGAAGCGCCTGTCCGGCGTGGCCGTGGACTTCGTGATGGACAGCGTGTCCGTGGCCACCTCCTTCAAGGACAAGCTCGCCGAGCTCGGCATCATCTTCTGCTCGATGAGCGAGGCCATCCAGGAGCATCCTGAACTGGTCCGCCAGCACCTCGGCACCGTGATCCCGGTCAAGGACAACTTCTTCAGCGCCCTGAATTCCGCCGTCTTCACCGACGGCTCCTTCTGCTACATCCCCAAAGGCGTCAAGTGCCCGATGGAACTCTCCACGTACTTCCGCATCAACGAAGCCGGCACCGGACAGTTCGAGCGGACCCTCGTGGTGGCCGAAGAAGGAAGCTATGTGAGCTACCTGGAGGGATGCACGGCCCCCCAGCGCGACGAGAACCAGCTTCACGCTGCGTGCGTCGAGCTCATCGCCAAGGACGACGCCGAAATCAAGTACAGCACCGTCCAGAACTGGTACCCCGGCGACGCGGAGGGCAAGGGCGGCGTCTTCAACTTCGTGACCAAGCGCGGCATCTGCGAGACCCGCGCCAAAATCCGCTGGACCCAAGTCGAAACCGGCTCCGCCGTCACCTGGAAGTACCCGAGCTGCATCCTCAAAGGCGATGGCAGCGTGGGCGAGTTCTACTCCGTGGCCGTGACCAACAACGCCCAGCAAGCGGACACCGGCACCAAGATGATCCACCTCGGGGCCAACACGAATTCGACCATCATTTCGAAGGGCATCTCCGCCGGCCGCAGCCAGAACAGCTACCGTGGCCTCGTGCAGATGGGCCCCCGTGCCCGGAACGCCCGAAACTTCTCCCAGTGCGACTCCCTGCTCATGACCGACACGAGCGGTGCGCACACCTTCCCCTACATCGAATCCAAGCATCCGACGGCCCAGGTGGAGCACGAAGCCACCACCTCGCGCATCGGAGAGGACCAGATTTTCTACTGCCTCCAGCGCGGCCTCACCGAAGAGCAGGCCATCGGCCTGATCGTCAATGGCTACGCCAAGGAGGTCCTCAACAAGCTCCCCATGGAGTTCGCCGTGGAAGCGCGGAAACTCCTGACCATCTCCCTCGAAGGCAGCGTTGGCTGACCCCCTGTCATGCTCAAAATCGACAACCTCCACGCCCGCATCGGCGACACGGACATCCTCAAGGGACTCAGCCTCGAGCTCGGCGCCGGTGTAGTGCACGCCATCATGGGCCCCAACGGCTCCGGAAAGAGCACCCTCGCCAGCATCCTGGCCGGCCGCGAAGAATACGAAGTCACGGAAGGCAGCATCACGTTCGATGGGGTTGACCTCCTCGAACTCGACGCCACCGAGCGCGCCGTCGCCGGCATCTTCCTCGCCTTCCAATACCCAGTCGAAATTCCCGGCGTCTCCAACATCAACTTCCTCCGCACCGCGATCAACAGCATCCGCGAGCAGCGCGAGGAAGCCCCCCTTTCCGGCAAGGACTTCCTCGCCAAGGTCAAGGAGTGCGCCCAGCTCGTAGAACTCGACGGCAAGCTGCGCGACCGTTCTGTCAACGAAGGCTTCAGCGGCGGAGAGAAGAAGCGCAACGAGATCTTCCAGATGGCCATGCTTGAACCGAAGCTGGCCGTCCTCGACGAGACCGACAGCGGCCTCGACATCGACGCCCTGCGCATCGTCTCCCAAGGCGTCAACGCCATGCGCGATGCCGGACGGAGCTTCCTCGTGATCACCCACTACCAGCGTCTGCTCGACCACATCGTGCCCGACCACGTCCACGTGCTCGCCGGCGGCCGCATCGTCCACAGTGGCGGCAAAGAACTCGCCCTCGAACTCGAGGAGAAAGGCTACGACTGGATTGTCGGCGCCGAAGCCCAACAGGCATGAACGACGTGACCCTCACCCCGGCGGCAGCCCTGGCGGAAAGGGTCATTGAGGCCGCGCGCACCGCCGGCCACCTCGACCTAGCCCCGGCTCGCCGGGCATCGGCCCTGACCGCCCTGGAATCCCTCGGCTATCCCACCACGCGGGATGAGCGGTGGAAGTACACCCGGGTCGCCCGCATCCAGCAATTGAAATTGGCATCCGCTCCGGCGGCTTCGGCCTCCACTCCTTCTGTTTTGCCCGAGCTGGATGCCCACCGACTGGTCTTCGTGGACGGTCAATTTGCTGGCGGAGATTCGCTCAACGCCAGCGGAATCTTCCTCGGTCCCCTGTCGCAGGCCTTGGTCGACTGTCCGAATCGCCTCGGCGCTCTGGAGTCCGATCACTTTTCCGGCACGGAATGGTTTGCCGCGCTTCAGGCTGCCGCTCCCCAGGACGGCGCCGCCGTGTTGGTTCCCGACGGAGCCACCTTCGACAAGCCCGTCCTCATCCACCACCACCTCAGTGCCGGAACTCATGTGGCCCAGCCCCAACATCTGATGGTGTTGGGCAAAGAATCTCGCGCTGAGATCATCATTTGGACCACCACGGACGCCGGTGCTGATGGCCTGTACAATGGCGCCATCACCGCCGACCTCGGCGAACACGCCCACCTCCAGCTGGAGATCGTCCAGGACGAGCACGGTGCCGCCCACCACATCGGGCACCACCAGTTCCGACAGGCCGCCTCCAGCAAACTGGAAGTGCGGACCGCAACGGCCCGCGCCCATTGGCTCCGCAACGACCTGCACATCCTGCAAGGCGGCCAATACGGCGACAGCACCTTCCACGGTTGCTACCTGCCCAACGAGCGGCAGTTCGTCGACCACCACACCCGCATCGACCACGCCATGCCGGACGGCCGATCCGATGAGCTCTACAAGGGCCTCGCCGCCGGTTCCGCCACCGCTGTGTTCAATGGCAAGATCATGGTGCACC
>JAYYEI010000032.1:0-35939 GCA_036159995.1 Bacteroidota bacterium
ACGACCCAGTTCACGCCAGGCACGTGGGAGACGGACAGCCTGAGCGCTGCCGTGGTGCTGGATGGCAACCCGTCCTACTTCCATTGCCAGAACCAGTGCCACCAGATCGAAGGGCGCTGGCGCATGGCCGACCTCGACGCCTTCGGCCGCCATTGGGGGCTGGCCGAGGCCGAGAATGCCAATTTCTGGGTCAACACCAACAGCAAGCTTGGGGAGCACGATTTCAACCAGTTCTACGCCATTTACAGTGGAAGCGGCAACCTCAATGCCGAGGGTCTGGGCGTTCTGGCCGAGGGCAAGCGTTGCTTGTGTCACCTTCTCGCGTCTCCCTTGGTTCCGGATGTGATCAGTTCAGGGCCATCATTGGAAGACCTCGAGGCTTCCGTGGCCTCGCTCCAATCCGAATTGGAGGGTCTCGGAGCCACATTGGATTCGCTCGAGCAATGGGTCGCCCAGCAGGATCCCGAACCGTGGAGCCCTCCCGTGGATTGGGGGTGCGGAGTGGCCGTGGAACACTTCGGGTGGGAGTATGCCACTGTGGCGATCGGGAGTCAATGTTGGTTTGCCGAAAACCTGAGGGCGGAAACCTATCTGGATGGGAGTCCCATTGCCTCGTTGATTCCGCCCACGGAGTGGGACACGCTGACCACCGGCGCGCTGTCCCATTATCCTTCGCCCGAGTGGGACCTGATTTATGGCCGGCTCTACAACTGGTACGCCGCGACGGATGAGCGTGGCCTCTGTCCCTCGGGGTGGCATGTTCCGAGCTATGATGACTTTTGGGTGCTCGGCCAGGGGTTGGGGGGATCCATGGTGGCGGGTGAGGCATTGAAAGCGTCTCCGGATTCCGAAGTGCCTTGGGACGGCACCAATGTTTCTGGATTCAATGGATTGCCCGCGGGCCAAAGGCAAGGTCAGTATGTTGACTATGTGGGGAGTTTGGGCGAATGGTGGACGACAGCGGACAATCAAATCGATTTCACGTGGGCGGCTCTGGTGGCCACCGATTCTCCCCAGTTGAACTTCGGCAACACGAGCAAGCGGCTCGGTCACTCCATCCGCTGCGTGAAGGATTGAAGGTTTAGAGTTGGAGGCCGATGACCAGGACGTCGTCGGTCTGCTCTTCCTTGCCTTTCCAAGCCTTGAACTCGGCTTCCAATGCCGCTTTCTGGGCGCCCAAAGTGTGACCTGAGGTTTGGCACAGCAGATCCCGAAACCGCCGTCTCATGTATTTCTTGTTCTTGGGGCCTCCGAATTGGTCTTCGAATCCGTCGGTGAAGAGGTAGACCTTGTCGCCCGGTTCATACTGCACGATGGTGGAGGGATACTCCTTGGCCTCGTTGTAGAGCGTGGATCCCACGGCATGCCGGCTGCCCTTGATGGCGGTCATGGTTCCGTTCTGCAGGAGGTGGAGGGCGCTCTTGGCTCCTGAAAATTGAATGGCCTGTCCTCCCTGGTGGATGGCGATGATGGCGATGTCCATGCCGTCCTGGAGGTCATCAGACGAGTCGAGGTTGAGCTTCTCGGTCACTTGGCTGTCCAACGTCCGCAAGATTTCTTGGGTGTCGGTGATGTGCTGTTGGAAGACGATGGAATTGAGAAGGTCGTGGCCCATGATGGTCATGAGGGCCGCAGGAACCCCGTGTCCGGTGCAATCGGCTGCAGCGACAATTTGGATTCCGTCAGCCCTTCCAGACCAGAAGAAGTCCCCGCTGACGAAGTCTTTTGGCTTGAAGAGGATGAAACCGTCATCAAAGTCTCGGAGTATCGCGTCTTTGCGTCCGAAGATGGCCTTCTGGATGGAGGCGGCATAGTGCAAACTGTCGAGTGCGCTGCGTTTCTGCTGCTCAAGAGAGGTTTTGGCGTCGAGGATTCGGTCTTCGTAATGGCTTGTTTCCTTTCTGATGTACTCCATGAGGACATAGGCGACGGCTGCGACGGAAATCAAGCCGATGATGTGGAGTGGAGCGATGAAAGCCGGGTCGGTGTGGACGAGGGGGTCGATGTGTCGTGTGCAGAGAATCGAGATTCCGTAGAAGGCCATGGCCGTGGCGAAGCCGAGAAGGCCCCAGCGACGCTCCTTGAAGACAATGCCGCCCAGCATGGCCGTCAGCACGAAGAACATCTCATTGCTGTATTGGTCGCCGTAGACCACGATGACGATCAAGGTCCCAAGGTTGACCCCAACGATCAGCAGGGCCTTGGCCAACCCCGTCCGGAGTTGGGACAGGGCGATGAGTGGAGAGGAAAAGAACCCGGCCATCGCGAGGTCGATCGCCGCAGAGGTCCAGTCCCCCATGAGGGCGAACAACGTTCCATAGAATGTGGTGACCGCCATGCTGGTGAGGCAGATGTAGGTCACCAAGCGGGTGTTCCGAACCTCGTAGGGTGGAGTCTCCTCGTGAAGGCCGAGGTGGCGGATGGTGGTCCATAGCGAATGGGCCGAAGGATTGGGCATCGTGTGCAAGGTCGGTTGGATTGTCAGAAGACTCCTACCTTGGGTACATGAAGACAATGATCACCCTTGTTGCGCTGGCTTCGGCTTGCGTCAGCTTTGCCCAAGCCACGCCAGACACGATCTGCACCCTGAACTGTGCCCATCCTGGCTATCGGTCCATCACCCAGGAGGTGGGCGGAGAGACCCTGATGCGGGAGTACATCCTGCATGTGCCTTCCGGATATGATGCAGCCATCGCCCATCCCTTGGTCATTGTTTACCACGGCTTTGGGGACTGCGCCTCCTATTGGGAGGAGTCTCTCGGCCAGTATTTGGGGTTCAATGCCCTTGCCGATGAACAAGGCTTTCTCGTGGCCTATCCCCAAGGGGCTTACCGGCCAGCCAAGGAGTCGACGTATTGGGAGCCCGGCAATGGGACAGGGAATCACATTTATGACAACGATGTGTACTTCACGGATCAGCTGATTGAGGATGTTGCGGATGACCACAATGTGGCCTCGGATGAGGTGTATGTGGCCGGATACAGCAATGGCGGCATGATGGCTTACAGTGTGGGATGTACTCGCGGGGATTTGGTGGCTGCCGTCGGGGTCATGTCGGGAGCGATGCTCGATGGGTTTGACACCTGTGACCCGTCCAACCCAGTTCCGGTGATCATTTTTCACGGGGTCGGGGATTATGAGCTTCCCTATGAAGGAAATGAATGGTATGCCTCAGTGGCTGAAATCGCGGGGCTTTGGTTGGACCACAACGGGATTCCGGCCTCGAGCCTGACCACGTCGAACTTGAATGGGGGCGATGTCGTCCACGACGCCTATTCCGGAGGCAATGAGGGCACGTGTCTGTCGCTCTATACCGTCGAGCAGGAATTCGGGGCGCCCGGCGACCACGTCTGGTTCAGCCAAGACATGGACGGCGTGTCTCCCAGCCGCATCCTCTGGGACTTTTTCAATGAGGGGTGCAGTGCCGTCAGCGAGGTGGCCGATCTGGCTGACGAGCCCCTTCAGCTTCATCCCAATCCATTTGAGGACCACATCGTGCTCGAGGGGCTGGAGGAAGGCGTCCAGCCCTATTCCATCGTGACCCTGTCCGGTCAGAGGGTCCGGAGGGGGGTGATGGAATCAGGAGGAGCGATCCGGGGACTCGAAGGATTGCCGGCTGGAGTCTATGTCCTCGAGGCTGGACCGCACCGGTTCCGCATCGCCAAGTGATGGCGTACGTCGCGCATTAAAAAGGGGCAGCCACGGCTGCCCCTTTTTTGTGCGAGTGAATCGCGAGAAGCGGTCAGTCGCGGCTCTTGACGAAGAACAGCACAGCAAACAAGCTGCTGATGGCGAGGTTGCCGATGGCCGTGGCTCCACCGGCCACACCCGTGGCCACGTGGAAGCCGATGATGCCGACCCACATGGCTTCTGCGAGAGCATACACCTTGCCAAAGGCGGCGAGGTTGTCTCCGGCGAGGTCGACTGTCTTCCAAGCAATGATGCCAAAAATGAGGAAGGTGACGCCCATGAATTGACCTAATGTGTGCATGTCGGCCGTGACGTCGAAATCAGCCATCGACATGAACTGGTCAGTCATGAAAAGGGCCATGAGGCCATTGATGAAGAGCACCGCAGCGGATGCCTTGAAAATGAGTGAGAGATTCATGTTGTCGAGGGATTACTTGTGAACGGGGGGATTCTGGCCGGTGGCGATCATCGCCAGACGCATGCCCATGATGAGGGCGAGGATGCCGTGGAAGAGGGCGGCAATCTGCGGGAACTCCGGCATGGCCAGAATCATCCAAACGGCGGTGGCGTTGATGATGAAGAGGGTCAACGTGATGCGCAGGCCCATGGTCTTGATCGCGGGGTGGTTGAAATCCACATCGGCGGGCACCACTGGGTAGGCGATGATGGTCTGGCACAGGAAGATGCCAATGGACATGATTTCGACCAGTCCGCCTTCATACATGACCTCGCCGGCCAACAGGCCAAGGGTGTTGAAGGTGACAATCATGCCGCCGAAGAGGAAGAATCCGAGGCGGACAAAGAGGGGGTTGCGGCGAAGGACGCCGAGAACGGCAAGCGCCGTAAAGATCCCGGCCAAGGCCATGGGGATCAGCATTTCATTTTCCATGATGTAAGGTGCGACACGTGAGGTGTCGGCGTTTGATTTCCCGCAAACTATTGGTTTTCAGGACTCACATCTCGGCAAGGAGTCAGAGTTTTCTTACACACCGTGTGAACGTCTACCTTGGGGGCATGAGATGGCTTGCAGTTCTGCTCTTCGTTCCCTGGATCGGCTCCGCGCAGGTGATTCCGTCTTCCTCGAGTTACAACGCGGACATCGTCTGGGAGAGCGTCTATACGGATGGACCGGCGGGCAAGGTCAACCGGGGGGTGGTCGACAGTGAGGGGCACATCGGCCTCGTCTTCATGCCGGAGGACATGACCCGGATACACAGAATCCATGGAGAGACGGGCGCCCTCCTGTGGACGCGGAGCATCGAAGGAACCGTTGGGTTCGGCATCGCCGTCTACGAGGCGGCAGATGGGCCGGACTACATCGTGACGGGAGGCATCGGCGACACGCAGGAGCGGTGGATGGCCCGGCTGGATGGCGCCGATGGCAGCACGGTTTGGTCCAAGACCTACACGGCATCGGCTGGTGGATTTGACGGAATTCGCATGGCCATCACGGGGTCGGATGGACTGCTCTACGGCACCGGGTTCACTGGTGGCGATGAGGCGGGGACCATTTTCGTCGTGTATGCCGGAGCGGGCAATGTGGTGAAGGTGCATCCTGCCGACGGCGCCCTCATCTGGTCCGAGGACATCCCCGGTTCAGAGTATGCACTGGCCGTGGCCGAGGTGGAGGAAACGCTGTACTGTGCCACGGCCGAATGGGACGCCGACCTCGGCATCACGGCGCTCAGCACCACGGGATCCGTGCTGTGGCAGGAGCCACTGAGCGGCACGGCCGACATCATTCCCTATGACCTCGCGACGGATGGGGCTCATCTATACTACGGGGGGCACCGAGGGCGCCCTGGCGCCGGGGACCCATTCGATTTCAGTTGTGTCAAAGCCAACCTCGATGGACAGGTCGAGTGGATTGGCCATTACGCCAACCCTCGTGGGTACAGCCTCTCCCACATTCGCAATGAGCTGTACGGAGTCCAGGCGGATGCTACGGGTGTGTATCTCTTCGGTGGCACGGGCGACGAGAGCGGATACAGCGAGCAAATCGCCCCTTACGAATCCTCCGACGTCTGGAACGGCTGGGCGCTGAAAGTGGACCACGAGGGGGAAATCCTGCAGAGTTCGGTCTTCTGCCAAGGTGGGGTCAACACCGCCACGGAGTACGGTTGCCTGATCGAGGGGGGGTATGTCCTCTTCAATGACACCGATGCCGGAGGCGACACGGAAGTGGGGGTAATGCGCATCGCCGAGCCTCAGACGACAGGGCTGGCCGATTGGAATGCAGTCTCAGGGCTCGTCGACCTCGACCACCGGCAGGACGCTCACATTGTGGTCCCCCACCAGCCCGTGACCTGTATCCTGTTGGATGCCCTTGGACGTTCCGTGTGGTCAGCGGATGTAGAAGGACCTACGGAGCTGCCTGACGTTGGCCTTGGCTGGTGCTTCTTGGAGGTCCACTCGGGCACGCGCACGGAGATCCGCAGGTTGCCTCTCCATTGATTCGCTCCTGAACGTCGCAAATCAAAAGACACAACTCAATCCCAAACCCTATGAAATACCATGCTTTGCTTTCGCTCCCAGCCTTCTGGTTGGTGGCCTGCACGCCGCCCGCAGGTGGCGGTTCTTCTCAGGCGGATGCGCTGTTCAAGCAGAACTGCGAGACTGCCCGCGCATTGATCCGTGACTTCGACAACGAGGACATTCCGGCCATTCGCGCCCATTTCGCCGACAGCGCCCGTTGGCGGGCGACCACCTTCGGCAAGACCGAGCCGGCTTCCCTCGAGGACAAGGTCAACGGCTGGGCTATGGCCTTCGCCAAATACGATTTCGATCTGGTCACTGAGGATTTGCGGCTCCTACCGGGGGTCAACGCCCAGACTGGGGAGCCGGACGGTTCGGTTCGTGTCTACTTCGATTGGGAAGCGGCCATCCCGGCCACCGATTCCACGGAGCGCAAGGCCGTGACCATCACCTACTATGAGAGCTGGGATTTCGACGCCGATGGAAAGATCTGGCTCACCCAGATCTTCGGTGATGAGACTGCGGCCATGCAGGCGCTGAACGGCATGTGACCGGAACGTCCGGACATGAAAAAGGCGGGCCTGGGCCCGCCTTTTTCTATTGTCTAAAGGGCAATTAGAAACGGGTTCCAAAACCGATTTGGAGTTGGAGGTTGTCTGAAGCACCATCGGGGAGGCCGAAGTTGTACTGCAGATTAGGTGAGATGTACAACACATCTTTGAAGTCGATGTAGTGGCCAAAGCGGACACCCAAATCGAGGTCGCCTGTGACGTCACCGACGCCAACTCCAATGTAGTTGTCGCCCATAAAGTAGCCCACGCGAAGATCCATGTTCAGATCATCTGTGGAGCCGGCAATGTTGGCGTCTACAACGATATCATCTGCCACAGCGTAACCGACCGTCGGAGCGATGGCCACACCAGTGGAAAAGATGTTGAGTAGGGTGGTGGCGTCACCCGTACCGAGATACCAGGAGCCCTTGGGCTGGGAAACATCCTGAGCGAAAGAAGTAGCAACGAGTCCCGTTGCGAGGAAAAGGGTCAATATTCTCTTCATGAGAGGGTTGATTTGGGGGCAAGGTCTAACGAATGCAGAGCTTGCATCGGTCCATGAAAGATTGTTATTGACAAAAAGGGTGTTCAATGGACACGAAGTGCTTGTGTTTCCAGTACTTTAAAGGGGGTGTTGGATAGGTCTTGCTCGGGGTGAAATCCGGGGATTTGGGTGGGATTTGGGTTGCCGACTGGAGGATATGAGGCGCGAATCCGGGATTCCGGGGTGCCCGAGGTCGGGACGGTGCGTGCTCAGTCAGCTAACTTTGAGAGATGCGCATCATCCATTTCCTTGCCGTTCTCGCCCTCGGGCTCGTCCCTGCATGGGGCGGTTCAGGTCAAATTCTGATTGGTGAGGTTGATCCTTTCGGGCAGGTACAGGATCTGATCGGCGAGGAAGAGGACTGGATTGAGATGTGGAATGCCGGGTCTGAGCCGGCTTCCCTGTCCGGCTTGTGGCTCTCGGATGATCCGGAAGAGTGGGACAAGTGGCCGCTGCCGGCTGTGACGCTGGGTCCGGAGGAACGAATCATCGTCTTCGCTTCGGGCCGCGACGTACGGACCATCGACCATTGGGAATGCCCCGTGCGTGACATCGACCTGTGGCGGTACCACATCCCACAGGGGAGCCTGCCGAGTGATTGGCGCCGACCGGAATACGACGACTCGGCCTGGAATACGGCGCCCGGTGGGTTCGGCTACGGGGATGGCGATGACGCCACCGATGTCGCAGGAGCCAACGTGGTCTATCTGCGTCGGACGTTTTCCCTGCCGGATCTACCGAGCCTGATGCACGGCCTTTTGGCCCTCGACTACGATGACGGCTGCGTGGCGTTCATCAACGGCCACGAGGTGTTCCGGTCCGGGACGATGCAGGACCAATCGGTTGCCTTCGACACGTGGACCAATGGACTCCACGAGGCCGAGTTGTACCAGGGCGGCGTGCCCGAGCAGGTGGCCTTCGATCCGCGGGAGTGGCTGGTGGAGGGCGACAACGTGTTGGCCGTTCAGGTCCACAACGAATCGGCCACATCCTCCGACCTGACCATCCGGCCTTTCCTGGCTGTGGGACGCGGCGAGGCGGCTGTGGCTCCCTTCAACGCACTGCCCGATTGGATGGAGGAGGAAGACCCCGGATTCCACACGAATTTCAAGCTCAAGCCGGGAGAGCCGCTCATCCTGAGCACCGCCTCCGGCGCGCTCCTTGACCTGGCGACCCTGCCGATGGAATTCCGGTCCGGCCTGACGCTCGGCCGGCAGGGGAGCGGTCCGGACGACTGGTGTTGGTTCACCACGCCCACCCCGGGCCAGCCCAATGACGGAGACTGCCTGGCGGGCATCCTGCCGACACCCGACGTGGTTCCGTCCTCGGGGCATTTCCCCGGCCCGCCAGCCGTGACGGCGACCCCGGGCACGCCCTCGGGCCCTCCCGGACAATCCCTGCCGACCGTGACGCTCCGCTACACCACCGATGGCAGCGAGCCCACGCCGGGCTCCCCGGCCTTCACGGGCACGTGGAATCCCGGAGAGACCATTGCTCTGTCCGTCCGCGCCTTTGCCGAGGGGTGGGTGCCGAGCGCGACCGTCGACCGGACATTCTTCGTCGCCGAGCCGCCCTCGCCGCTGGAGCGGATCAGCATCCTCACGCACCCCGACCATCTGTGGGACTGGGAGACGGGCATCTACGTGATGGGCCCCAACGCGGGCACGGATTACCCGTTCCCGGGGGCCAACTTCTGGCAGCCCTGGTCCAAGGAAAGCCGATTGGAGTGGTTCCAGAAGGTCAACGAGGGCGGAGCCTCGATCACGTCGGCCCGCTTCGATCTCGAGATCCATGGCGGCTGGTCCCGGGCGGAGCCCCAGCGGTCCTTCCGCCTCGACTTCAAGCCGAAGTGGACCGGCAAGCTGGAACACGCTGTCTTTCCCTCCAAGCCCGGCATCACCGCCTTCGGCAACCTCAACCTGCGCAACGGGGGGCAGGCCAGTTGGGAGAACAAGATCCAGGACGCCTTCCTCAGCCAGTTGGCCATCGAAACGCACGCCGTGGCCGGGGCCTGGCGCCCGGTGGAGGTCTATTTGAACGGGGAATACTGGGGTCTCTACGGTGCCCGGGAAAAGACCGATGAGCAGTTCGTCGAGGACAACTTCGGGTGGAAGGACCACACGGTGGACCTGTTCAATCAATGGGTCACGCAGAACGGCTCGCCGGCCGCCTGGGAGGCGACCGTGAATCCGCTTCTCGGCCTGCCGTCCGGTTCGGACGCTTTCCGGGACGGCTTCGAGGCCAACTTCGATGTGCTGTCCTATTTCGATTATCACATCTTTGAGATTCACGGCCAGAACGTTGACTGGATGACGGCGCCGTGGGGGCTCAAGAACTTCAAGTATTTCCGCAGCCTCGCCGGGGACGGAAAATGGCGGGCCATCCTCTACGATCTGGACGCCTGCTTCGGCGCGTGGGGCACTGGGGCCTGGGAGGATTACCTCCAACTGACCATCAACCCGCCCTATCCCTCCAGCTTCAGTGCCTTGTTCGGCAAGGTGCTCGACCATCCGGAGCTCGGGTGTCGATTCGCCACACGCTATTGCGATCTGCTCGCCACCACGTTCGAGCCGAACCGGTTCAATGCGCGCTTCGACGAGGCGGCGGCGTGGATCGGCCCGGCGATGGAGCGCCACATCGAGATGTGGAATTCCCCGGCGTCGGTCGAGTACTGGCAGTACCGGGTGGACCTGATGCAGGACAACAATGCGGAGCGCATCGTGCCCTCCCGCGAGCATGTCCGGGGCCATTTTGGCTTTGCCGCCCCCAAGACGATGACCGTGGAATGGGCCAGCCCCATCGGCGGTGAGGTCCTCGTCAATGACCTGACCGGCCTCGACAACGGCTGGCAGGGAGCGTACTTCGGCGAATGCCCGGTGCGCCTCGCGGCGGTGCCGGCCGAGGGCTACGGGTTCCTCGGGTGGGAGGAGAACGGCCACACCTTGCTTGGGCTGTTGGAGCCGACCGTGCCCTTTGCGGAGGTTGAGCTCTACGGCGACGACACATTCAAGGCCCTCTTCGGTCCGTGCCTGAGCGGAGTGACCGTGTCCATCGCGGAGACGGAGAATGGCCTCGAGGCTGTGGTCGAGGGTGGCGCCCAGCCCCTGACATTCGAGTGGTGGCTGGATGGACAGCCCATCGGATGGGGGCCGACCTGGACCGGGGAGCCGGTCGAGGGGCTGGTGGTCACCGCCACCAATGGCGACTGCACCATTTTCTCGGCGCCCTTCGGCAGCGGCCCTGTGGTCGGTGTGGACGAGCCGGTCGCCATCACCGAAGCCCAATCGGGCCTCCGGCTCCTGCCGAATCCGGCGCGGGAATCGGTCCTCGTTCAAGGCTGGGGCGACCGGATCGAGGCCATCAATGCTTGGGGCGGGGTGCATCACACGCAGTTGGTTCAGGGATGGCCGGCTCGGCTGGACCTGTCGGCATGGCCCCCTGGCGTCTACGTCATCCGGACCATGGGGCCGCAGGGTGTCCGCTCCGGGCGGCTGATCGTCCAGTGAGTTTGTGAACGTCGTCCAGTCCGCACATGAAACCTTGGGCGGCGGACGTTCGTAATGTGTAAAAACGCCCAATGATGCTCTCTTTTTTCCTCGACGCCTACATCGCCCTCGGTTTCCTGTCTGTCGCCCGTGTCCTGTTCGTCCAACTGACGCACGCCCGGGTCACGGCCTCCTGATTCCGTCGGGTTTCCGGGTGGCCCGGAACCAACTTCGGCGCAAGGGCTATCTTGAAGCATGCGCCTCTTCCTGCTGTCTTTCCTTCTGCTTTTGGCGTCCGGTGCGGCCGCCCAGACCTGCGTCGATCCCGGCCAAATCGACCCCACGGTTGCGTGCCCTGCTGTCATCGACCCCGTGTGCGGATGCGACGGGATCACCTACCAGAATTCCTGTGAAGCGACCTTCACGGGAGGCGTCACCTCCTGGGAGGATGGTCCTTGCGTGGTCATCGAATACGGAGGATGCACCTACCCACTCGCTTGCAATTATGATGCCGGAGCCGCCTTCGACGACGGCTCGTGCACCTTTCCTCCGGAGGACTGCTACTGGCCCGACACCTGGGCGACCGGATGCACTTATCTGGATGCCGTGAACTACGATGAGAACGCCCTCGTGGACGACGGTACCTGCTTTCAGGATCCATGTCCCCTCTGTTTCGGGGACGTCAACGGGGACGGGTTCGTCGGCGTCGCGGATGTGCTCAGCGTCCTCAGTGCATTCGGCACAGGCTGTTGATTCGGTAATCAGATCCAATCCATTCCTGCCCCGGGCGGGGGCAGTCTACCTTCGTGGACATGGCCGTGCCGGAGAGAAAGGTGGAACCCGGAGAATTCCTCAAAGGGGCAAGGGAAGCCGGTGCGCTTCTCTTGGATGCCCGCTCTCCGTCAGAATTCGCTGAGGCCCACATCCCCGGTGCCCAATCCTTCCCTCTGTTTGATGACGCAGAGCGTGCCGAAGTGGGCACCTTGTACAAGCAGGTGGGGCGGGAAGCGGCCGTCGAGCGGGGGCTTGAGCTGATCGGCCCCAAGATGGCCAGGCTCGTTCGTGAGGCGAAGACGCTGTTCGCCGAGACTCCGGACCGCAGACCCATCCATCTCTACTGCTGGCGGGGCGGCATGCGCAGTGGCTCACTCGGCTGGCTGCTTCGGACAGCGGGCCTTCCGGTGGTGCTGCTCGAGGGAGGGTACAAGGCGTACAAGCAGACTTTGCCGGAGTTCATGGGGCGGTCTTGGCCTCTCGTTCGGGTGGGTGGCTACACAGGGTCGGCGAAGACGGCGGTTCTGGCGGAGTTGGCCAAAGCCGGTGAGCAGGTGGTGGACCTTGAGGGTCTGGCCCGGCATTTCGGGTCGGCCTTCGGCAACCTCGAGCGCCATCCTCAACCGACGTCCGAGCATTTCCGCAACCTGCTGGCCGATGCCCTCGACGGCCTCGATGCCAGTCGCCGGATCTGGGTGGAGAACGAGAGCCGGCGCATCGGCAAAGTGCACCTCCCCGAACCGTTCTATCAGCGCATGATCGCGTGTCCTGCCCTGGAGATGCTCAGGACGACGGATGACCGGGTGGACCACCTGGTGGAGATGTATGGGGCCTTCGACCTGGGCTTGCTGCGCCAAGGTTTTGAAGCCATCCGGGCCGAGTTGGGCGGGGTGGAGACGGAAGAAGCCTTGAAGGCCCTCGACGCAGAGGACCTGGCCAAGGGGGCGCGCATTGCACTGGCCTACTACGACCGCACCTACGAACACGGCTTGCAGAAGCGGGCTGGGGACCGCCGGCATCCTGTCGATTGCGGTGGGGTTTCCTTGGCGGATTGCGCGGTGCGCCTGATCGCCGAGGCAGACCGGCTTGGCTTGTAAGATCCGGTTCCCGTCAGGGATGACAAATTTCATTCGTGTTCCGGACAGGGAATTCGCATTTTGCCTTTATGCCTAATCAGCTACTGGCCTCCTTCGATGTCTGCCCGGACGTACTGGGGCGGCTGATTGAGTGGGGCTTCACAGCCTCGCCGGAGCCACTCCGGAAGGGGCTGTTTGATTTCCCCCTGCCCGAGGCCATGGCTTGAGGGTCATGGGCGAAATTGCGCCCATGGAGAAGGACCCGATTCGGTTGACGCAGTTCAGCCACGGAGCCGGCTGTGGGTGCAAGATTGCCCCGGGCGTGCTCGACCGCATTCTCGGACAGCTCGGCGCCCAAGCCGATGACCCCCGTCTGCTTGTGGGCCATGGCGCGCGGGATGACGCGGCGGTCTTTGACCTCGGGGATGGCACCGCCGCGGTGTCCACCACGGACTTCTTCATGCCTATCGTCGACGATCCGCACGCCTTCGGGCGCATCGCGGCGGCCAACGCCATCAGTGACATCTACGCCATGGGCGGCACCCCGCTGATGGCGATTGCCATTCTCGGTTGGCCGGTGGACAAGCTGGACCCCGAAGTGGCCGGTCGTGTGCTGGAGGGTGGGCGCTCCATCTGTGCCGAAGCGGGGATTCCGCTGGCCGGCGGCCATAGCATCGATTCCCCCGAGCCCATTTTCGGTCTCGCTGTCACCGGGCGCGTGACCATCGAGCGCCTGAAGCGCAATGGTGGAGCCGAGGTGGGCGACAAATTGTACCTCACCAAGCCGCTCGGCGTGGGCATGGTGACCACAGCACAGAAGAAGGGAGTGGTGGCCGAAGACCACCTCAAGGCCGCAGCCGCCAACATGATGAGCCTCAACAAGGTGGGTGCGCCGCTCGGTGACATCGAGGGAGTCCACGCCATGACGGATGTGACCGGATTCGGCCTGGCCGGCCACGGTCTGGAGATGGCCCGCGCCACGGGGGTCGAGCTCATCGTCGATGGGGCGGCCTTGCCGACCCTCGATCTTCCGGCTCTCGAGGAGTACCATGCGACCGGGTGCATCCCGGGAGGAACGCGTCGAAACTTTGCCAGCTACGGTCAGGACCTGACGCTGGACGGGGCGTCCGACTTCGTGCGGGACCTGGTCTGCGATCCCCAGACCAGTGGCGGGTTGATGCTTTCCGTTGCGCCGGATTCAGCGGCTGAGGTGGAACAGGTCCTCCAGGCGGAGGGGTTGCCGTCTTCTCCCATCGGCGAAGTGGTGGCCGGAGAGCCCGGCAAGCTTCGGATCCGCTGATTAGCGGGTACGGGCGGTGACCCACCCCTCAAGGACGGCAATGTGAGGGAGCGTGCCCGCGAGCAGGAAACTCAGGGCGGCCCGTTCCCTCAGTACTCCGTTGGCTGTCAGCCAAAGAATGATGCCGGCCATGGCGGCAAACGCCACACTCAGAGGCAGGCTCTTGAGGTAGAAGTTCGGGAAGTCCCGAGAGACACTCTGGCGCTCCTTGAATTCCTCGAAGAAGGCCTCTCGGGAGTGGCCGAGGGCGAAGTACAGCGCAAAGGCGAGCAAGAGATCGTGCACGAACCAGGCGAGCATGATGCTGGCCGCCACAAGCAGGCCGTTGCGCCAGGTCCGGTGCAGCAGGAGGCCGAAGAGCAGAGACGCTCCAGAGGCCAGTTGCAAGGGAAGGCGTTCGCTCCCGAATCCAGCATCGAGGTGCCATCCGAACGTGTCGAGTACGGCCAGGGCGTCTGGCCGGGTGATCAAGGGCGCGAGCATGGCCAGCCCAAGGACGAGGCCGGACAGCGAATCCGGCACCGGCGTGGTGCGGCGCAAGGCATCCACGCGCAGGTGGGACATGCCGAAGTGGTAGGCGCTGACGAGAAGGAACAGCCCGAGCATCAACCCGGGGACCGTTTCGAAGGCGGCCCAGGCGACGCCGATGCCGGCGATGTAGGGCAAGGCGAACGATTGGCGCAAGGGACCTTCGGGGTCCCCGTGCATGTGGGCGTGGAGAATGTGGTCGAGGGCACCGTGCTGGAGGCCGAGGCCGGCGATGAGCAGAATGGCCAAGGGGAGCTGAACGGCCGGGGCCCAGTGCCAGACCGCATCTCCAAGGAGTGCGCCGGCCACGAGGAGGACGAGGGTCCAGGTGCGGACCCGGCTCGCCTTCTGGAATGTGCCGCTGCCAATCATGGGACAAAGGAAAGGCCCACCCCCGAGAAGGGAGTGGGCCCGATTTCCTTGCTGGATGTCGGAGGGATCAGCTGTTGCTGTCCTTCACGGCCAAAGCGTAAATCACCAGACCGAAGCCGATCTTGTTGATGGCGTCACCGATGTTGTAGACGACGTCCATGTCCATGGCGCCGTTCAGGAACTCGTACCATTGGCCCTCACCCGTGCCGACCATGTAGCCGAGCGGGTAGATGGCCCAACCAACGAGCACGAAGCGGCCCAGCCACTTGTTGGCCTCAGCCACAGCGCCACCGGCGCTGTCGGCCAGCTGCTTCACCTCACCGGAGAAGACGAGGTACACGATGTAGAAGTAGGCAAGACCGGAGAAGAGACCCCAGAGCCATGCCTGATCGCGGTACACGGCTTCACCGAAGTAACCCGTGACGAGCATCACGACGGAAGCGAAGATGAGCTTCCACATCAGGCCCATGGTGCCACCGGCCTTTTTGGTGATGAGGTAGAACTCCACGCACATGAGCGGGACCGTCAGGGTCCAGTCCACGTAGCGGAAGAACGTCGGGCTGGTGCCCGTCTCGAGGTAGAATCCCCGCATGTAGTAGTAGTGGACGAACGCGATGAACGTGATCAATCCACTCACGAGGAGAGAGGTACGCCACTTCTTGTCGACGTTCCACATCTCGAAGAAGAAGAAAACGGAGGCGGCCATCATGGCCATGCAGCCCACGAAGAAGGTGAAGCTGGTTCCGGTAGTGAAATGCTCACTGCCGTGTCCGGCCGCAGCCAGAATCAAAGAAAGGTTCATTGTGTTGTGTGGTTTTGAACGTGTTCAACGTACACACCACAACCGAAGGAGTCCACCCTTGTTCAAGGAAATTGCAAAAAAAGTGAACGTGATATCCGTTTTGTGGGCGCAAAGCCCCGTCAATCAAGGCGTTGCAGGGCAGAAAAAATTTTATGCATAGGAAGCCCCATGACGGTGTAATAGCTCCCTTTTAGGGAATGAATGGCACAAGCGCCGATCAAATCCTGGGCGCCATAGCCTCCAGCTTTGTCGAATGGATGGTGGTTTTCGATGTAATGAAGGGCGAATTTCGAGCTAAGGTGTTCAAAGGACACGTGTACGGTATCGTGGTCCGTATTGAGGGCGTCGGGTTGCCTTCCGTCCACCACACAGAACGCCGTCACGACTTGGTGGGTATTGCCGGACAACTTCATGATCATGCCGAGTGCCTCGTCAGCCGAGCCGGGCTTCTCCAGCGTCTCTCCGTCGAGTTGGACCACCGTGTCGCTCGTGATGAGGATCTCGTCGGGAGCCAGGGTGTCGAGGGCGGCCCGGGCCTTGAGTTCACTGAGGAACCGAGGAATCTCGGGTCCGGAGAGGGTGTCCGGGTAGACCTCGTCGACGCCGATGGGCCGCACGTCGAAGGGGATGCCCAGCATCGACAGCAGTTGCTTGCGCCGAGGAGAGGCGCTGGCTAGGACGAGTCGGCGTCCGTTGAGCCCGGGAAGCAGGGGCAGGGCGGAGGGGGAGTCGGGGACAATGTGCATGGGGTCGTGCATCGGTGGTGCAAAACAACACCTTCCCGGCGCATGCGTTCACCTTGGGGGGCAGACGATGCCGCGTAATTTTGGCCGCTCACCGAGCACACATGGACAGCATCCTCATTCTCGATTTCGGTTCCCAGTACACGCAGCTCATCGCGCGCAGGGTCAGGGAGTTGAATACGTTCGCTGAAATCAAGCCGTGGAACGGCGACTGGCGTTCCCTGCTCGAGACAACTCCGGAGGACGATCCGCAGGGCCGGAATTGGAAGGGCGTCATTCTCTCCGGCAGCCCCCACAGCGTGCGAGAGGCCGATGCGCCTTCCCCCGACTTGGACGGGGTCCGCGCCAAATGGCCTCTGCTCGGCGTGTGCTTCGGCGCGCAATGGTTGGCCCAGACTGGCGGCGGCAGCGTCGAAGCCAGCGACAGCCGCGAATACGGCCGCGCCCATTTGAACGAGATCGACACCACCGACCGGCTCTTCGCCGGCATGACCGCCGGCAAGGCGGTGTGGATGAGCCACGGCGACACCATCCAGAGCGCAGGCGACCGCACCCGCATCACCTGCAGCACGGAGGACGTGAAGTTTGCCGGCTTCGCCTTCGAGGACGAGCCCACCTGGGGCATCCAATTCCACCCGGAGGTGTACCACAGCGAGGAGGGGCTGACCCTGCTCCGCAACTTTGTCCACGACATCTGCGGATGCTCCGCCGATTGGACGCCGGCCCACTTCGTCGACACGACCGTGGCCGAGCTCAAGGAAAAACTGGGCGATGACCGGGTCGTCCTCGGCCTGAGTGGCGGGGTCGACTCGAGCGTGGCGGCGATGTTGCTGCACCGGGCCATCGGCGACCGGCTCCACTGCATTTTCGTCGACAACGGCCTCCTCCGCAAGAATGAATTCGACGAGGTGCTCGAGGGCTATGAAGGCATGGGGCTCAACGTGAAGGGCGTCCGCGCCGCGGACCGGTTCTACGCCGCCCTGGCCGGGGTCTCCGATCCAGAAGGCAAGCGCAAGGCCATCGGCGCCACCTTCATCGATGTCTTCGACCACGAGAGCGGACTCCTCGAGGGCGTCAAGTGGCTCGGGCAGGGTACCATTTACCCGGACGTCATCGAAAGCGTCTCCGCCACCGGCGGGCCGAGCGCCACCATCAAGAGCCACCACAACGTCGGCGGGCTCCCCGACTACATGAAGCTTTCCGTTGTGGAGCCCCTCCGCATGCTCTTCAAGGATGAGGTGCGCCGCGTGGGCCGCGAGATGGGCCTCGATGCGAAGCTGCTCGGCCGGCATCCCTTCCCGGGGCCGGGCCTCGGCATCCGCATCCTCGGTGAGGTCAACGCCGACAACGTCCGGCTCCTGCAGGACGCCGACCGCATCTGGATCGACAAGCTCCGCGAGCATGGCCACTATGACAGGGTCTGGCAGGCCGGCACCATCCTGCTGCCCGTCCAGAGTGTCGGGGTCATGGGCGACGAGCGGACCTACGAGCAGGCCGTGGCCCTGCGGGCGGTGAGCTCGACCGACGGCATGACCGCCGACTGGGTCGACTTCCCCCATGCCTTCTTGGCCGAGGTCTCCAACGCCATCATCAACAAGGTCCGCGGCATCAACCGCGTGGTCTACGACATTTCCTCCAAGCCCCCCGCCACCATCGAATGGGAGTGATCCGAGTGTGTCTCCGCGGGGCGTTCTGCCTCCTGGGCCTCTGGTCGGCCCTCGCCTGGGCCCAGCCCGGGGAGCGCACCCACACCGTGGAGCGCAAGGAGACCGCCTACAGCATCGCCCAACGCTACGGGGTCGACCTCAATCGCCTCTTCGAGCTGAACCGGTGGGCGGAAGGCGGCATCCGCAAGGGGGATGTGCTGCGAATTCCCGGCGCCCTGCCGGCCGCGACGCCCGATGCTCCGGCCGTGGACCCTGTCGTTCCCGTGGAGGTGGATTCGCTGCCCTCCGCACAGGACAAGGATTCGGAGGAGTTGTCCCTTGACACCGCCCTCCCGGAGATGCCGAGGGCGCGCCCTGTTCCCCCGCACTGGCCGGGCGACACCGTCCGGGTGGCGGTTCTTTTGCCGTTCTCGGCAGGCCAGGACAGTCTGGGCCGTCAGGCGGAGCGTCTGCGGGACATCGCGCTGGATTGCGCCTCCGGCATCCGCCTCGCCTTGGATACAGGCCGGTGGCTCGGCACCCATGTAGAGGTGCGGTTCCTCGATTCCGGATTGGACACGGCGGGGGTCATGCTGAGCGCTCCTGAGGATCTCGCCTTTGATGGCGGCCCGGTGGACGTGGTGGTGGGGCCCCTCCGGCGCCCGGCTCTGCAGACGGTACGCACGTGGCCCGGTGTTTCCGAGGCGGTCCACCTGGTCCTGACCGACCTCGGGGTCCCGCTCGTGGTGGACGCGCCGGGCGTGCTCTATCCCTTCTCGCAGGAGGTCAGCACCATAGCCCTCCTGGCGGAGCACGTGGCCCGGCATCACGCCGGTGAGCGCGTCATGATGCTCGCCACAGGGGACATCCGCAACCTCGAGGCAGAAGACGCCTTCCGCAAAGGTTGGGCGCAAGCTGACGTGGACAGCTTGACCACCTTCGTGGAGGTCGAGGTGACCTCGCGCGGTCTCGGGTCCCTGCGAGATTCCCTGAGCGATGTCCGGCGAAACGTCCTGATTGCTCCGGGAGGCAAGGCCAGTCGCTCCTTCGCCGGGGTGCTCCAGACCGAAATCCAGCTCGGGGACACCATGGACTTCCGGCTCTATGCCGACGGCAGCTGGCGGGACTTCGAGTTCCTCGATCCGGGCCTCCTTGATCGCGTGGCCATGACCGTCGTCGATGGCACGGGAAGCCGGGCCGATTCCCTGTCGGGCCGCATGGCCAACGATTCCCTTCATGTCGAACGCTCCCGACGGTTGTCCGTCCTGCGCGGGGGTCCCGTCGGCCGCTACGGCTGGTTGTCGCACGACCTGGTTCGGAATGCCCTGCTTTGGACGGCAGGCCATGGCCGGGACTGGCCTCAGCGTCTGGCGGCCGGAGCCTCCCTGGTGGCCCCCACACGGGACGAGGCCGGGGGACTGTATCGCTTCGATTGGACGGCGCCGCACGGCCCGGGCTCCGGACTGGTGAATGGGGCGTCCCGCCTGCTTCGGCTCGAAGGGTTGAAATGGATTGAACTCGACGGCCATGAATGATGCCTTTCTGACCCGGGTGCAGACAGCCTATCGGCAGGTCCAGGACGAGCAGGTGGCCGCCTTGGAGGCCTTCGACGGGCGTCTGGACAAGGTGTGGGACACGTGGGACCGACCGGAAGGGGGCGGGGGAGACACCCGAATTCTCCAGAATGGGCGCGTCATCGAAAAGGGCGGGCTCAATTTCTCTGCCGTGCAGGGCGCCGTGAGCCCGGGGTTGAAGCAGCAGATGAAGACGGAGGCCGGGCAGTTCGCCGCAACGGGGGTGAGCAGTGTGCTCCACCCGCACAATCCGCACGTGCCCATCATCCACATGAACGTCCGCTACTTCTCTCTCGACGACGGCACGTGGTGGTTCGGCGGGGGGATTGACCTCACACCGCACTACGTGGTGGCCGACGAGGCCCGGGCGTTCCACGCTGATCTGAAGGCCGTCTGTGACCGGCATACGGTGGCGGATTACCCGGAATTCAAGGCGTGGGCAGACCGGTATTTCTATAGCCCCCACCGCAGCGAGTCCCGGGGGGTCGGCGGCGTCTTCTTCGACTACATCGGCCGCGACGGGGACGTGGACCGCGAGGAAGCCCTGGCCTTCTGTGTGGACCTCGCCAGCCAATACGCCGCCATCTACCGCCGGCGGGCCGAGGCCTTCGTGGACCATCCCGTGACGGAGGACGAGCGCCGGTGGCAGGGGCTCCGCCGGGGCCGCTACGTCGAGTTCAACCTGGTCCACGACCGCGGCACCCGGTTCGGTCTGGTGTCCGGGGGCCGCACGGAAAGCATCCTCATGAGCCTGCCCGCCCGCGCGGAGTGGGCCTATGACCACCAGCCTGATGAGGGCTCCCGAGAAGCGGAGACGCTGTCCATCTTGCGCCGTGGCGAGGCCGGAACGGATTGGTTGGGCCAGGCCTGAGCCCGTCTGCCCGGATCAGGGAATCCCGATGTATTTGTGGGTTTGCAGGCTGATGCGCCATCCCGGGCGTGCCGCAATCCACGACAGGATCCAGAACGTCGCGTCGTCGCGCCGGTCCCACTCAGGCTGCAGAAACAGGCCGCAGTCCTCGCGGACGTGTTCGGCGTGCTCCGCAGCCCAGTCCATGTCGCTGCGGTGAAAGACCACCACCTTCAGCTCATCGGCCAAAGGGTAAACGTCCTCTCGGCAGGCCTTGAACTTCTTGGGGCTGAGCGTGACCCAGTCCCACGTGCCGGTCAGCGGGTGGGCGCCGCTGGTTTCGATGTGTGCCGTCAATCCGGCAGCCCGCAGGGCATCGGTCAGAGGGGCGAGGTTGTGCATGGCGGGCTCTCCGCCCGTCACCACCACCGTCTTCCGCCCGCTGTCCACGGCTGCCGCCACCAACTCCTCCACGCTTTGGCGGGGATGGGCGTCGGCGTCCCAGCTCTCCTTCACGTCGCACCAGACGCATCCCACATCACAGCCCCCAAGGCGGATGAACCAGCTTGGGGTGCCGGTGTGTGCGCCTTCCCCCTGCACCGTGGCGAAGGCCTCCATCACGGGGTAGGTGGTCGTGGCGGTCATGCCAGGCGGCCGAAGAGGTCGAATTCGGTGGCGGACTCAATGGTCACGTCCGCAAAGTCGCCAAGCCGGACGTAGGTGTCGTCTCCGCCCTCCACACGGACTTCGCAGTCCACATCGGGGCTGTCGAACTGCGTGCGACCGACGAAGATGCCGGCATCGTTCCGGTCGAACAGAACCTTGAAGGTCTTGCCCACCTTGGCCGCATTGAGCTCGGCACTGATGCCCGCCTGAAGGCCCATCACGTCCTCTACGCGTTGGCGCTTGACCTCCTCCGGGACGTCGTCCTCCATCGTGTAGGCGTGGGTGTCTTCCTCGTGACTGTACGTGAAGCAGCCGAGGCGGTCGAAGCGGCTCTCCGCCACCCAGTCCATCATCTCCTTGTGGTCGTCCTCGGACTCGCCCGGGAAGCCGCAGATGAGCGTGGTCCGGATGGCGATGTCCGGCACGCGGGAACGGATGTCGGCGAGGAGTTTGGCGGTCTTCTCGCGGGTGATGCCGCGCCGCATGTTCTTCAGGACCTGGTCGGCCCCGTGCTGCAGCGGCATGTCGAGGTAGTGGCAGACGTTGTCCCGCTCTGCCATCACGTCAAGGACGTCCATGGGGAAGCCGCTGGGGAAGGCGTAATGCAGGCGGATCCACTCGATGCCGTCGACCTCGCTGAGGCGGCGCACCAGCTCGGCGAGCCTGCGCTCCTTGTACAGGTCGAGCCCGTAGTAGGTCAGGTCCTGCGCGATGAGAATGAGCTCCTTCACGCCTTGCTCGACCAGACCCTCGGCCTGCTTGACGAGGTCCTCGATGGGGGTGGAGCGGTGCTTGCCGCGCATCAGGGGGATGGCGCAGAAGGCGCAGGGCCGGTCGCATCCCTCGGCAATCTTGAGGTAGGCGTAGTGCTGGGGGGTGGTCAGCAGCCGTTCGCCCACGAGTTCCTTCCGGTAATCCGCGTTGAGGGTCTTCAGCAGCTTGGGCAGTTCGCGTGTGCCGAAGTAGGCATCGACCTCGGGGATCTCCTCGGAGAGCTCGTCGCGGTAGCGCTCGCTCAGGCAGCCCGTCACGTAGACGCGCTCCACCCGGCCATCCTGCTTGGCGTCGGCGAACTGCAGGATCGTGTCGATGCTCTGTTGCTTGGCGCTCTCGATGAAGCCGCAGGTGTTGATGATGACCACCGGGGCCGCCTCTACGGGCGTGTCGTGGGTCACGTCGAAATCGTTGGCCCGGAGCTGGTTCATCAGAACCTCCGAGTCGAAGGTGTTCTTGGCGCAGCCGAGGGTGACCACGTGGGCGCGGCGGCGGGAAGCGGTGCGGGCCCTCATGCGGCGGGGGTGTCGTCGCCGAAGGAGGCGGGGAGGAGGGAATCGACGAATTCCATGGCGTTGAAGACCTGCAGGTCCTCGGCCTGTTCGCCCACGCCGATGAAGCGGACGGGGATGTTGAATTCCTCGGCGATGCCGATGACCACGCCGCCTCGGGCCGTGCCATCCAGCTTGGTGAGGACGAGGCCGGAGACTTCTGTGGCAGCCGTGAACTGGCGTGCCTGTTCGAGGGCGTTCTGGCCGGTGGAGCCGTCGAGGACCAGGAGAACCTCATGCGGAACGCCGGGGGCGACCTTCTGCATGACGCGCTTGATCTTGGACAGCTCGTCCATCAGGTGCTTCTTGTTGTGGAGTCGCCCAGCCGTATCGACCAGGACCACGTCGTGCCCCTTGGCGACGGCGCTTTCCACGGCGTCGAAGGCGACGGCGGCGGGGTCGGCGTCCTGGCCCTGAGCGACGAAATTGGCCCCGGTGCGCTCAGCCCAAACCCGCAGTTGGTCTACGGCCGCGGCCCGGAACGTGTCGGCGGCCCCGACGGTGACCTTGAGGCCCCGCTGGGCGAACTGGTGGCAGAGTTTGCCGATGGTCGTGGTCTTGCCCACGCCGTTGACTCCGACGATCAGGAAAACATAGGGGCCTTCGGTCTCCGGCAGGTCCAGGTCTGTGGGTTGATCGCCCCGGTGGGCTTCGAGCATGCCGGCGATTTCCTCGCGGAGCATGGGCAGCAGACGGTCGATGGAGGCGGCGTCCTCCCGGGAGGTACGGTCCTCGATGCGCTCCACGATCTTCATCGTGGTCTGCACGCCGATGTCACTGGTGATCAGGGCCTCCTCGAGCTCTTCGAGCACGTCGGCGTCGATGTCCTTCTTGCCGGTGACGGCCCGGGTGAGCTTCTCGAGGACACCGCGCTTGGAGCGGGCAAGGCCCTCGTCGAGGGTCTGTTTCTTCTCGGAACTGAAGATTCGCTTGAAGAAGGACATGGTGTGAAGGTAGGGGTGGATGCGACGAGGGCCGGCTTCCGGTCAAATGGAAGTCGGCCCTCGCCAGCCTCGTGGGCTGATGGTTTGGAGGATCAGTTGGCGAACCAGGCCTTCACCTCATCGTTGTGTACGACCTCCTGACGGAAGGCGTAGGCGCCCGTCTTGGGGCTCTTGTACATCTTGATGCACATGGTGTGCTGCTTTCCACCTCCCTTCTGGAGCGATGCGACGGTCTTCTTGGCCATGGTTTCTCAGCTTCTGGATTACTTGATCTCCTTGTGGACCGTCATCTTCCGCAGGATCGGGTTGTATTTCTTCAACTCGATGCGGTCGGGGGTGTTCTTGCGGTTCTTCGTGGTCACGTAGCGGGACGTGCCGGGCATGCCGGAGTCTTTGTGCTCGGTGCACTCGAGGATGACTTGTACGCGGTTGCCTTTCTTCGCCATGGTCCGGGAAAATGGAGGGCAAAGATAGGGATTTCCTCTTCCAATTCCGCTTGTGGATAAGCAAGGGGGTCAAGCCGCGTTGGAAAGGGGTCTCCCGCTACTTTCGATACGATGTCCCGACGCCCTTCCAACCCACGTCGTTCCAAGCGTTCTAAGGCTGATTCCACAGCGCGTCCGCGCAACCGCCGACTCGACGCCAACGAGGTGGGCGTGGCCGAAAAGGTCGCCACCCGTCCGTCCGTACGCAAGACCAAGGGCGGGTCAAAGGGCAAATCCAGCGCCGCCGACCGTCGGGAGGAGCGCAGGTTGGCCCGCGAGGCCAAACGCGCGGAGCGTGCCGCCGCCCGGGAAGAACGGAAAGCCCGTTGGGCGGCCCGGACCGAGTGGCTTAGGGATCCGAGGGTCAAGCAGGTCCTCGGCGTCCTGGCTCTGTCCAGCGGGGCCTTCATGGTCCTGGCGGGCGTCAGCGCCATCCTCGTGGGCGGGGAAGACATCCGCCTGATCGCCTCGGGCACCGAACCCGGCGCAGGCAGCTACCGGAATCTGCTCGGGGCCCTTGGCGCCCGGTGGGCCTTCACCTTCATGCGGGGGGGCTTCGGCATCGCGGCACCCCTGTTCGGTGTGTGGCTCGTCGCAGCGGGGGCGGGACAGTTCGCCCAAGCGCCGCAATGGGCCCTCGGTCGCCTGCTGCGCAATGTGCTCGCCGCGGCCCTCGTGCTGCCCTGGGCCATCGGATTGATCACCCTGCAGTTCGATGTGGAGACCGGTCTGGTGACGGGATGGGGTGGCGATCACCTCGTCGGTGCCGTCGGATTGTGGCTGACCCAATGGAGCCGTTTCACCCTCGGCGTCGTCGGGTCCGCGTTGTCCCTCGTGGCCGTCACCGCCATCTGGGGCGTCCTCAATCCTGGCCTGTCCGCAGCCTTGGTCGCCTTCTTTGCCCGTGAGGAGGTCGACGTCGAGGAGGAGATGGACGAGGAGGAAACCAACGGCGCCCCTCAAACCGCCCGCGAACTCGCCGAGCAAGAGGAAGAAGCGTGGGACCCTTACGCCGAACCGGAGCGGATGCCCGATGGGGACACTGGCGGAGAGGCCGAGCCGGAGCCGGTGGAGGAAGACCCCCTCGGGCCGCCCCGGATGACCCCCGCTGAGCCTGAGGTGGCCGCCGAAGACTCCGCCACCCCGGAAGCACCGGCGGAGCCCGAACCGGCGCCGACTCCGACCCCGGTGGCTGCCCAGCCCGAAGAGGAACCCACTTCGTCCACGACCATGGAGGTGGAGGTGGCCGCGGAGGAGGCGACCCTGACCGAGGACGAAATCGACGCCAAGGTCCAGGCCTTCGGGGAGTACGATCCCACCCTTGACCTCAGCCGTTTCGAATTGCCCAACATCGACCTGCTGGCGGCCCATGGCTCCGGCAAGACGGAGGTGAGCCCCGAAGAGCTTGAGGCCAACAAGAAGCGGATCGAGGACACCCTGCGGAACTACGGCATCGAGATCGCGAGCATCAAAGCGTCCATCGGACCGACGGTGACCCTTTACGAGCTGGTGCCGGCACCGGGCGTTCGCATTTCCAAGATCAAGAACCTCGAGGACGATATCGCTCTGAGCCTGGCCGCTCTCGGCATCCGGATCATTGCGCCAATTCCGGGCCGTGGTACCATCGGCATCGAGGTGCCGAACTCCAACCCGGATGTGGTCAGTATGCGTTCGCTGATCGCGAGCGACAAGTTCCAAAACAGCGACGCGGCCCTGCCCATTGCCATCGGCAAGACGATCTCCAACGAGACTTACGTCTTCGACCTGGCCAAGATGCCGCACATGCTGATGGCCGGCGCCACGGGTCAGGGTAAGTCAGTGGGCCTCAACGCAATGCTGGTCTCGCTGTTGTACAAGAAGCACCCGAGCCAGCTCAAGTTTGTCCTGGTGGACCCGAAGAAGGTGGAATTGACCCTCTTCAACCACATTGAGCGCCACTACCTCGCCAAGCTGCCCGACACCGAGGAGGCCATCATCACCGACAACAGCCAAGTGGTGCGGACCATCAAGTCGCTGTGCCTCGAGATGGACCAGCGGTACGAGCTGCTGAAGAACGCCCAGTGCCGCAACCTGAAGGAGTACAACGCCAAGTTTGTCCGGCGCAAGCTCAACCCGGAGAACGGCCACCGCTACCTGCCCTACATCGTGCTCGTCATCGACGAGTTCGCCGACCTGATCATGACGGCGGGCAAGGAGGTTGAGATGCCCATTGCTCGCCTCGCCCAGTTGGCGCGGGCCATTGGCATCCACTTGATCATCGCCACCCAACGTCCGTCGGTCAACATCATCACCGGCACGATCAAGGCCAACTTTCCGGGCCGCGTGGCCTTCCGCGTGACCTCCAAGGTCGACAGCCGGACCATCCTCGATGCTGGCGGTGCCGACCAGCTCATCGGCCGCGGTGACATGCTGTTGTCCACCGGAAACGACCTGATCCGCCTGCAGTGCGGCTTCGTGGATACCCCGGAGGTGGAGGCCATCACAGATTTCATCGGGTCTCAGCGGGGCTATCCCGAGGCGCTCATGTTGCCCGAGGTGCCCGATGAACACAGCGAGCAGATGGCGGACATCGCCAATGAGGAGCGGGACAGCATGTTCGAGGAGGCCGCGCGGATCCTGGTCCTGCACCAGCAGGGGTCGACCTCGTTGCTGCAGCGCAAGCTCAAGCTCGGCTACAACCGCGCCGGTCGCCTGGTAGACCAGCTGGAGGCAGCGGGCATCATCGGGCCGTTTGAAGGGTCCAAGGCGCGCAAGGTTCTCATCCCGGATGAAGCGTCTTTGGAACAGTTGTTGCGTGGGAGCGGTTCTGATGACGAACCCACCGCGTAATTTCGCCCCCTCCATGACGATGACGACTGCCTTTCGCCACGCTGCGGCCTCCGTGCTGATGGCCGCGTTCGCCTGTGTTTCCACCCTGTACGTCGAGGCGCAGACCGACCCTGCTGCCGACGAGCTGCTCCTGCGCGTGAGCGAAGCGATGCGGGGCTACGAGACCGTGCACGCCGTGTATTCCTCCAAGATGGTCGACCGCCAAAGCGACTTTGAAATGGACCAGGCCGGCGAGATCTGGGTGCAGGGCGACCGCTACCACCTGGAGCTCGGGGAGTACATCATCATCTGCGATGGCATGACCGTCTGGACGTACGAGCCGGAGATGGGAGAATGCTACATCGATGACGCCGAAACGATTGCTGAGGACGGCATCGATCCGGCGCGCATGTTCACCATTTGGGAAGAGGGGTTCAAGAAGGTCATGAAAGGCGACGCCAAGCTTGGTGACCGCCTCGTCCAGCGCGTCGACCTCCATCCTGACGGGTCCGAGGATCGGAGCTTCCACACGATTCAATGCTACATCGATCCGACCTCGCTGGAGGTCGTCCAGCTCATCGTCAAGGGGCGGGAGGGCACCGATGTGGAATACCGAATCGACGAGTTCGAGGGCAACGGGAACATCCCCGAAGGCGCCTTCACCTTCGACAAGGCCCAGTTTCCGGGCACGACGGTCATCGACAACCGCCTCTGAATCAGGGGAGCTCGATGTCGAGCTGGCTGCTGGCGGGCCGCTCCTGACAGCACAGGATCCAACCGTCGGCCAACGGTTTGCTGCCCGTCCGGTCGGGCTTGGCCACGGTGCGTCCGGCCACCAACCGCGCCTTGCAGCGGTGACAGATGCCGCTCCGGCAATCCGCCGGCATGTCCACGCCGGCTTGGTCTGCAGCCTCGAGCAGCGTCAGGTGGCGTGGCACCTCCTCCAACACCTTGGTCCCCGTCTTCGTCTGGACGGTCACCGTCGACGTGAGGGTGTCCACGCCGGGGTCCGCCGGGTGAAGGTGGGGTTGGTGGATGAACGAATAGCGGCTGTACGTGATGGGGCGCTGGGCAGTTTGGAGCCCGGCTTCGACAGAATCCATGAAGCCTTGGGGGCCACAGAGGAAAGCGTGCTCGGGCAGGTCTCCTCCTCCGTATTGGTCCATGAGCTTGGCGACACGCGGACCGGTGAGCCGTCCGCTTGAATCGTCCTCTCCCGTTCCGCCATCTCCGAGGATGTGAAAGACCTCCATCCTGGCGGAATTGGCGAGCGCTTCCAATTCCTTGGCGAACATGATGTCGCGGGTGGAGGAATTGGCGTAAAACAGGGTCACGTGGTGGTCTGGCCGCGCCTTGAGGGCGTGCTGGGCGATGGAAAAGATGGGCGTGATGCCACTGCCGGCCGCAAACAGGATGAGGTGGCGTGCTTGTCGATCGAGATGCTCGGGATAGAGCGTGCCTTCCGGCGGCACCACGTTGAGGACATCCCCGATGCGAAGCAGATCATTGAAATGCTCTGCTGCGCCGCCGCGTGTGACTTTCTTGACGGCCACCTGCGGGAGTTTCCCGGCCGGATTGACCAGGTTGTAACTGCGGAAACAGGTCCGGTCCTGCAGGTCCAGACAAAAGGTGACCCGCTGTCCAGGGCGGTGACGGAACCGGTCCAGCCGGTCACCGGGATCCAGCGTGACGAGGACACTGTCCGGCGTCAACCTCCTCACCTCCCGCACGGTGCAGGGATGGGTCTGCGGCAGGACAGCCGGGGGGGGAGTGTTGCCGGAGGGCATGAGGTGTTGCGTGGTGCGCGTGCAACCTGTGCACAGTCAATCGCAATGGTTACCGGTTGACAGGAAGGAAGGTTCACTCCGATTCGTGTCCGATGCGGAAAGAAGGCCATGGACGGCCTATATAGGGCGCAGAATTCAGTAGGAGAGGAGCGCGCGACAGGCGGCCGCCACCTTCTCGGCATTGGGGAGAACGGCCGCCTCGAGCGTCTCGTTCAGGGGAATCGCCGGAACCTCCATCGAGCCGAGGCAGCGCACCGGGGCATCCAGTGATTCGAAGGCGGCTTCCGAGATCATGCCGGCCACGGCCTGTGCGAAGCTCCCCGTAGGCGGTTCCTCGGTCAACACGAGACACCGGTGGCACCGCCGGACGGAGGCCAACACGGTCTCGCGGTCAAGCGGAACGATGCTCCTCAAATCCACGATTTCGACTTGACCGGGCCATTTGCGGCTGGCCGCAAGCGCCCAGTGCACGCCGCGACCGTAGGTCACAATGCTCAGCTTCGAGGCCTGTGGGTCTCCATCGGCCGTTTGGACCACACGGGCGAGGCCGAGGGGCAAGCGGTACTCCTCATCCGGCTCCACAGTCTTGGCGGCCTCCGTGCCCGGCACCTTGGACCAATACAGCCCTTTGTGCTCCAACACCACAACGGGATTGGGGTCGGCCACGGCTGCCTTCAGCAGGCCCTTGAGGTCCGCACCGCAGCTGGGGTAGGCCACCTTGATGCCGCGGATGGCGGAGAGCACACTCTCGATGCTGGAGCTGTGGTAGGGGCCACCCGATCCGTAGGCGCCGATGGGAACGCGGATCACGCTGTGGACCGGCCATTGGCCATTGGACAGGAAATGGCTGCGCGACAGCTCCGTGAACAGCTGGTTCAGTCCGGGCCAGAGGTAATCAGCGAACTGGATTTCGACGATGGGCTTGAGGCCAACAGCGCTCATGCCCACGGTGCTGCCCACGATGAAGGCCTCCTGGATCGGGGTGTTGAAGACGCGGTCGTCGCCGAACTTCTGGGCGAGCGTGGCGGCTTCCCGGAACACGCCACCCAGACGGCCGCCAACATCCTGACCGTAGAGCAGCGTTAGGGGATCCGACGCGAGGACCTCCTGCATGGCGTGCAGGGCTTGGTCGACCATGATCTGGGGTTCCGTGTCGTCGCCTTCTCGCCGTCCGGTTTCTGCCGTGCAATCGGTGGGGGCGAAGGCGTGGGGCAACAGCGCCTCCGGGTCGGGCTCAGGCGCCGTCCGGGCCTCGTCGAAGGCCGTCTCGACCTCCTGTTGGACGGCATCAGCAGCCTGGTCCAACGCCTTGTCCTTATGGCCGGCTTTCAGTAGGCGCGCCCTCAAGTGGGCCAAGGGGTCGCGTTCCCGGTGTTCCTCCAGGTCATCGCGGTACCATTCGCGGCGGACGCCGCTGGTGTGGTGGCCCAACAGGGGCACCTTGGCGTGGACCAACACGGGGCGGCGTTCGGTGCGGATCAGGTCGAAGGCCCAGTCCATGGCCTCTTTGCAGGCCTCGAGGTCATGTCCGATCACGGAGCGGCATTCCATGCCCGGGAAGGCGGCGGCGAGCGTGGTGGCGTCACCGAAGCGGATTTCGGACGAGTGGGCGGAGATGTCCCACTCGTTGTCCTGCACGAGGAACAGGATGGGCAGTTGCCGGAGGGTGGCCATGTGCAGGGCCTCGGAGACCTCGCCCTCGGTCATGGCCGCGTCCCCGATGGAACAGAGCACGAGGGGCGGGGCATCCCCTTCCACCTTCTGGCCGAGCCCCTGATCCTCGCGATACTTCAGGCCCATGGCCGCACCGGTGGCCGGGATGGCCTGCATGCCCGTCGCCGAACTGTTGTGGGGGATGCGGGGCAGGCCCTCGCGTTTCAGGGCCGGATGGCCATAATAGGTGCGCCCTCCACTGAAGGGATCGTCTGCCTTGGCGAACAACTGGAGCATGAGCTCCTTGGGGGTCATCCCGAGTCCGAGCAGCAGCGCGTCGTCCCGATAATAGGCGTACAGATAGTCCTGGGGGCCCAGCCGCTCTCCGGCGGCGAGCTGAATGGCCTCATGGCCGTTGGCACAGGCGTGCACATACTTGGCGGTCAGCTTGGCATGCTCCTCAAAGAGGTCCGCCATGGACCGGGCCCGCACCATGCGCTTCCAGTCTTCGATTCCCACGGATGCATTGTCCGCCTTGGCCTTGCCCATGGAGCGAAAATACTGTCAGACTTGGTCAGCGCCAGTCCCGAGTCCAAACAAGATGACGGGCAATTTCAGATCGATGTGCGGGTGTCGTGAATGTGGTGTAATCCACGACGTTTACGAATTCTAAATGAATTGAGGGGCATATCGAAGGGGTTAAGCGGAAGTCTCGGTCCATTCGTCGAACGTCTACCGCGGGATTTGTAAAAGAGACGAAAGCCGGTATCAATCAGAGATAATTTTATGCACCCAAGCCAAATCGTTCAATTATGCTTCAACATCTACTCCGGGCCCAGTTTGCCCTGTTGTGTATGCTCACCACTGGATGGGCCGCGCTTGCTCAGTGCGAAGACCCCATTGAGTTCAATGCTGACCTCAGCTCCTACTCGGTAGAGTGCCTCAGCGATCTTCCCACTGAATGTGACGCAACCGTCACGGCCAATCGGGGAGTGACGGCCTGCATCTATGCCGAGCAGAGGCAGGTGGACAATGCGTGCATCGCGACCACCGCACTTGGAACGGGTGAGGATGGCGCCATTGTTCTGTTCGACGTGGATGGAGACCCCAATGACGACCGGTATTTCGTTCCGACCGCAGCGGGTTTGACCCTGACCCAATTCGACAATGGAGTGGCCCAGGTCTCCGGTGAGGTGGCTGACATTGACAATCCGGACGCCAAGTTGACCATTCAGATCGTCTACGATCAGGGTGTCTCCGGTGCCGATTGGACGGGTGGCTTCAAGCATGACATGAGTTGTGCCCCCACCACGGACATCACGGATGCGTGGAACATTTACATTCTGAATCCCGGGTTGAGCTACCTGCTCGGTACGGGAGATCTCGATGGAACCCTTCTGACGCTCAACCACGCACCGTCCAGCGAATACTTCGGTTTTCAGGTCGGTGAGATGGCCAATGATCGCAACTGCAACTATGGTGCAGGTGGTTGGTTTAGCTACGAGGGAACCCTAGACGGACAAGCCATTCAAGGTGCTCAGGGCGACGTGCTGCTTGACCTGGAGTGTGCACCGGAAGTGGTGGATCCCTGTGGAGAGGACGAGGCCAGCGTGACCCTAATCTACACGGCCATCGACGAGGACTGTGCCGACGCGCTGACCGTGGAGCAGGTGATCAGCCGGGACGACACCACGGATCCGGAGTTTGTCGATGCCCCAGGTCCCCAGACCGTGGCCTGCGCCGATGGCCTTCCCGAAGTCCCCACTGTCACCGCGACGGACAACTGTGTAGACAGCGACCCCGAAGGACCGACCGTGACCTACAGCGGCCAGACCCCGCCCTATGACCAGACGTGCACCGGCTCCTACAAGGTGGATCGGACGTGGATTGCCGAGGATTGCTCCGGCAACCAAGCTTCCCACACCCAGACCATTACGGTTGTCGATGAGGTGGCGCCGGTCATCACCGGTGGAGCCGACTACCTCGCCGAGTGTGATGGTGCCGGCAATGCCGATGAATTGGCCGATTGGCTCGCGATCCAAGGCGGAGCAACCGCCACGGACGATTGCGGCATCGTGAGCTGGAGCCATGACTATGAAGACGGCGATCTCAGCGACTTGTGCGGTGAGACTGGTTCCGTGGACGTGGTCTTTACCGCTTCGGATGATTGCGGCAATGAAAGCGACATTGAGCTGACCTTCACCATTCAGGACACGGAAGCCCCGACCCTGACGGCTGAGCCGATCGCAGAGGTTCCTTGTGAGACCTACAGCAGCGACGGCATTTACGAGGCCTCCGCCGATGACATCTGCGGAGAGGCCACGGTTGTGTTGGTCTCCGTGAACGAGGTGAGCAGCAGCTGCGCCGGTCAATACCTCCACGTCTACAAGGCGGTGGATGATTGCGGCAACGAAAGCGCCACGTACGACCAAGTCGTGACGCTCATCGATGAGACGGCTCCGGAGGTGACCATCACCTGCCCGGCAGATGTCGACCTGTCAGCCGATGCGGACTGCAACGCGGACACCACGCCGGCAGCAACCGGAACGGCGACCTTCACCGCCACCGACAACTGTGATGATGACCTCGACAACACGTTGAGCCACTCCGACGCCATCGAGGAGGTCTGCGAGGGCAGCTACATCATCACGCGGACCTGGACCATCGAGTCGATGGACCACTGCGGCCTGACGTCCACGGCTTCCTGCGACCAGACGATTACGGTTACGGACGACACGAATCCGTCCATCGACCTCGCCGCCGCCGACCTCACGGTCGAGTGCGACGGGGCGGGAAACAGCCAGGATCTGATGGATTGGCTCGCCGACAACGGCGGTGCCGAAGCCAGCGACAACTGCAGTGCCGTGACCTGGAGTCACAGCGATGCCACCTTGAGTGACCTGTGCGGTGCCACCGGTGCCGTGACCGTGACCTTCACCGCCACGGATGACTGTGGCAACAGCAGTGAGACGACGGCCACGTTCACCATTGAGGACACCACCAACCCCTCGATCGATACGGCCGCTTCGGATGAAACCGTCGAGTGTGATGGAGCCGGAAACACGGACGCCCTGAATGCCTGGCTCGCGAGTCACGCCGGTGCGGCGGCCAGCGACATTTGCGGTGGCGTGACCTGGTCCAACGATTTCGAGGGACTGAGCGACGATTGCGGTGCCACGGGCAGTGCCCTCGTGACCTTCACGGCCACGGACGATTGTGGCAACGAGAGCACCACGAGTGCCACGTTCACCATCGAGGACACCACGGCTCCGACGTGGAATGGCTATGACACATATGTCAACGCTGCGTGTGAGGACCTGCTTGACCCCGAAGATCCCACCTTGGTGCCGATCAGTGCCGAGGACATTTGTGGCGGTGTGACCTACAGCATTGACGCCTACCAGCTCTCCGGCGGATGCCCGGGAACCTGGATGCGCATTTGGACGGCCACCGACGAGTGCGGCAACGCCTCCGTCGAAACCGAGCAGTATGTCCAACTCTTCGACATCATTGCCCCGGTTCCGGTCATCACCTGCCCGGCCGACTACACGGTCAGTGCCGACGAGAATTGCGAAGCCGACACCACTCCCGCCGCGGCAGGGGAGGCCACGGCCACCGCAACCGACAACTGCGATGACGATGTGGACATCGTGATCACCTACGTCGATGGCGAGCCCACCAGCCTGTGTGACGGCCAATACAGCTTCACCCGGACGTGGACGGCCGATGCCATGGACGACTGTGATAACCCCGCCACGACCAGCTGCGATCAGCTGATCACTGTGGAGGACACGAGTGCACCCACCATGGACACGCCGGCTTCCGACCTCACTGTCGAGTGTGATGGCGCCGGAAATGGAGCCGACCTCTCCGGATGGCTCGCCGACAACGGTGGAGCCGAGGCCTCAGACAACTGCAGTGACATCACCTGGACCCACAGTGATGCCACCTTGAGCGACTTGTGCGCCGCGACGGGTGCCGTGACGGTGACCTTCACGGCCACGGACGACTGTGGCAACAGCACGAGCACGACGGCCACGTTCACCATTGAGGACACCACGGCACCAGCCTTCTCCGGCGATGTCGAGGTCAACATTTCCTGCGATGAGTGGAACTGCGATGCAGACGAGCTCGAAGCCCTGGGCATCTTCTCGATCGACGAGGCCTGCGGTGAGTACACCCTCGAGGCATCCTGCGTCTCCTTCTCCGGAGGCTGCGTGACGCCGATCGGCGCCTACCAGGCCAATTACACCGCCACCGACGAGTGCGGAAACACGAGCACCTTCAGCCAAATCGTCATCCTGAGTGACGACGTGAAGCCGGTGCCCACCATCGAATGCCCGGCCGAGGCCAACCTCACGGCCGATGCCGATTGCAACGCCGATCTAGATCCGTCCAATACGGGCATGGCCACGGCCAGCGCCACGGACAATTGCGACGCAGCCCCGGAGGTCGAAGTGACCTATGTGGACGGTCCGATCACGGACGGTTGTGCCGGCAGCTACAGCTTCACGCGGACGTTCACGGCCACGGCCACGGACCACTGCGGCAATGAGGACAGCATCAGCTGTGACCAGCTCATCACCGTGAGCGACGAGACCGCGCCCGATGCTCCGGTCATTGCGGGCCCGGCGGACGCCGAGGTCCTGCTCGACGCCGATTGTGCGACGGACGCCAGCCCCGCTGTGACGGGTGAAGCCACGGCCACGGCTGCAGACAACTGCGACGCGGATCCCTCCATCGCCATCAGCTATGAGGACAGCGCTCCCACATACACCTGCGCGGGAGACGACACGGCTGAGGGCAGCTACACGTTCATCCGGACGTGGACCGCAACGGCAACCGATGACTGCGGAAACGAAGGGGCGTCCAGCACCTACGACCAGACAATCACGGTCAGCGACGAGATGGCGCCCGACTTTGACGGCAGTGCCAACACCTATGAGATTGCGTGCGACGAGTACGACGAGAACACGTTGTATGCCGTGATGGCATCCGACAATTGCGACAGCGATGTGACCATCACGATCCTGAGCAATTCGGAGGTGAGTGGCAGCTGTGCCGGCTCCTTCCTGCGGACCTACGAGGCCACGGATGATTGCGGCAACAGCACCCAGTTCGAGCAGGCCATTAGCCTTCTCGATGAGGTGGCTCCCGAGCTCACGATCACCTGCCCGGCTGACGCCACGCTGGAGGCCGATGAGGATTGCAGCGCCGACACGTCCACGGACGCCCTGGGCAACGCGATGTACACGGCCACGGACAACTGCGACACCGACCTCGACATCAGCCTGACCCACGAGGATGTGCTGACCGAGGGCTGCGAGGGCAGCTACACCATTGCCCGGACGTTCACGCTCACGGCCACGGACCATTGTGACAACACCACGACGGTGACTTGCACGCAGAACATCGCCGTGAATGATGTGACCGATCCGAGCATCGACACCGCAGCAACCAACCTGACGGTGGAATGCGATGGGGCTGGGAATGGTGACGATCTCGCCGGATGGCTCGCCGACAACGGCGGTGCCGAAGCGAGCGACAACTGCAGTGCCGTGACGTGGAGTCACAGCGATGCGACCCTGAGTGACTTGTGTGGTGCCACCGGCGCCGTGACCGTGACCTTCACGGCGACGGACGACTGCGGCAATGCCAGCAGCACGACGGCCACGTTCACCATCGAGGACACGACGGCCCCGGCCATCACCGCATCCAATGAGGTGGATGTCCCGTGCGATGAGTACGATGCCACCACGGCTTACGACTACTCGGCTTCAGACGACTGCAGCGACGTGACCACGACCATCGAAGACCTGTTCTTCAGTGGTGCCTGCGAGGGCACGTACCAGCGGACTTAC
>JAYYEI010000033.1:0-4884 GCA_036159995.1 Bacteroidota bacterium
ATGGGCCGCCCGAAGAGCGCCACGTTCCGCACCTGCGATGTGGTGGGCCTCGACACGTTGGTGCATGTGGCCAATGGGGTGAAGGACAACTGCCCCGACGACGAGCGCAAGGCCGTCTTCGAGACGCCCGCTTTTGTCCAGCACCTGGTCGACAACGGCCACCTCGGCAGCAAATCCGGACAGGGCTTCTACAAGAAGACCAAGGTGGACGGCAAGAAGGCCATCCTCGGCCTCGACCTCGAGACGCTCGAATACCGGCCAAAGCCCAAGGTCAAGTACGCCACCCTCGACGCCGCCAAGCCGGTGGACGACCTGGCCGCCCGGACCCGCATCCTGTATGACGGCAGCGACGAAGCCGGCACCTTCTATCGCCGCGTCTTCAGCGACGTGTTTGCCTACGTCACCCACCGCATCCCGGAGATCGCCGACGAGCCCTACCGCATCGACGACGCCCTGCGCGCCGGATTCGGCTGGGAGATGGGCGCCTTCGAGACCATGGACGCCATCGGCGTGGCCAAGGCGGTCGAGCAATGCGAGGCCCACGGCCAGCAGGTCGCCCAGTGGGTTCACGACTTCCTCGCGGCCGGCCACGAGACCTTCTACACCGTGTCGGACGGCGTGCGCTCCTGCTACAACCCCGGCACGAAGGCCTACGAGGTCGTGCCCGGCCAGGAGGGCCGCATCAAGCTCGCCTGGCTCGGCGAGGACAAGGTGGTCTGGAAGAACAGCGGCGTGACGATCCACGACCTCGGCGACGGCATCCTCAACGTCGGCTTCCACACCAAGATGAACACGATCGGCGGGGAGATCCTGCAGGGGTTGAACCACGCGATGGACCTCGCCGAGGACGCCTCGACGCCCTGGCGCGGCATCGTCATCTCCAACGAAGGCGGCAACTTCTCCGCCGGCGCCAACGTCGGCATGGTCTTCATGCTCGCCGTGGAGCAGGAATACGAGGAGCTGGATTACGCCATCCGCATGTTCCAGAACACCGTGATGCGGGCGCGCTACTGCAGCGTGCCGGTCGTGGTGGCGACCCACCAGATGACCCTGGGCGGCGCCTGCGAACTTTCGATGCACGCCGACAAGGTGATCGCACACGCCGAGACCTACATGGGCCTCGTGGAATTCGGGGTCGGCCTGATCCCCGGTGGCGCCGGCACGAAGGAATTCGCCCTGCGCGCGTCCGATGAATACACCGACGGCGGCATCCGCCTGGAGGTGCTGCGCGAGCGGTTCCTCACCGTGGGCCAGGCCAAGGTGGCCACCAGTGCCTATGAGGCCTTCGACCTCGGGTACCTGCGCGAAGGCGTGGACGAGGTCGAGCTGGACCGCACCCGCCTGACGGCGCGGGCCAAGATCGCCGCGGCCGCGATGGCCGACGCCGGCTACGTGCCGCCGCGCGAGCGGACCGACATCACCGTGCTGGGCCAAGAGGGCCTCGGCATCGTGCACGTCGGTGCCCACAGCATGAAGTCGGCCGGCTACATCTCCGAGCACGACCAGCACATTTCCGTCAAGCTCGGCACCGTCCTCTGCGGTGGCGACCTGAGCGCCCCGACCAAGGTGAGCGAACGCTACCTGCTCGACATCGAACGCAAAGCATTTGCTGACCTCTGCCGCGAGCGCAAATCGCTGGAGCGCATGCAGAGCCTGATTCAAACCGGCAAGATCCTTCGCAACTGAGCCCTTCAACCCCATTGACATGATGCAAGACGCCTACATCATCGCCGGATCCCGAAGCGCGGTCGGCAAGGCCACCAAGGGCACCCTGCGCGACGTCCGTCCGGACGACCTCGCCGCCCAGGTCATTCGCCACCTCGTGGCTTCGCTGCCGGAATTCGACCCCAACCTCATCCACGACGTCATCGTCGGCAACGCCTCCCCCGAGGCCGAGCAGGGCCTCAACGTCGGCCGCCTCGTCTCGCTGATGGGGCTCGACACCGAGAAGGTGCCCGGGATGACCGTGAACCGCTACTGCTCCAGCGGACTGGAGACCATCGCCATCGCAACGGCCAAGATCCGGACCGGCATGCAGGAGCTGATCATCGCCGGCGGCACCGAAAGCATGTCGTGCATGCCGATGGGCGGCTGGCGGATTGTACCCAACGCCCGGGTGGCCCAGGAAAACCCCGAGTGGTACTGGGGCATGGGGCTGACCGCCGAGGCGGTGGCCAACGACTTCAACGTGAGCCGCGAGGCCCAGGACGCCTTTGCCGTCCGCTCCCACGAGCGGGCCGCCGCCGCCATCGACAGCGGCCGGCTGCAGGCCGGCGTGGCGCCCATCGAATTCACCCGGGTCGACCTCGACGGCGATGGGAAGCGCCGCGAGACCGCGGTCCGCTTCGACACCGACGAGGGCGTCCGCCGCGGCACCTCCATGGAGGGCCTGGCCAAGCTGCGCCCGGTGTTTGCCGCCGGCGGCAGCGTCACGGCCGGCAACAGCTCGCAGACCTCCGACGGCGCCGCCTTCGTGATGGTCGCCTCCGAGCGCATGGTCAAGGAACTCGGCGTGGAGCCCATTGCCCGCCTGAAGTCCTACCACGTCGCCGCCCTCGAGCCGCGCATCATGGGCATGGGCCCGGTGCACGCCGTCCCGCCCGCGCTGGAGAAGGCCGGACTCAAAAAGGACGACATCGACCTCTGGGAGCTCAATGAAGCGTTTGCCAGTCAGAGCGTCGCCGTCTGCAACGAACTCGGACTCGACGAAGACAAAGTCAACGTGAACGGCGGGGCCATCGCCCTCGGCCACCCCCTCGGGTGCACCGGCGCGAAGCTGACCGTCCAGATCCTCAACGAACTCAAGGCCCGCGGTGGAAAGCACGGCGTGGTCACCATGTGCGTCGGCACCGGCCAAGGGGCCGCCGGCGTCATTGAAATGCTCTAAATCAAACTGTCATGACACAGAATCCCGACAGCCAGGCCGGCAAGGCCATCACCGGCGGAGAGTGGCTCATCCGCAAGACTGCCGCGAGCGACATCTTCATCCCCGAGGAGTGGAATGAGGAGCAGTTGATGATGAAGCAGATGACCGAGGACTTCATCCAACAAAACATCCTCAACCAGCTCGATGCCATCGACGACCAGCAGGAAGGGTTGACCCAATCCCTCATGGAAAAGGCCGGCGAGCTCGGCCTCCTCGGTACGAGCGTCCCGGAGGAACTCGGCGGCATGGGCCTCGACTTCAAGTCGACCATGCTCATCACCGAGGCCCTGGGCGATGCGCATTCGTTCAGCGTGAGCTTCTCCGCCCACACCGGCATTGGCACCCTGCCCATCCTCTACTACGGCAACGACGCGCAAAAGCAGAAGTACGTGCCCGGCATGGCCAGCGGCCAGCTCAAGGGCTGCTACTGCCTGACCGAGCCCAGCAGCGGATCCGACGCCAACAGCGGCAAGACGACGGCCAAGCTGACCGAGGACGGGAAGCACTACGTCATCAACGGCCAGAAGATGTGGATCACCAACGGCGGGTTTGCCGACGTGATGATCGTGTTTGCCAAGATTGATGACGACAAGAACCTGACCGCGTTCATCGTGGACGGCGACAGCGAGGGGATCACCAAGAACCCCGAGGAGAAGAAGATGGGCATCAAGGGATCGTCCACCCGCCAGATCTTCTTCAACGACGTCAAGGTCCCGGTCGAAAACCTGCTCTACGAGCGCGAGAAGGGCTTCAAGATTGCGGTCAACATCCTCAACATCGGCCGCATCAAGCTCGGCGGTGCCGTGATCGGTGCCGCGAAGGGCGCGCTGACCGGCGGAGTGAAGTACGCCAACGAGCGCAACCAGTTCGGCCGGCCCATTTCCAAGTACGGCGCCATCCGCCACAAGCTGGCCCAGAGCGCCATCGAGATCTATGCCTGCGAGTCCGCCACCTACCGCGCCACCCAAAACATCGACGACGCCATCAAGGCGCTCGAGGCGGGCGGCATGGAAAAGGGCGAGGCCACGCTGAAGGGCATCGCCGACTTCGCCCCGGAGTGCGCCATGATGAAGGTCCTCGGATCCGAGGTGCTCGACCTGGTCATCGACGAGGCCGTTCAAATCCACGGCGGCATGGGCTACTCGGCCGAGACCCGCGTGGAGCGCGGCTACCGCGACGCCCGTATTAACCGGATTTTCGAGGGCACCAACGAGATCAACCGCATGCTCACGGTGGACATGATCCTGAAGAAGGCCATGAAGGGCCAGATGGACCTGATGACGCCCGCCATGGCGGTCGCCCAGGAGATCATGGGCATCCCCGACTTCGGCATGCCCCCGGTCGACCCGTTCGAGGCGCACCTCGAGTACGTCGAGAAGTTCAAGAAGGCCGTGTTGCTCGTGGCCGGTGCCGCGGTGCAGAAGCTGATGCAGTCCCTCGCCAAGGAGCAGGAGGTGCTGATGCGCATCGCCGACATGATGATCTGGACGTACACCGCCGAGTCCCTCGTGCTGCGCGTGCAGAAGCTCGCCGGCCAGCGCGGCGAGGACTCCGTCGCCCACGAGATGGCCATGATGAAGGTGTACTGCTACGAGGTAGCCGAGCGCATGCACTCCGCCGGCAAGGAGGCGCTGCTCGCCTTCGCCGAGGGCGACGAACTCAAAGGCATGCTGATGGGCCTGAAGCGCTTCACCAAGACGGAGCCCTTCAACACCACCGCCGCCCGCCAGGCCATCGCCCAAAGGCTCATCGAAGAGAACGAGTACTGCTGGTGAACGGCGGGCGCTCGGCGCTCTTCACTGAAGACGGCCCCGGTGATTAATCTTCAAGCCGGGTGACCCAGGCGTGACCCTGCTCAGCATAATTCTCGAACCACGCGCGCCAAGTTGGGTCGAGCTCGGAACAGTCGATGTAGAGATTGTCCATCGCTCGGGTGAGTGCCATGTGAATCCAATTCG
>JAYYEI010000034.1:0-27741 GCA_036159995.1 Bacteroidota bacterium
ATCCAGCAGGGTCCCATTGATGAACCACTGATGATCCGTCCAATCCCCCGGGACGGACAGGCCGTTCTCTGTGGCATTCCAGAACAAATTGGGTGGATCGAGAAGCCCGAGTTCGAGCACCTCCAGAGTCTGGCACGCTCCACTGAGCGTGCCGAGGGCGTAATAGGTCCCTTCCTCCTCGACGGCCGTGTTGCCCCAAATGAGGGTCTCTCCCGGGCACAAGGACGTCTCCGTGGTGTCTAAGGCACAAACCTCGGAGACGAGGGCAAATTGTCCGGACCCCATTGGCAGGCAGCCGGCGTCCATCTCCGCGGTAGACGGCGTCAGGGACATCGTTTCGCACGGAGCCGACCAAGACTGAGCTCCCAGTGCATCGCGGCTGACGACGGACAGCGTGCCCATCCCATCGAGCCAAGGCTGCAGGCTGGACTCCTCGGCGCCCATCATCCACGTGACATTGACATCAAACCCGCCTGAACCATACTCATCGACAACCCAATGGCCAACGGGCACGAATTGATCCGGCGCGGACGGCGGCACCGGATCCAGTCGGTGCACCACCACTTCCCCACCGGGCGAGGCTGCACCCGACGGCACGTCGAGGCTACCGCCCACATTGGGCAAGTCCACCGTGCCAGGGCCATCGACCATCACGCGGTCGAGCACGCCGGACCCCACGACGGCTGAGGAACCCGCCAAGGTCGAGCCCCCGCTGAAAGTGCCGTGCAGGGAGTTGCCGCGCTTGTTGACGAGGAAATGCGTGTCCTCATTGAATTGGTAATAGGCCACCAGATCAGGATCCCCCTCCACCACCGATTGGGGCAAGGTCAGGTGGCGCTGCTCCCGGATCTCTTCCCGGGTGAGGGTCCGGTTCCAGATCTTGACCTCGTCGAGGGCCCCGGTCATGTTGCGGCTTCCCCAGCCCCTATAGCTCCCGAGGAACTGGACATCCTGCACCCCGGGCTCCGCGGAAAAGGCGTGGTGGGCCTCCACCCCATCGAGGTAGACGCGCACCCCGTCCGGCGCCACCGTCATGGCCACGTGGGACCACTGGTCCGCCGGCACGGTCAAGCCGCTGCTCCACCACCAGGCACCACCCGGCCAATGGTAGCCGAGCTCGTTGTTCTGGCGAAAGTTGAAACCGCCACCGGCCCCGCTCGCGATGATCATCGCCGTGTAGTCGGGCTGGATGCCGTCCGGGCGCACCCAGGCCATGGCCGTGAACGTGTTGGTGTACAGGCCGAGGTCATGGGTCAGGCCATGCCCGTTGGAGCCGCTGCATTCCAGCGCCATGCCCGGGACACCGGAGGCCTCGCACTGGCTCGTCGGTCCGACCTCGACCATGGCCGGCACCGTCTTGGAATCGCTGTTTCCCGCCGAGTCGGTCACGGTCAGCGTCACATCATAGGCTCCGCCCTCCCCGAAAATGACCACCGGGTTGCGGTCCGTCGAGGATGAGACGAAGGCGGGCTCGGGGTCGAAAGACCACGACCACGTTGCCCCCTCGTGGACCAGGATGCTGTGGCAGGCGAACCGCACTGAATCCCCGGCGCAATACACCTCGGGGTTGGCCGTCATCGGCTGGGCAATCGGCTCCGGCGTGAACGGGAAATCGGCCTGCCAGATGCCCTTGCCCTTGTCACCCACCCGCAACACCGCATCGCGGTGGAAGGGCAGGCACTCGTAGGGCGCCCAGCGCGCCGGCAATCCCGTTCCAAAGGAGGTCCAGCCGCTGGCCGTCGCCGACCGGTGGTGTGCTCCGGTGGTCGACACGACCACGGTGCCGGCCTCCCCCAGGCAAACCACATCCCGCAGGGCGAGACCCAGCAGACCCGCCGTCGGGTCCTGTCCCGGGTTCGTCCAAATGATGCCGCCGTCCACGGAGCGTCGGATGTCATCATCATCGGCCCGAACCGCCCAGATCTCATCGTCGTTCGCCGGGTTCAGGGCAATCTCCATGCTGCTCCACCCCGAGGGCAGGCCCGTCACGGTCGACCAGGTCGCCCCTCCGTCCAAAGAGCGGTGAAGCGTGCAACTTCCACTGGCCCGAACGACGGCGTAGAACAGGTTGCGGTTGCCCCGCCCCTGCTCGATCTCCAACACGGTGCCACTTCCGAAATCATGCAGCAGTTCGAAGCTGGCGCCGCCGTCGAAGGAGCGGTGGAATCCGCTGCCGTTGCCGAGCGCCAGATGGTCCGCGTATAACGGATCCCGGACCAGCTCGCTCGACCGGGAATCCACGTAGCTCTCGGTCGGATACATCGCCAGGTTTCCGATTCCGCTGGGCGCGTCATCGAATCCGGAACCGAGGCGCAGATCGCCGATGTCGCTGAAGCGGAGCTCGTCCGCGTCGAGGGGATTGACATACCCAGTCGGCGCCTCCGCCCCGCCGAGCCGCAGGTGCAGTCCAGTGCCGAAATCCTGGCGGAAGGCCGTGTTGCCATTGTGGTACCGCCCCCCGGTCTGGACATCCGTGTTCCACCCCTGCGAGAAGCCCCAGAGGGTGGTGTTGTAGATGCCGTATTTCCGGCTCGTATGGGTGGTCAACTCGTCGGTGCTGTGGTTCAATCCACCATCCGAGGCCACCCACACATCCTCGCCCAGCACATGCAAATCCTGGATGTCCGGGTGAACCCACCCGATGTCGTCCGCCCCGGCCCCATAGGCCCCGATGCGGTCCCAGGTCACACCGCCATCGTCGGTGGCGTTGAGGGCGGTCACCCCGACCCACACGCGGTCGGCATCCTCGTGGGAGACCGCCATGGCGAAATCGTAGAAGCCCTGATAAATGCCGGTGCCGTTCATGTTGCCCGTGGCCAGGCTCGGGTGCACGTCCACATCATAGGGCGCGCCATCCTGGCCGTTGGGGTTGGTCCAGAGGTCGCCGCGGTCATCGCTCCGATAGAGGCCGATCCACCCCGTGTCGCTCGCCTTGCCCTTGCCGATGAGGGCCACATAGACCCGGTCGGGATCGGCCGGCGTGGTGCCGAGGCGGCCGCCGTGGTCGTCCGCCGCATTGGGGTCGGACGGCACGAAGTAACCGTTGTCAAAGAGGGAAAAGGTCGCCCCGCCGTCATCGGATCGATGGAAGGCACAGCGCTCGGGCAGCGGCTCGTGGACCAGCGCATAGACCGTGTTCACATCCGTCGGATGGTACCGCACGTCCCACACCTGCCCCGACTGGACGGTCGCCCACGTCTCACCGCCGTCCAGGGTCCGGCGAAGGCCGTTGTTGGTCGCCACATAGACGGTCCCCGGGTCGGTCGGATGGACAATCATTTGGTTGGCCGAAGAACCGAGGTCGTAGAGCAGATCCCAGGTCGACCCCGCATTGGTCGAGCCGTAGACCTGGTTGTTGGACACGAAGTAAAACGTTGACGGACTGGACGGTGCAATGGCGCACTGGGTCACCGTCCGGACACCCGGCACGGACAGGCTGGCCGGCGTCCACGTCAGGCCGCGGTCGTCCGTCTTGAACAGGTCGCCCGCCTCGATCCCGGCGATCGCCACGTCGGGGTTCGCCGCGCATTGATCGAAGCAGTAGATGTTGCACTGCCACGACACAGGGAAATGGCCCTGATCGCCGTTGTTGTAGGTCTCAAAGGGGCCGATGGCTTGCCAATCGGGGTCCACTTCAGCCTGCCGGGCCAACTGGCCGGCCACGCCCCCTCCGGCTTCAAAGGCCTGTGCCGCCCACTCGCCGGCGTCGCGAATCCGGCCATCCGGGCCGACCCGGTGCTCCACGTGCATCAGCCAGTGCTTGAAGTTTCGCTCGTGCAGGGTCTTCTCGTACGGTCGCTCCGACCACCATGCCATCCGCTGGTCCACCACCGCCTCAAAGTCATCCGTGCCCGAATACATAAGCGACGCCCAAGCCGGCACCTCCCCCATCTCCTTGGGGACCCACTTGAAAACACCGCGGTCAACATCCTGAGGCTCAGCCTGGGCCAAGCCGGACCCCGCTCCCATCAGAACGGTCAGCATCAACACGAAAAAAGCAGCGGGACAAGCGGTTCGGTGCATGACGTCAAGATACGACGGCACCCCAACCCCGGCCCCTCACTCGTACCAGCGCAGAGTGCGGTCCCCGGAAGAAACGGGCAGAAAACGGCGGAACAGCGCGTTGACCACGATCAGGTGGACCAGCAGCGCCACATGCAGCGGCGCCAGGTACCACGGCCAGGGCCAATCGATGAGGAGCGGGTTGTTGGCCTTCGGAATCTCCCAGACGTACATGTAGTTGGCCACCAGTCCATCCGGGTGAGCGAAGGGACCGTTGAGCAGGGCATTGATGCCCATCACCACCGTCGACAGGGCCACCGCGATGCCATACGCCCGAATCCACGCCCATTTCGGGAACCACGTGCCGAAGGACCGGGCCATCGCGATGGGCACCACGACCAGCGCGGCGTGCTTCAGGTAGAATAGGATGAACAGGGGCAACGCGTCCCCCGAGGGCAACTGTGGCGTCAGGACCGAATGGAAGCCGCCAATCATCCCGAGGAACCCGGCGAACGTGAAGACATGGGGGTTGAAGCGGAAGCACAGGATGCCCAGCAGGATGGCGTTGAGACCGCAGAAATGGAGGGGCAACGACCGATGGATCGAAAAGTCCATCGCTGGATTCGTTAGCGTATGCACGATTTCAAAGACCTGCATGCCCAGCATGGTGAACCCGATGGCGTGCCGCACACAGCGGTCATCCCCTTTCATCCGGCCCGTCCACCATAGAAATGCGGCCGCTCCAACCACACAGGCGCCCAGCGCCACCCAGTATCTCGGCTCGTCCGGGCCGATGACCACATCCAATTCGCTCACGTGGCAATCTAAGTTGCCCGGCCAGAACCCACGCGAGGATTTGCCATTTGGTCTGCCCACCGCTGAACCCGATGTTGCATCCATGATTGCCTCGATGCTCCGTCGATCTCCCGGGTTCCTCGCCCTGCTTCTGCTCGCCAGCTGTCAAGCCCCCCTCCTCACTGAGACCACAGGCCTGCGCCCGTCGGCTTCCGCCGTGGATCTGGCCCAGGATTCCCTGTGGGCCCCCATGGAAGCCGCCATCCGGTCGACACTAGAGACCAACGGCGTTCCCGGCGCCGTCCTGCTGGTGGCCCGCAATGGGGAGGTTGTCGGCCACGAGGCCTTTGGAGAGGCTGATCCCCTGGCGGGAGACCCGATGACCATGGAGGCCCAGTTCCGCATCTGCTCCCAGACGAAGGCCATCACCGCCATGGCCGCCATGGTCCTGTGGGAACGGGGGCAGCTCGGGCTGGACGAGCCGGTCTCGACCTACCTGCCGGAATTCGCGGACATCGGCGTGCTCGACACCCTGCTGGCCGACTCCACCGGAGTCTACTCTCCCCCAAGCCGACCGGTGACCATCCGGCACCTGATGACCCATACGTCCGGCATCCCCTACGGCGACATCGGAGACCCGCGCTTCGCCAAGCTCTACGCCAAGCAGGGCGTGGTCGACCTGTTCCCCGTCGACGGGCGCAGCACTCGGGACAACGCCTCGCGGATGGCCCGCACGGGATTGGCCCATGACCCCGGAGAACAATGGACCTACGGATTGGGACTGGACGTGCTCGTCGCCGTCATCGAAGTCGCCTCCGGAAGGCCCTATGCCGAGTTCCTGAGGACCGAATTGCTCGACCCGCTGGGAATGGACCACACCCACTTTGTCCTGCCCGAGGACCAGCGGGACCACCTGCTCGAAGTGTTCGAACCGGACTCAGAAGGAACGTGGAAGCCCCACCAGCACCCCGCTTACACCACGGAGTACCCCACCCGGGAAGATTGGCCCTTGTGCTCAGGCGGGGCGGGATTGACCAGCACGGCGATGGACTATGCCCGGTTCCTGCAAATGGTGCTCGACCGCGGTGCCACCCCGGGCGGACGGCTGCTGGAGGAAGCCACCATCGACACCATCCTGGCCGATCACGCCCCGGGATTGGTGGACGGGGATTGGTACCAGGGGCTCGCCTTCGGGGTTCGGAAAGAGCCTGAAGGTCAGGGCCGCTTTTTCTGGGGTGGCTACTTCAATACGCAGGGGTACGGGGATCCGGCCACAGGAGAATTGGCCCTCCTGATGAAGCAGACCTACGGAGCCCGAAACGACAGCACCTCCTCGGCCTTCAGCGCCCTTCTCGGACGCTGATCCACGGCGGTGGTCAACGGTCCCGGCTCCGACCGGGCTTGTGCTGTTCGTGCGTCCGGCGGCGCTTCTCCGTCATGCGGTGAAGCTCCTCTCCCCACTCGTTCAGCGCCTCGGGATCGTCCACGGGCATGGCGGGAGGCCGCTTGGGGTGGACATTCTTCAAATCGCGCTTGCGTCCCATGCCGATGTAACCCTGTGCCCTCCGGTTCCGTTCAATGCGGATGGTCCCCTTCGTGGACCCCATTCAACACGCCCGAACGATGAACAGGACACACGCTTCTTTTGCGGCCCTCGCCGCCTTGGCTCTTCTCGTCTCCGCCACGGGGTGCACCGCCGTTTCCGGCCTGCAAGCCTCCTCCAGCGAAGGCAACCAGGACCAGACCATCATCGTGATGGGCAACGGCATCTCCTACCTCGGAGACTGATACCGTTCTGGTTCGCGGGTCAGCGGACCACCAAACGGCGGGTCCCCACACCCTCCACGTGCAGGAGGTAGCCCCCTGACGGCAACACCGTCACATCGAAAGCCGTCCCGACGCCTTGCCTTACGCTTTGCCCCATGGCATTGCGCAGGGTCCATTCAGGGTTCGCTCCGGCACCGTGCAGCACCGTGCGGCCCACGGCCGGATTGGGGAAGACGGTGAACGGCTCGGATTCGGACTCCCCCACAAACGAGGTGGGCCCCACCACCACGGCACACGTCCCGATGCCCCCGGCATCACCACCGGTCACGACCCACCCGGCCCAGCTCGGCGCCATGGCCGCCTTGAAGCGGTTCTCCAGCAATCCCGGATTCTGCCCCGTGCCGATCGGCCCGGGCTCCCAGACCATGGAGGTCGATCCTGATCCCCATTCGGCTTGGCCATAGGTCGTCGTGACCCCGGCCCCCGATTCATCGACGCCGCCGAGGGCAAACCAGTTCGCGTCCTCCCCCATCCGAGCCATGCCGTGGTAGCTGTGACGCGACACCATGTCGAAGGCCGTCCACGTCGCCGAGGCGGGATCATAAATCGCCCCTTCGGCCAGTCCCGTGAACAGGTTGACCGCCTCATCGAAGACCCGGCCACCAGTGAGAATGACCCCGTTCTCCCCATCCGAGGCCGGCAATGTCCACGCCGCATGGTTGTCCCGGGCCACCGGAAGCCCGGCCACGGAAGACCACGTGTCCGTCAGGGCATCGTAGACTTCACAACTGGACAATTGGAATCCTTCCGCCGCATTGAAACCGCCTGCCGCGAGGAATTTGCCCTCCCCCAACGGTGTCAAGGTGTGGGACGCCCGCGCCATCAGCATCGGCGCCGCCTCCGTCACCGTGAAACTCACCACATCGAGGATCTCGCATGAGGCCGTTTCCGACACCCCGTTGAATCCTCCGGTGATGAGCAATTTGGTCTCCCCCATCCACACCGCGCGGTGGTGCGTGCGCGGAGTTGACATCTCCGGCCCCGCCGTCCACACATCCGCGGATACATCATAGAATTCCGTCGTGGACAGGGCATCGACGCCATCATACCCCCCAAGAACAATGGCCTTGGTCCCCCCGAAGCCAAACGCCTGAAAATCCTGACGAGCCGTCGACATGGACGCCACGGGAAACCAGGATTCCGGCTCGTAGCCATCGATGGCAGACATACCCAGCTCCACCGTGGCCAGCGCCTGATCGCCGTCGCTGCCTCCAATGGCGAGCCAGCTCCATTCTTCCTCCAACCCTTCGATGCCGAGGCTCACCATCTCGTGGGCTTCCCGGAATTCAATCAGGTTGACACAACTGTACACATCGAACGGTACTTGGGCAAGCAGCCACGTCGGGCTGAGGAGCGCAAAGGCCAAAATGAATCGCATGTCGACAAGGTCTGTCTCCTGCGACCGAAATGCAACCGGACCGGATTCAGGAGAACCGCTTCACCCCACGGACGATCAGCAGAGCCAGTCCCCCAACGACGAGGCCGAGCAGACCGTCCACGAGCAGACCTGGCCAGCCGTGGAACAGGTGATGGACAGCCTCAATGTGGTGAAAGATGCCGCCGGCCACCAGCAACAGCGCCACAGTGCCGATGTGGCCGATGATGCGGATGAGAATGGGCAGGGCCCGAACCATGCCGCGGCCGAGAGATTGGGCCCACGCCTCCTCGCGTTCGGTTAACGCCAAACCGGCATCGTCCATCCGAACGATGAGGGCCACCAGACCATACACCCCGACCGTCGCCACCAGCGCAATGATGGACACCACCAGCACCTGCACGATGAGATCAGCGTCGACGACCTGGCTCAGGGCGATGATGATGATCTCCACCGACAGGATGAAATCCACCAGCACGGCAGACCGGATGCGGGCCTTCTCATCCGGCCGCTCTGAAACGGAATGACCATCTAGGTGATGCGGTCGAATCATGTGGACCACCTTCTCCACCCCTTCGTAAGCGAGGTACACGCCCCCCGCGATGAGGATGGGCTGGATGAGCCAGCCGGCGAAGGCGCTCAGCAAGAATGCCAAGGGAAGGATAATGAGCTTGTTGAGGAAGGACCCCTTGGTGATCGCCCAGAGGACAGGCAATTCACGAGAAGCCGGAAAACCTACCGCCTTTTCCGCATTGACTGCGAGATCGTCGCCGAGGATGCCCGCCGTCTTCTTCCCCGCCAACTTGGTCATGGCCGCCACATCGTCCATGATGACGGTGAGGTCGTCGAGCAAGGCAAAAAATCCGCGGGGCATGGGTCGAATCTACTGCAGCAGATAGAACCAGCCCGGCTGACATCGTCATCTAACAGAACGCACAGGAGGCAGAATATTTTCTGCCCCAGATCTCCGACAGAGGCAACCCACACCTTGCACACCCCGTCTTGTACCCGATGCGCAAATCAATCCATCCCCGATCTGATTATGGCACCAAACTGTTCCTCAACGTATGAACCTGACGACTTCCTCCGATCAACTTCGCTGCCTGATCGAAATACAGGGTCTGGTTTCGGTCACTAACAGCCGAATCCGGACGGGGGTGGATTTCGACAATCAACCCATCCGCTCCTGCTGCCACAGCCGCGAGCCCGACGTCCACCACATGACGACGTAGCCCCACTCCGTGGGACGGGTCGGCAATCACAGGCAGATGTGATCTCGCTTGCAGGTAGGAGATGGCATTGACATCAAACGTATTTCGGTAGGCACCTTCGAAGGTTCGAATGCCCCTTTCGCAGAGGAGGATACGCTCGTTTCCCACATTGTAGATGTACTCAGCACACTGGAGAAACTCCTCGATGGTGCCTGACATGCTGCGTTTGAGCAGGACCGGCAAACCTGATTTTCCAACGGCCTCGAGCAGATTGAAATTCTGCATGTTCCGGGCCCCAATCTGAAACACATCAACATGGCCAACCATGGCGTCAATCTGGGCCACTTCCATGACTTCGGTCACGATGCCCAAGCCATGCCGATCCGCCACCTGTCGGAACAAATCCAGCCCCTCGAGCCCCATGCCGCGAAACGAGTAAGGACTGCTTCTCGGTTTGAACACCCCCCCCCGCATCATCCTCACCCCTTGCGACGAAAGAAAAGCCGCGACGGACTCCAGTTGGTCCTCTCCCTCCACACTGCATGGGCCCATGATCAATTGAAAATCCCCCGGGCCGAAATCGACCTCACCCGCTGTGACAGTCGAGCGCCCCTGCCTCCATTGGCTGCTGACGAGCTTGAAATCATCGGAGATCCGATGGACATCCCGGACACCGGGACACTGTCGGATCCGCCGTGGATCCGGCAAATCGCCGGAATAGACGACGAACATCGTGGAATCCGCCGTTTGAACCAGCCGAGACTGCAAACGCAAGGACGAGAGATAGGCTTCAGCTTCCTGGATGACCTCAGGGGAAGCCGGATGATGGAGTTGGACAATCATGGTTGGAACAGGGGGATGAACGAATTCAAAAACTGGGTGGCCCGATGGACTGCCTCAGATGACGACGGCCTGCTCTCTTCGATGGAGCCAAGCGCACGGAGGAAGGCCGACCCGATAATGGCTCCATCCACGAAGCCCGTCAATTGCCGGATGTCGTTGGGGTCGGAGATTCCGAATCCCGCCACGATGGGGCAGCGCGTTCGATGATCCTGAAGGCCCTCGAAAAAGGCCTTCCTGTCCACCGACTGGGCATCTCCGGTCAATCCGACATTGGCCACACCATAAACGAAAGCGGAACTTCTGTCGAAGGCCTCATCGATGGAATCCACCGTACTCGTCGGGCTGGCGAGGAACGACATCGTCAGGCCATTCGCTTCCAACACACCTTGGAAGTCCCGGGCGTACGAAGCGTAAGGAAGATCGGGAAGGATGAGACCCGAGGCTCCAGCATCCCGGGCCTGAGCGGCAAAGGTGTCCACTCCGCGGCGGTAGACCGGATTGCAGTATCCCATCAACATCAAGGGCTTGTCACAAGAGGCACGGAACTGGCTTGCCAGTGTCAAAACATGATCCAATTTGGTCCCTTGTCCCAACGCGATTTCAGACGCCCTCTGGATGGTGGGGCCATCCGCCAAGGGGTCACTGAACGGCATGCCCAATTCAACGAATGAAACGGCCGGGTGATCGGCCAGAACCTCCATGAGGGCCTGACTCGTCTGCATGTCCGGATATCCCGCGGTCAGAAAAATGGAGAGTTTCACCCCATCGTCTTCTCTGAGTATGGATTTGAGGTCCTTCATCGTTCGCCGGGCATTTGGATGTAGTTCTTCAGGTCTTTGTCCCCCCTTCCACTGAGGTTGAGGATGACCTCTTCCTTCCCGGTCCAGTCCGCCCGAAGGGTCCAAGCCAAGGCATGCGCGGTTTCCAAGGCGGGGAGAATGCCCTCCAGTCGGGTGCAGAGCAGTCCCGCCTGCACGGCCTCCTCGTCCGTCGCTGCCGCTGTGCGGAGCCTGCCCGTGGAAGCCAGGTGCGCATGAAGCGGTCCAATCCCGGGGTAGTCCAGACCTGCGCTGATGCTGTGCGCCTCTTCGATCTGCCCCTCCTCATCCTGGAGAATCATGGTCTTTGCGCCATGAAGGATGCCGGGACTTCCCCGTTCAATGGTGGCTGCGGTTCTTCCGCTGTCCACCCCTTCTCCAGCCGCCTCCACACCAATCAGACGGACCTCCTCCTCGAGAAAGGGCAAGAACAATCCAAGGGCATTGGACCCCCCGCCAAGGCACGCCACGAGATGGGTAGGGTGAATCCCCTTGTTTTCACAGGCAGCGAAAGTCTCTTCCCCAATGATGCCGTGGAATTCAGCCACCATCATCGGATACGGATGAGGGCCCACAGCCGAGCCGATGACATAGTGCGTTTCATTCGGATGGGCGATCCAATGCCGCATGGCTTCATTCGTCGCATCCTTGAGCGTCTGGGAGCCCGTTTTGGCCGCCCTCACCTCGGCGCCGAGCAAGCGCATGCGCTCGACATTGGGCTGCTGCCGTTCCATGTCCTCCGCCCCCATGAAGACGGTGCATGGCAAACCTGCCCAAGCGCAGGCCGTGGCGGTGGCCACACCATGCTGGCCCGCTCCAGTCTCCGCGATGATGTGCCGTTTCCCCATGCGCCTCGCCAGCAAAACCTGGCCCACCGCATTGTTGATTTTGTGGGCCCCGGTGTGGGCGAGGTCCTCCCGCTTGAACCAGATGGTGGTCCCGCACCGTTCACTCCAGCGTTCTGCCCGCTGAAGAGGAGTCGGTCTGCCGACAAAATCCCGAAGCAAAGCGGCATAGGTCGATTTGAATTCCGGGTCCTTCCAGGCCTCTTCAAAGGCCTGCTCGAGTTCGAGGAAATTCCGCCTCAGCATTTCAGGAATGAACTGCCCGCCGAACTCTCCATAGTAACCGTCTTGAATGATGGGATGCTGCGTCATGATGTGCAGAGCGTTTTGAATTGATGAATGAGTTCAGGAGACTTGATGCCCGGGGAAGTCTCCACACCGCTGTTGAGGTCCAAGCCGGTGACCCATTCCGGCAGGTTGAGCAGGGCCTCCTGCGCCATTCCGGGGTGAAGGCCGCCGGCCACGACGACCTCCAGGGAAGGGGCGCTCCAAAAGGCCAGTGCGCTCCAGTCAAATGACCTTCCCGTCCCCCCTCCTGTTTTGCCCGGGGTGTCGAGCAATACCCTATCGATTCCCGGCCAGACCGTAGGAAAGACGTCATCCACCATGGAGTGGACCTGAACAGGCTGTCGCCCATAGTCTCGAACTACTTCTGCAGCCTCTTGGGCATACCCCCCATGCAACTGCACGTGTGTACAGGGCAGACCCGCCGAGAGGGCCGCATCCAATTCAGTCAAGGACAAACCGCGCACGACCCAGTGACGCTCCACGGAAGGGGCCGTACTGCGAGAGACCTCCAGCAACCCTGCCGCGTCTTTGGCCGCCATATGACGGGGAGAAGACGGACAGGAAATGACGCCGATGGCATCCACACCCGTCGAGAGAACATCCCGCAGGTTGTCGACCGCCGTCAAACCACAGACCTTGATCTGGAATTGCCTGCTCATTGCCCTTGGAGTTCAGCCAATTCCTTGGCGATTCTCAAACACTCCAGGTGGGGAAGGCTGGTCCGAAGGAAGGCGTCCCCAATGAGGAAGCCAGAATACCCCAGCGCACGCGTCGCGGCGATGTCCTGCCCTCCACGCAAGCCACTCTCGGCAATCCAGACACTGTCGCTGGGCAGGTCAGGCACCATGGTCTCGAACCGATCCGGGTCCATGTCCAACGTGCTCAGGTTTCTCGAATTGACCCCAATCATGTCGATGTCCGGTCTCCACAGGTCGAGATCTTCAACGCCATGGCATTCAAACAGGACCTCCATCCCGAGGTCATGGGCCAAGCCAACCAACTCCGCCACTTTCGACTTGTCGAGCAAGGCGGCAATCAACAGAATCACGTCCGCCCCAGCCGCCCTGGCCTCGTGCACCTGGTACGGTTCGAGCATGAAGTCCTTGCGGAGGATGGGACAGAGATGCAGCCTTCGCGCCAGCCTCAAATCCTCCAGTGAACCGAGGAAATGGTGTGGCTCGGTCAGAATGCTCAAGCCACTGCATCCGGCCTGCATGTAGCCTCGGGTCGTCTCTGGGAGGTCGGCGTCGAGGCGATAGGCACCCCGTGAAGGAGACGCCCTCTTGAATTCGGCAATGATGCCATTCTTGTCGGGCCGGGACAGGTAGTCAACCAGAGACAAGCATGGCACATTGTAGTGCGGGGAGGTCTGCAACTGCGGAATGGGAACGCGGGCCTCTTGCCCTGGAAGGGACTGGCGAAGACCGGTGACGATGGTGTCGAGTACGGCGTTCATGAAATCAAGGATTGGAGATGGTCATGGGCACGCCCGGAGTCGAGGAAGTCCAAGGCGCGGAAGAAGGCCGCGTCCAGCGTGGCCTCAACATCCCATACGGTCAGGGCCAGCGCGGCATTGGCCGCCACCACACGGCGTTGGTCTACGGTGCCTTCCCCTTTGAGGATATTGGACAGCAGCTGTGCGTTGTCCTCCGGAGTCTCCGCACCGCCAATGGCACCCGGCTCCAACGGCGTCAATCCGAAGTCCGCCACGGTCACCTTGTGGAAGTGGCTTCGGGTCGAATAGATGCGCACGTCGGACGTGAGCGAGATTTCATCGTGCCCATCCAAACTGTGCACCACAGCGGCCTGGATGCCCATCCGTTCCGTACACCAGGCATACAACCGCTGGGTTCGCAGGTCAAATGTGCCCGTCATCTGGTGGGTGGGAGAGGCCGGATTGCTCAGCGGCCCCATGATGTTGAACAGGGTGCGCACCCCCAAGGCCGAACGGACCGAGGCCACGTTGCGCATGGCCGGGTGAAAGAACGGGGCATGGAGAAACACGCTGCCCTTGTGTTCGAACAACCGCCTGGCCTCCTCGGCTGTCTGCGGAAATCGATAACCGAGGCTCTCCAGCACATTGCTTGATCCACACGTGCTGCTCACCCCGTAATTCCCGTGCTTTACCACTGGCACCCCCATGGCGCCCATGAGGAAAGCGGTGGCCGTGCTGATGTTGAAGGTGTCCTTCCCGTCCCCTCCGGTTCCGCAGAAATCCATGCAAGCCACCCCCCCGAGATCCACGGTCTGGCCATGCTCCAACATGGCATCCCGGAATCCGAGGATTTCGTCGAGGTGAAGCTCGCGGTGATTCAAAGAGGCCAACGCCGCGGCCAGATGAACATCGGACATCGACCCCGACATCATATCATTCATGACGGCCTGTGCCTCAGAACGGTTGAGGCGCCTCATGTCATTCAATCGATGCAAGTCAATCATGTCGAGGGGAATTGAGAAAGTGAACCATCATGTCGAGACCCGATGGGGTCATCACGCTTTCCGGGTGGAATTGCACCCCTGCCCACGGACAGGTGTCGTGTTCAATGGCCATGACGAATCCCTCGTCATCGCGTGCAGTCGGCTTCCAACCGTCCGGCACCCCATCGACCACCCAGCTGTGGTAACTGCCCACCTGAAAGGGACATTCCGGCCATTGGAAAGAATGGGAGGCCCTGACCTCATTCACCATTCTGAGCTTACCATGACGGGGCCGATCCAAGAGTGCAATGCTCCCTCCATGGATCTCCGCCATCGCTTGCATGCCCAGGCAAACGCCCAACGCGGGCGTTCCCTCCGGCAAGGACCGGAGACAATCCAGCAGGTCGGGATGAGCGTCGGGTGTGGACGGCCCCGGACCGAAAATGATGGCCTTCCATCCCCCGTCCATGTTGTGGCGGCCCTCTGCCGCGCGCATCACCCGACAGGGTGAACCCGTGGCTTCTTCCACCAAAGCCGCCAGGTTGTGGGTGAAGGAATCAAAGTTGTCGATGATGAGCACCGTCTTTTCTGTAGTGTGCATGGCCATGGAATCAAAGGGTTTCGGCCAAGTCCATGGCCTTGGCGAGGGCGTGCAGCTTCCGTTCCACTTCATCAGCCTCGGACGCGGGAATGCTGTCCATGACCACCCCTGCTCCGGCTTGGTAATGCAAACGGCCTGTTCTGGAAACGAACGAGCGAATGACGATGGCGTGGGTGCAATCCCCATTCAGACCGTAACAGCCGACTGCGCCACCATACAGCCCTCGGGCATGGGGTTCGTGTGCGGCAATCAACTCGATGGCCCTCAGTTTGGGTGCACCGCTCAATGTGCCGGCGGGAAAGGTGTCCCCGAAAATCCGAGCGGCATGGATTCCCTCCCGCAATCGGGCCTGGACATGGCTCACGAGATGGATGACGTGGCTGAACAGTTGAACCTCCTTAAACCGGCTGACTTCGCTGCGGTGACAGTTGCGGTTCAGGTCATTCCGTGCGAGATCGAGGAGCATCGTGTGTTCTGCATTTTCCTTCTCACTCGACTTCAATTCCTGGATGGCCCGTTCATTCTCCTCTTCTGACTCCGTGCGCTTCACCGTTCCCGCGATGGGGTGAACTTCGGCGACCCGATCGCGGACCAGCAGTTGCGCCTCCGGACTGGAGCCAAACAGCCTTCGATTTCCATCATCGAGATAATAGAGAAAAGGGCTTGGATTGATGCTCCGCAAGGCGCGATAGACTTGAAAATCATCCCCAGTGAAGGCCTGCTCGAAATGCCGGGAATAGACCACTTGAAACACCTCGCCCTCATGACACTGTCGAATGCCGGCCTGCACCATCTCCTCGAATTGACTCCGGGTCAAGCTGGACTCCACCTCCCCCAACTTAAAGAAGGGAGCCGGAGCCGGAGCCGGTGACGCGAGCCTCTTCAAGAGCGATGGCAATTGAGAGGCCTCCCCTTCCGGACAGAACTCCCAGCAATCCAGCACCTGCTTGAAATGGTCGAAAATCATGACGAACCGAAACAGGGAGTATTGGACGATCACGTCGCTGTCGCCCCCGCCGGGGTGCGGCTTTCCGTCCGGATCCATGCCTTCCACGGCTTCAAAATCCGTGATCCCATAAATGCCGAGGAATCCACCTTGGGATTTCGCCTCCGGACAGTCAATGCCCTCGAGGAAGGACTCGATAGACTCGGCATACCCCTTCCTCCTCAAGGCCTTCCGATTTAAGGTCAACGTCTCGAGTGGGTCGAAGGCCACAACACTGTGGGCGTCCTCCCGGCTGTGGTAATCCGTGCTTTCAAACAGACACGATGCGGGCCCCTCATCCCTGAGAAGGAGATAAGCCTGAACCGGAGTCAGTGAATCACTGAGTTGCCGATGATGGTGAAGTGAGTAGGTCATAAAACAAAAAACCCCCTCGTGTGGAGGGGGCGATGAATGTGATGGTCAAAGAAAATCAACTGTACACGCGCGCACCTCCGTTCTCGAAGGGCCACCACCATTGTTGGATGTTGTTGCGTTGCATGCTTCTAAGATAAGAAGAATTGAACCGCTTTTGTCCCCAGCCGGAGTCGGCCCTTCACTGTGGCTCAAACAGAGTCCTATGACGATCAAACTGGGGCACAAAACAACCGTTCGTCGCATTCGAAACACGCGTATGATGTTCCGACTTCCCTTTGCGAAACCGAGCCGGTCACCCGAACCTGCTTCATTGATGAAGCCGATCCATGTCGCGGATCCTGCGTCATCAATCGGGTCAGAGGGCCATCAAAGCGCCTTCAACGCGGACAGCAAACACGCATTCTGCTCTGGACTGCCTATGGAGATTCGCAGCAGCCGGTTCAGGACGTGCTCCTTTTCCGGGTGCATGAATTGGCGCACCACCACACCCTGCTCCATCAACCCGGATTGAAGCGAGCGGGCATCGTCCGACAGGACCATGAAAAAGTTCCCTTCCCCTTCCACCACGACATGGGCCTCACCGATGGCCTCTTTGGCACTCTGAGTCACCCGCCCGCGCTCAGCAACAACCTCGGAAACACACGCCTTCAGCACATCACCGAACTCATTGAGCATCATAGCGCCCACAGCCTGGCTCAGGGCGTTGACCGGGAACGGCATCCGCGCGGCGTCCAGAACCCGAATCAGGTCGGGATGAGCCGTGGCAAAGCCCAACCGCAAGCCGGCCAAACCCAATTTGGACACGCTCAACAAGCAGACAGCATTTCCGCAATCCACGACCTCATCGGCCAGAGACCGCACCGAAGCATATTCGATGTAGGCCTCATCCAGCACAAACAAGACGTCCGGGTGACGGGCCATCACCTCCTTCATGGCATCCGGATTGACCACACTGCCCGTCGGGTTGTTCGGAGTGGCCAGAAACAGAAGGTTCGGACGGACCATGTCCAGTGCCTCCTCCAAAGCATCTAGATCGGGAACGAGATTCGGCTCAAAATCAAAGGTGTGCGTCTCCAAGCCATGAGCAGTGGCTGCCATGCGATACGCTTCAAAGCTCATTTCCGGCACCAGAATGCGGCCTGTCGATTGGCCCTGGCGCGGTTGACCAAACGCGGCACACAGACGGCCTACCAGATCATCGGCCCCATTGCCCACCGTCATCACATCCGCTGAACGGACCTGAAAATGTGCGGCTGCAGCCTGGCGCAAAGCCAAGCACGATCCATCGGGGTACCCAGCCAAGGCGATCTCAGAAGTCACTTCAGCCACCCGCCGTGACATGGCCTCCGACAGAGGAAACAGGGCCTCATTCCGGTCGAGCCGGACTGCCTCACTCAGTTGATTTGAAGCGAATTGAGGAGCCGAGGACAACAAGTCGTGCCGGACCAGGGAAAGGGCGGAAGCCGGTTGGTTGAATGGAGTCTGAGTGGACATGGCGGGCCGTTTGGGTGACCGCAAAGTGTCTCCCGGTTTTGCCCGCCACGATGACGAATGTCATCTCCGGTGATGAGGTTCGGCGGATCAGCCTCCCTGCCGAGCGTAGACCTCAAGGTGAAACCGGCCGACCTCTTCTCTCGCTCGGCTCAGTTCGTCACCATCGACTGGGTCCCCAAGGGCAGAGGCCAGCAAAATCAATTCCGACTGAATGGCAACCGCCGTCCGAATGGCGCGCTGACCAGTCACTCCATCCGGCATCGGCACCGTCACATGAACCCGACCCTTTCGCTCCTCGAGATGGAACTCGACACGAAAATCTCCGTCGGAAAGGGACCAGAGAAAGTCGACACGCGTACCCTCACGGCTGACCTTCAGGGGTACATCCTCCATCATTCGACGCTCAATCCAATTCCCTTGCTCATTGAGCATCACCGTCTGGTGAGCGGTCCAAAGAGGCAAGCGTTTCAGATCTGCGATGAAATCCATTGTAGAAGCCAAAGGGCCCGGCAGTGAGGTTCGGACCTCGCTGGGAACAGACTCAACTCCTTCCTCTTCATGGAGATACCTCCGCATCGAATTGGCCAGCTCGGCCATGTTGCCCTCTTTGAACGTGCCTTCCTCCGCCGTCTCGGTCCGTTCGATCAATTCGATGAAATACCCCGTTTGCTCTCTCGAGATGAACACCTGTCTCAAGCCACTCAATGGATCGTGGACGATGCGATTGGACGTCGTGGCGATCCCGGCCTCCTCCAGATGGCGGAAGGCTTTGGCAAGGTTATCCACCGCGTATGCGATGTGATGAATGCCCGGGCCATGGGCCTCGAGATACTTCCTGAAAATGCTGTCCTCCGTCAACCCCTCGGTCACCACCACCACACGCGACGGGTCACCGGGAAGGTGAAGAACATGGTTCAACATGTCGAATTCACCTTCGGGCGCACTTCCTGCATTGACCTTCTGTTCTCGGACCCAACCGAACCCAAGCACCTCGGTGTGGAATCGACTGCATTCGGCTGCATTTGGGACGATCAGCGTGTAATGGTCGAAACGTCCAAGAGAGAGTGGAAAGGGGTTCATGTTGAATCAGAATGAAGAAAGACACCGAAAGACGATTGGAACAAGCCATCGGGGTCCCATCGATTTCGGGCTTGGACAAGTTGAGGCCAAATCGGACCGAAATGACGCTTCCAAAAGGCGAGGTCTTCCGGAGGCGTATCGGGCAGATAGCGTTCCCCACCCGCTCTCAACACGCGCTCAAAGACCGCCTCATTGTCCGCCATCAACTCCGAGATCCTCTCGGGAGTCGCCGGATCTGCCCGACGCAAAAGGCCCCAAAAAAAACAGCACTCCGTGCGGGGAAGCCGAAACCATGGTGCGGAAACCACATCCGTTTTCAAGGGGAAAAACAACACGGGTCCGTCTCCGATGTCTTCCACCGGCCGGAGTCGATCGAATTCCGCTTCCAACAGGGAGAGCCCCTCCGCGTCCATCGGCACCCATGCACACAACTCTGGATGGGGCGCCGCACCGCGAAACTGTTCTTCAAGAACAAGGGGCGGGACCCGAAAGCAGAAAGAGGTCCAGTCCATTTCCCAAGCATGGACCAGCCCTTCCTCACAATTCAATTTGGCCGGATCAACCAGCTCATGGGTCTCTCCATGTGGCCCCCCGATGAAGTCCACCAGTTCGAGATTGTACACCCATTGCCCCGGCACCTCAAGCAAGGCCTTGTCCACCTTTTCCTCATCGAGGGGCATGGTTTCCGTCGAGTTCATCTTGGTGACGATGGACTCCCGCGTTTTGCGAGCAGCGAAGGCGTGGATCAAATCGGCACTGCGCGCGCGAGTGTGATTCTCAATGTCGGACATCATGGCGCGGATGGAACCGTAACTCGCCTGAACAAGCCTCACCTTGTTGGGCGCGGCTTCCAGCGGAATCCAAGCCCGTGTGATGATGCCGAATGTCCCATGTGTTCCGCGCACGGCATCGAAGAGGTCCTGATGGTGATGGGAGCTGCATCTGATCACCTCTCCGGTTCCCGTGACCACCTCCAATTCCAGCACATGATCCATCTGCGTGCCCCTCCAAAAGGACATGAATCCGAATCCCCCCATGGAGAGGGTACCCCCCACGGAAACCTTGAGCCAGTCCGTCACGATCGGGGGCGTTCTGCCCCGCTCCGTGGCAGCCATCAGAACCACATCCCAACCGGCTCCGGCCTCAACTTCAATGTGGTCATCCGTCACGGCCAACACACGGTTCATGGATTTCATGTCCAACACCAATCCGCCCCGAACCTGCATCTGGGCTCCAGCGGAGTGAGCAAACCCTCGGGGAGACAGGCCAATGTTCTCTTCGCGACAGAACTGAATGGCGCGCACAACATCCCGTGTTCCCGCAGGGCGCAAAACGGCGGCGGGCCGCCGACGCCGAACCTTCCCAAAATCCCATGCGGCCATTTCAAGGCGTTCGCCCCCGGTCACGATTTCCCCGTCAAATTCCGGCAGCCGCGACACCCAATCCGGCCCCTGGCCGTGGTTCTCGGCATGCTCCAGCGCAGCATCCCATGCCAAGGAGACTCGGGCCACCCTGGCGGCCCGGGTACCAGACCCTTCCAGCAGGGATACCCATGCCCTTTCCAACTCGCCACGGGCCAAGTCATGGGCCAGCGCCGTCTCCAAATCTTTGGGCGCAATGCTCAGACCGTGTTGCTCCAACCACGTGCACCAAGCCGACGCATCAGGAGGCTTCACGTTCATTGTTTGATCACCCGGAAATGCGCGGTTTGCGACCCAGTCTCTCCGACGAGACGGAAGATGTGCACACCCGTTGGCCACGCCCTGACATCCCATTCCGTCCAAGGAGACGCCCCAAGCGCCCTGGATTCACAGACTCTCCCTTGAGCGTCCAATCGATGGACCGTTCCACCCCACCACTCAGGCTCCACTTCAAGTCGGAACTCACTCTGGGCAGGATTGGGCACCACTCGCCAAGTCAGCGGTTGAGCTTCACTCAGACCCACGTATTCCCAAGACTCGGACTGTGACACTGGGCAATCGGCGAAATCCGTAACCCACACGGAGTAGCTGCCTTCCCCGGGATTGGTCAGGACCAGGCCCGTCTCCCCCTCAAGTTCCGTAGCGCCTTCCCACCATTGGACCGAGGCGAAGTCGCCTTCGATGACCAGGTCTCCGGCCGCATCCTGGATGACCTCGGGGGCCTCGAGCGGCCAGCAGACCAGCAGAGAGTCGCTGGCCAAGGGGCAGCCGAGGCTGGACACCGATTCGACGCGGTACCAGCCGCTCTCCATCGGAAACCAGACATGGCCCCCGGCCAAGAGGGTGTCGGCCAGCTCACCATTGACATACCAGGCCCACCATGGGTGGTCTACGCTCGCCTCGAGCCCCATCGGAATGCCGTTGGCCTCGTTGAGCGTCAAGGGCATGCCGGCATCGGGCAGGCAAAACAAGATGGAATCGGACATCGCCGAACACCCATTGGAATCCAGCGCCATGACGGTGTACCACCCACTCTGTTCGGGCAAATAGACCGCGTCCGGTCCTCCGGCCACCGTCGATCCCGACAGGGACCAAGAGTACTGGAGCAGGCTGTCGTTGGGACAGGCCACCCCGTCCACGCCGTCCAACACGATGCCGACCTCAGGCAACGGGTAGACCACGAGTTCGGCCGCATCCACCACCGTCACCACCGGATCGAGGCCGATGGTCAGCTGGGCGTTGCTCGGGTTGGCATCGATGGAAATCGTGCCGGGGCCGTTCGGGGTGAACGGGGCCCAGCCGAGCCAATCGTCCCCGTCGAAGAGATCCTCGTCATAGAAGTCGACGGCGTACGGCGGGTTGTTCAGGACCACATTCAGACCGGTCCACGTCGCCGACCCCGCATCGTCGACGGTGCTCGAGGTGTAGACCACATTGTCGTTGCCATCCTTCAGGGTGAAGTAAGGGTCCGGGTTGCCGAAGAAATCGTCCCAACCGCCCCCACCGGTGCTGAAGAGCTGCACCTGCTGGAGGACCTGGTCGAGGATGGTGGTTTCCAGCGTAATGGTCTCGGTGCCGGCCGTGCCGAAATACAGGCTGTCGAGGGCATCACCCGACGCCGCGCCGTTGGAGCCCAGCGTCCACTGGTGATCGGTGACCTGGTTGCCCTCACCGAAGACGGTCGCTTCGAAACTCGCCCAGACTTCACCGCATCCCGCAGCCGGTTCGAAACTGAAGGAGCTGGTGCCGCCTGCCCCGGGGTCGATCACGAGGGTCAGGCTGAAGGATTCCGTCACTTCCTGTTCGAAGCCGAGGGCGGTCACGGTGGCCAAGATGCCAAGCTGCACATCGAAGACGCCCGGAAAAGGCGGCTCTCCGCACAGGGTGGCGCACCCGGCGGTCTGTCCCGCAGCCGGTTCATACACGCCGTCCTCGTCGTCGAATGTCAGGTCCATGCCCGGTGGCAAGCCCGCCACGCTGGTGATGATGACCGAATTGAGGGTGGCCACGAGGCCGGAGCCGGGGTCTGTGATCTCGGCGGGAATGGACACGCTGACCACGGTCTCATAAGGTTCGCCAGCCGTCCCGGAGGGCAGTGTTTCCGGGCACAGGGTCGGGAATCCGTCTGCGGATCCGCAATTCGGGTCCACTTCACAGTCCGCGCATTGGGACCACAGAAAGGACGAAAAAACGAGCTGGCTCCAGACGAGGAGAACACAAGCAATCGGCTTCATGCTGTTAAGATGCACATTTCCCCGCGCCCTCGGCCCGGCACGAGGCATGGTGAAGGCCTTAATTTTCGACCATGTGCCCTGCCCACCTTCCCGCTCTTTGGATTTTCCTCCTGCTGATTCTCCCGGGGCGCGCCGAGGCTCAAGGCCCCGTGCGGGCCATGTCGGCGCAGCAGGCCCTTCAGGAAATGAACGGTTTGATCCAGACACACCCTGAGGCCAAAGCCTTCTATGAAGCGGCGAAAGGCGCCTACCCCTTGGCGTGGGTAGATGGGCGTCCAACCGTGGGGTTCATTGGTCAGCTCAATGACCTGATCACCACACAGGAATGGTTGGCGTGGGCCGAGGCCGAACCGGCCATCACGCCGGGCACCTGCCGGTATGGCATCGCCTCGTTCCGGATCGACGCCCATCACCTCGACCTCATCGACGGACTGCCGATGGATCGGGTGGAGTTGGCGTCCAAAGCGGTGCCCGACCTCGAGCGGGCCCGCGTTGGCACCCGCGTCGATAGCGTCCACGCCGGCATCAACCTGCCGCAGGCCTTTCACGGGGAGGGCGTGTTGATCGGCGTGCTAGACTGGGGGTTCGACTACACCCACCCCAACTTCTACGACACCACCCTCACGTCCACGCGCATTCGAGGCGCATGGGACCAGTACCGCCAATCCGGTCCCGCCCCGACCGGCTTCGAGTACGGCACGGTGGCCGAGTCCCCAGCGGACTTGATGGCCATGGGCAGCGACACGGCCAACGTCTACTCCTACTCCACCCACGGCACCCACGTAGCCGGCATCGCCGGCGGATCGGGGTGCGGCATCGGGCTGCACGGCATGGCTCCGGCTGCAGAGTTCCTCTTTGCCACCCTCATGGTCGACGAGGCCTCCGCCCTCGACGCCTTTGCCTGGATGCAGGACTTGGCCGAAGCCGACAACAAGCGCCTCGTCATCAACAACAGCTGGGGCCTCCCACAATGGGGCACCCCAGACGGCACGGCGCTCAGCAATCAGTTCATCGACGCCATGTCCGACGAGGGCGTGGTATTTGTCACCTCCAACGGCAACAACGGCGACAGCGACTTCCACTTCGACCACACCTTCACCGCTCCCGGCGATACAGTACGCTCACTCGTCACTTTCTACCCCTTGTCCTCCAACCCCAACGCATGGGGCCAGAGCCTTCACCTCTGGGGCGAGCCGGGACGGACCATCGAGGCCAGCCTCAGCTTTGCGGACGGCGCCTTCAACCCCTCGGGCAACACGCCGTGGATCCTCACGGAGGACGGGTCCGGCATGTGGGAGGAAGAGATCGTGATCAATGGGGACGACACTGTCTTCTATGACGTCGTGGTGGAACAGAGCCACCCGGCCAATGGCCGACCGTTCCTCCAAATCCGCGTCCACAAGGGCCAGTCCAACATCAACGTGATTCTGCAGGTGACCTCCCCCCTCGGCAAAGTCCACGCGTGGAACCATACCTACCTGTCCAACGACGTCGGCAACTGGGGCTACGACTTCAGCTCAGCGGGACAGCCCGGCTGGACGGCGGGGGACCCAAACTATAGCGTCCAGCATCCCGCTTGCTCCCAGAACGTCATCGCCGTCGGCGCGCACAGTGCGGACTTCGTCAATTCCGGAGGCAATGAAATCGGAGGACAACTCGCCTTCTTCAGCTCCTTCGGTCCCACGCTGGACGGCCGGTTGAAGCCCAGCCTCAGCGGCCCCGGCGTCAACGTTGAGTCCTCCTTGAGCTCTTTTCGAGACGGCTCGTACAACGTCACAGAAACAGTCGAATTCGAGGGCACGACCTACGAGTTCGCCCGGCTGTCCGGCACCAGCATGAGCAGCCCCGCCATCGCCGGGATCGTCGCCCTCATGCTGGAGGCCAACCCTGCCCTCTCATCCGACCAGGTCCGCACCATCCTCGAGGAGACCGCCCGGGAGGACAACAACACCGGCACAATCCCCGAAGAAGGCAACACCGTCTGGGGCCACGGCAAGGTCACCGCCACCGCCGCTATCCAAGCCGCCCTCGCCCTGAATCCCGTGGAGGCCTCCGACCCAAGGACCGCTCGATTCATGGCCTACCCCAACCCCGCTCGAGAAGAAACCACCCTGTCCGGCCTCACACCCGGTGCGTCCTGGGAGGCAGAGCTACACGGCCTCGATGGCCGTTTGATTCGCCGATTCGCAGGGACGGGCAACCAGTCCTTGGACCTGACCAACATTTGTGAAGGGCTCTATGTAATCACTGTGGTCGACGACAAGGCAACATCTCAATCGATGAGGGTCATCGTAGAATGATGAAGGAGACAAAGCCCCCTTACTGATTCTAAAACGGAGGTCCATGTGGCATCCGTTTTCATTTCTCACCGACTCCCTTCCACGATGGGCCCCCGACTTATTCAAATTCAGGGGCAAGGCGTCAAAAGCCGTTGGGGTCAACGGCATCAGAATCAGGGAATTCGCCTCATTTCGTGTACTTGGTACACGACTGAAAATCAACCATTTGAGAAAAGAGAGGCGTAATATTGGCGCTTCCCCTTTGCGCCATGCCCAACGCCATCATTGCCGGAACCGGCTCATACGCCCCCGAGCACGTCGTCCCCAACCAATACTTCGACCGCGTCGGATCCAACGATGCCTGGATCCAGGAACGGCTCGGCATCAAGGAGCGCCGCATCAGCCAAGGCGAGACCACCAGTGAACTGGCCACGAAGGCCGCACAACGGGCCCTCGACATGGCCGGGGTGGCCGCCTCGGAATTGGACCTGATTGTGCTCGCCACGGCCACCCCGGACCGACCGGCTCCCGCCTCAGCGTGCATGGTACAGGAGAAGCTCGGCGCAACGAACGCCGCCGGATTCGACATCGCCGCTGTTTGCTCCGGCGCCCTTTTCGCGTTGACGACTGGTTGCCAGTTCATCGCCTCCGGCCTCTACCGCAACGTCATGGTCATCGGAGCGGACACCTTCTCCAACATCATCGACTGGGACCGACGAGACTCTGTCTTTTTCGGAGACGGGGCCGGCGCCATCCTGCTGACCGCCACCGAAGAGGACCGCGGGTTCATCGGCTTCGACATGAACACGGACGGCTCCGGCCGCGACGGCTTCACCGTGCCCGCCGGCGGGTCCGAACGCCCGGCCAGTGAAGAAACCCTCGCCCAGGGCCTCCACTATTTCCAGATGGACGGACCGGCTGTCTATAACACCGCCACGCAGGCTGTTCCGGAATCCATTCGCACGCTGCTGGACCAGACGGGTGTCACCATCGACGACATCGCCTGCATGCTACCGCATCAGCCGAGCATCAAGATTCTTGAAGAGGTCGCCCGCCGCGTGGACCTGCCTTGGGAAAAAGTCAAAACAAACATGGACCGCTACGCGAATACCTCCGGAGGCACCATCCCCATCGTCCTCGACGAGACCTGGCGTGCCACCGAATTCGAACCGGGTGACCACCTCCTCTTCGCTGCCGTCGGCGCGGGATGGACGTGGGGCACAGCCCTCTATAAAGTCTGACGATGCTTCAGGACAAGCGCTTCCTCATCACCGGCATTTCCGACGCCGGCTCCCTCGCCCTGCACGCCGCCAAGGCCATCGTTGAACAGGGCGGTCAGGTGGTCTGCGCCGGCCTCGGCGTGACGCCCCACCACACGGATCTCTCCGACAAGGCCCGGGCCTACCTCTCCGCCAACGAAACGGCCTTCCGGGAGACGGTCAAGGCCGAACTGGGGGAGGACACCCCCATGCTCATCCTCGACGCCACCCAGGAGGACAGCATGGCCGACCTCGCAATGGGACTCGCCGACAGCGGTCTGCACCTCGATGGTTTCCTGCACTCCATCGCCATGGACCGCACGATCCGGAACAAAAAGGTCAAACCGTTGCTGGAGGTCACCCAGGCCGAGTTCTGCGACACGCTCGGCGTTTCGGCCTTCTCTCTGGTGCGCATTACCCACCACCTGCTCAAGACCGGTGCCCTGCGCGATGGATCCAGCATCTGCTCGCTCAGCTACATCGCCGCCGAGAAAGTGACCTTCCATCCCTACCGCAACATGAGCGTGGCCAAGGCCGCGCTGGAGCGTATCACCATCGAACTGGCCGACGAACTGGGCCGCAGCCGTGGCATCCGGGTCAACTCCCTACGCTTCTCCCCCTACCTCGGCAGCAAAGCGGGCACAGCGACGCTCGAGCCGTCCGATGTCGAAAAGGCCGAGTCCATGAGTCCGCTGGGCAATGCCGAGCCGCGCGACCTCGCCCTCGAGATCGTGCACCTGATGCAGCCGGGGCTGCGCATCACCGGTGAGATCCGCCACATCGACGGCGGCTACCACATCACCGGCTGACAAGGATCAGGAGGCCCAGCGCATCTGGTCCACTGCAAAGTGATCCTCCATCTTGACGAATCCCCGCTGGGGCACCACCATCAGCCTGCGCCTCGTGGTTCGCTAACGGGACGGGTCCGGCGCGGGGCGGTGTATTTTGCGCTTCCTCTGCGTTTCGCGCCATGAAGAAAACCCTCATCGCCCTGGGCGTCATCGTGGTCCTCCTGATCGGCGGCATCGTCTCCTTCGTCAACACCCTCGGACCGGACTATGCATTCGACATCACTTCTGGCGGGGTGACGGCCCCTGTGGAGGTGGTCTTCGATGACATGGCCGTCCCCCACATCTACGCCGAGAACGAACCCGATGCCCTGTACGCCTTGGGCTACGTCCACGCGTCCGAACGCCTGTGGCAGATGGACCTGCTGCGCCGGGCCGGTGGCGGAGAACTGTCCGCCCTGCTCGGAGAAGACATGGTGTCCAACGACCAATACCTGCGCACCCTGGGCATGCGCGAGGCGGCCAACCGCGTCACAGCGGAATTCCTAGCCAACGGTCCCCAGCGCATTCAGGACGGCATGGCCGCCTACCTCGCCGGCGTCAACCGGTTCATCGAAGAGGACCGCGCCTCCTTGGAATACATCCTCCTTGGCCAGGACCCCGAGCCGTTTGACACCCACGACATCTACTGCGCTTCGGGCTTCATGGCATACAGCTTCGCCATCCACCTGAAAACCGAGCCCATCCTGGACTGGATGAAGCAGAATTTCGATTCGGCCTACATGGCCGACTTAGCGCTTGGA
>JAYYEI010000035.1:0-4173 GCA_036159995.1 Bacteroidota bacterium
CGGCATCGCAGACGCCGAGGCCAAGGCCTTCGCCCTGAGCGTCTGGAACGGCCGCGAAGCGCTGAGCATCGACCTCTGGGACAAGGACATGACCGTGGAGGAGATGAAGGTCTTCGTCTGCCAATCCATGATGACCATGGCGGACGCCCTCGAACGGTCCACGCAGGACGAGCGGGCCGCCGGCGCCATCCGCGGCTTCACCTCCGAGCTGGCCGAGCGCCTGGGCGTGGGGCCCGCGGCCGGCTGATCACTCCTCTTCGGGTGGCTTGCGGTAAATGGGGTTCGTCTGCGCGATGAAACCGAGCACGTCCTGGCGACCATCCCCCTTCTCGGCGGAGGTCACGAAATGCGGAGGCATCGCCGACCACTGCTTGAGCATTCGCTCGGTGTAGCGCGGCAGGAAAGCCTCCCGCTCGGCAATCGTCAGCTTGTCCACCTTGGTGAAGATGATGGCGAAGGACAATCCATTCTCCGCCATCCACACCATGAAGTCGAGGTCGATCTTCTGCGGGGCGAGGCGCGAATCGATCAGCATCATGATGCACATCAGATTCTCGCGCTTGGTCAGGTATTCCTTCGACGTCCGCTCCCACGACTTGCGGTCCTTCTTGGACACCTTGGCATAGCCGATTCCCGGCAGGTCGACGAGGTACCACTCGCGCCCGGCCGTGCTCATCGAGAAGTGGTTGAGGAGCTGTGTCTTGCCCGGGGTCGAGCTTGTCTTGGCGAGCGCCTTGCGCCCGGTGAGCATGTTGATCAACGAACTCTTGCCCACGTTGGACCGCCCGATGAAGGCGTACTCCGGCCGGTCCGCCTTGGGGCATTCCTGCCGCTTGGCGCTGGACTTGACGAATTGCGGGTCGTCAACCGAGTATTCCGCGGCGCTCATACCAGTCGGACAGGATGCGGTTGAACGGCTCCGGGTGCTCCATCATCGGCGCGTGCCCGCACTCGTCGATCCAATAGAGGTCGGCATCCGGCAGCAGGGACTCGAATTCACCCGCCACCTCGGGCGGGGTGATGGTGTCGTTGCGCCCCCAGATGAGACAGGTCGGCTGGCTCATCGCGGGCAGGTCCTTCGCCATGTTGTGGCGGATCGCACTCTTGGCAATGGCCAGGATCCGCAGCACCCGGTTGCGGTCGTTGACGATGGCAAAGCACTCATCCACAAGCTCCGGCGTCGCGTGCTTCGGGTCGAAGAACGTCTCGCCCACCTTGTTCCGGATGAACTCCTTGTCCTCGCGGCGAGGGAAACTGCTGCCGAAGGCATTCTCGTACAGGCCGCTGCTCGCTGTGAGGGTGAGAGAGGCCACCCGGTCGGGTTTGCGCTTGGTGTAGATCAACCCGACATGGCCCCCGAGGGAGTTGCCCAGGAGGTGGACCTTCTCGAGGCCGAGGTGGTCGATGAACTTCTCGACGTGCTTGGCGAGGGTCTTGGCGCTGGTCGTGGCCAACGGGAGGTCATACAGCGGGAGCATCGGAATGATGACCCGCATCTTCCCGGCAAAGTGGGCGAAGAGGTGCTCGAAGTTGCTCAGCGCTCCGAAGAGGCCGTGCAGCAGCACGAGGGGCGTGCCCTCCTCCGCACTCTGGACGTAGCGGAAATCGCCGGAGGTGATCAAATCCTGTTCCATGGGCGTGATGAACAAAGAAACAGACAGCGCTCCCCCCTTTGGGGTTCAGCCCACCGGTCAATGAGGCCCACCGTGTGAACAACCACCAAGTGGGGCATTGTGGATTGCCTTCAACATCCCACAATCTCCCACCTTCCCTCGACCAGCTCAAGGTCCGGCTCAACAAATTGATTTTCAGACTACTGTGGATTTTCCCGAGGATTTTCTCACTCCACGGATGTGGACACTTTTTCCACAAAGTGTCGGATTGTGGAGTTCTGTGGGAAATCGTGGGAAAAAGCGGGTACTTTTGGATGGGCAAGTGCCCATTGAACCATGCTCAACCTCCTCGGGGAATACCACTGTCGGATTGACGCCAAAGGGCGCGTCAGCTTCCCGGCCAAGCTGCGGAAGCAGCTGGACCGCGTGTTGCACGACGGTCTGGTGGTCAACCGCGACATCTTCGAGGGGTGCTTGGTGATCTACCCCAAGCCGGAATGGGACAAGGTCAACGCCGAGATGTCCCGCCTCAGCCGATATGACCGCAGCCACCAGCTCTTCCAGCGGAAATTCATGAAGGGGGCCACCCTCGTGGAGGTGGACGGCTCCGGCCGCTTGCTCGTGCCGGCCGCGCTGCTCGGCCACGCCGGCCTCGAAGCAGGCAAGGCGGGCGACTGCGTGGTCACCGGCCTCGGCGAGAAGATCGAGGTGTGGTCCAAGCCCCGCTTCGAGCAGCAGGTGCTCGGCGGCGAGGACGATTTCGACTTCGGCGCCCTCGCCGAGAAAGTGCGCCAGGACATCGATCCGGCGCGGAACCCCAACGACTCCTCCCGCAACTGATGTCCACGACGTACCACGTTCCCGTGCTGTTTGACGCCTCCCTTGACGGATTGGCCCTGCAGCCCGGCGGAACGTACGTGGACTGCACCTTCGGCGGTGGCGGACACAGCCGCGGCATCCTCGAACGCCTCGGGCCGGAGGGACGCCTGTTCGGATTCGATTGCGACCCCGATGCGGCGGACAACGTGCCCGACGACCCGCGGTTCCACCTCATCCCCGAGAACTTCCGATTCGCCTCCAACTTCCTTCGCCTCCAGGGCGTGCAACAGGTGGACGGCATCCTCGCCGACCTGGGCGTCAGCTCGCACCAGTTCGACGCCGAGGACCGCGGCTTCAGCACCCGGGGCGACGGCGGCCTCGACATGCGGATGGACCCCCGCCTGGCCGAAGGGGCCGACGCCCTGTTGCGCCGCATGGAGGCCGAAGAGCTGACGCGGCTCTTCCGCCAGTTCGGCGAACTCCCCCAGCCGCACAAGGCCGCACGGGCCATCCTGAAGGCCCTCGCGGAAGAGACGGATGACACCCTCTCCACAGGGTGGCTTCAGAAGGTCCTCGGACCCCTCGCCCCGCCCAACAAGCGCAACCAATACCTCGCCCAGGCCTTCCAGGCACTACGCATCGCCGTCAACGACGAACTGGGTGCGCTGGCGGACCTGCTCCGCGCCAGCCTCCGCCTGCTCAAGCCCGGCGGACGGCTCGTCGTCATCAGCTACCACAGCCTGGAGGACCGCATGGTCAAGCGCTTCATGCGCGCCGGCAACCTCGAAGGCGACATCCAGAAGGATTTCAAGGGCCGGGCCCTCGTCCCGTTCGACAAGGTGACCGGCAAGGCCCTTGTGGCCGGTCCCGAGGAAATGGTCCAGAACCCCCGGTCCCGAAGCGCCCGACTGCGCGTCGCGGCCCGCAACACCCTCGCCGCATGATGGGCCGCCGCAAACCCGACCGCCGCAAGAAGGCCAACCGCCGGCTGACCCCCGAGGAACAACTGGCGCGGAGCGTGGCCACCCCCTCCCGCGGCAAAAAAAAGCGGAAGGGCAAGGTGCATTCCCACGCCAAGCCGCTCGACCCGGCCTCCGGACCGGATTGGAAGCCGCGCACCAAACGCAAGCCCGGCCGCATCCGCGAGGGCTTCCGCCGTGTGTTCGCCCCAGTTCGGCACTCCCTGACGGGAGAATGGCTGGGCGGACCCGAGGTCATTCGCCACCTCCCCTTCGCCGCCTTCCTCGGCGCCCTCTTCATCGGCTACATCTACCTCGAATACCGGTACGAGTATGACGAGCGGGCCATCAAGGAAGGCCGCAAGGAGGTCCGCAACCTCCGCCACCACGAGCAGGCCCTGCGCGGCCGTTTCGAGTCCCAACTGCAGCGCAGCCGCCTCGACGAGGCCATGGCCGACGTGAACCTCACCGCCCCTGATTCACCGCCGGTCCTCCTGCCGGACGCCAACCCCACCAGCCCGTGAAGCGCACCGAGCACATCGCCTCCCGGGCCTGGTTCATCTTCGCCCTCTTCGCCCTCTTCGGCGTCGGCATCGTCGCGCGCATCCTCTTGGTGCAGCTCGACCCGCAGTACGAGGCCGGCAAGGCCATGCTGCCCCAGCTGCGCACCATCGAGCCAGAACGGGGCCGCATCCTCTCGGCGGAAGGCCATCTCTTGGCCGCCAGCGTGCCCCGGTTCGACCTGCATTGGGATCCCACCGTCATCGACACGGAGCAGGAAA
>JAYYEI010000036.1:0-6844 GCA_036159995.1 Bacteroidota bacterium
CGGCGGGCCAATTCCAGCGGCTCGTCTCCGAATACCTCTGGGGTACCGGTCCGGTCGACCCGGTGGAATCCCTTGGACTTGCGCCCGTAGCCGCGAGACAGGACGGCCCAGCGTTCCCCTTGCCCCCGGTCCATGAGCTTCTGGAGGAGGACCTTGAGGTGCGGGGTTTTGCCGGTGCCTCCGACGGTCACGTTGCCGAGGACCACCGTGGGCAGGGCGCCCTCCTTCTGCTTTAGGAGGCCCCGGTCATAGGCGGCGTGGCGCAGGCGCACCCCCGCCTTGAACAGCACGGCCAGTGGAGCCCACCACCAGCGGTCCCGAAGGACGCTTGTGGCGGCCCGGTCACCAGCGGGCAAAGAGGGGGGGTTGGTCCGTAAGGCCATCTGCGGCGAAATTGCCACATCCTCAGCGGATAATCCCATCCCGGATTCCCAATTTCCTGCCCATGCCGCGCATCGCCGACATCACACAGCTTCTCGAAGCCATCGCCCCGCCCGCCCTCCAGGAGGATTACGACAACAGCGGACTCCTTGTTGGAGAGCCGGAGACGGAGGTGTCCGGCGTGTTGGTGTCCCTCGACGTGACCGAGGAGGTCGTGGACGAGGCCGTGGCCAAAGGATGCAACCTGATCGTCTCGCACCACCCCATCGTCTTCCGGCCGCTTCGCAGCCTGACCGGCCCGAACCAAGTGGAGCGGACCGTCATGACCGCCCTCCGGGCCGGCGTCGGACTCTATGCCATCCACACCAACCTCGACAACGTGGCCCACGGCGTCAACGCCATGATGGCCGCCAAGCTTGGTCTCGACGATTTCGCGGTGCTCCGGCCGGCGAAGTCCACCCTCGCCAAGGTGGTGACCTACGTGCCCACCGGAGACCTCGAGGCGGTGCGCGACGCCATGTTCGAGGCGGGGGCTGGAAACATCGGAGACTACGACGAGTGCAGCTTCTCTTCGGAGGGGACGGGGTCGTTCCGCGCGCAGGAGGGCGCCGATCCGCACGTGGGCGAGATCGGCCGGCGCCACCTCGAGGCGGAAGCCCGATTGGAGGTCGTCGCGGAGCGTTGGAACGTGGGGCGCGTCCTCGCCGCCATGGAAGCCGCCCACCCCTATGAGGAGGTCGCCCACGACGTGCTCCTCATGGACAACGCGCACCCGACGGCCGGCAGCGGCGGCATCGGATCCTACGACGAGCCCATCGGCTGGGACGAGTTCGTGTCGCGCCTGAAGACGGCGTTTGGCGCGCCGGTGGTGCGCCACACCGCGCCACCGAAGGGCACCATCGGGACCGTGGCCCTCTGCGGGGGAACAGGCAGTTTCCTGCTTCCCGATGCCCTGCGGGCCGGAGCGGACGTCTTCCTGTCGTCCGATTTCAAGTACCACGAATTCTTCGGAACGGAGGGCCGGATCACCATCGCGGACATCGGTCACGCGGAAGCCGAAGGGGGCATCTCTGAATGGCTTGTGGATCAATTGATTGTCCTCAAGGATGGATTCCCTAATTTCGCAGTCCTTTTGTCGGAAGTCCGCACCAACCCCATTCACGTATCCTGATGGCCAAGAAGACCAAAGCCACGAGCGCAGAGGAGAAACTCCGGGCGCTGTATGACCTCCAGTTGATCGATAGCCGCATCGACCGCCTTCGCGTGGTCCGCGGTGAGCTCCCCCTCGAAGTTGAGGATCTGGAGGATGAGCTGGCCGGATTGTCCTCGCGCCTCGAGCGCCTCACGGAGGAGTCCGACGGCATCAAGCAGAAGATCCAGGAGCGCAAGGAGTCCATCATCGACTCCGGTGCCATGATCAAACGGTTCGAGGAGCAGCAGAACAGCGTCCGCAACAACCGCGAGTTCGAGTCTCTCAACAAGGAAATCGAGTACCAGAGCCTGGAGATCCAGCTCAGCGAGAAGCGCATCAAGGAGGCCGAGGCCCAGCTCGAGCAGAAGGGCGAAATCCTCACCGAGGTCAAGACCAAGCACGACCACCGTGCCGAGGACCTCAAGGCGAAGCAGTCCGAGCTCGACGAGATCATCGCCGAGACCCGTGCCGAGGAGGAGATCCTCAGCAAGATGAGCGGGAAGATGTCGGAGAAGATCGACGACCGCCTGCTTCAGGCCTACCTCCGCATCCGCGGGGGCGCCAAGAACGGCATGGCCGTGGTGCCCATCGAGCGGGAAGCCAGCGCCGGCAGCTACATCAAGATTCCGCCGCAGCGCATCCTCGACGTCGGTGCCCGCAAGCGCATCATCGTGGACGAGCACAGCGGCCGCATCCTCGTGGACCAGCAACTGGCCATCGAGGAGCAGGAAAAGGTTGAGAAGCTCGTCGCCAAGGAGCTGAAGGCCGCCGCCAAGGCCTGATCCCGCGCGGTCTCAGAACCGCGCTCCGATCGACATCATCAGCAGCCCCAGTCCGGTGCGCCCCGTGGCGACCTCGGGGCTGAGTGCGTACAATCGCCTTCCCGTCTCCGTGGAGGTGTGCCGGTACGTGGCCCCCGCATACCATTCCTCGGCCCGGTATTCCCCGCCGAGAGCCCAGTGGACGATGCCGCTGCCGTCCTCGATGAGGGTGCCGTCGAGGGCGCCGCTGAAGTCCGTCTGTGGGTCGGCGGCGGCCGAGCGCCAGCCCCCGCCCATCCGGAAGCGCCACGTGTCCTGAATCCGGAACTCGAGGCCGCCCCGGAACTGCTGTTCCACGGCAAAGGCGGAGTCGAGTTCGGATTGGATGCGGTCGACGTCGGTTCCGTAGAGGTCGTTGGACGTGAAGGTGGCCGTTCGGAAGTCCGAGCGTCCGTAGTCCAGCGTCAGGAGGGCCGCCTTGGCGAGCGTCCAGCTGAATCCGAGCCGCTGCTGCCGCGGTGTGCGGATGCGGTAGCGGATGTAGCTGTCGGGGCTGTTCCACTCGAATCCGGTGCCGTCGGAGAAGTCGGAGGTGGCGTCCACGGAATAGAAGTCGTCGATGCTGAAGACCGAGCCGCTCCGGTAGCTCCATCCCAGGCGGATGGGGGCATTGTCGGGCTGCAGGATCAGGCCGAACGACCAGAAGCCCCCGGACCCCGAGACCTGAAGGCGGTCGTTGAAGGTCAGCCGGTCGAGGGGGGAGGGGCCGGACACCTTCTGCTCGGTGTAGACGTCGGTCCGCTCCATTTCGACCGAGGTGAGCCCGATGGCCATGCCGATGTGGAGCACGTCCTCATAGGTCGTGCCGAAGGCGATGGAGGTCTCTCCCATGCGGCCGGAGCGGTCACGGCGGAGTCGCTGGCGGACCCGATCCCCGGCAAAGGCCGGGTCGTACTGGTCCACGGTGCCGGGCACGGTGTCAATGAGGTACGTGTACCACGCCAGATCCGCATCGAACGGGTTCTGGGACCACAGGCTGTCATAGGCGGTGCCATCGGCCTGCAGGGCGAGTTGCTGGGTCAGGCTTTCCCCGTCCTGTTCTCCGGTCCATTCGGTCCGCTGGTGCAGGTCCTTGAGGGGCCGGTAGGCAAAGGCAAACGTGCCACGCTTGAAATGCGGGCTGTTCATCGGTGTGGTGATGGCGCCCCCGATCTGGCCCACGATGAGGTGCGGCGCGGCCGTGACGGTGGACTCCCCGGCAAACGACGTGCTCGCACCGCCGGCTCCGAGGCCAAGCGTGAAGCTCATGTCGCTCGAGCGGTACATCCCCAGACCGGCGGGGTTGATGCCGATGGCGCCGAGGTCGGCCCCGAGGGCGGTCATCGCTCCGCCGAGTCCGGTGGAGCGCGCCGTCCCCAGCGGGTCCATGCGGCCGTACAGCATGACGTCATCCAGTCCCTGAGCTTGACCCGCGAGGGCGAGCAGAATGCATCCGGTGGTCAGGGCCCACCGGTGCAACGTGATGTTCATGTTCATGGCGCGAAGGATCAACCGCCGCGGCCGGAGCGGCCGCCTCCGCTGCGCGGAGCACTGGGACGGGGTGAGGACGGACGCGGAGCCGACGGGCGGGCGGAGCCACCTCCACCGCGCGGGGCGGGCGGGCTGACGTCGTTGCGCGGGGTGGAGTTCCAGCCGCCGTTGGACCGGCCGGAGTTGCGGTTGGACCGGTTGGGGTTCGGCCGGGTGTTCTGCTCACCGGAACGGTCCGGGCTCTGGCGCCCGTAGTCCGGCTCGCGGGTGTCGTTGGCGGGCAGGGTGATGACCCCCCGGTTGCGCGTGGAGCTCCGCTTGCCGGCCTGGCCGCGGTTGGAGTTGGGCTTGGGTGCGTCCGTGCCCACATCGGTCCCGCCGGACTGGCCGTCGGAGGCGGAGCCGGAGTTGCCGCCGTTTCCGGCATAGCCGTTGAACTGTCCGAAGCTCGGCCGCGGGCGGGGCGAAATGAGCGGCGTGGAGTCGCCTTCACCACTGGTGGCCGTTCCGCACCAGCCGCCGGATCCGCCCATGTTCCCGAAGTAGGGGTGGTAGCCGTTGCCCCAGTATCCCCAGCCGGGCGTGCCCCAGTATCCGCCGCCCCAGGGGTCATAGCCCCAGCCATTGCCGGCGAATCCGGTGTTGAACGGGTTGCCCCATCCGATGGGGTTGCCCCAGGCGTCGTAGCCGTTCATGAAGGCCTGATTGCCCCAGCCGTAGGTGGTCATGCCGTGCGGCTGGTTGAAGGGGCTGTAGCCGGAGGAGCCGAAGCCGAATCCGTACTGGTTGCCGAAGCCGAAGGGGCTCCCGAATCCGTACGGGCTGTTGAAGGCGCTGTAGCCGAAGGGGCTGTAGCCGAACCCACTGCCCCAACCGGAGTTGAAGCCGCCGCTCCATCCCGGCGTGTAGCGGTTCCACAACTGACTGCGGGTGTGCGGTGCGTTGATGTACTGGCTCCCGTAGGGATCGTCGTACTCGCCGGCCATGTACTCGTCGTACTGGTCGAGCAGCATCTGCTGGCGGGCCGCTTCGATGGCCATGTCGCCCACATGGGCCTCACCGCCCATCAGGTAGAATTCGTCCGTTTCCGTGCTGCGTTCACCGATGAGGTCCATCGACGGGCCACAGGAGGCCAGCCAGAGCGGCAGGGCGAGGAGGAGGAGGGAGACATTCGACTTCATGGGCGTTCGGAATTTACGGTGATTGGACAGAGGTGCAAGGAGTTGGGGCCGCAGCCCGCCCGTTGGCGGTGGTGTATTTTCGCGGCTCCACGTCATTGACAGAGCAAACGCCGTACCAATTTTTCCCATGGCCAAACTGACCCCCCGCGACCAGGATTATTCCAAGTGGTACAATGAGATCGTCGTTGAAGCCGACCTCGCCCAGCACAGCGACGTCAAAGGCTGCATGGTCATCAAGCCCTACGGCTTTGCCATCTGGGAGCGCATGAAGGATGTGCTGGACGGTATGTTCAAGGACACCGGCCACGTCAATGCGTACTTCCCGCTGTTCATCCCGAAGAGCTACTTGAGCAAGGAGGCGGCGCACGTGGAGGGCTTCGCGAAGGAGTGTGCGGTGGTGACCCACTACCGCCTCAAGAACGATCCCGACGGCCAGGGCGTGGTCGTGGACCCGGACGCCAAGCTCGAGGAGGAGCTCATCGTCCGCCCGACGTCGGAGACCATCATCTGGAAAACGTACAAGAACTGGATCCAGAGCTACCGCGACCTGCCGCTGCTGGTGAACCAGTGGGCCAACGTGGTGCGCTGGGAAATGCGCACGCGCCTGTTCCTCCGCACCGCCGAATTCCTCTGGCAGGAGGGCCACACCGCCCACGCCACCAAGGATGAGGCCATCGCCGAGGCGGAGAAGATGCTCCACGTCTACGCCGATTTCGCCGAGGGTTGGATGGCCATGCCGGTGGTCCGCGGCATCAAGTCGGAAAGCGAGCGCTTCGCCGGCGCCGACGACACCTTTTGCATCGAGGCGCTCATGCAGGACGGCAAGGCCCTGCAGGCCGGCACCAGCCACTTCCTTGGACAGAATTTCGCCCGCGCCTTCGACGTGACCTACGCCACCAAGGAGGGCTCGCAGGAGCACGTCTGGGCCACCAGCTGGGGCGTATCCACCCGCCTGATGGGCGCGCTCATCATGACCCACTCTGACGACAAGGGCCTCGTCCTGCCGCCGAAGCTGGCCCCGATCGAGGCGGTCATCGTCCCCATTCAGAAGGGGGGCGAGCCCAACGAGGTGGTCAATGGCGCCTGCCAGAAGCTCCACGACGACCTCAAGGCCGCCGGCCTGCGCGTCAAGCTCGACGACGACGACACCAAGCGCTCCGGTTGGAAGTTTGCCGAGTACGAACTCAAGGGCGTGCCCGTGCGCCTTGCCATCGGACCCCGCGACGCCGAGAACGGCACGGTGGAGGTGGCCCGCCGCGACACCGGCGAGAAGGCTTTCATCCCCGCCGATCAAATCGTGGCCCACGTTCAGGGTCTCCTCAACGAGATGCAGGAGGCGCTGTTCAACGCCGCAAAGGACCGCATGACGACCAGCACGCGCGAGGTCAACACCTGGGAGGAGTTCACCGCCGGCCTCGAGGAGGGCGGCTTCCTGAGTGCCCACTGGGATGGCACGGCCGAGACCGAGGAGCTGATCAAGAAGGAGACCAAGGCGACCATCCGCTGTCTGCCCCTCGATGACGACACCACGCCCGGTATCTGCATCCGCACCGGCAACCCGAGTGCCCGCCGCGTCCTCTTCGCCCGCGCCTACTGATTTCCGAACCCGCGGCCAATCCCGACTGTTTTTACCACATGGACACGAATACGCCCATCGGACTTGATGCCCAGGCCACGGCCCAGCTGTCGGCCGGCCTCAACGATCTCCTCGCCGACCTGACGGTGTTCTACATGAACACGCGCGGCTTCCATTGGAACATCCGCGGCAAGGAATTCTTCGAGCTCCACGCCAAGTTCGA
>JAYYEI010000037.1:0-103170 GCA_036159995.1 Bacteroidota bacterium
GTCCACCGACTTGGCGCGCTGGTAGTAATCCGTGGCGAGCCAGTAGACCTCACGGCCACCGAGCGGGCTGTCGGAGCAGGCGCTCACCATGGACGCCACGGCATCCCCGATGAGCAGGTAGGGCTCTCCGTTGCCCGGCTCAGCCTTGGCGGCACGGCGGGCGTACCGAATGCACTTGGACACCTGCCCGGCGTTCTTGGCAGCCTGTCCGGCCTTCATCAGGTTGCGGGCCAGCTTGGGACAATCCTCACACAGCTTTACGGCCTCCTCGAAGTAGGGCAGGGCGGCCGTGAAGTCGCCCTTCTTGGCGAGCTGGATTCCGATGGAGTAGGCGGCGTCCGCATTCTTCTCGACGGCGTAGACGGCCTCGGCCACTGGGAGGAAGATGGCGTTGTCCGTGCACCCCTTCTCGTTGAGCAGGCGCAGGGCTTTCTTCTGGGTGTCAATGTCATCCGGGGCCGCGTTGAGCTTGCCCTCAAGCACGGGCACCATCTCGTCGCAGTTGGCCACTTGGACGAACACCTCGTCGAGGTTCTTCTGGGTGGTGGCGTACTTGTCCGCTCCGGCGCTGTCCCCGGCAGCGAGCTCATTCTGGCGTCCGGCCTCGATGAAGTCGCTGAGGCGCAGGTACTCCAGGAGCAGATCTTCCTGAGCGGCCGTCTTCGCTTCGGCTCCTTCGGCGTCCATGAACGCGGTCTTGAGCAAGGTGTAGTACTTGTCGAACGTGGCGGCGAGCGACCGGCCTTCCAGGCAGGCAATGCTCTCCTCGAACATCGGACGGGCCTCGAGGGCGCTCCGCTTGTTGAGGCTCATCCAATCCATTGCCTTCCGACCGAGCACTTCGCACCCGTTGTCCGGCTTCTTGCTGGTGGACGGGAAGTGTTCGATGCGCAGGTCGTAGAAGAGGAACACGCTGTCGCGCAAGGCAATGGCGCGCTCGTTGTTCTTCTCCTTGATCGCTGCCTTCATCTCACGCTTGAGGAGGTTGACCCCCTTGATGTACATGTTCTGGGAGACCTTGGGCGGGCACACCTCGCAGGCGTTCTGCCAGAACGGGTAGGCATCGTCGTAGTTCTTCTGCTTGTAGTAGGTCTCGTAAAGGCTGAGGTTCTCCTTGCAGGCGGCCTGCTGCTCGGGCGTGTCGCCGTACTTGCTGTCATCCTGGGCGGACAGCACGGAGCCGGTCATGGTCAGGGCCAGGAACAGGAGGGAGGTGATGAATCGGGTCATGGGTTCGATCTTCTACTTCATGTCAATCAAGGACCGCGCCAAAAGGTTCGCGCCCGGATTGGGTCGGCAAAATTAGGGGATAGCCACAACCCGTGCCGGAGGGGATCAATCGTACTTCCTTGGCACCAGCCACTGGTTCTTGAAGAACGGGTGGAGGGTGAAGCCGACCGTCGCGCCAAAACTGCGCTCCCGGAGGCCCAGGGGGTTGTCTCCGGCCTGCAGGGTGCGCCATTGGAAGGCGAGGTCCAGACTCGATCCGGAGCGGGATCCCAGCATCGGGAGGGACCAGCCAAAGCTCATGGTGGAGGAGGCGAGATCGCCCTCGCTGAGGGTAATGGTGCCCGAGGTGGTCCGCCAGCCGAGGGAGTAGGTCGCGCGTTGCCACATGCCCTTGGCATCATCGAGTCCCCGGGGCGTGAGGGAGACGCCCATGGCGGCCGTCCGGGAATCCGTGAAGGCCACGCCCGGGTCCAGCCAGTCGCCCGGGATGGACGACCACGGGGCTTGCTCCCATTCTGCACCGGCCCGAATCCGCATGCCGGACTCGGTGTTGCGCTCGAGCTCGGCACCGATGGACCAGGACAGCGGCAAATCGATGTCGTGCACGGCCTCCTCCTGATACACCGAATCCACCTCGAGCGGTCCGGTGGACAGGGTCTGCCAGGATGCCCAACGGGTGACCCGGTCGATGCGGTGTCCCCGCCCGAGCTGGGCGAATCCGCCGAGGCGCAACAAGGTGCTGGCCACCAGTTTGTGGTCCCGGTCGAAGCGCGACCCCAGCAGGCGTTCATGTCCGAATCCGACCGTGAAGCCGCTCGATCGGTGGGCTTCCTCGGTCTCGACGCGGGTGTCGAGGTAAATGGGGTTGGCCACATCGATGGTGCGAGACCGGAGCAGCGACCCGAACCGCTGCTCATAGCGCGCCCCGAGGGCGGTGACGTGGGAAATGATGCGCGAGCTGTCGGCCTTGGCCGTCTCGGTGCCTTCGAACCGCTTCCACCGGGTGCCCTCCCACCGCCGGGCATACCCGATGTGGGATTGGGCCAGTCCGCCTTCCCCGGCGTAAGAGATGCGGTACTCGTCCGCAGTGTCGTCGGTCCGGATTTGCGAGACGTCATACCCCGCATTGGACCAGGGCTGGAGGCCGAAGGTGATGGCGCCCTTTCCGCCGGCGCGCTTGAGGGCGAAGGCCACCTGCGTCAGCCCGCCGACCTCGCCGCGGGTGGTGCTGTCGCCTTCCATGATTTTCTCCGCCCGCAGACCGAAGCCTCCGGCGAAGGTGGTGCGGGTCAGGAAGGCCGCCGCCGCGGGATTCCGGGTGTTCAAATGGTGGCGGTCCATCCAGGCCGCCCCGAGCTGTCCCATGCCCATCTGGGGCGCCGAGGCCCCGGATTGGAGATCACCGAAGGCAAACCGGGAGTAGGGCGAGTGGGTCGTCTGCCCCCACGACACGGTGGATCCAATGGCGAGCCACAGGGCCGGGCAGAGGACGAGGAAGGCGTGGCGGAGGGTCATGCGGTCAATGCGTTCAGGAGGCGTGCCGTGCCGTTCAGGACGAGGTTCGGGTCCGCGAAAGTCCGCCATCCTCCGATGCCGTCAAAATGGTCAGCGTCGCCGCCCGTCAGAATGGGTTGGGCGCAGGGGTCGAGCTCCATCAGGGCGCGGGCTGTGGCGGTCACGGCTTCTCGGGTTGCCCAGGGAATCCCCGCCTCGATGGCTTCTCGGGTGGACCGGCCCAGCGCCCCTTCGGCCCCCGGCCTGCAGGACCAGCCGGCCTCTCCCTTGTCGAGGACGGGCAGCCCGGCATCGGCGAGTGAAGCGGACTGGAGACCGAGCCCCGGCAGGATGGCCCCCCCGCGCCACCGGCCCGGCGACAGCAGGTCGACCGTGATGCAGGTCCCGGCATCAATGATGACGAAGCTGCCACCTGGGTCGCGGTCGTGGCAAGCCACGGCGGCGGCGAGGCGGTCGGCCCCAGCCTCCCCCTGAGCGTAGTCGATGGCAAACGGAGCAATCTCGGCTGGATTGATCCGGGTCGGGTCGCCCCCGAGGGCGTCACGCAGCCAGTCGAGAAAACCGGCATCTCGCGCCGCCGGGGTGGCGGGGCGCTCGAGCATGCCCGCCCGCATCTCGTTCCCTTGCCCGGCGGCCCAGGCGCGGAAGACGGCTTCCGCCTCGTTCCAAGCGGCCGAATGGACCGGCCCGATGGTGCCACCGTGGAATGCCCCCCATTTCAGGCGGCTTCCCCCTGCATCGAGCACCACCGTCACCGCCATGCCATGTGGTTGAGCAGGTGTTCGACGTCCTGTCCCAATCGCGCCACGACCGGAGCGAGGGAGTCGGCGTTGGGCCGGAGTTCGAAATACAGGGCGCCGCGGAGGAATCGGTCGCGGCCATCGGTGCAGAGGAACTGCAATGGGCTGGCGGCATCCCCGGCAATGTTCCACCGCAATGCGGTGCCCCCATCGGAGCGGTCGGATTGCTGGATGCGGATGGCGTCCGCCTTGATTTCGTGTTCGTAGGCCAGTTGAAAGGCATCCTCCAGAACCGGGTCGAGCAGGACCCCGCCAGCATAGGTGCAGTGGATGCGCGCCGAATACTTCGGATAGACCAGGTTGAACCAGCAGCTGTCGGGGGCAAAATCCTGCACGGGTTCGAGCCAGGCTTCGCCGGAAAGGGGAACGTCCAAAGGACAATCGAGGGAGACCGTGTGGTAGACCGTGTCGTGCAGGGCAATGCGGAAGTACCCTTTGGGACGCGGGACGGGAGGGTCACTCCCGCACCCCGTGACCAGGAAGCCGCCGGCCAGGAAGAAGAGAAGGAGCGCCCGCAGACGGCCACCTCCCGTGCGGTCCGAATCCCCGTCGGAGGGGCCGTTCACACCGTCCTCGGGCAGGCTCACCTTGACCTGAAGGACCCGCCGCCGGTCGACCGCCTCAGCCACGAGGGTCGTGCCATGGAATTCAATCCGCTCACCGGGTTTGGGGAGCCGGGCCATCCGTTCAACCATGAAGCCTCCCAGGGTGTCGCTCTCCCCCTTGGCCGCCTCGAATTCCGAGCCGTCGATGCCGAGGATGCGGTAGGCATCCACCAACGCGGTCTTGCCCTGGAAGACGACCGTGTGCTCATTGATGCGCGAGTACAGGATGTCTTCGTCGTCGAATTCATCTGAGATGTCGCCGACGATCTCCTCGATGACATCCTCCAAGGTCACGATGCCACTCGTCCCGCCATACTCGTCCACGACGATGGCCAAGTGGACCTTCATGCTCTGGAAATCCCGGAGCAAGTCGTCGATCATCCGGTTCTCCGGGACGAAGAAGGGCTGACGGAGGAGGGAGTTCCAATCCATGTCCTCCTCGTTCCGGTGAGGGAGGAGGTCCTTGGCGTAGAGGATGCCCTTGATCTGGTCGAGGCCTTCGGTGTGGATGGGGACGCGGCTGAATCCGCATTCGGCCATCTGGGCCTTGAGTTCGGGCCAGGCCAGGTCGTGGGAGAACGCCGTCACGTCCGTCCGGGGGGTCATGATCTGCTTGACGTCCTTGGACCCGAAGTTGACGATGCCGCTCAAGATGCGGTTCTCCTCTTCCGTCCGGTCGTCGGAATCGGTGACCTGAACGGCGTGCTCCAGGTCCTCCACGGACAGTTCGGGTGGGGCCGTGTCCACCCGGGCCGCGAGGGCGCCAGCCAACGCGTTCATCGGTTGCCAGGCCGGACGGAGGAAGGTCCGGGACATGCGGAGCGGACGGGCCATGATGCGCGCGAGGCCCAGGGGGTTGCGGTTGGCGTAGACCTTCGGGAGCACCTCTCCGAACAGGACAATCAGAAAGGTCACACCGAACACCTGGAGCAGGACGCTGAGCCAGGGGGTTAGGGCCGGCAGCCAGTGCTGCATCAGGACGGTGGAGAGCAGGATGATCAGGATGTTGACCGCGTTGTTCAGCACGAGGATGGTGGCGAGAAGCTGGCGGGGGCCCTGACCGTCCCCTGGCCCTTCGAGCAAGTCGAGCACGGCCTTGGACCGCTCATCCTCGGCCTCCGCGGCGGTGGCGCGGTCCGCCGGGCCCAGCGAGAAGAAAGCGATTTCACTTCCGGAAACGAAGGCGCTGACCACGAGCAGCAGCAGGGATGCGGTGGCGGCGAGCCAGATGAGGCCGGGGGTCAATTCCGCCATGTCAAAGGGGGAGCGCCGAAGCGTCAATGGGATGGGGGCCCTGTCCTTCCTGGGTTTCGGAAGGAGCGTCCTGGCGGGATGAACCGCCGAGCATGTCCATACGGTCAGCCACGATTTCGACCGTCCGGTGTTCCGTGCCGCCCGAATCCTGCCACGTCCTCGTGCGCAGTTTGCCCTCGATGTAGACCCGATCCCCCTTGTGGAGGTGCTCTTCGGCGATTTCAGCAAGCTGACGCCACAGGACCACACGGTGCCATTCGGTCCGTTCGCGGAGGTGGCCATCCGCATCCTTGTGGCGTTCGGACGTCGCGATGGAGAGCGTGCTCATGGCCCGCCCGCCTTCGAACCACCGGGTCTCGGGATCGCGTCCCAAGCGGCCGATGAGCATCACCTTGTTCAGTCCGGACATGAATGGCAAAATACCGAAGGGAAGGGGCTACGGAAGGGTGAAAAGACCTCAATTCTTCACAGCCCAGGCCCGGAGCTCAGGCAGGACCTTGTCCACCATCCGGGGCCAGGCGCGGTCGGCATCCTCCAGCGGGACCCAACTTCCTCCTGGATGCTGTCGGGCGAGGTCGAGGGCTGTGTCGCCGGTGTGCAGGTGAAACCAGCCCGTGAGCCGGCGGTGGGTCAGGATATGGTCGACGGGCCCCCAGACCGACTCTGGGTCCCGGTCACGTCCCGCCCCTTCCGTCAGGGTGGCGGGGAAGGACTCGAGCCCGCCCCAGATGCCCCGGTCCGGGCGGCGTTCCACCCACCATTCCCATCCGGAATCGACCATCCGGACCGCGACATCGAAGTCCACGGTCATGGCGATCTGCTTCTTCTTGGGCTGCTTGACGGGCCGGTCGGCCCAGGTGTCCCGTTCGCGCGCCAGACAGGCTTCGCGCAGTGGGCAGTCGGGGCACGCCGGATTTCGCGGCTTGCAGACCATGGCCCCGAGTTCCATCCAGGCCTGATTGGACGCACCAGGGTCCGTTTCGGAGACCAGGGCCTCCGACCATGTCCGGATGGCTTCGCGTCCGGATTTGCGGTCGACGGGTTCGGCGATGTCGAAAAGCCGGGACAGCACGCGCTGGACATTGCCGTCCACCACGGGAACGGCCTCGCCATGGCAGATGCTGGCGATGGCGGCGGCCGTGTACTCCCCGATACCGGGCAACGCGCGCCACTCGGCTGCGCGGATGGGCAGCGCTCCACCCCGCTCTTCCATCACGGCCTTGGCCGCTGCGTGCAGATTCCGGGCACGGCTGTAGTAGCCCAGTCCCTTCCAGGACCGCATGACCGATTCGATGGGCGCCTCGGCGAGGTCCTTCACGGTCGGATACTGCTCGAGGAAGCGGTGCCAATAGGCGGTTCCGGTTTCCACTCTCGTCTGCTGCAGGATGACCTCGGCGAGCCAGGTGGCATAGGGGTGGGGAGACTCCCGCCAAGGGAGGGGACGGGCATGGAGACCGTACCATTCGAGCAGTTGGCGGGTGAGGGGGTGGAGGGACGGCACGGGGGGCAATTTGCAAATGGTTTCCGAAGGCGCGGCGGAGTGGATGCCGTGCCCTATTTTTGCCGGCCCAATCCATCAGGATTTCAACCCTTTGAGTTTCAAAGCATCAGCAAAGTGACGGACAAGAAGATGACGAAAGCGGACCTCGTGAGCCGCATCTCCGACAAGACGGGAATTGAGCGCCAGGACGTGCAGGCCACGGTTGAGGCCTTCATGGAATCCGTGCGGGATTCCCTCGAACAGGGACACAACGTCTACCTCCGCGGATTTGGCAGTTTCGTGATCAAGCGCCGGGCCAAGAAGACCGGTCGCGACATCCTGAAGAACAAGACCATCGAAATCCCGGCCCACAACATCCCCTCCTTCAAGCCCGCCAAGAGCTTCATGGAGAATGTGAAGGCCAAGGTGTCCGCCAACTGATTCCGCCGCATGTCCACCGCACCTGAACGCCGCTCGATCCTGCCCTTCGTCATCGGAGGGCTCTGCGTCGTGCTGGTCGCCTTGGTGTGGCAGGTCATCCCCCGGCAGCCGGCCGGCCTCGCCGCCGAGGAGATTCCCACCTCACTCGAGGAGGCCTCCCCGATGGATCCCGTGGCCGCCGCCGTCGAAAAGGTCCGGGGCGCCAATCCCATGGCGGGCATCCTCGAGTTGAAGGCCCTCGCCGAGGCCGAGCCGCCCAATGTGGACGCGGTCATCGAGCTCGGGCGCTTCAGCATCCAATCCGGCCAACTGGACAAGGCGAAGGAGCGCTTCGTCCAGGCCATCGATCTCGCGCCGGAGCGCGCGGAACCCCTGGTTCAACTCGGCATGCTCGAGCTGGACGGAGGGAACCCCGCCGAGGCCCTGATCCATTTCGAACGGGCCGTGCTGGTCGACAGCACAGCCCACAACGCCTGGTTCTTCCAGGCACAATGCCACGAGCGCCTCGGCAATCCGGGCTTGGCACTCGCCGGCTACCAAAGGTTTCTCCCCCTGTCCCCGGATACCATCATTGAGCAGGCGGTCCGCCAACGCATTGACCTCCTGCTGCAAAACACATAAAATCATCTGACCATGCCCAGTGGAAAGAAGCGCAAGCGCCATAAGATGGCCGTGCACAAGAAGAAGAAGCGTCTCCGTAAGAACCGTCACAAGAAGAAGAAGTGACGTCCACCGGCGGGTGCCGATCGGGCTCGTACCCGTGGCACACGCCCTCTTTTCGTGACGCGTGAACATCGAACTGGTCATCAACAAGACCAAGTCCGGGTTGCGCATTGCCATGCTGGAAGACGGCCATCTGGTCGAACTCCATGAAGACAATGGCAACCAGGAATATGCGGTCGGGGACATTTACCTCGGCCGGGTCAAGAAGGTGCTGCCCAGCCTGAACGCGGGATTCGTGGACATCGGTCATCCGAAGGATGCCTTTCTCCACTATCTCGACCTCGGGCCCCAATACCGCAGCTTCAAAAAGTATACCCAGCGGTCTGTCAAAGGATCGCAGGCCACGTCCGACCTCGGCAACTTCAAGCTCGAGTCGGACATCGACAAGAAGGGAAACATGAAGGACGTGGTGTCTGCAAGCCAGACCGTCCTCGTCCAGGTGGCCAAGGAGGCCATCTCCACCAAGGGTCCTCGCCTCACCGCGGAGGTCACCCTCGCGGGCCGCTATCTCGTGCTCGTTCCCTTCTCCAAGAAAATCAGCATCAGCCAGCGCATCAGCAAGGAGAGCGAGCGCAAACGCCTTCGCGTCCTGCTGGAGAGCATCCGCCCCGAAAACTGCGGCATCATCGTGAGAACGGTGGCGCAGGAGAAAGGCGCGGCCGACCTGCATGCCGATCTCGAAGATCTCTCCAACCGCTGGAAGGAACTCTACAAGAACCTGCGTGGGGCCAAGTACCGCCAGCGGGTCCTCGGCGAGATCAACAAGACGAGCTCCCTCCTCCGGGACCTGCTCAACCCGAACTTCTCCCAGATCCTGGTCAACGACCCGGAAGTGGCCGAGGAGGTCAGGGAATACCTCGCGGCCAACGCGCCGGACAAGGTGGACATCGTGAAGCTGTCCAAGGCCAAGGATGTCTTCGATGACCGCGGCGTGCACCGGATGATCAAAGCGAGCTTCGGCCGCCAGGTCAACCTCCGGAGTGGAGCCTACCTCATCGTCGAGCACACCGAGGCCATGCACGTGATCGACGTGAATTCCGGTGGTCGGAAGGCCGGCGCGACCTCCCAGGAGGAGAATGCCACCGCCACCAACTTGGAGTGCGCTGAGGAAATCGCCCGTCTCCTGCGCCTGCGGGACATGGGCGGCATCATCGCCGTCGACTTCATCGACATGGGGCAGGTGGACAACCGCCGCAAGCTGACCGAAGCCCTCCGCAAGGCCATGAAACCGGACAAGGCGAAGCACAATGTGCTCGCCCCGAGCCGATTCGGTGTGGTGGAGATCACCCGCCAGCGGGTCCGTGAGGTGACCGACATCAAGACGGCCGAGCAGTGTCCGTCCTGCAACGGCACCGGCAAGGTCGAGGCGAGCATCCTCGTCACCGACCGCATCGAGGGGGCCCTCCAGGCCGCCGCAGACCGCGGACTCGGTCAGGTCACGTTGCTCCTTCACCCGATGGTGGAAGCCTACATCAAGCGGGGCTTCTGGGACAACCAGCTGAAGCGCTGGAAGAAGGCCTTCGGCATGAAGATCGTGGTCGATGGCAACTCCTCCATGGAGCTGCTCGAGCACCACGTGTACAACGCTGAAGGCGAGGAGATCACCCTGTGATCCCGGCGCCCGGTCGGGGCGGCAATTCTTTGGGATACGCAAGGAAATGCCGCTCCACCGGGACGCTCAGGGCACTGAGGTTGAGGTGGTCTGACGCCGAGGCCACATCGCGGACCGAACCGTCCTTGTACAACATCTGAATCCCGTGGGACGCCGTGCTGTAGGCCCGGTTGTCGATGCGGTCGTGCAGGACGAAGCAGGCCGCGTCGTCCGTGTCCAGTCCGAAGTGGCGGCCGGCGGATTCGATGCGCTCGGCAATGTCGCCTTGGTCGAACGGGGCGTCCCTCAATTCGATCTTGAACAACCTCCTGTGTGTCAGCCGGCGGCAGAGCTCGGACAGCACCGTGTCCGGGTGGTCCTGCCAGGCCTTGATGCAGCACATCACGTCGTTGTCATCCAGGGCACAGAACGCGGCGAGCACCTCGGGATCGGCCATGAACCGAGCCCGGTCGAGGTCGTCGTAGAGGAACGGCCGGAGGGACGGGGTGGTCCACACGTCCTCTCCACGGAGGGCAAGGGTCCGCGCCCGGTCGAGGATGCCCATCATCATCCATTCCGCGGCCAGCACCGTCTTGTGCAGGTAGACCTGCCAGTACATCAGGCGCCGGGAGATGATGAATTTCTCGATGGAATAGATGCCCTTTTCCTCGACGACGAGCCGTCCGTCGTGCACGTTGAGCATGCGGATGATGCGCTCGGAGCTGATCATGCCCTCGCTGACCCCGGTGAAGAAACTGTCCCGGCGGAGGTAATCCATCCGGTCCATGTCGAGCTGGCTCGACACGAGATCGTGCAGGAAGCCCTTGGGGTGGTGGTCGTTGAAGATTTCGATCGCCGTGTCGAGCATGCCGTTCATCTCCTCGTTGAGGCGCGTCATGATGAGCGTGCTCACCTCCTCGTGGTGTACGCCCCGGACGAGCGAGTGCTCGAGGGCATGGCTGAATGGGCCGTGGCCCACGTCGTGCAAAAGGATGGCCAAGCAGGCCCCACGGAATTCGTCTTCGGTGATGACGACGCCCTTTTCGCGCAACGAATCGAGGGCCTCCTGCATCAGGAACATGGCCCCGAGGGCGTGGTGGAACCGGTTGTGGACCGCCCCCGGGTAGACCAGGTGGCTCAGGCCCAGCTGGCTGATGCGGCGCAAGCGCTGCACCCACGGGTGATCGAAGATGTCGGTGAAGTCGGCGTGACGGACCTGGATGAAGCCGTAGACGGGGTCGTTGAGCAGCTTGGGGCGGGCGGCCATGGGCCGAAATTTGGCACGTTTCTTTGCAGGGACGGACGGTCGACAAAATAATTGCGACCAAACGCCATTGAAGGAAGCATGACGCGCACCCCCCACATCCTCTGGGCCGACGATGAGATCGACCTGCTCAAGCCCCACATTCTGTTCTTGCAGGGCAAGGGATACGATGTGACCGGATTCACGGACGGGGCGTCGCTCATCGAGGCGCTCGAAGAGGACCGCCTCGTGGATGTCGTCTTTCTCGACGAGAACATGCCGGGCCTGACCGGCCTCGAGACCCTCCAGCGGATCAAGGCCAAGCGCCCTCACCTGCCTTGTGTGATGATCACCAAGAGCGAGGAGGAGCACATCATGGAGGAGGCCATCGGGTCCAAGATGGCGGACTACCTGATCAAGCCGCTCAACCCGAACCAGATCCTGCTCTCGCTGAAGAAGATCCTCGACGAGAAGCGCCTGGTCGGGGAGAAGGCGATGAGCGATTACCAGCGCGAATTCCGCGAGTTGGGCATGCGGCTCATGGACCGCCTTGGACGCGAGGATTGGGAGGACATCCACAAGCGACTCGTCCACTGGGACCTGGAATTGACGGCCTCCGGGGACACCGGCATGTCCGAGGTGCTGCGCATGCAAAAGCAGGATGCCGGCCGCCAGTTCGCCCGATTCGTGACCGACCGATATGGGGATTGGCTGGCCGACATCGACCGGTGCGACGGGCACGAGGACCCTTTGCTGGCCCCCAAGGTCATGGCGGAGTCCGTCCGGCCCCTGCTCGACGAGGGGAAGAAGACCCTCATGGTGGTCATCGACAACTTCCGGTACGACCAGTGGCGGGCCCTCGGCCCCATGCTCACGGAGGACTGGCAGGTTCAATCCGAGCGGATGCACTGGAGCTTCCTGCCCACCGCCACCCAATACGCGCGCAATGCCTTGTTCGCCGGCATGACCCCGTCCCGCATCGCGCAGGTCCACCCCCAGTGGTGGAAGGACGAACAGGCCAAGGGCTCCAAGAATGCCCACGAGGCCGAGTTGCTCGGAGCGCAGTTGGACCGGTGGGGATTCTCGGGCCAATGGGGCTACCACAAAATCACCGACGTCGCGGCTGGCCGAAAGCTGGTCGAGGATTTCCACCAGATCCGCGACCGCGACTTCACCGCCGTCGTCTTCAACTTCGTGGACATGCTGAGCCATGCCCGCACGGAGAGCGAAATCATCAAGGAGCTTGCCGAGGACGAGGCGGCCTACCGGTCCCTCACGGCGAGCTGGTTTGAGCACAGCCCCCTGCGGGAGCTCCTCCGTCTGGCCGCCGATGCCGGGTTCGAACTCGTCCTGACCACCGACCACGGCACCGTGCAGGTGACCGACCCGGTCAAGGTCCAGGGGGAGAAGGAAGTGACGGACAATCCGCGGTACAAGACCGGCCGAAACCTTCGCCACGACGGCGATGTCTTCGCGGTGTCCGATCCCGAAGCCTTCGGTCTGCCCAAGGCGCACCTCTCGAGCCGGTACATCTTCGCCATGGAGCGAGGCTTCATGGTCTACCCGAACAACCTCAACCGGTTCGTCCGCTACCTCGACGGCACCTTCCAGCACGGGGGCATTTCCATGGAGGAGATGCTCGTTCCCCTCGTCCACCTCGTTCCACGATGAGCACAGGACAGCTTCTCCGCATCTGGGGTTCCCAGCCCTTCGGTCTGAACGGCCTCGATGAGGTGGCTGGGCAGCTGGCCCAGCGCCTGGACTGGGGCGAGGTCATTGCCCTTCAGGCCCCAATGGGCACCGGCAAGACGACGCTGGTCTCCGCTGTGGCCCGGCACCATGGCGCAGAGGATGCCGCCTCGAGCCCCACGTTTGCCTTGTGTCAGAGCTACCCGGTGTCCAGCGAAAGTCCCGGGCGCAGGCTCATCCGGCACCTCGACCTGTACCGCATCCGCCATGAGGACGAGTTGATCGACCTCGGGTGGGATGAGCTGATGCACGATGCAGAAGCCCTGACCTTCGTGGAGTGGCCCGAGCGTGCGGCGGACCATTTCCCGGACCATGCCCGGCTCCTCCGCATGGAGTGTTTGCCCGACGGAATGCGGGTGGCCACGTTGTGGCAACGGGAATCCGCTTAAATTCCCGATTGACCTACCTGAACCGACTTCAACCGTGGAAACCAAGGAACGCATCCGCCGCCTGGCCTTCCAGGCTGCGCTGTCTCCCCAAGAGGAGCAGCTCGCCCTCCGCACGCATGAGCAGAGCCTGCGCATCGGCATCCCCAAGGAGATGGCCCTGCAGGAACGGCGCGTGGCCCTCGATCCCGACGCGGTCGGGTTGCTCGTCGCCCACGGCCACGACGTGGTGGTCGAGACCGGAGCCGGGGTCCATGCCCAGTTCTCGGACGCCGACTACAGCGAAGCGGGGGCGCGCATCGCCCCGGACGCCGCCACCGTCTACGACAACGACATCATCCTCAAGGTGGCCCCCCCACAGGAATCCGAGTTGGAGTTCATGCGGGACCGGCAGACCATCTTCAGCGGCCTTCAGCTCGCCACGCACCCAGAGCGGACCATCGAGAAGATGATGGACCGCAAGATCACGGCCGTCGCCTGGGACTTCATGCAGGACCGGACCGGCATCTTCCCGCTGGTTCGGGCCATGGGTGAGATCGCCGGCACGACCAGCATCCTCATCGCCGCGGAATACCTGTCGCATCCGACCTATGGAGATGGCAGCATGCTGGGGGCGATGACCGGTGTGGCGCCGTCCGAGGTGGTCATCATCGGAGCGGGCACGGTGGGCGAATTTGCCACCCGCGCCGCCATCGGCCTCGGGGCCTCGGTCCGGGTCTTCGACAGCAGTCCGTACCGCCTCCGCCGCCTGCGCGGGGAAATCGGAGGCCGGCTCTGGACCAGCACCTTGCACCCCAAGGTCCTGGCGGACTCCCTGGCCTCGGCCAACGTCGCCATTGGCGCCGTCCGTCCCCACCAGGGCCGGACCCCCATGATCGTTACCGAGGCGATGGTCCAGGGTATGCGCGAGGGAGCGGTCATCGTCGACGTCAGCATCGACAGCGGCGGATGCTTCGAGACCTCCCGTCTGACCAACCACCAGGACCCGGTCTTCTCCGAATTCGGGGTTACCCACTACGGCGTGGCCAACATCCCCAGCCGCGTGCCGAGGACGGCCAGCATGGCCTTGTCGAACCTGCTGGGTCCCCTCCTGCAGAAGGTGGGCGAGCACGGGGGCATCGGTTCTGGCCTCGAGCACAGTCCGATGATCCGCAGCGGATTGTACCTGTACCGCGGCAACGTCGTCAATCGGGATCTCGCCGAGGCGTTCGGATGGCCCTCCAAGGACCTGGATCTCCTGCTGGCCGCCTTCGACTGAGGCTCAGCCTCCGACCCGTTTCCGGATCTCATGCAGTTTCAGCAACGCCTCCACGGGCGTCAGCTGGTCGATGTCGAGATCGAGTAGGTCTTCCTTGATGTCCTGGAGGACGGGGTCGTCGAGCTGGAAGAAGCTCATCTGCAGTCCCTCCTCTTGAGTGGACGTCTCCTTCGGAGACCCACCGCCCGAGGCCCGGCCGCGGCCTCCACCCTCTGATTCCAGCCCTTCCAGTACCTCTTCGGCACGGCGGACGAGGGAGCCCGGCATGCCCGCGAGTTTGGCAACGTGGATGCCAAAGCTGTGCTCGCTGCCGCCGGGGACCAGTTTGCGCAGGAACAGAACCTTGCCGTCCTGCTGGCGCACGCTCACGTTGGCGTTGTGGATCCGAGAGAACCGGTCGGCCATTCGGTTCAGCTCGTGGTAATGGGTGGCGAACAGGGTCTTGGCGCGGCACTTCGGGTGCTCGTGCAGGAACTCGGCGATGGCCCACGCGATGCTGATGCCGTCGTACGTGCTGGTGCCCCGACCGATCTCATCGAGCAAGACCAGCGAGCGGTCCGACAGGTTGTGGAGGATGGACGCGGTTTCGTTCATCTCCACCATGAAGGTCGATTCGCCGGCACTGAGGTTGTCCGAGGCGCCCACGCGGGTGAAGACCTTGTCGACCAGCCCCATCCGCACCGAGCGGGCCGGCACGTAGCTGCCCATCTGCGCCATCAGGGCGATGAGCGCCGTCTGCCGAAGCAGGGCACTTTTTCCGGACATGTTCGGTCCGGTGATCATGAGGATCTGCTGGTGGTCCCGGTCGAGGGCAACATCATTGGCCACATAAGATTCCCCGTCGGGCAGGCACCGCTCGATGACCGGATGGCGACCGCCGACAATCTCGAGTTCGTGGCCCTCCACGAGGACGGGCCGGGTGTAGCCATGGTCCTCGGCGACTTCGGCGAAGCCGAGCAGGAGGTCGAGGCCGGCCACAGCGCGGGCCGTGGATTGAAGCAGGGGCAGGTGCGGGTGCAAGGCCGTGACGAGGGCGATGTACGCTTCCCGTTCGACCACGTCAAGGCGTTCCTCCGCGCCGAGGATCCGTTGCTCGAGTTCCTTGAGCTCGGGGGTGATGTAGCGCTCGGCCTGCGTCAGCGTCTGTTTGCGGATCCATTCCTCGGGCACCTTGTCCTTGTGGGCGTGGCGGACTTCGAGGTAGTAGCCGAAGACGTTGTTGAAGGCAATCTTCAAAGAGGTGATGCCTGTGGCTTCGGCCTCTCGCTGGCGGATGCCTTCGAGCTTGGCCTTGCCGTTGTCCCGGAGATCGCGCAACTCATCGAGCTCCCGGACCACCCCGGAGGCGATGGTGGCTCCCTTGCCCAGAACGCCGGGAGGATTCTCGGTCAGCTCGGTCCGCAGTTGGGCGAGGGCGGCATCCGCAGGATCGAGCCGGCCGGCCCATCGGCCGATGACCGGATCGTCCGAGCTGTCGACCATGAGGCGCAGGGCCTCCACGGCGGTCAAGGCGCGACGCAGGCGGTCGAGCTCGGCCGGAGAGATGCGCACGGCGGCGGTCTTGGCCAGCAGCCGTTCGAGGTCCCCGATGCGGTTGAGCTCGGCGATGAGGTCTGCCCGCATGTCCGGTTGCTCGAGGAAGGCGGCCACTGCCTCGTGTCGGCGGTTCACGCGCTCGGCGTCACACAGGGGCTGGGCGATCCACCGGCGGAGCATCCGGGCCCCCATCGGGGTGGCGGAGCGGTCGAGGATGTCGACGAGCGCCACGCCTTCCGGGTGGGTCGGGGCAAGCAGCTCGAGGTTGCGGATGGTGAACCCGTCCATGGCCACGTTGCTGCCCCATTCCACCCGGCCCAGCGAGGCGATGTGCCCGAGGCGGTCGTGCTTCGTGGTGCCGACATAGTGCAGGGCAGCCCCGGCCGCAATGATGGCGAGCGGCTGGCCATCCAGACCGAACCCTTTGAGGCCTTTCGTGCCGAAGTGGCGCTCCAGCGTCTCGCGGGCGAAGTCGGACTGCCACACCCAGTCATCGAGTGGGAACCGGTATCCCGTCAGCTCGAGGGACTCGGGTTCGCCGTGACGCAGGTGCAGGGTTTCCTTGGGGCGGAAGGTGCGCAGGAGCGGAGCAATGTCGGAGGGGGCGCCCTCCGCGGCGAGGAACTCTCCCGTCGAGACGTCGAGGAAGGCGACGCCAGCGCGTTCCCGCTTGGATTGCCCGCGGCCCTCGAGCACGACGTGGACGGCGGCGAGCCAGTTGTTTTCTCGCGCGTCGAGGACTTGGTCGTTGAGGGCCACGCCGGGCGTCACCATCTCGGTGACCCCGCGCTTGACGATGGTCTTGGCGGTCTTGGGGTCCTCGAGCTGATCGCAGACGGCGACCCGGTGGCCGGCCCGGACGAGCTTGGGCAGGTAGTTCTCGAGGGCGTGGTGCGGGAACCCGGCGAGTTCCACCTCGGAGGCGGCGCCGTTCTTCCGGGCGGTCAGCACGATGTTGAGCACCTTGGCCGCGGTCACGGCATCCTGTCCGAACGTCTCATAGAAATCCCCCACGCGGAAGAGCAACAGGGCATCCGGGTGCTGGGCCTTGACTTTGTTGTACTGGGCCATTAGGGGGGTCTCCTTCACCCCCTTCGCGGATTTCCCTTTGCCCTTGGCCCCGGCCATGGGGTCAGGAGGCGACCTTCAGTTGTCCCTTGTCGCTCTCGTCGAACCGCTGGCGTGCGTATTCCGCGGTCACCCGCAGTTCCTCCACGCCTTCCTTCCCGGGCAACTCGAACATGGCGTCGCTGAGCACGGCCTCGCAGATGCTGCGCAGACCCCGGGCCCCGAGTTTGAAGTCCACGGCCTTCTCGACGATGAAATCGAGGGCGTCCGCGTCGAATTTCAAGGCGATGCCGTCCAGTTCGAAGAGGCGCTCGTACTGCTTGACGAGGGCGTTCTTCGGCTCGGTCAGGATGCGGCGGAGCGCATGCGGGTCGAGCGGATCCAGGTGGGTCAGGACGGGGAAGCGCCCGATGAGTTCGGGGATCAGGCCGAAGCTCCGCAGGTCGGCGGGTGCGATGGCGGACAGCAGCGTCTCGGGACGGTCTTCAGCGCCGGTGTTGAAGCCGATGCTCGAGGTGGCGATGCGGCGTTCGATGTGCTGCTCGATGCCGCTGAAGGCTCCTCCGCAAACGAAGAGGATGTTGCGCGTGTCGAGCGTGATGAGCTTCTGTTCAGGGTGCTTGCGGCCTCCCTGCGGCGGGACGTTGACTTCCGCACCTTCGAGTAGCTTGAGCAGGGCCTGCTGGACGCCCTCGCCGCTCACGTCGCGGGTGATGGAGGGGTTGTCGCTCTTGCGGGCAATCTTGTCAATCTCGTCGATGAAGACAATGCCCCGCTGGGCCTTGGCGACGTCGTAGTCGGCGGACTGCAGCAGGCGAGACAGCACGCTCTCCACGTCCTCCCCCACATAGCCGGCCTCGGTGAGGATGGTGGCGTCCGCGATGCAGAACGGCACCTTCAACAGTCGGGCGATGCTCCTGGCGAGGAGCGTTTTTCCTGTGCCTGTCTCGCCGACGAGGACGATGTTGGATTTCTCGATCTCCACCTCGCCTTCGGCCGCCGGATGGGCCAGACGCTTGTAGTGGTTGTAGACCGCGACGCTCAGGGTGCGCTTGGCCAGCTCCTGGCCGATGACGTACTCATCGAGGAACCGCTTGATGTCGGCGGGACGCTCGAGCTGGACCCCGGGGTCGAATCCGACCTCCTCACCCTGGTGGCGCTCCTCCTTGACGATGGCGTCCGCCTGTTCGATGCAGTGGTCGCAGATGTGGCCCGTCACCCCCGCAATGAGGATGTCGACTTCCGACTTCTTGCGCCCGCAGAACGAGCAGTTGATCTCGCGGTCCGCCATGCTGGAATCAGTCGGTCTTGCGCTCGAGGACCTCGTCGATCATGCCGTAGGCTTTGGCCTCCTCGGCAATCATCCAGTAGTCGCGGTCGCTGTCCTCCCACACCTTTTGGTAATCCTGACCACTGTGGTGGGCGATGATCTTGTAGAGCTCTTCCTTGAGCTTCATGATCTCCCGGGCGGTGATTTCGATGTCGCTGGCCTGGCCACGGGCCCCACCCAGCGGCTGATGGATCATGGTCCGGCTGTGCTTCAGGCCCGTCCGCTTGCCGGCAGCCCCGGCGCAAAGCAACACGGCGCCCATAGAGGCCGCCATGCCCGTGCAGATGGTCGCCACGTCGGGGCGGATGTACTGCATCGTGTCGTAGATGCCGAGTCCGGCGTAGACGCTGCCACCTGGGGAATTGATGTAGATCTGGATGTCCTTGGTCGGGTCGGTGGACTCGAGGAAGAGCATCTGGGCCTGAATGATGTTGGCGATGTAGTCATCGACCCCGGTGCCGAGGAAGATGATGCGGTCGGCCATCAGGCGGGAGAAGACGTCCACCTCGCGGAACGGCATCTGACGCTCCTCGATTACGGTGCGCGTCATGTTCTCCGGACCGTGGACGGCGGAGATGTAGTCCTCGACGTGGTGGCTGGTGAAGCCGCGGTCCTTGACGGCGTACTTCAGGAATTCCTTGCGGGTGCTCATCATGAGAATGGAAAGTTAGGTCCGACCCGGCACAGGGCCGAAGGGAAAATTCAGAGCGCCCGGACGATTTCCATCCACTCCTCGTGGGAAACCTCCTTTTCCTTGATTTTGGCGAGTTCCCGGAGCTTGTCGATGGCTTTACGCTCGTAAATCATCTCCGCGACGCGGCGCACCTCCTTCTGCTCGGTCAGCATCTGGGCGACCATGGGGTCGAGCTGCTCCGCCTCCAGCGGAATGCCGTACTGGGCGTATTGGGCCTTGATGGCGTTGCCCGCCTCAGCCTGGATCTCCTCACCGGACACGTCGATGTCGTGCTCGTCGATGATGTGGTTCTGGATGATCTGCCACTTGATGCCCTTGGCGTACTCCTCGAACTCCGCCTCGATTTCCTCGGCCGTGATGGGCTTCTCATTGGCGATCTGGATCCACCGCTTCAGGAATTCCTCGGGCAGGGACGGATTGAGCTTGTCCACGACCTCCTCGACGAACTTCCGGCGGAACACGCGGTCGCCGTCGCGGTCGAAGATGCGCTGCAGGTCCTCCTCGACCTTGGCGCGGAAGCCGGCTTCGTCGGTCACGACGTCCTCGCCGAACAGCTTGTCGTAGAGCTCCTCGCCGAGCTCGGCCGGTTCGATGTGCCGGACCTCCTTGACGGTGAAGCGGAGCGGGCTCTTGAATTCCGCGGCGGCCTTGGCGTCGATCCCGAGCATGCGGGCGAGGTCCTCCGCGTCGCGGCTGACCTCTCCCGGCTGGACCACCACCTGCGCCTCCTGGCTCAGTCCCATGAGGGCCTTGGTGGTCTTGGCGTCCTTCACGGAGTCCATGCTGATCGTGCCCTCGTGCATCACGCCACCGGGCTTGACCTCATCGCCCTCCATCTCGACGAATTCGCCGACCACGAGGCAATCCTCGCCGATTTCGGTCCGCTCGGACATCTTGCCGTAGCGGCGGCGCAGGTCGCCGATCTGCTCGTCGATGAGCGCCTCGTCAATGCGCACCTTGTGGTGGACGAACTTGGTGAACCAGCCGAATTTGATGTCCACCTGCGGGCTGAGGCCGATGTCATACCGGAAGGTGAAGACATCCGGCTTGTCCCAGTTGCCTTCGGAATCGTTCTCCTTGGCGGGAATGGGCTGGCCCAGGATGCGCAGCTTTTCCTCGCGGATGTAGCCGTCCATCTTCTCGCCCAGCAGCTTATTCAGCTCGTCGGCGAGGACGGCCTTTCCGTATTGCTTGCGGACCAATTGGATCGGCACCTTGCCCGCACGGAAACCGGGCATCTTGACCTGCTTGCGGTACTCCTCGAGAATGCCGTCCACCTTCTCCTTGTAATCCTCCGGATGGACCTTGACGGTCAGGACGCCGTTCAGCGCGTCGATGTTCTCCTTGGTGATTTCCATGTCGTTGTGCTCGTGTGCGGTACAGTGTGCGGGCGAAGGGACTCGAACCCCCACGCCTTGCGGCACCAGATCCTAAATCTGGCGTGTCTACCAATTCCACCACGCCCGCAGGGGGCGCGAAGATAGGCCTCTTCTCGACGGGGACGAAGCGAGGGGCACCGCCTGTCAACTGCGGGTTTGCCGACGGTTGCCAAGAGGGACATTCCGCGCCGTGATCCTCCCGGCTCTCGTGATGTTGCCCCTGGCGTTGTCCGTCCCGCCCGAGCCCCCATGCCCGAGGGAGTCCTCGGGGTGGGCCGAGGTGCGGATGGCGCCGCCTGGCGCGGTGTTCCTGCGGTCCGGCGTGGTGTTCGTTTCAGGACAGTCCGAGGGGAGGCTCGAGGGGAGGTGGATCTCCGGAGGCACGGGGGAAGTCCATGGAGCCATCGCCCTTCCGTTGGACGCGGATCGAACGCTGGCCCTCGGCCTGTCCGGGACGGTGGGCGAGGCGCTAGGGGTCCGTTTCGGTCTGGCCTTGGAGGACGGCCCGGCCCCTCCGAGGCGGCGAGGCTCACGCGTTCGTCCGTCATCGACCTTCCGGAGGGCGCACGGAATGGGCCTTGCGGTTCTCCTGGCAGGAGCCGGAGGGGTCCAGGTGGGAGCCGGGCAGGCGAAAAACAGGAATTGCAGGGTTCAGCGTGGATTTCCGGCCGGGCACCGGCAGACGGGGCCGTGTGGGGCGGCGCTATATTGGGCGGGCGGAACGCAAGGCTGTCCTTCCGCCGCCAAACCAACCGAAAGACGACCATGGCCACCACTTCCGACATCAAGAATGGACTCTGCATCCGCCACCAGGGGGGATTGTACCAGGTCATTGAATTCCTCCACAAGAAGACCGCGCGCGGCTCAGGCAACGTCTGGACGAAGATGAAAAACCTCGAGAACGGGAAGATCATCGAGCACAGCTACAACACCGGCTCCAAGATTGACGTGATCCGCGTGGAGACCCGGGAGTACACCTACCTCTACGAGGATGACATGGGGTACAACTTCATGAATTCTGAGACGTTCGAGCAGATCAGCCTCGAGAAGCACCTGATCGACAACCCGCAATTCCTGCAGGACGAGATGAAGTGCCTCATCGTCTTCCATGCCGAGGAGGAGCGCCCCCTGAGTGCCACCCTGCCGAGCCACATCGAGGCCGAGATTACCTACACCGAACCGGGGGTCAAGGGCGACACCGCGACCAATACGCTGAAGCCGGCGACGATCGACACGGGGGCCGAGGTCCGCGTACCGCTCTTCATCAACATCGGCGACCGGATCAAGGTGGACACCCGCACGGGAGACTACTCCGAACGGGTCAAGAAGTAAGCGCCATGTCCGCCGATCTCCGGACACGGAAACGGCTGGACCGCTTGCGTCAGCAGGCGGACGCGTTGTTGGACCTAACCCAGGCCATCAACCGCAACGTGCCCGATGACGAGCTCTTCGGTCACTACCAACGTATCCTGAATGCCCTCGGGGTCGGCAAGCTCGCCCTGTTCTGCCGCGACTTCGGAGACGGCACCTGGGCCTGTGCCGTGGAATGGGGCTACCCCACCAAGTTGCCCCGTCTGGACGATGCCGATGCGGCCCTCGGCGGCAAGGCCCACGCCATCGTCGCCGGCGACACCGAGGTGGAGTTTGACCTCGCCATTCCCGTCGAGCACGAACAGGAGGTCATCGCCTACGTGGTGATGGGCGACCGCGAGGAGGGCCGAGGCATGAGCCCGTCCATCCGCCACGTTCGCTTCATCACGACCTTGACCAATGTGCTCGTCGTCGCCCTCCGGAACCGGGAGCTGACGGCCGAACGCATCCGGACGGCGGGAATCGAGCGGGAGCTGGAACTGGCTGGGGAAATGCAGTCCATGCTGCTCCCCCGGATGTTGCCCGAGGACGACCACCGGAGCTTTTCCGCCCGGTATCGTCCCCACCATCACGTGGGCGGAGACTATTACGATGCCGTGCGGCTCGCCGACGGGCGCATGGCCATCGCCATCGCCGATGTGAGCGGAAAGGGCATGCCCGCGGCGTTTCTCATGTCCAACTTCCAGGCCCATCTGCACGCCCACCTCGAGCGGGGCGAGGTGGACCTCGAGAATCTCGTCCGGTCCCTGAACCAGAGGGTCTTCAGCAGTGCCCGCGGAGAGCGCTTCATCACCTTCTTCTTTGCGCTCCACGACCCGGCACGGGGCGCCATCGACTACGTCAACTGCGGCCACAACCCCCCGCTCTTTGTGCCGGACAAGGGACCGGGAATGTTCCTAGGAGCCGGCTGTCCTGGCCTCGGCATGCTGGATGCGTTGCCCGTGGTGGGCGTCGGGACGCTGGATGCACGTCCCGGATCGACGCTGGTCTGCTTCACCGACGGTCTGGTCGAGCAGGAAAACGAAGCCGGTCAGGATTTCGGGGAGCACCGCCTGCAGCGCCTTGTCGAGTCCGATCGGAAGGCGGGGGCGGAGGCGATGAACGCCGCCATCATCGTGGAATGGGAGCGCCACCGGGGGACGGCGGATCCAGCGGACGATACGGCCCTGCTGACGACCCGCTTCTCCTGAGTCCCACGTCCATCATGACGAGCATGGCGAGAAAGCCCCAGAACGGGGCGCTGGCCTTGTCGGTGTCGAGGTAGTTGTTCAACACCCCGTGGATGAAGTAGGTCAGCACACCGAGGTAGATCGAGAGGGCCCACCAGGAGCGCCAGCGGTCCTGATGGCGCAGGGCGCGGTGGACGCGGAAGCCCACGACGGAGGTCCACCACAGCAAGGCGAGCACGATGAGCGCGCCGGGCACACCCTGCTCGGCCAGCGGCCCGAGGTATTCGCTGTGGGCGTTGCCCCGGTCGGCGTTGTTGGTCGAGATGATCGTCCGGTGTTCCGACCGCTGGAAGGGGGCGTAGACAAACTGATACGTCCCCGGTCCCCAGCCGACGAAGGGGCGCTCCTGCCAGAGCGCCAGGGCGCAGCTCCAGCGGTTGATGCGCTCGAGATTGGAGGCGTCACTGGAGACGTTGGAGATGGATTCCACGTGCTCGGTCAGGTCGTCCGACGAGTCCTGGTCGTTGCGCTCCAGGGAAATGAGGAGCTGGTCCCAGACCAGGAACAGCATCAGCAATCCCAGGATGCCGGTGCCCAGCAGCGTGCGCAGCCGCACCCCAAACATCATGAGGGCCCCGACGCCAGCCGCGGCCGCCACGGAGACCCAGGCCGCCCGGGTGAAGGAGAGAATCAGGCCCACGGTCAGGACCATGAATGCCACCGTCAGGCCGAGCTTGCCGATGCCCGAACGGCCGGGCTTGAGAAGCAGGGCCAGTGACGGGAACCAGAACATGGCGAGCACAGCGCCGTAGCTCGTGTGGTCCTTGAAGAAGGGGTCCATTACCCAGTGTCCCGCCTGCTTCTCGAACCCGTAGCCCGCGTGCCGCACCACGGTGTAGACGATGACGGCGAGCAGGGGAATCAGGTAGAGCAGGACAAAGCGTTCCTGTTTCCGTTCCCCGGTGACGAGTGGGGCGAGGAGGAAGAAGAACCCGACCACGAACCATCCCCGCGCGATGAGGAATTTCATCGAGACCATCGGGTCGGAGGAGGTGAGGGTGGTCAGGACGAGCCACACGAACATCACCTGGATGCACCGGGTGATGGGGTGCGCCTCGAGGCCGGCATCGAGCCGAACGCCCCGCAGTCGGTCGAGCAGGAAGAGCAAGAGCAGGCCGAAGAGCAGGGGTTCCGTGGGGAGGTACAGCCCGACGCCACCGATCTCGAGCTCTTCGAGGTTGAGGCTCAGGGGGACTGTGGCCACCAGTCCGAGAAGGAGCAGGTCCCGACGGGCGAGGGCGAGGGCGACGACCCCGACCACGAGGGGCAGAGCGGCGACCGGCCAGGCCTGGGTAGCGATGGCAGCTCCGAGCAGCAGGGCATACCCGAGCGCCACCGTGACGGCGGTGCGGTGTTCGGGAAGCCGGAACCGGAGGCCGTCGCCGGAGGGCATCAACGGACGGCGTCGCGGAAGAGCAAGAAGACGAGAGCGGCCAGGGCGACGGACACCGCGCCCATGACGGTGATGAGCCAGCGGATGGGACGGGCCTTCTTGTCCGCCACGGCGGCACGGTCGACCACGAACGCAGCGGGAATCTGGGACTCCGCATCCAGCTTGTTGAGGTCGAAGCGCTTCTTCAGGACGGCCTCTTGTTCGAAGGCGTCCTCGAGCTTTGTGGTCAGTTGGTTGAATTCCGTGGCGTAGGGGGCCAACTTCTCCATCTTGCCCAAGATGTTGGCCGCCCGGGAGGGCTGGCCTTCGGCGAGGGCGGTGGCATACTGCTCATTGAGGCCCTCGATCTGGACGGGGTAATCGTACACCCCTTCGCGACGCAAGTCGGCCAATCGGTCCTCCATGCGTTCGATGCCTTTCTGGTGCTGCTCGAGGCTCTGCTTCGCATAGCGGAAGGCCTCCATGGCGCGGTCGTTCCGGAGCTGGTTGGAGACCGAATCGGTGAGGTTGGCGATGTCGTTGGCGATGTCGCGGGCCATGACGGGCTCTTTGTCGAAGACGTCGATTCGGATGGACCCATAGCGCGTCAGCGCGGCGTCGACCTTGCCGGCATAGACCTTGGCCATGGCGGCCTGAGCCCCGGCTTCCCCGCGTTCAATCTCGTAGTGCGACCAGAGGTCATATTTGTCGATGATGCGCCGCCGCACCCGGTCCGAATTGAGGATCTGCAGAAGGCGTTCCGCATCCTCCGTTTCACCGTAGGCGAGGATGTCCTCCCGCTTCTCCACCTCGTAGAACTGGGCGCCGATGGACTGCTGGGGGAGGGCGAACAGCACCACCGAGGATTGGAATTCAGGCTCGATGAGGAAGGTCGCCGCCGCGCTGATGATGCCGCCGAGGGCACCCGCAATGACGAGGGGCATCCGCCAGTCCCAGATGCGTTTCAGGAGGGCGGAATCCCCTTCCGGGGTTCGGGATGAAGAATCGGTCATGGTTGTGTTCGTTGGCCGAAGGCGTCAGGGTGCAAGATGCATCCGGTCGGGGCGAGAACGGTCAGTGCCCCTCGCGCAGTATGCGGGTTCTTTCCACCGCCGTCCGTGGGGCGTAGTTTCGCCTCCATGGCCGTCATCGCCATCAATACGCGCTTGGTGGTGCCCGGTCGGCTCGACGGCATCGGGTGGTTCACGCTCGAGACGGTCCAGCGGATGGTCGCGGACCATCCGGAGCACGAGTTCCACCTGTTTTTCGACCGCACACCTCCAGAGGAGCTGTTTCCCGGGGACAATGTGACGCTCCATTGGGTCTGGCCCCCCGCCCGGCGTCCCTTCCTGGTGGACTGGTGGATGGACTACAGTGTCCCGAGGATGCTGCGGAAGGTCGGAGCGGACCTGTTCCTGTCTCCCGATGGATTCCTCAGCCACCGCACGGCGGTGCCGCAGGTCGCGGTTCAGCACGACCTCAATTTCGAGCACCATCCCGAGTGGCTTCCCCCGGCTGTCGCCCGGCACTATCGCCGTCGGTTCCCCGAAGCGGCCCGCAAGGCAGTGCGGCTCGCCACGGTGAGTCGGTACAGTGCGGACGACATCGCCGACCAGTACGGCATCGACCCCGACCGGATCGACGTGGTCTACAATGGAGCGGGCGCCCCGTACCACAAGCCGCTGGGCCTCGATGCTGAGCAGGAGGCCCGGAGAATCCGCAACCGGATGACGGGAGGCCATCCCTTCTTCGTCTTCATCGGCACGCAGCATCCCCGGAAAAACCTCGAAGGACTGTTGGACGCTTTTGCGCGCTACCGGAACCGCGGAGGTCAGTGGGACCTCCTGCTGGTGGGCAAGGCCATCTGGCGCAAGCGGGGCTTTGACGCCCGCGGGGCCATGGGCAGTGTGGCCGACGACGTGAAGGACCACATCCACCGCAGTGGATGGCTTCCCCAAGATGAGCTGGCCTCGGTCCTCGCCGCGGCGGGGGGACTGGTGTTCATCCCGTGGTTCGAGGGGTTCGGGATTCCCTTGTTGGAGGCCTTCTCGGCCGGAACCCCGACCATCCATTCGGACCGGACCTCCCTGCCCGAGGTGTCGGCCGGAGCGGGGTTGCAAGTGGACCCGGGCGATGCCGAGGCGGTGGCGTCGGCCATGCTCCGGCTGGAGCGCGAGCCGGCCCTCCGGGAGCGGCTGGTGGAGCTGGGGCATGACCGCGCCGAGGCCTTCAGCTGGGAACGGACGGCCTTCCTAATGTGGGACTGTCTGGTCTGCGCCGGCGAAGCGGCCGGGGTGCCGCTCGGACCGAAATCCGAAGGGCGATGAGCTCCGGACTCCGCACCTTCCTCGTTGATGGACGAACCGAAGCCGGTGTGGACGAAGCCGGGAGGGGCTGTCTCGCAGGACCGGTCACCGCGGCAGCCGTCATTCCTGGTCCGGAGGGCATCCGTTGGCTCGATCAGGGTCTCGACGACAGCAAGAAGCTCGACGCGGAGGCCCGGACCCGCCTGCGGTCCGCCATCGAGCGAGACGCCCAGGCGTGGTGTGTCGGGTGGGCCACCGTCGAGGAAATCGAGCAGGTCAACATCCTGCAGGCGACCTATCTCGCCATGCACCGGGCCATCGATGGCCTCGGGTTCCGTCCAGAGCACCTGCTCATCGACGGAAATCGGTTCCGCCCCCACGACATTCCCCACTCCTGCGAAATCAAGGGGGATGGCCGATTCCTGGCCATCGCGGCGGCGAGCATCTTGGCCAAAACGCACCGCGATGAGCGCATGGCGGCCTTGGCGATGGACCACCCGGAATACGGATGGGACGGCAACAAGGGCTACCCGACTCCTGCCCACAAGGAAGCGCTCCGGGTCCATGGCCACACGGCTCACCACCGCCGAACTTTCCGGGGAGTCCAAGGGTCATTATTCCCCCTCTGACGACCTGTTTGTCAAGGCGGTCTTCATTACCCGTTACGACACCGTTAAACATCCGCTGAATCAGGGGGTTGTGATGCTTTCCGACCTAATTTCAAGGCGCCAAATCCCACATGATGAAACGACATGGAATGTGGAAGCTTGCTTCCGTTCTCTTCACGGTCCTGTTGACCGGAACCCTCACTGCCCAGACCGCTCACCTTTCAATGCTCGCCGATCCTACGGACGACGCGACCGCGCGGTTTGTGAAGATCTCCAACAACTCCGGGGCCGACCTGGACATGACCGGCTGGTACCTGCTCCGGTGGACCAATGGAAACCTCGAGCCCTCTGCCTCATCCCAATTTGACCTCGGTGCGTACGGCACCCTCTACGACACCGGCTGCATCTACGTAGCGGCTTCCGCTTCGGGATTCGAGGCGGCGTATGGATTTGCTCCGGACCTCGTCGCGGGAACGGGAGGAACCGCGGACAGCAATGGAGACGACCAGATCGCCCTCTACAATGCGGCGGGAACCATCGTCGACTTCTTCGGTGTGATCGGGGAAGATGGGTCCAACACGTGCCATGAGTTCGAGGACGGCTACGCCCTCCGCACCACAACTGCCCCGGACGGCGAAACTTGGAACGGGGCGAACTGGACCATCTACTGCGATGGGTCCACCGCCACGGATTGCTTTGACCACAATGCCGGTCAGGAGCAGACGGCCGCGGACATCGCCCTGCTCGTGTCCCAATGCGTGCTCGACGGGGTCGAAATCGGTGGGTGCACCGACGAGACGGCCGTCAACTACAACGCCAACGCCACGTTTGATGACGGAAGTTGCCAGTACCCGACCGAAGTGACCATCAGCGCCATCCAGCAGGACATGGGCGCTGAGGACAATGGAACGTTCAACGGACAGACCGTTCTGGTCCGGGGCATCGTGACCGGCGTCTACGGAAGCAACACCTCCATCCAAGACGGAGAAGGCGCCTGGAGCGGCATGTTCGTGTATGTCGGAGGCGGCCTGCTCGATGACACCACCCAGGTGGCCATGGGAGACAGTGTCCTTGTGGAAGGCGTCGTTGGCTCCTTCAATGGAGGCACCCAATTGACCGGCGCCTCCGCGACCATCCTCAACGGAGGCAACCCGCTGCCCGCGCCCACCGTGCTCTCGACGGCGGATGCCAACCTGGAAGAGTACGAAGGGGTCCTCTGCCAGGTCACAGGCGCCATCACTGGGGAACCCAACAACTTCGGTGAGTTTCCGATTGACGACGGATCCGGAGCCCACAACGTCGACGACATGGGCTACGACGGCTACACGGAACAGGGCGCCATGCTCGGCGACACCTACCGCGTGACGGGCGCCATCAATGGTGGCTTCGGCAACAGCATCGAGCCGCGCGACGCGGACGACTTCCAGAAGCTCGGGTGCACCAACCCCGCCGCCAACAACTACGACGCGGCCGCCGTCATCGACGATGACAGCTGCGAGGTGGTGGACGGCGCCATTTCCATCGCGACGATCCAGCAGGGTCAGGCGTTGGATCCGCCGGTCTTCACCGATTCGCTCGTGACCGTGAGCGGAACCGTGACCGGAGTGTACGGCACCCTGTTCAGCCTGCAGGAAGGAGCGGGAGCCTACAGCGGCATGTTCGGATTCGATCCCGAGGTGGCCGTGAGCGTGGGTGACTTCGTGGCCCTGACCGGAGTCATCTCCGAGTACTTCGGCCTGACCCAGATCCAGGGTGTGGGTGGAAATCCGCTCGTCACCAGCATCATCAGCCAGGGCAACGACCTGCCCGCCGCCGAAGTGCTCGGCACGATGGCCACCGACATGGAAGAGTGGGAAGGCGTGCTGGTGCAGTCCACCGGAACGGTGTCCTCCCCTGACCTCGGAAATGGCGAGTGGGGCATCGACGACGGCACAGGTGAACTCCGCGTGGACGACCGCGGCTGGGACCACCAAGCCACCGGTGAGGTCGTCATCAATGCCCAGTTCCAGGTGACGGCTCCGCTGCACTACAGCTTCGGCAACTTCAAGCTCATCCCGCGCAGCGAGGAGGACGTGCTCCTGTACGGATGCACCCTGCCCAATGCCGACAACTACGTGGCCGGCGCCGACATCGACGACGGGTCCTGCACGGGCAGCGAGCCCTGCGACCTGTTCTTCAGCGAGTATGCGGAAGGGTCCTCCAACAACAAGTACCTCGAGATCTACAATCCGACCGATGGTCCCGTGAGCCTCGCGCTCTACTCGCTCGCCAACCAGTCCAACGGAGCCAACAATTCCGATCCGGCAGCCGCTGAGTGGGACTACTGGAACGATCTCTTCGCCACGGGCGCCTCCATCGCCGCCGGGGAGACCTACCTGATCGTGCACCCGAGCGCCAGCGCGGCCCTGCTCGACAGCGCCGACGTCACATTCGGTTTCCTCTCCAACGGAGACGATGCCTGGGGCCTGATCTACAGCGCCAGCGCCTCCTTCGGCAACGGGGGAGACTGGGAGCTGATCGACGTGGTCGGTGAGCCTTACGGTCTGGATCCCGGCTCCGGTTGGGACGTGGCCGGTGTGACGAACGGAACGGTGAACCACACCCTCCGCCGGAAGTCCTCCATCTCCTACGGAAACGGCGGAGATTGGGCTGCTTCGGCCGGCACCAATGCCGACGACAGCCAGTGGATCGTCCTCGACAACGATTACGCCCTGAACAACGACCTGGAAGGCTACAACAGCCACGACTTCACCGGGCTCTGCGCCTCCAACACGGAAGGCTGCACTGATCCCTTCGCCATCAACTATGACCCGACCGCCACGGTGGACGACGGCAGCTGCCTGTTCATTCCGAACGTGACGATCCAAGAAATCAATGAGGGCCTCACCTCGGGCATCGTGACCACGTCCGGCATCGTGACGGGCGTCTACCTGACCGACGACGGGTCCTTCGGCAACCAGGCCGCCTTCACGCTGCAGAACGGCACCGGCGCCTTCTCCGGGTACTGGGTCCGCGGTGCGGATGCCACGCCGGAATCCATCGGCAACGTCCAAGTGGGCGATGAGGTGGAGATCACCGGCGCCCCGGACAGCTGGTTCGGAAACGATTACTTCCCGAACCCCTCCATCACCATCCTGTCCTCCGGCAACCCGCTCCCCGCTGCGGAGGTGCTCGCTTCCGGCGACGTGAACCTCGAGGAATGGGAGGCCGTGCTCGTGTCGGTGACGGCGGAGTGCGACAATCCGGATCTCGGTTTCGCCGAGTGGTCCATCAACGATGGCAGCGGTGGGGCCCGGGTCAACGACCGCGCCTACGACGCCCTCGGCGCAGGCGTGGTGGAGGCCGGTCGCACCTACCGGGTGACCGCCCCGACCGGTTACGCCTACGGCAACTGGAAGATCGAGCCCCGCGACAGCACCGACGTGGTGCGCCTCGGCTGCACGGACGACACGTTCCCGAACTACTGGCCACTGGCCAACGAGGATGACGGCTCCTGTGCCAACATCCCGGGTTGCACGGATCCGGCCGCGGACAACTACAACCCCGATGCCACCTCCGACGACGGCAGCTGCGTGATCACGGGTTGCACCGATCCGACGGCCCTCAACTACAACGAGGCGGCCACGGTGTCCGATCCGGACCTCTGCTACTACACGCTCCCGAACATCATCGTGAACGAGATCCACTACAACCCCTGCGACAACCAGGGCGGGGACTTCGATTGGGAGTATGCGGAGTTCTACAATGCCGGTGACGAAGCCGACCTGAGCGGATACGAAGTGTGGTTTGCGTTCTCCAACCCGGAGGCAATCTCCCTCGCCCTGACCTTCCCGGAGGGCACCATCATCCCGGCCGACAGCTACTTCCTCGTGGTGCCGGGTGCGGTGGCCGAGACGAACTACACGGCGATGGGCATCACCTGCTTCCTCATGGACAATGGCAACTGGGGCAATGGCGGGGGCACCGTCCAGCTGCAGGACGCGTTTGGCAACATCGTGGACGCCGTCACCTACGACGATGCGGCGCCCTGGCCCTCTCAGGAAATCAGCATCCTGGGCAATGTGCTCGCGGCCAGCCCCGACGGGGGGTGTGCCTCGCTCGAGCTCATCCTGCCGACGCTCAACAACGACGATCCCGACAACTGGCAGGGCAGCTGGGTGGACAACGGTACCCCGGGTGCGGCCAACAGCTCCGCCTTCGGTTGCACGGACGGCGCTGCCTGCAACTACTCGGCCGTCGCCCTGTTCGACGACGACAGCTGCACGTATGACTGCTACGGCTGCACCTACCCCGAGGCCAACAACTATGACGAGACGGCGACGGTCGATGACGGCACCTGTGAGGTGACGGCCGAGGACAACTGTCCGACCGACCTCAACGACGACGGCACGACGTCGGTGAGTGACCTCCTCATCCTGCTCGGTGCGTTCGCCACCGACTGCGAGGAGTAATCCAGTCTGACCGAATTCAAAGGGAAGGGCGGCCTCCGGGCGGCCCTTCCTGTTTTCGGACTCCGCGGAAATCCGCGAACTTCGGCCTTCGTCCACGCCCATGAACTCCCTGATCCAGGTCTTCCAGCTCGTCGGTTCCCTCGGCCTCTTCATCTATGGCATGGTCCTGATGAGCGAGTCCATCCAGCGGCTGGCGGGCAAGCGCCTCCGGTCTGCGGTCTCGACCGTGACGCGGAACCCGGCGCGGGCCTACATGTCTGGCCTGAGCCTGACCGGCCTCCTGCAGTCGAGCAGCGTCACCTCGCTCATGGCGGTCAGCTTCGTCCAGGTTGGCCTGCTCCGGCTCAGCGAGGCCTATTTCGTGCTGCTCGGGGCCAACCTCGGCACGACGGTCACGGGCTGGCTGGTTGCCCTGACCATCAGCAAGCCCTCCATTGGCAGCTTCGCTCTGCCCATCCTCGCCTGCGCCCTGCCCCTGCTGTTCGCGCAGCGCCGGCGGACGCGTTCGGCGGGAGAGGCGGTCATTGGCTTCGCCCTCATGTTCGTCGGGCTCGGATTGCTCAAGGACGGGGTGCCCCCCATCACGGAGGCGGGGCTCGCTCAGTTCCTTGCCCAATTCTCGGGCGGGGGCATCGGGGGGGCGCTCGGCATCGTCGCCATCGGCATTGTGGGGACCGTGGCCCTGCAGAGCTCGTCGGCCATGATGGCCCTCATCATCACCCTCGCCGCCGGAGGCGTGGTCTCCGAGTGGGGCGGCGCGGCCATGCTGCTCGGGGCCAACATCGGCACCACCTCCACCGTCATCCTCGCCTCCCTCGTGGCGGGCCGGGAGGCGCGGCGGGCGGCCCTGAGCCATTTCCTCATCAACCTCTTTGGCGTGCTCCTCGCCCTGCCCCTCCTGCACATCCTCCTCGACGGCATTGCGTGGTTCCTCGCCCCGATGGATGACGGCGCCGTGGACATCGCCATCCACCTCGCCCTCTTGCATACAGGATTCAACGGGGTGGTCACCGGCATCTTCGGCCTGTTTCCGCGGCCGATCCTCTGGCTGGTCCGAAAGCTCGTGCCCGGTGAGGGCATCCGCGGATTCAAGAGTCCGCTCGTCACGGCCAGTGTGATGGATGCGCCCGAGCTCCAGGTGCTCGAGGCCCAGCGGGAAGCGGAGCGCCACCATGAGCTGGCGTCGGGGATGGTGGTCGAGATGAAGGCGCTGCTCGAAGAGCTGAACCCCACGCGGCGCAAGGCCATTGCGGACCGTTTGATGGAGGCCCACAACCTCGGGGCGCGGTACGAAGGGGAGATCAAGGGGTTCCTCGAGCGCCTCGCCCGGAGCAAATTGTCCGGATCCACGTATCGCCAGGTGCAATTCCTTCTCGAGTGGACCACCGAAATGGGCCAGGTCGTGGAGCTCGCCCACCGGTTCCGCCAGCTTCAGTTCGAGCGGGAGCGGGACGAGATCTTCTTTGTCCCCAAACAACGGAAGCGGCTCAACGAGATGATGGACTTGCTCAAGGAGGCGATGGGCACGCTGGGGGAATTGAACACCCCCATTGCCCAGCCCTATGGCGAGGCGGAAGTGCACATGGGCCAGGTGGAGTCCATCCTCATCGAACTCGACGGCGTCCGGCAGCAGATGCGGAAGAGCCGCAAGGAGGACATCCGGAAGGGGCGTTACACGCCGGAGAGCGCGATGGCCTACAAGGAGATGGGCGATGTGCTCGAGGAAATGGGCCTGCGGATGGGCCTGGTTGTCTCCCGCTACGCGGAGATCTTCAAGGCTTGACCGCGGGGTCGGTGCGGAGCGTGTCGCTCGATTGGAGGTCCCGGTCCACGATGTGGACGGCAAACCTCAGGGTGTCCCATGCCGAGGTCAGGTAATAGCGGGGAGCCAACTCCACCGTGATCGTGCCCCGGAGGGCCTTGTTCTGTCCCGTGGGCTCAATGCGCGGGGCCCGGTAGAAGAAGGGGACCTGTCCAATCGCCGGGTCGAGCGGGATCGGGGTCCACTGTCCGTCCCGAAGCTCCTCATAGGTGCAGAAGACGTTGTGGTGAAAGGGGCACGTGGGGCAAAAGGCGCCCGTGGTGTCCGCCTGATCCAAGCCGAAGTTGCCGTCGCCATCCTCGAAGCCGATGGTCAACTGCCCTACCTCCTCGTCGGTCGTCAGCCCCAATTCCGTCAGGCGGGGCTCCGGAGGCAAGGAGACGGGCGGCTCACATCCCGTGAGGACGGCCAGCCCTGCCGCAGACAGCCACACGCTCCATGCGCTCCTTGCGGTGAATTTCGTCGTGGGTCGGCGGCTCATGCCGGGAAAATAAGCCGCAATTTGCGCGTCATGGACGGTGCGGAGGGCCAACAGAATCCAATCGGAGGGCAGGAAGACGGCTTCGCCTTGCGAGACCGGGTCGCCACCGCCATCCGCTCGGGGGAGGACCTCTCCGACGCCGCCTTCGATGCGCTCGCTCTCGCCGCCTTCCGGCTCCAGTTCGCCGCCAATCCCCAGTATGGGAGGTGGTGCCGCCACATCGGCTGGACGGCGGAGCGGGTCGCCCGGCTGGAGCGCGTCTCCGAGATTCCCTGCCTGCCGGTCGAGGCCTTCAAATGGGGCGATGTCCACACGGCCGGCACGGAAGAGGAGGGGGTCGACCCGGTCTGCTTTCGGACCAGCGGCACGACCTCGGACACGAATTTGCGCGGGGTGCACACCGTGCGCACCCCTGGCCTGTACCGGCTGAGCGCCCGATCCGGATTCGAGCGCGTCCATGGCCCGCCGTCCGAGGATGGCGCGGTGGTCCTCGGTCTGCTCCCCGGCTACCTCGAGCGCAGCGACAGCAGCCTGGTCCACATGGTGGAGGACCTGCGAGAGGCCGGCTGGGCCCTCCCCGGAGAGTCTCCGGCAGACGGGTTTCACCTCCATGATGTGGAGGGGCTGTTCCGGGCCATCGATCGCTCCGTGGCGCAAGGGCGCAAGCCGGTTGTGATCGGAGTCACGTGGGCGCTGGTGGACGCTGCGGATGCCTGGGCATCCTTGGGGCGCGGTCCGCTTCCCGATACGGTCTCCATCGTGGAGACGGGCGGGATGAAAGGCCGCCGCAAGGAATGGGTCCGGGAGGAGGTGCACGCTCACCTTCAGGCCGGCTTCGGTTGCGACGCGATTGCTGGGGAATACGGCATGACCGAGCTGCTTAGCCAGGCGTGGTCCACCGGCGGTGGGCAATACGAAACGCCACCGTGGATGCGGGTGCGCATCCGCCGCACGGACGATCCCTTTTCCACCGAGTCCGGCGGATCCACCGGGGGTCTGGACCTCGTCGACCTCGCCAACCTCGGGAGTTGCTGCTTCCTCTCGTCGCAGGACCTGGCGCGCCCCCTGCCCGGAGCGCCCGGCCGCCAGTTCGAAGTCCTGGGACGGTTCGACCACGCAGAGGTGCGGGGGTGCAACCTGATGGTGGAATGAGGCCGGCCCATTTCCTTGGCCACCATCCTTCCGCCGTGTAGATTCGCCGCGCCATGGAGTCGGTCATTGCCCTGCTCGGATTCACCCTCGCTGCCTATTCGGTGGTGGGCAACGACAGCATCCAGACGCTGGGCACCTTTCTGACCTCCAACGAGGACAAGCCGTGGTGGGTCCTCTGGCTCTACGCTGGCGGCATCATGGCCATCGTCGTGACCATGGGCTACCTCGGATTCGGAGAATACCTCGGGGGACGCGGGGGCGACCTCACCTTCGGCAAATACGCTGGACTTTTCCAGGACCCGGACAAGCCCATCGACTTTCCGAAGATCACGATCTGGTACGTTCTTCCTCCTTTGGCCCTCCTGGCCATCACACGGATCGGCATCCCGGTGAGCACGACGTTCCTGGTCCTCACCTTCTTTGCACCCAAGGCCCTGCCCAAGATGCTTGTGAAGAGCCTCGGGGGATACGGCGTGGCCTTCCTTTTCGCCATCGTGGCCTTCGTGGCCCTGAGCCGCCTGACCGAGCGGTTCTTCCTCCGGCATCCGATGGAGGAGGGCAAGGGGTTGATGCAGAACAAGCGGTTCTGGACGGTCACCCAATGGCTGGCCACAGGCTTCCTCTGGAGCCAGTGGTTGACCCAGGATTTGGTCAACATCCTCGTCTACCTCGGAGATCCCGCCAAGGTCGAGCTCTGGAAGTTCCTGTTCGCCCTGACGGTGCTCGTGGGCATGCTCGGCTACATCTTCTACCAGCGCGGGGGAGAGATCCAGAAAATCGTTCGGGTCAAGACCAACACCGCCGACATCCGGTCGGCCACCTTCATCGACCTTTTCTACGGGATGGTGCTCCTCATCTTCAAGTTTGACACCTTTGGCATCGGCGCCAAGGTGCCGATGAGCACGACGTGGGTCTTTCTCGGCATGCTCGCCGGCCGGGAGGTGGCCCTGCGTTTGCGCCTCAATGAGCTGGACCGGATGCGCTTGTGGCCGATGGTGTTCAGCGACCTGGGCAAGGCCACACTCGGCCTGGTCATCAGCGTCCTTCTGGTGATCTTCCTGTACCTCGTGGAGGGCCGGGAGATGGCCGCCCTGTTCGGCTGAGGCCGACTCAGTCCGTGACCCGGACCAGGTAATAGTTCTTCTTTCCGCGCTGAAGCAGCACCAGGCCGCTTCCGATGCAGTCGTCCGCCGTCACCACCTTGTCGGCGGTCACTTTGTTGCGGTTGACGCTCACGGAGTTCTCCTTCAGGGCGCGGCGGGCTTCTCCGCCACTGGCAAGGAACGGCGTCTCTCCACCGGCCAGCAGGTCGATGATGCCGATGCCGGCGGACAGGGTGTCGCGGCTCACCTCGCGCTGGGGCACCCCCTCGAAGACGCTGAGGAGCTCGCTTTCGGGCAGGGCGCGCAGGTCGTCTTCGGTGGACTTCCCGAACAGCAGGGCCGTGGCCGCGATGGCGGTCTGGAGATCCTCCTCCCCGTGGATTCGGCGGGTGACGTCGGCGGCCAACTCCTTCTGAAGCAGGCGGGCGCCGGGGTTCTCGGCATGGGCGGCCTCGATCTCCTCGATGCGCGCCCGGTCGAGCAGGGTGAAGATGCGGATGTAACGGGCGGCGTCCTCGTCGGCCGCGTTGATCCAGTACTGATAGAATTTGTAGGCGCTGGTGCGGGCCTTGTCGATCCACACATTGCCGCCTTCGCTCTTGCCGAACTTCGAGCCGTCCGCCTTGGTGATGAGCGGGGCGGTGAGGGCAAAGGCGTGGCCCTGGCCCTTCCGGCGGATGAGCTCGGTGCCCGTGGTCATGTTGCCCCACTGGTCACTGCCCCCCATCTGGAGCATGCAGCCTTCCTCCTTCCACAAGTGGTAGAAGTCATAGCCCTGGACGAGCTGGTAGCTGAACTCCGTGAAGCTCATGCCGCCCTCGAGGCGGTTCTTCACCGAGTCCTTGGCCGTCATGTAGTTGACGGTGATGTGCTTGCCGACGTCGCGGATGAAGTCGAGAAAGCTGAAGTCCTGGAACCAGTCGTAGTTGTTGACCACCCGGGCCGCTGCGGGACCCTCAAAGTCGAGGAAGCGCTCAAGCTGGGCCTTCTGGCAGGCGAGGTTGTGTTGCAGGACCTCGACGTCGAGGAACTGGCGCTCGGCCGTCTTGCCGCTGGGGTCGCCCACCATGCCGGTGGCGCCCCCGACGAGGGCGATGGGACTGTGCCCGGCCCGTTGCAGGTGCACGAGCAGCATCACCGGAACGAGGTTGCCGATGTGCAGGGAATCCGCCGTCGGATCGAAGCCGACATAGCCGGTCGTCTGCTCCTTGGCGAGTTGCTCCTCGAGGCCCGGCATGGCATCGTGCAGCAGGCCGCGCCACTTCAATTCGGCAATGAAATCCATGGGCGCAAAGGTACGGTGGGAGCGGGGCGTTGCAGGGAGTGGAGTCAGAGGAAGGGGACCAATTCCTCCAGCTTCATGGAGCGGGACCCCTTGAGCAGGACCGTGCGGCCCGACAGCGTGTCGGCCTGGAGCGCGGCCGTCACCTCCTCCGTGCTGGGGAAGGTGCGGTCACCCGGAGCGTGTTCGGCGAATTGCGCACCGACCACCCAGCATTCGAGGCCGCATTCCCGGGCCACGTCCCGGGCGAGGCGATGGCCCTCGGCCGAATGCGCCCCGAGCTCCATCATGTCCCCGAGGATGGCGAGTGGTGCACCATGTCCAGCGGCGGCAAAGGCGCGGAGGGTGGATTCGACCGAGCTCGGATTGGCATTGTAGCAATCGACGATGACGGTGTTGCGGCCGGTGTCCACCGTCTCGCCGCGCTGACGAACGGGCTCGAATGCGGCCAGGGCTGCGCAGATGTCGGCCTCCTGCACACCGAAGTGAAGGCCGGCGGCGACAGCGGCGGCCATGTTGGCGACCTGATGCGGCCCCTCGAGCTGGACCGGCAGAGGCGTCCCCTCCACGTGCCACGGTCCGGGCGTCCGGGTGCCGTCCAACGACCAGTAGAGGGGTGCGTCCGGAGCGTCTCCATCCCGCCACAGAAGCGGGGGATGATCCTCGGTCCGGTAGAGGTTCCGTGTGAGGCCGTCCAGCGTACTCAGCGCCATGAGGTCCGGGTCATCCGCCGGCACCAGCGCCGTGCCGCCCCGGGAGGCGAGGTGGAGGTAGAGTTCCTGCTTGCCCTTCTTGACCCCGTCGACTCCGCCGAATCCTTCGAGGTGGGCGAGGCCGACATTGGTGATCATGCCGTGCGTCGGATCGGCGATGCGGGACAACAGGGCGATTTCACCCTGGTGGTTGGCCCCCATCTCCACGAGGGCGAATTCCACGTCGGCCGGCATGGAGAGGAGGGTGAGGGGCACCCCGATGTGGTTGTTCAGGTTGCCTTCGGTGGCGTGCACATCGAACGACTTCGACAGGACGGCCCGCAGGAGTTCCTTGGTGGTCGTCTTCCCGTTGCTCCCGGTCAGGCCGAAGACCGGGCCCGGAAACCGCGTCCTGTGCCGGTGGGCCAGGTCCTGCAGTGCGGTCAAGACATCTTCCACGTGAAGCAGGCGGTCTCCACTGAGCGCAGGGTCGTCCACCACGGCCCCGAGGCAGCCGGCGGCGAGGGCCTCACTGGCAAAGGCGTTGCCATCGAAGCGCTCTCCCTTCAGGGCGAAGAAGAGCTTGCCCGGCCCACACCGGCGGGTGTCGGTGGTGACCCCGTCGGACCGGTCGAACCAATCGAGCAGCGCTTCGGTGGACGTGAAGTTCATGCCTGCCAAGAAAAGGCGAACCCCGTGAGGCTCTAGGTCAGCACGGGGTTCGCAATGAACAGGGGTTCGGTGGTGGTGATCAGTTGTCTCCCATGGCGTTGCCCCGCGGAGATCCGACACGCGTCATGGCGCAACGGAAACCGATGGTGGAGCTGCTCTGGTCCTCCTCGAGGAAACGGCGGGTGCCCGGGATGACCCAGTAGACACGATCGTTCCAGCTTCCGCCCTTGTACACGCGGACGTTGTCGTTGATCAGCGAGGTCCCGCCGTACTCGTAGACGGTGCCTTCCTCCTCCTGATCGAAGTAGATGCTGCTCTCCTTGTCGCCATCGAGGTAGTCGATGTTGTCGGCGACTTGATAGTTGCGGCGTCCGATGTTCTCCTCGAGCGTCACCTCGCGGTAGCGCATCTGGCCCGGCGTGTTCGTGATGTTGCGGGTCCACGCCTTCCGCAGGTCCGGAGCGCAAGGGGCCTCGCTCTCCTCGATGAGGTCGAGGGCCTCGTCCATCTGGATCATGGCGTCCTCCACCCGCTTCAGGTCGAGGTTCTCGTTGGCGTTCTCAATCTTCTGGTTGAGGGCGTCGACCAGGTTGTTGCCTTCGGAAGTGAGACGGCCTTCCGTCGTCTCCGCGTACTCCTCGAGGAAGCCCTCGATGGCGCTCACGTCGTACTGCACGTAGTCCAACTTGTCGGCCACGTTGCCTTCGCTGTCGAGGAGCTTAGTGGAGAAGACGTTTCCACGGAACGGACGGAACTCCTGGGCATCCTGCAGCGTGCCGGGACGGTAGACGTCCATGACCCACTCGCTGACGTTGCCGGCCATGTTGTAGAGGCCGTAGTCGTTCGGCGCATAGCTGTAGACCGGAGCGGTGACATCGGCATTGTCGTTCAGGGCTCCGGCGACACCCATGTAGTCGCCGCGGGCACGGACGAAGTTGGCGTTGATTTCACCGTAGAACTTGCCGCGGCTGTCGTCGTTCCGCACATAGTGGCCATCCCACGGGTAGGTCCGGCGACTCGTGATGAGCTCCTCACCACTGTTTCCGATGAGGGACAGGGCGGCGTACTCCCACTCGGCCTCAGTGGGCAGGCGGTAGTCCGGAAGAAGGATGCCGTCGGTCATGGCCACGTTGCGGTAGCCGACGCCGTTGGGGCGGAGGTCCTTGATGCCGTCGGCGGCCTTGGCGGCCTCCTCATACTGTCCGTCGAGGTAGGCTTCCGTGCTGAAGTAGCTGTCGTCCACCTGTCCGGTCGGGTTGTGGACGAGGAAGCCCTCGCGCACCATGATCTGCTCGTTCACGCGGTCGGTCCGCCACTTGCAGAAGTCGTTGGCCTGCAGCCAGGAGACACCGACGACCGGGTAGTCGCGGTAGGCCGGGTGGCGCAGGTAGTAGTTCACGTAAGGCTCGTTGTAGGCCCGGGGATCACGCCACACGAGGGTGTCGGGCTTGGCCCGGTCCACGATTTCCGGGAAGCCGTCGCCGTAGACGCGGCCCAGCCAGAAGAGGTATTCGAGCCAGTAGAAGTTGGTCACCTCCACCTCGTCCATGTAGAACGAGCTGACGGTCACCCGGCGGGGGATGTTGTCCCAGGCGCCGGTCAGGTCGTCCTCGACCTGGCCCATGGTGAACGTGCCGCCTTCGACGAACACGAGGCCGGGGCCGGTCTCTTGTCCGATGTAGGGGAGGCGTTGGAATCCGCCGTTCTCCGAGTCGTTGTAGGCCCAACCGGTCGAGCCCGACGCTCCGCCTGCACAGGAGGAGAGGAGGGCGGCGGACAGGATGGCCACGCTGGAGAGGAGGAGGATGGAATGAAGCTTTTGCATCGCTTTCTATTGAGTTTCCTTGCAGGGAGTGGGTTCAGAATCCAGGGCAGGGCGGGCTGCGGAACTTGATGCGCTTGGCGCGACAATCGAAGTTGAGCGACATGCTCACCTCATGCGAACCGCCGGTGGCGGGGGTCAGGTCGGAGACCGTGACGTCGTAGCTGTAACCGAACTTGATGACATCGGACTGAATCCCCAACGTAACGATGAACGCGTCGCGATATTGGGTGCCGAGGATGCCGCGGTACCAGATTCCACCGACGATCGGACCCTTGCTGACGTACGCGCCGAAGTTCATCTGCTGGAATTCTCCCTGCCTGCGGTACAGGACGTTCGGAGAGATGAAGGCGCTGGCATACTTGGAGTCACCGTCGAGCGGGAGCAACGCGCCGAAGTGGGCCGTGAGCTTCATGGGCAGACGGCTGACGCCGACCACGAGGCTTTCGTTGGGCTCGTTGAGGTGGTGGGCCGCAAAGCCGAAGTAGACCTTCTTGGAGAAGCCGATGATGCCGGCGCTGAAGTCCACTTGGCTGACCTTGCCGCCGCGCGGCTGGTCCTGCGTCTCGTAGATGAAGCCTTTCCGCGGATCGATCATGTCGCCGAAGGTCAACTGGCTCCAGTCGAGGGCCTTCTGGAAGTAGGTCGCTTCGAAGCCAGCCTTGATGGAGAACTTCCGGCTGACGGCCTGCTGGTAGCTGTAGATGCCGCTGATGCGGGAGGTGCTGAGCGTACCCCGTCCGGCCCGGTCGTTCATCACGATGAAGCCGAGGCCGCCCGAGATGCTCGGAATGTGCTGGTCATAGGCTGCAGCCGACGTCACGTAGTTGCCGCTCATGGCCGGCCACTGGTTCCGGTAGTTCATGACGAACCGGGGGCAGCGTGCTGCTCCGGCAAAGGCCGGATTCAGGTACACCGGGTTCGAGTAGAACTGGGTAAATTCAGGGTCCTGAGCCGACGCGGTCTCCGGTGTCAGGGTCCCAATGCAGGTGAGCATCAGGGCCAACACGGGCAGCGCCAGCGCACGGAGTGCGCCGGGAGTGGAGGGCTGGGGGAGCTTCATGGCCATGCGGTTTCCCAAGACGAAAGTCTCGTGTATAAGGTCGTGAAAATTACAAACTTGTGGGAATTGGCCGTCATCTTTGCCGACAAGCAATAAGCAACGCCTTGTGAGCGTTGGCGCAGCAAGCGATTCTGACCCTTTCCATGAACCGAACGTCCCATCGTCCCCTTTCGTTGCCCCGGCCGGCTTTCACGGCATGGTCCACTGGTGTGCGGAAGGCCCTGTTGTCGGGTTTCCTGATCGGGTTCGCGGCCACGGGATGGGCCCAGTTTGAGTACGATTGGCCGGCGCATTCCGCCCTCTCCGAAGGCCAATGGTTCCGGATTGCGACGACCAAGTCGGGATTCCATAAGGTGGACGTCGCCCTGCTCAATGCGCTCGGGCTCGATCCCGCCTCGGTCAATCCCGCGGCCATCAACCTGTATGGCCATGGTGGTGACGCCCTGCCCATCGACAATGCCGAACCCCGCCCGCTTGACCTGGTGCCTGTGCCCATCGAGATGGTCGACGACGGCGATGGCCAATTCGATGGGGCGGACCACTTCATTTTCCTGGGCGACGGCCCCGCGGAATGGTCCATCAGTGAAATCTCCGGGCGCTGGGAGCACGAAGTGAACCCCTGGTCGGATACGGCCTGGTATTTCCTCCGCGTGGACGATTCCGGTCCGGTCCGCATCGAGACGGACCCCGGCCTCGGGGGCGATGTGGACACGGTGCTGACCGTGACCGACTTCCACCAATTCCACGAACTCGAACAGGAGACCATCATCCGGTCCGGCCGGAATTTCTTCGGGGAGGTCTTCGACCAGAACCCGACCCACACCATTCCCTTCCAAGTGCCCGACATCCTGCCCCAACCGGCGCGGCTGGAGGTCCGCCTGATGGGCCGCTCCGTTGGGGCCGCGAGTCCCTATGCGGTAACCTTGGGCGACAGTGCTTGGACCATCCTGCCGCCCGTTACGGGCTCCCAGACTTACGTGAGCCAAGCCCGCATCGGAACCGGCGACTGGACATGGACCCCGTCCTCGGAGCTCATTCAGGTCGGCCTCACGCTCGACGCGCAGGTGGCCGACGCCAAGGGTTGGCTCGACTACGTCCGGATCACCGGCACCCGGTCCGCCGACATGTCGGGAGGCTCCCAGCAGGAGTTCGTCCGGGCTTCAGAAGCGGCCCCGGGCCGGATCGTCGAATGGGCCGTATCCGGGGCGCAGTCCGTCCAGCGGGTCTGGGACGTGACCGACCCCCAGATGCCACGCGCCATTCCGCACGACGTGTTGGACGGCACCTTGTCCTTTCGGGTGGCCTACGACTCTGTCCGGCGGTTTCGGGCGGGCACGGGTTCGGGCTTCTACGTCCCCGTGCCGATTGGCCCCGTGCAGAACACGGACGTCCATGCGCTGCCCCAGGTTGACCTTGTGGTCATCACGCCGCCCGCCCTGCGGGAAGCGGCGGATAGCCTCGCCCGCATCCACCAGGCCGAGGGGCTGGATGTGGCCGTGTTGGAGCCCAGTTTCATCTACGATTGTTTCAGCTCGGGGCGGGTGGATCCCACCGCCTTCAAGATGCTGATGAAGATGCTGTACGACCGGGCCGACGGCAACCCCGCTCTCGAACCCCGCTACCTGCAGCTCTTCGGCGACGGCACCTTTCGCAACCGCAACCTGCCGCGCTTCGGCAACCTGCTCGTCACCTTCCAGAGCGCCCAGAGCCACACGCCCACGCAGAGCTACGTCACGGACGACTATTTCGGCTTCCTGAGCGATGTCGCCTCGGAGCGGCTGACGGACACGCTGGCCATCGGCATCGGCCGGATTCCTGCCGGCACCCCGGCCGAAGCGTGGGACGCCGTGGCCAAGGTGGTGGCCTACTCCGGAGGCAACCCCGACCCCGACGGTGCCGGCTGCACGACGGCCGGCCTGCCCGGCGAAGGCGGAGGCAACCCTTTCGGTCCCTGGCGCAACCGGCTGTGTTTCGTGGCCGACGATTTCGACGGCAACGGCGGGGCGACGGAAACCGGCCATACCCTCTACAGCATCGGCCACGCTGAAGGGGTCGAGGAGGACCATGGGGCTTACGACATCGAGCGCATCTTCATGGACGCCTACCCCCAGGTGGCGACGCCTGGCGGCGAACGCTATCCCGAGGTGGAGGAGGCCATCGACCGCCGGGTGCGGGATGGCGCCCTGCTGGTCAACTACATCGGCCACGGTGGCGAACGCGGCTGGGCCCACGAGCGCGTGCTCAACACGTCCACCATCGGCGCCTGGGACAACCTCGACCGGATGCCGCTGTTCTTCACGGCGACCTGCGAGCTGGCCCGGTTCGATGATCCCGAGCTGGAGACCGCCGGCGAGATGATGGTGATGAACCCCAACGGAGGGGCCATTGCCATGATGACCACCACCCGTGTGGTGTACAGCTATGCCAACGAGCAGCTCAATACGGCCTTCTTTGCCGTCGTGTTCGATTCTCCGGTTGGCCAGCGTCAGCGCCTCGGGGACATCCTGCGCCGCACAAAGAATCATCCGTCCTCCGGGGCATCCTCCAACAAGCGGAATTTCACCCTGCTCGGCGACGTGGCCCTCCAGCTGGCCACGCCGCAAATGGAGGTCCGGACCAGCGAGGTCAACGGGGTGCCCGTCGACGCCTGGGCCGACACGTTGAGCGCGCTGGAGCACGTCATCGTGAAGGGCTACATCTCCGATGCTGGGGGCAACGTCATGACCGACTTCAATGGCTTCGTCTATCCCACCGTCTTCGACCAGCGGTCCGAGGTGACCACCTTGAACAACGACGGCGGCAGCGGCGGGGTGAGCTACGGTGAATGGCGCAACCGGATCCACACCGGGGCGGTCCGGGCCGAGGGGGGCACCTTTAGTTTCGAGTTCATCGTGCCCCGCGACATCGGCTACGAGCCCGCCCCCGGACGCATCAGCTATTACGCGGTGGACGGGGACCTCGATGCGCACGGCTACACTCAAGAGGTGCACATCGGCGGGGTAGACGAGGACGCCGAGCTGGACGGGACCGGCCCTGAGATCGCGCTGTATCTCAACGACACGACCTTCCGCAACGGGGGGACGACCGACCCGGATCCGGTCCTCTTTGCCCTGCTCCGGGACAATCAGGGCCTGAACACGGTCGGCAACGGCATTGGACACGATCTGAAGGCCACACTCGACGGTGGGCAGTCGGTCGTGCTCAACGAGTTCTATGCCAGCGACCTCGACACCTACCAGAGCGGCCGGGTGGTCTACCCGCTCAGCGGACTGGAGGAGGGGCCGCACACCTTGGAATTGAAGGCGTGGGACGTCCACAACAACAGCGCCAAGGCGACCCTCGACTTCGTGGTGGTCTCCAACCTCGAGGTCTTCCTCGACGGGCTCGTCAATTACCCCAATCCCATGGACCGGAGGGGCACGACCTTCCGCTTCGACCACAACCAGGCCTGCGTGGCATTGGAAATGTCCCTCCATGTATACGATGCGATGGGAAATGTCGTTTGGGTCGGTGAACGGGAGGAGACCCCCCCGGGATACCGAGTGGACGGATGGCATTGGGATGGCGCCTCCTCGGGGGGAAGCCCCCTGGATGCAGGAGCGTACCTCTACCGCCTGAACCTCAGAACTCCCGAAGGCCGAGAGGCCACCCGGACCGGTCGTCTCATCCTGCTCGATTGACCCCATAGAATCGCCCTCGTTCGCTTAAATTCAGCCCCTCTAATGGCTTTCAGGAATTTCCTCCTCCGCGCCTCCGGCCTCCTTGTGATGGTCGGCCTCCTCGCCTCCACAGCCAGCGCCCAGCTGACCCAGGTGGAGACGGCGCAGCAACTCCAGCTGAACACCATCACCACGGCCGTCCCGTTCCTGACGATCGCCCCGGATTCCCGGAGCGGTGCCCTCGGCGATGCCGGTGTGGCCCTCACCCCGGACGGTGCCGCCATGGCGTGGAACCCGGCACGGATGGCCTTCACCGACCAGACTTTTGAGGCCCACATGGGGTATGCCCCGTGGCTCCGGGCCCTCGTGGACGACATGTCCCTGGCCTACCTCAGCGGCACCCGGAAGCTCAACAAGCGCCAAGCCGTCGGCATGGCCCTGCGGTACTTCTCCCTCGGCAACATCACGTTCACGGACGTCAACGGCACGGCTATTCGGGACTTCAGCCCCAACGAGTTCTCGCTCGACTTCGGGTTCTCCCAGAAGTTCGGCGACAAGTTCAGCGGCGGCTTTACGGCGCGCTACATCCACTCCAACCTCACCGGGGGCACCAACATCCTCGGGGCGGACAGCCGTCCGGGACGCTCGGTGGCGGTCGACGTGGGGGTCTTCCACACCAACGACAACGTCAAGTTCGGCGACCGCGACGGCCGAATGAACTGGGGGGTGTGCGTGTCCAACGTGGGCGCCAAGATGAGCTACACCGAGACCGCCGAGCGGGACTTCATCCCGACCAACCTGAAAGCTGGAGCGGCGGCCACGGTCTTCCTCGACGACTACAACAACCTGACCTTCACAATGGACGCCAACAAGCTCCTCGTGCCCACGGCCCCCGCCTACGGGGAAGGAGAAGACGACGACCTCATCGTCAGCGGGTTCGACCCCAACGTTGGTGTGGCCTCGGGCATCATCCAGAGCTTCTATGACGCTCCAGGCATCGTCGAACGGCAGGGAGATGGCACCTACCTCGTCGAGCCGGGCAGCGTGTTCCGGGAAGAGCTGCGGGAAATCAACCTGGGCGGTGGCATCGAATACGATTACAACGGCGTCTTCGCCGTGCGCGGTGGCTATTTCTTCGAGCACTACACGAAGGGCAACCGCCAGTTCATCACCCTCGGCGCCGGCATCAAGTACACCGTGCTCGACATCGACCTGAGCTACCTGATTGCCACCACCCAGCAGAATCCGCTGGCCAACACCCTGCGGTTCTCACTTCGCCTCGCCTTCGACGACATGGTGGGCGGCGCGGACGACGACCCCGCCAACTTCTGATCGGCGCATGCCCCTCCCGGACCTTCGCATCGGCTACGGCTACGATGTCCACCAGCTGGCGGAAGGGGAAGAATTCTGGCTCGGAGGCATCCGCATTCCCTCCGACATCGGCGCAGTCGGCCACAGCGATGCCGACGTTCTGCTCCATGTGATTTGTGATGCCCTCTTCGGGGCGCGGGCCATGGGCGACATCGGGGCCCATTTCCCGGACACGGACGCGGCATTCAAGGGCATCGACAGCAAAATCCTGCTCCGCGAGACCGTGGCCAAGGTCTGCACGGAGGGGTGGGGCATCGTCAACGTGGACGCCACAGTTTGCCTCCAAGCCCCCAAGCTTCGGCCCCACATCGACGCCATGCGCGAATGCATCGCGGAGTGCCTCGGCATCCCCGTGGACCGGGTCGGTGTGAAGGCCACCACCACCGAGCGTTTGGGCTTCGTCGGGACAGGCGAGGGCATCAGTGCCCATGCGGTGGTCCTGTTGGGCCGCTGAGGTTCCTGTCGGGCGGGCCGTGCGGCCTATATTTGCCTTTCGCAAATTGGGCATCATGACCACCACCACGCCTGCTAAGAAGACCACGGCTCGACGGAAACCGGCCTCCAAGAAGAAGGCCAAGACGCCGTACTCCAAGGAGACCTACATCAAGTGGCACCGCGACATGCTGTTGATGCGCCGCTTCGAGGAGCGCTGCGGTCACCTGTACATCCAACAGAAATTCGGCGGATTCTGCCATCTCTATATCGGCCAGGAAGCGATCCTCGCCGGCATGGTGGAGGCCATCCGTCCGACGGACCGCGTCATCACGGCCTACCGTGACCACGCCCACCCGTTGGCCCTCGGCACCGACCCCAAAGTGGTGATGGCCGAGCTCTACGGAAAGAAGACCGGCTCGAGCAAGGGCAAGGGTGGTTCCATGCACATGTTCGACAAGGAGCGCAACCTCTTCGGTGGCCACGGCATCGTGGGCGGACAGATCGGCCTCGGCGCCGGCATCGCCTTCGCCGACAAGTACCGCAAGGAGGACCACGTGACGGTCTGCTTCTTCGGGGACGGCGCCGCCCGCCAAGGCATGCTTCACGAGACCTTCAACATGGCCATGACCTGGAAGCTTCCAGTCATCTACGTGGTGGAGAACAACAAGTACGCCATGGGCACCTCGGTCGAGCGCACCACCAACGTGCACGACCTCTCCAAGCTGGGCGCCTCCTACGAGATGCCGGCCGAGTCCGTGGATGGCATGTCTCCGGAAGCCGTGGCCGAGGCCATGGCCCGCGCCGCAGAGCACTGCCGCAAGGGAGAGGGCCCGTACCTCCTCGATATCCAGACCTATCGCTACAAGGGCCACTCCATGAGCGACCCGCAGAAGTACCGCACCAAGAGTGAAGTCGAGGAGTACCAGGAGCGCGACCCGATCGCCCACTGCGCCAAGGTCATCACCGACAACAAGTGGATGACGGAGGCCGAGCTCAAGGCCGTCGACAAGGAGGTCAAGGCCCAGGTCGAAGAGGCCATCCAGTTCGCCGAGGAGAGCCCGCTCCCCGAGGCACACGAGCTCTACGAGGACGTCTACGTGACGCCCAACTACCCCTTCGTCAACGACTGAACGACTGATTCACAACTCTGATGGCTGAAATCGTACGCATGCCGAAGCTCAGCGACACCATGACCGAGGGTGTCGTGGCCGAGTGGCACAAGAACGTGGGAGACCAGGTCGAATCCGGCGAGGTGCTCGCCGAGATCGAGACCGACAAGGCGACCATGGAATTCGAGTCCTTCCAGGACGGTGTGCTCTTGCACATCGGCGTGGACAAGGGCGCCACGGCTGCCGTGGACAGCATCCTCGCCATCCTCGGAGAGGCCGGAGAGGATGTGAGCGGCCTGCTTGCCGCCGAGGCCGAGGCCGAGGCGCCGGCGGCCGCCGCTCCGGCTCCTGAACCGGCTCCGGCTCCCGCCCCGGCCCCCGCTCCGGTGGAGGCGGCTCCAGCTCCCGCTCCGGCCCCTGTGGCGGCCCCGGCTCCGGCCGTGGCCCCCGCGGCCAAGGTGGCCGCTCCGGCTCCGTCCGCCAACGGCAAGATCAAGGCCTCCCCGCTGGCGGCCCGCTTGGCCGCTGAGCGCGGCATCGACCTCGGCCGGGTGGCCGGCACTGGAGACGGTGGCCGCATCGTCAAGCGCGACATCGAAGGCTACGTGCCCGCTCCGGCTGCAGCCGGACTCGGCGCGGTGGAGTCCTCCACGGACTTCCCGGTGACCCAGATGCGCAAGACCATCGCGCGAAGGCTCGCCGAATCCAAGTTCACCGCCCCGCACTTCTACCTCAAGCTGTCCGTTGACATGGGCGCTGCGGTGGAAGCCCGCCAGGCCATCAACGCCGAGGAGGGCGTCAAGGTGAGCTTCAACGACATGGTCGTCAAGGCCGTGTCCCTGGCCCTCAAGAAGCACCCGGCCGTCAACAGTGCCTGGATGGACACCCACATCCGACAGAACGACCATGTCCACATCGGTGTGGCCGTGGCCGTCGAGGATGGACTGCTTGTCCCCGTGGTGCGCCACGCCGACCGGAAGTCCCTCACCGAGATTGGGGCAGAGGTCAAGGATTACGCGGGCAAGGCCCGGGAGAAGAAGCTCCAGCCCAGTGATTGGGAAGGCAACACCTTCACCATCTCCAACCTCGGGATGTTCGGCATTGAGGACTTCACCGCGATCATCAACCCGCCGGATGCCTGCATCCTGGCCGTCGGCGGCATCAGCGATGTGCCGGTCGTCAAGGACGGGGCCGTCGTGCCGGGCAAAGTGATGAAGCTCACCCTCAGCTGCGACCACCGCGTCGTGGACGGCGCCACCGGTGCCGCCTTCCTCCAGGAGGTCAAATCCCTCCTCGAGCACCCGGTTCGCATGTTGGCCTGATCTTCCGGCCACGATGCCGGAACCGCTGAACGCCTCCACCCCGATCGAATTCCTGAAGGGAATCGGTCCCAAACGGGCAGAGGCGTTGGCGGAGGACCTCGCCATCCGAACCTGTGGCGACCTCCTGTTCCACCTGCCGTTCCGGTACGAGGACCGCACCCGCTTCCATCGGGTGGCGGAGACCGCGCCCGGTCCCGTGCAGGTCCAATTGAGGGGCACCATCCGCAAGCTCAAGGAGGTCCAGCAGAAGCGGGGCCAAAGGCTCGAAGCGGACTTCGTCGACGAGCACGGGGATGTCCTGCCGTTGGTCTGGTTCAAGGGGGCCAAATGGGTGGCCCGGAACCTGCCCGTTGGCCAACCCTGCGTGTTGTGGGGCCGCATCAGTGATTACAAGGGCGGACGCAACATGGCCCATCCCGAGGTGTTGACCCTGCAGGAGGCTCGGGCGGCCAGCGCCCTCCACCCGGTGTATGGATCCACCGAACGCCTCGGTCGGTTCGGGTTGAATTCCAATGGCATCGGAAAGGCCGTGCAGCGCCTCATCGCCCAGCTCCGGGAGTTGCATGGGCCCGAATGGATGGCCGAAACCCTGCCGGACGGCATCCTGGCCCACCGTGGATTGCCTCGTCTGGCCACGGCCATGGAACAGGTCCATCAGCCAGCCGATGTGCAGGCCGAACGGCTGGGTCGATTCCGTCTGAAATTCGAAGAGTTCCTCTTCCTGCAGCTGCTGCTCGTCCAACACCGCAACCGACAGACCACGGCCTTGCCCGGCCCGGCCTTCGCTGAGGTCGGAGAGCACTTCAACCGCTTCTATTCGGAGCGGATTCCCTTTGAGCTCACCGGCGCCCAGAAGCGGGTCATCCGCGAAATCCGAGAGGACACGCGGAACGGCACCCACATGAACCGCTTGCTGCAGGGCGACGTGGGCAGTGGAAAGACGATGGTGGCCCTGTTGACGGCCCTGCTCGCTGTAGACAACGGGTGTCAGGCGTGCATCATGGCCCCCACGGAAATCCTGGCCCAGCAGCACCTCGCGAGCTTCCGCGAGATGCTCGGCGACCTGCCGGTCCGCGTGGAGTTGTTGACGGGATCCGTCAAGGCCGCGGACCGGAAGCCCATCCTCGCCGGCCTCGCAGACGGCTCGGTCCATCTGCTTGTCGGCACCCACGCGGTGCTCGAGCCCAAGGTGGTCTTCCATCGCCTCGGCCTGGTCGTGATCGACGAGCAGCACCGGTTCGGCGTGGCCCAGCGCGCCCGGCTGTGGGCCAAGGCGGAGATTCCGCCCCACATCCTCGTGATGACGGCCACCCCCATCCCACGGACGTTGAGCATGACCGTCTATGGAGACCTGGACGTGAGCGTCATCGACGAGCTCCCGCCGGGACGGAAGCCCATCCGCACCGTCCACCGGACCGATGCCCAGCGGCTCGGGGTCTTCGGGTTCATGCGGGACCAGATTGCCGAAGGCCGCCAGGTGTACGTGGTGTATCCGCTCATCGAGGAGTCCGCCCAGCTCGACCACAAGGATCTGATGGACGGTTACGAGAGCTTGACCCGGCATTTTCCGGCACCGGACCACCGCATCAGCATCGTGCACGGACGGATGAAGCCGGAGGACAAGGACGCTGAGATGCAACGCTTCGCCAGCGGGAAGACGCAGATCATGGTCGCGACCACCGTCATCGAGGTGGGGGTCAATGTGCCCAATGCCTCCGTCATGGTCATCGAGAGCGCGGAACGGTTCGGTTTGAGCCAGCTGCACCAATTGAGGGGCCGGGTGGGCCGCGGCGCCAACCAGAGCTTCTGCATCCTGATGAGTGGCAAGGAACTCGGCAAGGAGGCCCGCCGAAGGCTGGAGACCATGTGCCGGACCCAGGACGGCTTCGAAATCGCGGAGGTCGACCTCGAGTTGCGCGGGCCGGGCGACCTGATGGGCACGAAGCAGAGCGGTGTGCTGGACCTGAAGGTCGCCGACCTCGTCAAGGACCGGGCCCTGCTGGAGGATGCCCGGGACCTCGCCCGCCGCGTGCTGGGGGAGGACCCAGACCTCGATGCGCCGAAGCACGCCTTGTTGCGGACTGGGGTCGAACGGCTGCGGGCCTCCCGTCCCGACTGGAGCCGGATCGCCTGAGCCATGAACCGCTCGGTTGTGGGCAAGTTCGGCGGTCCTATCCTTCAAGGGCCTCGGGGGCCTTTATGTTTGAGGGAATGAACGCCGGTGGACGTCCCTTCTGGTTGGCCTTGAGTGCGGGTGTGGCCCTCGCGGCGGCCGCGAGCTGGTCCTTCCTGTCTGGCCCGGAGGCCGCCACGCGGAGCGCTTCCGACCCCCTTCCCGCTGCGGTCAACCTAGATTCCCTCGTCGAGGAGGTCGCCGATCAGACCGCTCTCGAGGAGCGGGCGGCGGACGTGACCTTTTCGTTTGCCGTCGAGGTGAAGCGCTTCGACGACGGAACCGTCCTCGAACAAGACGACCTGCACCGCATGACCTGCCGGGCCCCTTCCGGCGATGCCCGCTGGGAAATCGGGATGGAGGGCCCCCTGCTCGGCGCCTACCGGTTCGACGCCAACGATGACGGCACGGATGAATTCCTTCTGGTCGACCGGGTCCACGCCATCGGTCTCGATGCCGGTGGCCGACCGATTCCGGGGTTCTCGATTCGACCCAACCGGGACATTACGGCCCACGCCGTCGTGGACTATGACGGAAAAGGGGAGGAGCGTTACCTGCTCGGCCTGTCCGATGGGCGTCTTCTGAACCACCGGAAGCTCGGTGAGGCAACCCCGGGTTGGAGACATGTCTCCAAGGGGGCCGCCATCCAGTCGGTGGCCCACCTTCGGGCGGGACGGAAGGATTACCTCTGCACGGTCGATGAGAAGGGCGTGGTCATGCTTCTCAAGCGGAGCGGACAGCGTCGGGTGAGAACACCGGCCCAATTGCATCCGCAGGAAGGGCCGCGTGCAGTCGCATATGAGGTCCGGTCGGACATCGGGTCCTCCATTCTCGTGTCGCGCAATGCCGAAGGCGAGGTGGAATGCCGCCGGTTCGAGGATGGCATCGCCGGTCCGGCCTCCAGCGCGGAAATCCGGCTGCTCGAGACCGTCGAGGCCCGATTGCCGGACCCGGAGGCACCCTGAATCAGTCCTGGAGGATAGAGCGCGAGATGACGATGCGCTGCACCTCGCTCGTGCCCTCGTAGATCTGCGTGATCTTGGAATCGCGCATGAGGCGTTCCACGTGGTATTCCTTGACGTAGCCGTATCCGCCGTGCACCTGGACCGCCTGGTCCGTTACCCGGCCGGCCACCTCCGAAGCGTACAGCTTGGCCATCGAGCTGGCGAGGTCGTAGTCCTGGCCCTGATCCTTGAGCCAAGCGGCTTTGAGGCAGAGCATGCGCGCCGCTTCGACTTCGGTGGCCATGTCGGCCAACTTGAAGGCGATGGCCTGATGCTTGTGGATTTCCTTGCCGAAGGCCTTGCGCTCCTTGGAGTAGGCGAGGGCAAACTCGAGGGCACCGGAGGCGATGCCGAGCGCCTGGGCGGCGATGCCGATGCGCCCACCAGCGAGGGTCTTCATGGCGAATTTGAAGCCGAAGCCGTCCTCTCCAATGCGGTTGGCCTTGGGCACCTTGACGTCCTGGAACATCAGGGTGTGCGTGTCGCTGCCGCGGATGCCCATCTTGTCTTCCTTGGCGCCCACGATAAAGCCCTCCATGCCGCGTTCGACGACGAGGCAGTTGATGCCGCGGTGGCCCTTTTCGGCGTCCGTCTGGGCCATCACGAGATAGGTGCTGGCCGAACCGCCGTTGGTGATCCAGTTCTTGGTGCCGTTGAGGAGGTAATGGTCCCCCATGTCGATGGCCGTCGTGCGCTGGCTGGTGGCATCGCTGCCCGCCTCGGGCTCGCTCAGGCAAAAGGCCCCGATCTTCTCTCCCCGGGCGAGGGGAGCGAGGAACTTCTCCTTCTGCTCCTCCGTGCCGTAGGCTTCCAATCCCCAGCAGACGAGGCTGTTGTTGACTGAAACGCAGACGGAGGCGGAGGCGTCGATTTTGGACAACTCCTCCATGGCGAGGACGTAGCTGACCGTGTCCATGCCACTTCCGCCATATTTGGGGTCGACCATCATGCCCATGAAGCCCAATTCACCGAGCTGGCGCACCTCGTCGGCGGGAAAGCGCTGTTCGTTGTCCCGGTCGATGACGCCGGGTTTGAGGACGTTTTGGGCGAAATCGCGGGCGGCGTCGCGCACGGCGCGCTGCTCTTCGTTGAGTTCCAGGATCATTGCAGGAGTCTCGTAAGGTGAGGACGACAAAGATAGCCCAGGATGCCCCCAAGTCTTGTCCGGAAGACACGGTTTGGCGCGTCATTGGGACCATGTCCGGCACATCCTGTGATGGCCTCGATGTGGTGCTGGTTGAAATCCGGGACGGAGGGACGACCGTGACCCTCCTCGAATCGACGGCCTTTGACTATGGTCCGGAGTGGTCCGAGCGGATGCGTGGACTTCCTGCACTGTCCGACCCCGAGGCCCTCCGGCTCGAGCAGGAGTGGACGGGATGGGTGTCGGACCGGATCGCAGGGTGCCTTCGGGTGTGGACAGCAGTCCACGGTCCCGCCCATCTGATCGGCTTCAGCGGCCACACCTGGTACCATGAGCCCGCTGGGCGGGGGACCCGGGCCGTTGGGGACGGAGCGCTCCTGACCCGCACAGTGGGTCTGCCCGTGGTGACCGACTACCGGTCGGCGGATGTGGCGGCTGGCGGCCAGGGAGCCCCCCTTGTGCCGCTGTTCGACTCGGTCGTCTTGTCCGGCCATGGCGCCTGTCTCAACCTCGGGGGCATTGCCAACCTCACCTGGCTCCCGCAGTCGGCCGACGACCCCGTCAGGGCGGCGGACCTGTGCGGGGCGAATCTGCTGCTCAACCGGCAGGCCCGGCGGGCGGGGCTTGCTTTTGATCACGATGGAGACCTGGCCCTGAGTGGGACGGTCCAGCCAGAGGCCTTGATAAGGCTGCAGCAGTGGCCGTACCTCCATCGCGAGGGCCCGAAGTCGCTGGCGGCAGAAGACCTCGACCCGCTGCATGACATCCTGGACGGAATTCCCGACCCCCGGAATGCCGCCGCCACGGCCGTGGAGTGGGTGGCCCAGACGGTGGCCGGCAGCTTGGACCCGGCTGAGGAGGCCAGCCGCACCCTGCTGGTGACCGGTGGCGGCGCGCACCACCATTGCCTCATGGAGCGGTTGCGCACCCTGCTGCCCAAAGGGTGGACATTGGAGATCCCCGATCCCGCGTGGGTGGATGGCAAGGAAGCCATCGCATTTGCCTGGCTCGCGCTCCGAACGGCACAGGGGAAACCCACCTCGCTAGCGACGGTGACCGGGGCATCACAGGATGTCTGTGGCGGGGTTCTCTTCGGTACCTTCGCGACGCCCTGATGTCCCGGGGACACGATTCGATCATGAAGGAGCTTCTCGACCAGTACAGCGCCCGCGCCCCGGAAATCGTTTTCGAATGGACGGATGCTGAAACGGAGGCCCGGGGATGGGTCGTCATCAACAGCTTGCGCGGCGGCGCGGCCGGCGGTGGCACCCGCATGCGGAAGGGCCTCGACCGCAATGAGGTGGTCTCCCTCGCCAAGACGATGGAGATCAAATTCACCGTCAGCGGACCCCAGATCGGAGGCGCCAAGAGCGGCATCGATTTCGATCCGGCCGACCCCCGCAAGGAGGGCGTCCTGCGCCGCTGGTACCAGGCCGTGACCCCGCTCCTCAAGCATTACTATGGCACCGGAGGGGACCTCAATGTCGACGCGGGCCTCGAGGTCATTCCGATGACCGAGGCCTGTGGGGTCTGGCATCCCCAGGAGGGCGTCTTCAACGGCCATTTCAAGCCGGACGAAGCCCAGAAAGTGCGGCGGATTGGCCGCCTGCGCCAAGGCGTCAGCAAGGTGGTGGAGGATGCGGATTTCCTTCCCGATGGCGGGGGCGTCCGATACCGTGTGGCGGACATGATCACCGGCTATGGCGTGGCGGAATCCGTGCGCCATTTCTACGAACTCTACGGCGGTTCCGTCCGGGGCAAGCGCGTGCTCGTCCAGGGCTGGGGCAATGTGGGGGCCGCAGCGGCCTTGTATCTGGCTCAGCGTGGCGCGGTCATCACCGGCATCATCGACCGGGTCGGAGGTCTGCTCCGTCCGGATGGCATGGGCCTCGATGAGGTGCGGAAGCTCTTCCTCTCCAAGACAGGCAATGCCTTGTCGACCCCCGGTCTCGTCAGCTTCGAGGAGGTCAACCGCACCATTTGGGATGTCGGGGCGGACGTGTTTCTTCCGTGCGCCGCGTCCCGCCTCGTGACCGAGGACCAGCTCGACCGGATGCTGGCCGCCGGCCTCGAGGTCATCTCGTGCGGGGCCAACGTCCCGTTTGCCGACAAGGCCATCTTCTACGGGCCCATTTCCGAGAAGGCAGACCACGCCTGTGCCGTGATTCCCGACTTCATCGCGAACTGTGGGATGGCCCGTGTGTTTGGATACCTGATGGGCGACGGTGACGTTCAATTGGAAGACGGTGCGATCTTCGGGGACACTTCGGACTGCATCCGCTCCGCGATGGAACGGTGCCATGCCCGCAGCCCCGAGCGCAACGGATTGTCCTCCACGGCCCTGTCCATCGCCCTCGAACAACTCGTCTGATCCACTGCCCACATGGCCACGCTCCTCATCCTCGTCTTTGTCCTGGGTTACCTGCTCATCGCCCTGGAGCACAACCTCCACATCGACAAGGCGGCCAGCGCCCTGATCACGGGCACGCTGTGCTGGGCCATCCTCGTCCTGGGTTGGCACCAGGCGCCGGACCATCTGGTGGATTCCTTCAACGACTTCCTGCACGGCCATGGCGGTGACGGGCATGGTGGGTTGAAGGTCTTTTTCGAGCACCGCCTGCTCCACCACATGGAGGAGATCTCGAGCATCCTCTTCTTCCTCCTCGGGGCCATGACCATCGTCGAATTGGTGGACGCCCACAACGGGTTTGCCGTCATCACCGATCGGATCAAGACCCGGAAGAAGGGCCGTCTGCTGTGGATCATCGCGACCCTGACCTTCTTCTTTTCCGCGGCGCTGGACAACCTCACGACCTCCATCGTGATGATCTCCCTGCTCCGGAAGCTCATCGCGGACAAGCCCACGCGCTGGCTCTTTGCCGGAGCGGTCATCATCTCGGCCAACGCCGGGGGCGCCTGGTCGCCCATCGGCGACGTCACGACGACCATGCTGTGGATTGGTGGCCAGTTGACCACCCCCGTCATTGTGACCCACCTGATTCTGCCGAGCATCGTCTGCATGGTGGTGCCCATCGGCATCATGTCCATGCGGATGAAGGGCGAGGTGGACCGTCCGGACCAGACCGATCCGGATGAAGCCGCTGATCCGACGAGCCAAGGAGAGCGCAACCTGATTTTCGCCATGGGCGTGAGCGGCCTGCTGTTTGTCCCGGTCTTCAAAACTGTGACCCACCTGCCGCCCTTTATGGGCATGATGCTCTCCCTCGGCGTCCTGTGGCTCACCACCGAGGTGCTGCACCGGTCCAAGAACGACCAGGAGCGCTCCAAACTGAGCGTGGTGGGCGTGCTGCGGAAAATCGACACGGCCTCCGTCATGTTCTTCCTCGGCATCCTCCTTGCGGTGGGCGCCCTGCAGGAAGCGGGCCACCTGATTGCCACGGCCGACTGGCTCCGGGATTCCCTCGGAGACGTCTACCTGATCAACATCGCCATCGGCCTGCTCTCGGCCATCGTAGACAACGTGCCCCTCGTGGCCGCTTCGATGGGCATGTACGAGGTGGCGGCGCCGGGCACGATGGATGCCTGGATGGGCTTCTTCGTCCAGGATGGCATCTTCTGGCAGTTCCTCGCCTATTGCGCGGGCACGGGCGGTTCGGCCCTCATCATCGGTTCGGCCGCGGGCGTGGCGGTTATGGGCCTCGAGAAGATTGACTTCGTGTGGTACATGAAGCGCATGAGCCTGCTGGCCATTGCCGGCTACCTCGCCGGTGCCGCCGTCTATTGGCTGATGTTCGGCATGGGCGCTTGACCCTGCCGGTGTAAACAATCCGAGGAGGGTAACCCTTCCCCCGCCCGTCCCACTCCACATACGGAATCGGCGACCTTCGACGTTGAGCTACAACGCAGAGAGAACGCCATGCAATTTCCCCTTCTTGTCCTCGCCCGCATCCAGGACCTGACCCTCGGCGGTTCCGCCGCCCAGGAGGCCGAGGGTGCCTCCGACGCCTTGTCGGCCACCGGTGAGGTGGTCACCCGCGACGTGTCCATTTTCGAACTCCTGCTCTCCGGCGGTTGGTACATCATGCTGCCGCTCGCCATCATGAGCTTCATCGCCATCTTCATCTTCTTCGAACGCTCCATGGCGATTCGCAAGGCCGCCAAGGAAGACGGAGATTTCATGGCCAAGCTGAAGGATTACCTGTCTGCCGGCAACCTCGACAGCGCGCGCAACCTCTGCGAGCAGAGCGGAACACCCATTGCCCGCATGCTGCACAAGGGCATCGCCCGCATCGGCAAGCCGCTCAAGGACATTTCCGCCAGCATCGAGAACGTGGGCAAGCTCGAGATCTACAGCCTCGAGAAGAACCTGAGCACCCTCGCGACCATCGCCGGGGCGGCGCCTATGATCGGCTTCCTCGGAACCGTCATCGGCATGGTCAACGTTTTCCTCGACATGGAGAATGCCGGCATGGTCCGGGTGGACGACATCTCATCCGGCACAAAGCAGGCCATGATCACGACCATCGTCGGCCTCATCGTGGGCATCATTGCCTACATGGCCTACAACCACCTGGTGAGCCGCGTCAGCAAGGTCATCCACAAGATGGAGGCCAGCAGCCTTGAATTCATCGACATCCTCGAGGAACCCGCCCGCTGATGAACCTCGGACAACGCAACCAGGTGCAGGCCGGGGGCAACATGTCCTCGATGACGGACCTCGTGTTCCTGCTGCTCATCTTCTTCGTGATCCTGTCCACGCTGGTGTCGAACGGGGTCAACGTGGACTTGCCTCAGAGCAAGGGGACGAGCAGTGCGAGCTCGCGGCTGACGGTCTCGATCAAGCCCGACGGCACCTACTACCTCAACGGCACCGCCATCGCCAGGGCCGACATCGAGCCCGCCCTGAAGGTGAAGTTCGCCGACCAGAGCGATCCGGTCTTGTATTTGCAGGTCGACAAGGAGGTGCCCACCGGGCAGACCGTCGAGGTGATCGGCCTGGCCAAGGCCAACGATTGGAAGGTCATGCTCGGCGCCCAGCCCACGCGTTGACCCACCCCTGACCCCAGAGACCCCGAGATGTCCGGATTCGATTGGAACCGCCACCACGCCGACCAGGAGCGCAAGGAACGCCGCAAGGCGGCCGTGTTCTCCACGGTGACGTATGTCGCCATCCTGGCGGCCTGCGTGTTCCTTGTGGCCTTCCAAGAGATCACTCCGCCCCCGGGCGAGCAGTTCGTGGCCGTTGGCATGGCGGACTTTGGCAACGTCGAGGAAGCTGGCGGAGACCGGGAGACGGAAACCCCCTCCGAGGAGGTGGAAGAAGTCATCGAGCAGGAAGTCAGTGAATCCACGGTTGAGGAGGTCGCTCCGGTCGAGGCCATCGAGACCCAGGAGGTCAGCGACGTGGATGTCCCGACCCAGGAGGAACCCGTCGAGACCCCGACGGAAGTGGAGGACCCCGACCCCGAGCCGGAGATTTCCCAGGACCTCTCCAACGCCTTGAGCCAAATGTTCAACAACTCAGGCGGTGGCGGGTCCGAGGGCCAGCAGCAGGGAACGGGCAATGCTGGCGCCGAAGACGGGAAGATCGAGGGCGCGGGGGTCGTGTCCGGATTGGCCACGGGAGAGCTCGCCGATGGTGGCAAGATGATCGGGGACCCGACCCTGGACCGCAAGCCGACGGCCGAAGGGGTGGTCCGCATGAAGGTGTACGTGGACAAATCGGGCAAAGTCACCGAGGCGAGGTTCGACCCGGAGAACAGCACGACGTCCAACAATCAGCTCGTTCAGCTCGCCAAGGAGGCGGCCCTGACCGCCACCTTCGAGAGCCATCCGATCAAGCCGACCCGCATCGGTTGGATCCAGTTCAATTTCAAGCTGGAATGACACGGTCTCTGGGGCCAAGCGCTCCGGATGGCCCACACCCTTCGAAGCATTCTTGAAGCGCATGGAGTACGCGGAGGTCCTCGATTGGCTCTATGCCCAGTTGCCCATGTTCCAACGGACGGGCCCGGTGCGCTACCGCATCGATCTGGAGAAGACCCATGCCCTCTGTGCCGCCCTCGGACATCCGGAGCGCGGGCTCAACGTGGTCCACATCGCGGGGACCAATGGCAAGGGTTCGGTGAGCCATGCCGTGTCCGCGGCGCTTCAGGCCCGGGGCCACACGGTGGGCCTGTACACTTCCCCGCACTTAGAGGACCCACGGGAGCGCATCCGGATCAACGGGGAGTGGATTTCCCGGGAGGCCTTCGTGGCCTTCGTGGTGGACCACATGGCCGTGTGGGAGGAGTTGCAGCCCAGCTTCTTCGAGCTCATGTTCACGATGGCCCTGTCGGCCTTCCAGTCCGCTGGGGTGGACCGCGTCGTCCTCGAAACCGGAATGGGCGGTCGCCTCGATTCCACCAACATCTTTCCAGCGCCGCTCGTGACGGCCATCACCTCGATCGGTCTGGATCACCAGCAATTCCTTGGGCCCGACCTCCGCTCCATCGCCGGCGAGAAGGCCGGCATCCTCAAGGAAGGGGTGCCGTGCGTGCTCGGGATTCTGCCCGCGGAGGCCCGTTCCGTGGTCCTCGAGCGGTCGATGAGGTTGGGGGTGGAGGTCCACGATGGCCTGCCGGATCCCGCAGAGACAATCGGACCTGAGTGGCTTGCCCGGAACCGCGCGGTGGCGCGGCGGATTCTTTGTCTGCTGCCTGGAGACGCCGCCGCGGATGAGGAGGTGTTGAGGGCCGGTCCCATGGCGTGGGGCCTGCGTGGTCGTTGGCAATTCTGGGATGAGGACTGCCTCCTGGATTGCGCGCACAACGTGGAGGGACTCACGGCAGCCGGAAAGGCATTGCAGGCCCTCGGCCGGCCAATCCGCCTGGTCTACGCGGCGGTGGCGGACAAGGATGTGGCCGAAGCCCTTTCCTGTCTGCCGGAAACGGTGCACAACCATTGGTGTGCAGCGGAGGTGCCCCGCGCCATGCCCGTGGAGGAGCTGGCGGCCTTGGCATCCGGCGCAGGACGGACGGGGTCGGTCCACGGCAGCGTGGCGGACGCCGTGGCGTCGGCCAGAAGCCGGCGAACCGGTCAGGAGCTCGTGGCGGTCCTCGGCAGCGTGTTCACCGTGGGAGAGGCCCTCACGGCGCTGCAAGCAGGCTGATCAGGGGCAGGTACAGCCAAAGACGCCGAGCAGGATGAGCAGGTCGGTCGTGCCGACGAGGTCGTCCAGGTCGAGGTCGGCGGGATGCGGTCCCATGTTGCCGAAGTTGGCCAGCATGTACAGCACGTCCTCCACAGTCTGGGCCCCATCGCCATCGATGTCGCCGAGGCAACCACCATATGGGCCGATGCCGCAGGTGTTGTTGATGGAGCCGTCGAAGTAGCTGTTGGCCAGGTCGCAGGCCTGCGTACCGCAAACGATGCCCATGAGGCGGCCGCGGATGTCGTCCGTCACTGGGTGGATTCCCCCCCAGATGCGGGACAGGCTGCACTGGTCGGAGGCATCGTAGTAGGTGGCCCATTGGAGGGTCACGTCCACGGACGGTCCAATTTCGAAGACGAGGAAGTCATCCTGGGGACAATGGAATTCGCCCATGCCCCCTGGGAAGAAGGGGTCACCCGTGATGCAGGTCAGGACCTCGGCCGCGGACCGGCTGAAGGTGGAGTGGCCGGACACGTACCCGGCGAACGGCGGGGTCACGAAGCTGGGACGCTGGTAGGGCCACCAGTTCTCGGCAAGGATCCAGCCCACGCCGGCGATGTTGCCGGCGGTGTCGATGGGGATGTCCAGGCCATTGTCGGCCTCATAGGTGTCGATGTAGTCCGGTCCCTGCCACGTGAAGACCTTGATCTTACCGATGTTCTCACCACCGGTTCCGGCCAGGTCGTCCGTGTCGTCCACGAGCTCGATGAAGCCCGGGTAGAGTGGAATGCCGTTGGGGCTGTAGCTGGGCAGGGACGGGTCGGTGGATTGTCCCTGGTCGGCCATGTAGCGGATGGCCGAAACGGGACGGGCGTAGTCGTAGTAGCCCTTGACGCTCCACGCGGCAATGGCGGCGTCGTGGACCGCACCGCCCAGTGTGAGGTAGGCTTTCACCTCGTACTGCAGGGGGTCGAGTTCATCGCCCTCTCCCATCCAATCGCGGGTGAAGTCCGGGTGGGACATGACCTCGTTGAGGATGCTGAACCAGTGACCGGGGGGGGTCTCGCTGTCCGGTCCATCCGCCCAGAATTCGGCCAAGATGCGGGTATAGTCGCCAAGGGGCACAATCTGCTCCTCGTAAGGCAGTCCGGTGTGCGGATTGAGGTCGTGTCCGATGCCGACGTCACCGCCTTCGAGATAGGTGTAGAAGTCCCCGTAGTCGGCAATGTCCTCCGGGAGGGACTGCACGTTGCCGATGGTGGCGGGGCTCGCATCGACCATCACCCCGTTGTATGGATCGTGGTGCGACTGCCAGATGCTCACCATCGCGAAATGGTGCTTGTACATGCTGTCCTCAGCGAAGGGCTGGTCGCCTCCGGTGTAGACCGGCGGACCGGGATCGAGCCAAGTAGGCCACATCTCTCCATCTCGCTCGTGCATGATCATCTGGTCGCTTTCCAAGGCAAACGGCTGGACCCATCCCCACTCTGGGCTCTGGAAGGGCGGAGCGCTTTCAAGCACCTCCCCGGATTGGTCCACGAAACCGTCGATGGCCAGGGGTTGCCAGCGGTTGGGATCAATCACGGTCGGGTTGCCCGGATCGGACACCACGAGCTGATCGTTGAGGGGCTCGTAGTAGACGTTGGAGTAGTCGAAGGCCTCATTGGCTCCGTCTTGCAGTCCAAACGCGATGACCTGCTCGGCGATGTAGTTGCCCAGAGCAGCCGGAGAGCCAAAGGCGTAGTTGGTGGACGTCAGGGAAGGGTCATAACCCAAAGCCGTGAGAAGGGAGTCGAACCGCGCCTGGGAGGGAATGACCCCAGGGGAGTTCGAATAGCGGTGGCTCAGCACCCGGTAGGCGGCATAGGAAGCCGCTTCCTTGCGTGCCGTGGGGATGTCGAGGAAGGGGAGGATGTTCTCGGGAATGCCATCGAATTCAGCCGTATAGCCACCCACGGTGTGACCGAGAAGCATGGGCTCCGCGGTCTCGTCGTAGGCCGCCCACGCATCGTACATGGCCAGGGAAACATGGTACAGGTTCCGGGCGTGGACGGGGGGACGGGCGAAATCGTCTCGGATGCCCATCAGCTGCGCCTCAATCCATTCGAACGCCACATCGTGCCCCGCTTCCTGTGCCTCGGCGGTGCCAAATGGCGAGCCCAGAAGGGCCAACAGAGTGGCTGCGATGGAAAATTGACGAAGAGACATCTTTTGTCGATGAATTAGCGTGTTGGGTCGTTGAGCAAACTTAAAGATACGAAGGGCACAGGAAAGCCCTTTGCAACGCAGGTCGCTGTCAGGTATCGCGGATTGTCAGGCCGTGTGGTGGGCGGTGAGGGACTCGAACCCCCGGCCCTCTCGGTGTAAACGAGATGCTCTGAACCAACTGAGCTAACCGCCCGGGGAGTGCGAAAATACGGAAGGGCGATCTTGCGGGCCATGGCGCGGACGCGGACGGTTGGGCAATGGTTCCGGTGGTGGTGGCAGTGGCGCCATCTGCCCGTTGTGGAGCGGGACGGGGCATTTCAAAAGCCGTTGCATGCCCGTCGGGCAGCTTCCCTCGATTGGCGCCTCATCCGGAATTCACTGCCCTGCGCCTCCACGGAGGTCATCGAGATGCTCGATTTCGGAGCCGCGTCGGGGGAGGAGGGCGTGACCCGTCGACTTTCCGTGGGCCAACTCGAGCAGACCGCCTCCACGGACGGGAGGAAGGGGCTGTGGTTGGCGGCCTTGGCCCAATCGGTTGAACCAGGCTCGGACCAGGACCCGGTCATCCTCGAGCTGGGCACCTGTCTGGGTGCCGGAGCGGTCAGCCTTATGCTCGGTGCCGGCGGACGCGGCCAGTATGTCGGGCTCGAAGGAAGTCCGGATCTCGCGGCCCTCACAGGCCAACGCTTGAGCAACACGGCACCGCAGGTTTCGGTTGACATCAGGGTGGGCCCGTTCCGTGACACCTTGCCCACACTGTTGGCCGAACAGCCATGCTTCGATCTCGTGTTCCTCGACGGCCACCACGACGGCAGCATCCTTCTCGATCAATGGGAACGCCTCAGGCCCTTTGTCCGTCCCGGGGGGTGGGTGGTGGTGGATGACATCCGGTGGTCAGAGGACATGCAGGCTGCTTGGAACACCCTGGCCCATCAGCCCAATGTCGAGGCCGTGGACCTGTTCCGCATGGGGGCCCTTTGGACTTCTGGACCGGGCCAGCGGACTTCAGGCGGGCCGAGACGGGTCCCATCCCTCCTGTTGGCTTGAGGAAGACAATCGGCTGTGGCGAGGCCCATCGGGGGATACCTTCGCGCCCCGATGACCAACAAGACCGCCCTCATCATCCTCGACGGCTGGGGAATCGGCCGCCCCGACGGCAACAACGCCGTGCATGTGGCCTCCACGCCTTGCTTTGATCGCCTGTTGGCGGACCACCCCCACGCCACGCTCACCACCCACGGTGAGGACGTTGGCCTGCCCACAGGGCAAATGGGCAACAGCGAAGTGGGTCACCTCAACATCGGGGCCGGCCGCATTGTCTATCAGGATTTGCTCCGCATCGATCGGGCCGTCGCGGACGGGTCCATCGCCACGGAGCCCGTGCTCCAGGAAGCCCTGTCGGGCGCCAAGGAGGAGGGCCGTCGGCTCCACTTCATGGGGCTGGTGAGCCGCGGGGGCGTCCACAGCCAGCAGGACCACCTGCACGCCTTGCTGCGCATCGCCGCCGATGCCGAGGTGCCCGATGTGGTGGTCCACGCCTTCACCGATGGTCGGGACACGGCGCCCAAGCTCGGCGCGGGATATCTCGAGGAACTCGAGGCCGTCTGTGCCGAAACCGGCGCTGGGCTCGCCACCGTCTGCGGCCGGTACTGGGCGATGGACCGGGACAAGCGGTGGGAGCGCATCGCCAAGGCCTACGACCTGTTGGTTCGAGGACAGGGGAACGCCTTTCCGGATGCGGCAGCGGCCATGGCCGCCGCTTACGCTGCCGAGGTCACCGACGAGTTCGTGGAGCCCGCGGTCCTCGACGGTGTGGACGGCCGGATCCGACCGGGCGATGTGGTGTTCTGCTTCAATTTCCGCACGGACCGGTGCCGGCAGATTACCACAGCCTTGACCCAGCAGGATTTCCCCGAGCACACCATGTCGACCCTGGACCTGCACTACGTCACGATGACCAACTACGATGAGCGGTTCGAGGGCGTGGAGGTGCTCTACGACAAGCCCAACCTGCCGATGACGATGGGCGAGGTGGTCAGCGCGGCCGGCGGCACCCAGCTCCGGCTGGCCGAGACCGAAAAGTACCCGCACGTCACTTTCTTCTTCAGCGGCGGCCGGGAGGCCGAGTTCGAGGGAGAGCAGCGCGCCGTGGCGCCGTCGCCCAAGGTGGCGACCTACGACCTGCAGCCGACGATGAGCGCGGCTGGCGTGACCGATGCCGCCATCGAGGCCATGGGGTCTGCAGCCCCTCCGGATTTCGTCTGCTTGAACTTCGCCAACCCGGACATGGTCGGGCACACCGGCGTCTTCGAGGCCGTGGTGGCCGCCTGCGAGGAGACGGACCGCCAACTCGAGCGCGTGATGGAGGCCGGGCTGAGGGCCGGGTATTCCTTCCTGGTCATCGCCGACCACGGCAATGCAGAGTTGGCCCGCAACCCGGATGGGACGCCGCACACGGCCCACACGACGAACCTCGTTCCGGTCGTGGCGGTGGCCGAGGGCGTAGACGCCGTGCGCGATGGCATTCTCGCAGACGTGGCGCCCACCTTGCTTCGGCTGATGGGGCTGGAGGCCCCGGAGGAAATGACGGGAACCGCCCTCGTTTGAGGACTCGGTTCCCCAAAAGGCATCACTGACGCTCGCGGAGGATCTGGACGGATCCCGTGAAACGCTGGCCGTCGCTCCGGTCGAACTGGTAGTAGTACGTCCCGTCCGGACAGCCTTCGCCGTCCCATTGGCCGGTGTAGTCTGTGCTGGAGTACACTTCGTTGCCCCAGCGGTTGGTGATGCGCAGGTCGCTTCCCGCATAGCACTCCAGGCACTGGATCTGGAACTCGTCGTTCTTGTTGTCCCCGTTGGGGGTGAAGACGTTGGGGATGATCATCTCGCAGATGTCCACGTCCACCGTGGCCTGGTCGCTCAACCCGCATTCATCCGTGACCACCACGATGGTCGTGGTGAGGACGTCGTCGACATACAGGCTTCCGGTTTCGTTGGTGAACACCACGTTGGAGTCGGTGGCGGCCGTTAGGGGCGTGCCGTCGAGGCCGGCGAAGGTGTAGCTCTGCGTGCCTCCTTCGATGCCGAGCACGGCGGATTCGCCAGGACACAGGTCGATGTCGTAAGCCACCACCGGATCAAAGGTGGGCACCAGGACGGTCCACAGGGCCTCGTCAGCTTGGCCGCAGGCGTCCTCAGCGTTGACGGTGAACGTCTCGTTGGTGCTCGGGCTCACATTGGCATTGCCTCCGGTCGCATTGTCAACGTTGGAGGACCACGACCAGGTGACGGTGCCGGTTCCTGAGAGGACCTCGGTACCGAGCTGGACGGGATCTCCCGGACAATAGGGTTCGTCGAGCTGGACGATCTCGACCTCAAGCTCAGCGGGAGGGACCAGGTCGACCGGCAGGACAAGTGAGTCGCCACAGACGTCGGTCACGGTCAGTGTGATGGTCGTCGGTTCCGGGTCCTCATACTCGATGGTGGCCGTGCTGTCTCCCGTGCTCCATCCGAAGACAAAGGGGGCGTAGCCTTGTGTGACTAGGGCGGAGACCTCTACGGGCGGGCAAAGGGCCACCTCGTCGGGAACCTGGACGAGTAGGGGGTCGGGATCCTGAATGACCAGCGTTGCAGAAGCCAGGGTGGTGTCCCCGCACAGGTTGACATAGAGGTATTCGAGGGTAACCGTCTCGGGGCCTTCCGCGAGGTTGTCGTCGATGACGATGAGGGGGATGAGCAGCTCACTGACACCGGGCTCCAAGACCACAGAGGTGTCAATGGGCTCGAAGTCGGCCCCGGGCAGGGCCGTTCCGTAGACCGTCACCTCCAGGGTGTCGGCGAAGTCGGCGAGGGGGCGGATCACGGTGAAGCCGGCCTCATTGCAGCCCTCCACCACGACGGAATCGCCGAGGAAGACCGGGGCGCCCCCGATGCTGGCGGACGCCTCGATGCTGGCGCTGTTGGAGGAGAAGCTGCCGCCTTCGAGGAACACCGCACTGTCAAAGGCCGTGTCTCCGGCGTCGGCGATGGCAATCTTGATGTGGTAGGTCTGGCCGCACTGGACCTGGGCAGCGGCGGTCAGAATGACCGTGAAGCCGTCAAACTGGACCGAGGTCGGATCGTTGTTGCCGTCGTTGTCGACGTAGTAGTCCGTGTTGAGGTTCCACTGCTCGGAGACCTGATTGCAGTTGGAAGCGGTTCCGGCGAACCCGGGCTGTCCGTTGTTCACCGAGTTGATCGTCACCGGGATGGTTTCGCCCTCGAGGACCGGGTTGGGGATGGTGGCGAGGTTGATCGCATTGTCCGAGTAGGGGCCGACGATGCCCGGGCCGGACAGGAAAAATCCAAAGGCATCATTCACCGATCCACAGACGTACTCGTTGTACTCCTCAGAAGCAAATATGTAGTTGAAAATCAATGAGTCACCGGATGGAACAAAGTCGAATTCGAGGATGGCGGCATCGTTCGTGTTGAACGTGCTCAAGGCCGTCAGGTCGGGGTCCCCCGCACCGAAGTTGCCGCCGCCAAGTCCTGCCCCTCCCGCATCGTTGGGGCCGATGGCCACATCGATGTCGCCCGTGGCGAGTATGATGCCATCGGGGATGTCGATGTTGGTTGCATTGGCATCAAAGCTGCCAATCTGGTTGAGGTCGCCACTGAAGGTGATGTTGCTGACCTCCACGCCCTCTCCGAGAAGATATTCCAGCAGGGCCTGCTCGGGCGTGACGGTGTTGTCCGTGATGAGCTGGGCGCCCGCTCCGGTGGCCGCCAACAGCAGGGGAAGGAGGACGAGGGCCTTGGCGTTGTTCAGAATCCGATTGTAGAGCATGGTGGAGCCCGGAATTTAAATCAGGGACGGGCTGGACGCGGATTAACTTGCACCCATGCCGGCGTTGATACAGGTGGATGATGTGTGGAAGACCTACCAGGTGGGCCAGCAGCAGGTGCACGCCCTCCGGGGGCTGTCGGTCGACATCGCACAGGGAGAGTACACGGCATTGATGGGGCCTTCGGGTTCCGGTAAGTCAACGCTGATGAACATGCTCGGTTGCTTGGACACCCCAACATTGGGCCGTTACCGCCTCGCTGGGGAGGATGTGGGCACCCTTGACGACGACGCCCTGGCCGACATCCGGAACCGGCGGATCGGCTTCGTCTTCCAGACGTTCAACCTCATGCCGCGCTACACGGCCCTCGAGAATGTGGCCCTGCCGCTCGTTTACGCCGGGGCGTCCCGCGCAGACCGGGAGGCCCGGGCCCGGGAGGTCCTCGAGCAAGTCGGGCTCGCCGACCGCATGGACCACCGACCCAATGAACTGTCCGGCGGACAGCGGCAGCGCGTGGCCGTGGCCCGGGCCCTCGTCAACCGGCCGGATTTGCTGCTCGCGGACGAACCGACGGGCAACCTCGACACGAAGACGTCGCTCGAGATCATGGCCCTCTTCGGCGAAATCCACGCGGCGGGAAACACCGTCGTGCTGGTCACCCACGAGGAAGACATCGCGGCCTATGCCCACCGGGTCGTCCGTCTCCGGGATGGCGTGGTTTCCGCAGACGAAACCAAGACGCCGAATCCGGCCTGAATCGCCGCATCTTTGCCGGCGTGAAGAGACACGCCATTTCCGAATTGCTCGACACGGCACGCGTCGGGCAGAATGTCACCGTCTGCGGCTGGGTGCGCACCTTCCGCAACAACCAGTTCCTCTCTGTCAATGACGGGTCGTGCCTGGGCAACCTGCAGCTTGTCCTCGACCGCGAGGGCACCGAGGAGGCCCTGCTCAAGCGGCTCACCACCGGTGCAGCCATCCGGGCTGAGGGCACCCTCGTGGAGAGCCAGGGAGCCGGCCAGGTCACCGAGGTGGACGTGACCAGCATCGAGGTGCTCGGTGACGCCGACCCGGAGGTGTACCCCATCCAGATGAAGCGCCACACCATGGAGTTCCTTCGGGAAAAGGCCCACCTGCGCTTCCGGACCAGCACGTTCAACGCCGTCTTCCGCCTCCGCCACGGCCTGCAGTATGCCATCCACGAGTACTTCGATCAGGCTGGGTTCTACATGCTCCACACCCCCATCATCACCGGAAGCGACGCCGAGGGAGCGGGAGAGATGTTCCAGGTGACGACCCTGAACCTCGATGAGGTGCCGAAGACCGAGGATGGGGCCGTCGACCATGCGGCCGACTTCTTCGGCAAGCCCTCCAACCTGACCGTTAGCGGCCAGTTGGAGGCCGAGCTTGGTGCCATGGCACTTGGCAAGGTGTACACCTTCGGCCCGACGTTTCGGGCGGAGAACAGCAACACATCCCGGCACCTCGCCGAGTTCTGGATGATCGAACCCGAGGTGGCCTTCAACGACCTGACCGACAACATGGATCTTGCCGAGGATTGCCTTCGCTTCGTCCTGACCAAGGTCCTGGAGCGCTTCCCGGCCGAGCTGGAGTTCCTCGCCAAGCGGGAGGCCGACATCGAGAAGCAACTGCCGGCCGACCAGCGCAACGAGATGGGCCTCATCGAGCGCCTCCGCTTCGTTACGGAGAATCCCTTCGTCCGGATCACCTACACGGAGGCCATCGACCTGCTCCGCAACTCCAAGCCCTTCAAGAAGAAGAAGTTCAAGTACCCTGTGGAGTGGGGCATCGATCTCCAGAGCGAGCACGAGCGCTGGTTGGTGGAGAAGAAGTTCAAGCAGCCGGTCATCCTGACCGATTACCCGGCGGAGATCAAGGCCTTCTACATGCGCGCCAACGACGACGGCAAGACGGTCGCGGCCATGGACGTTCTGGTGCCGGGCATCGGCGAGCTCGTGGGGGGAAGCCAGCGGGAGGAGCGCCTGGACGTGCTCAAGAAGAAGTGCGCCGATTTCGACATCCCGGAAGACCACGTCTGGTGGTACCTCGACACGCGCCGCTTCGGAACGGCACCCCACGCCGGCTTTGGCATGGGATTTGAAAGGTTGGTCATGTTCGCCACCGGCATGACGAACATCCGCGATGTGATTCCGTTCCCGCGGACCCCGCAGAACGCGGAGTTCTGAGTGTAATGCGGTGGCGACACCGCATTAAATTCCAGCATGCTCAAGCAAAGCCTCCAGCAGAAACTCCAGCAGAAGCTGAGCCCCCAGCAGATCCAGCTGATGAAGCTGCTGCAGGTGCCCACGCTGGAATTGGAGGCGCGCATCAAGGAGGAATTGGAGGCCAACCCCGCCCTCGAGGAGGGCCGGGAAGAGGAGGAGGAGTTCGACCGCGCGGACGGCCTGGATGACGACCGGGGCGAGACCCGGGACGACTTCGACTTCGACGCCTACCTCGACGACCCCACGCCGAGCTACCGCTACGCCGTCAACAACCACGGAGAGGACGAGGACCGGGACCTGCCCTTCGGGGCCGGGGAGACCTTCGCCGAGCGCCTCACGGCGCAGGTCGGGTTGCGTCCGGTGACCGACCGCCAGCGCCTGTTGGCCTCGTTCCTCATCGGCAACCTCGACGAGGCCGGTTATCTGCGACGGGACCTGTATTCCATCACGTCGGATCTCGCCTTCGGGCAGGGCATCGAGGTGGAGGAGGAGGAGCTCGAGGCCGTGCTCGGCATCGTCCAGCAGCTGGACCCCGCCGGGGTCGGTGCGCGGGACCTTCAGGAATGCCTCCTGCTCCAGCTCGACCGCAAGCTCGAGTCCGCGCCGGAGGATGGGCCGCTGCGGTTGGCCCATCGCATGCTGTCCGAGCAGTTTGACGCCTTCACGAAGAAGCACTACGACAAGCTGATCAGCCGCCTCGAAGTCGAGGAGGACATGCTCAAGGCCGCCATCGATGAAATCACGCGGCTCAACCCGAAGCCGGGCAATTCCGGATCGGATTCCTCCCGGCCCATCCAGGCGGTGGTGCCGGATTTCCAGGTCTCCGTCGAGGGGGACGCCCTTCGCCTCCAGATCAATGGGCGCAACGCTCCGGAGCTGCGCGTGTCCAATGAGTACCGCGAGATGATGGCCGGGTACGCGGCGGCCAAGAAGCCCGACAGGGCCCAGAAGGAGGCCATCACCTTCGTCAAGCGCAAGGTCGATGCGGCCAAGTGGTTCATCGATGCCATCAACCAGCGTCGCAACACGCTCAAGATCACGATGGAGGCCATCATGGAGCACCAGGAAGCGTACTTCCTGACCGGCGATGAGACGGAGCTCAAGCCCATGATCCTCAAGGACATCGCGGAGCGGATTGGCATGGACATCAGCACCGTGTCGCGGGTGGCCAATTCGAAGTATGTCCAGACCCCATACGGGACCTTCCTGCTCAAGACGCTGTTCAGCGAATCCCTCTCCACGGACAGCGGGGAGGAGGTGTCGACCCGGGAGGTCAAGAAAATCCTCGAGGAAGCCGTCGGAGAGGAGGACAAGCGCAAGCCGCTGAGCGATGAAAAGCTGATGAAGGTCTTGCAGGACAAGGGCTACCAGATCGCCCGGCGGACCGTCGCCAAGTACCGGGAGCAACTCGGCATTCCCGTCGCACGGCTCAGGAAAGAACTCTGATGCGCGCGTTGGCGGTTTTGGTCTCCTACGTGTTCCACCCCTTGTGGACGCCCCTGATCGTGCTGGGCCTGTTGTGGTCGGTGGATCCCTGGCTCCGGATGCAGCCCGCGGTGATGACCTATGTGGCCTCCGTCATGCTCATCAATGCCGTCGCGCCCGCCGTTTCCCTCTATGTGCTGCACCGCCGGGGCGTGCTCGGTGACCTGGAGGTTTCGGACCGGTCCGAGCGGACCCTGCCCTTCCTCATCGTGCTGTTCTATCAGGCCCTCGGCTGGTTCGCCCTGACCCGTCCCGGCGTCTATCTCCCGCCGGAACTGCTTGGACTCGTGGTGGCCATGGTGGCTGCGCTGGCCCTGGCCCTGATCGTGAACCGGCGCATCAAACTCAGCATGCACCTGATGGCCAATGGCGGGGGCTTCGGCGCCATGTGGGCCTTCAATCAGCTCCACGGGTTGGGCCTCGAAGCATGGTTGCCACTGGGGTTTCTGCTGGCCGGTATCATCGGATGGTCCCGCATGGCGATGGGCGTTCACACTCCACGGGAATTGGCCCTCGGCTTCCTCGTCGGCTTTACGATGATGCGCGCGGTCGTGGAATCGGGCTGGACGCCCTGACGCTCAGTCGTTCCGCCCAAGGCGCTGCTGCCAGCGCCAGGCGTCCGCCAGGCAGGTCTCGAGGGACCGCTCCGTCCGCCAGTCCAATTCCTTGGCCGCCTTGGTGGGGTCGGCATAGATCGCCGTTACATCTCCGGACCTCCGACCCCCTATGCGATGGGGCACGTCCAGGCCGGTGGCGGTGGTGAAGGCGGCGATCACCTCCTTCACGCTGGAACCTCGGCCAGTCCCGAGGTTGAACGTCTCGAGTCGGCCTTCGTTCCTTTCCAACCAGCGCAGGGCCGACACGTGGGCCTCGGCCAGGTCGCAGACGTGGAGGTAGTCCCGGATGCAGGTGCCGTCCGGGGTGGGGTAGTCGTCTCCGAAGACCGTCAGCGGCCCCCGCAATCCGGCCACGGCCTGAGTCAGGAAGGGCACGAGGTTGGCCGGCGGGCCAAGGGGCAACTCTCCGATCTCAGCGCTGGGATGGGCGCCGATGGGGTTGAAGTACCGCAACAGCGCGACCCCGAGATCTCCACCGGCCGCCTGGTGGGCGTGGTGGAGCAGGGTCTCGCAGGCCTGCTTGGTGAAGCCGTAGGGTGAGGCCGCTGGCAGGATGGGGGCCGTTTCGGAGACAGGGAGAATTTCAGCCTCCCCGTAGACGGTGCAGGAGGAGCTGAAGACGAGGTGCCGAACCCCGTGTCGACGGAGCAGGGCCGTGAAGCGGGCCGTACCGCCAATGTTGTTGTCGACGTATTTCTCGGGATGTTCGACGCTTTCACCGACGGCCTTGTCCGCCGCAAAATGAATGGCGCCATGGACCGGCCGATCCAAGACGGGAGCCATCGCTTCGGCGTCTCCGCAATCGACGCGGTGCCATTCAATCTCCCGGTCGACGATGCGTCGGATGCCGTCGACGGCCTCTTCCCGACTGTTTCTGAGGTCGTCCACGAGGACCGGCTCATAGCCAGCTTCGACGAGGGAAACGGCGGTGTGGGAGCCGATGAATCCGGCGCCTCCGGTCACCACGATGCGCTTGCCTGCCTGCGGGCCCTCGGTCATGCTGCAATATCGGTAACCTTTCCCCCGCAATTCCCGTAGAGTGCGTGTCGGATTCCATTCCGTCGATTCACGCATGTCCTCAGTGCACTATAACCTCGATTACCTCCAGCAGGTGTTCCAAGGCAACGATGCCATGGTCCGCCGCATCCTGGATTCCTTCGAGGAGCAGGTGCCCGGTTATCTCGACGAGATGGAGGCCCGGTGGAGCCGCGGGGAATGGAGGGATCTCCATCCCCTCGCGCACAAGGCGCGGAGCAGCATCAGCATGCTGGGCATGGACTCCCTGCTCGACGACATCCTGCACATCGAACAGACCTCCCGCAACGGGGACGACGAAGCGGACATCGGAGCCCGACTCGGTTCCGCAAGGCGCTCGCTTTCCCTCGCCCTCGAGGCCCTGCGGAGGGACCGGGCCGGCCAGGTACTGAGCCGGACAGACCGCCCCGCGTCCAACCCTTCCCGCCCGTCCCGGAAGTCCGGATTGAGGCGGGCCTGATCCCGATCGTCCCCGACCGGGACCCGGTCCGCGTGGTACCTTAGGGGCGTGAGCCAAGGCCCCACTCCCTCCTACATCCAGTCTGCACGCGAGCACGGCCTTGTCGAGTCGGAATTGATGCGCCAGCTGGAGCGGTTGCGCTCCACCCCGTCCTTTTGCGTCCCGGAGGCCCCGTGCACGCCGGGACTCGGCATTCAGCGCTGGACGGAAGCGGAATTCGGGACGTGGGCCCGTCAAGGGGCCGCCATGGAACCGAAGCGCGTGGTGCGGTTCGTTCCTGCGAGCGGTGCGGCCAGCCGCATGTTCAAGGCCCTGGTGGCCCGGGATCCGTCCGCCATCGAGCAGCTGGATGCCCGCTGGGCTGAATTTCCCTTCCAATCCCTCGCCGAAGCCGCCGGCCCTTGTGGTACGCCGGAAGAGCGCTGGTCCGCCGTGGTGGAGCGGCTCAATCTTCCGGAACAGCCCAAGGGGAGTTTGCCCTTCCACAAAGAGGAAGACGGAGTGAAGACGGCCTTCGAGGCCCAGCTCATCGAATGGTCGAAGACGCTGGATCAGCCCGGATCCACCCTGCACTTCACCCTTCCGGCGGAAGGCATGTCCGCTCGTGTTGAACAACTCCGAGCATTGGCAAAGGACATCGGCGTGCCGGTGGAAGCCTCGGTGCAGGATCCCTCCACGGACACCGTGGCCCTCGACGCGGAGGGAGCGCCCTTTCTCAAACTCGACGGCACTCCCTTGTTCCGCCCCGGCGGGCATGGCGCCCTGCTGCACAACCTCGCCGCCATTTCCCGCGCCCATCCCGGGGCCTTGGTGAGCGTCAAGAACATCGACAACGTCCGCCCCACATCCGCGCTCGGGGAGGTGGTGCCGTGGCGGCAGGCCTTGATCGGCCGGACGGCAGACCTCATGGTCTCACGGAATGCTGCCTTGGAGGCCTTGCGGGAAGGAGAGGTCGGCCCGGCAAAGGACTGGCTTCGGCAGGGCGTGGCCCATCCGGGGGAGGCGATTCCCTCCGGGGCGTCCGAATTGTGGTCCATGCTGGACCGCCCCCTCCTCGTAGCGGGCATGGTACAGAACGAGGGCGAGCCCGGCGGCGGGCCGTTCTGGCTTCGTGATGACCGGGGCGTCCTGCGTTCACAGATTGTGGAATCGGCCGAGATGGATGCATCGGACCCGGTGATCCAAGACCGGGTGGGCCGGGCGACGCACTTCAATCCCGTCGACCTGGTCTGCGCCATGCATGACGATCGGGGGGAGCCCTACGATCTCGATGCCTTTGTGGATGTCAGCCGGGATTTCCTCGTGTCCAAGTCGTTTGCCGGCCAGCCGTTGAAGGGGTTGGAGCATCCGGGATTGTGGAACGGGGCCATGGGTCGGTGGAACACGGTGTTCGTGGAGGTCGATCCCCGGACGTTCGCCCCGGTCAAGACCGTCTTTGACCTCCTCCGCCCGGCCCACCGCTCGGCGTAAACGGAAAGGGGCCACCTCCTTGCGGAAGCAGCCCCTTTCGGTTGGGATTGTCAGGAGATTTTTCAGCCCTTGAGGATGCGCTTGCTGAACACCTTGTCGCCGTTGATCAGGCGGATGGTGTAGAGACCGGGGCGCAGCTGGTCGAGGTCCGTGAACCGGATCGGAGCGTCGAGCTGACCACCGGCGAGGGAGATCACACGCTCGGGCATGCCCACGTGGTTCAGGAGCTGGAGGGTGGCACCGGCCTTGACCACACCACGGATCGTGATGCTGAGGCTCTCACCGAAGGGCACCGGGTAGGCACCGATCTCGAGCGCGTCGCGGCCGTCATTGTCAGACTGCACGTCGGCGGCGTTGGCGGCGTTGATGCCGACGGCCATGGCCAGGTTGTACGGCATGGACTGGCCGTTCACGTAGAGGCGACCGAAGCTGGCGTCGCTGACCCCCTTGGCGAGGGCTGCAAGACGGGCACCCTGGGGGCAGGTCACCTTGAGGAGCACGGTCTGGTCCTTGCGCACGGCTCCCTTGTCGAAGGTGAGTTGGAGCTCACCATCGATGACGTCCTCACTCGTGAAGGTGCCGCTCGTGATGATGCTGTTGTCAAAGCGCATCAGAGCGTACTCGAAGCTGAAGCCCGGCTCGACGAACGGGGTGGCGAGCTTGATCTCACCGATCCGCCCCTTGTCACAGGCGTAGAAGAGCTGCATGAAGGTTTGGCCTTCGAAGTTGAGCACACCCGTGCTGTTGCGCTGGGCGGTCACGCAGTCGCCTTCCACGTTTAGGTCGAGGCCGGCAGCGGTCCGAGCATGGGCGCCGGTCGTCTGACTGTCGTTGCCGCGGGTGCGGCCCTCATTGGCGGCGTCAAGCTCCGGAGTAGCACCGCGCAGGCCGGACGTGAACTTGAGGTTCTTGGCCTCAGGGGCACCACCCAGGCGCACCTCGCCGACGAAGTTCGTCGCGTCGTCCGTCGCCGGCATCACGAGGCTGGCTCCGTTGTAGGCCTTGATCATGATGATGAACTCATCACCCTGAAGGGCCGGGATGGACAAGTTGTCCATGAGCAGGCTCACACCGTTGTAGTTGTCGGCCGTGAAGGTCTTGAGAGCACGCGGCGTCATGTGGGCGTCCATGACACCCATGTCGACGGTGCCGCCGTTGAACTGCACGCTGGCAATCACCTCGAGGTTGGCGATGGTGCCTTTGGCGCAGGAACGGTACGTCTGCGACACCATGGTTTCCACGAAGATGGCCGTGTTGACCTGGTCCTGCTCCACCTTGCACTGGATGTCATCCTGCGGGGTGGCGGCGAGGGCCGTGTTGGAGAAAAGAATGCCGAGAAGGGCAAACGAGAGGAAAGAGAAGCGAATCATGTTTTGAGGTATTTGTGGATTCGCCCCCCTCTACGCTCCGCCGTTCCGTGCGGTTTCGATTTTTCTGAAAAAAGTGGAAGAAATTGAATTAATAGACTGATTGACAGTCGATTAAAAATTTATCCTGTGGGGTTCAATTTCCGATTTCGAACCGGGCCGAGTCCTCCGGATGCTCCTCCGGGTTGTGGTTCGAGGCGACCACGAGGGTCCGACCACGGCGCCATTCGGCGAGCAGGTTGGCGTACCAGGCCCGGCCGTCCCGGTCCAGATGGGAGACTGGTTCGTCGAGGAAGAGGGCGGCTGAAGCGGTCGTGAAGGCGAGGGACAGCGACAGCCGTTGGCGCATGCCGGAGCTCAGGTCCCGCACGCGGGAATCCGGATGGCCCTCGAGGAGGGCAAGGCGCAAGACATCATCCGTGTCCATGCCCGTGAAGCTGGCGCGGAACCGGCGGTGGGCCTCGATGTGTTCCCGAACCGTGAGATCGAGGATGAGCGACTGGTCCGGAGCGCAGTAGGCCATGTGTCCGGGCACATGGTACCGGGTGAGGGCATGGTCTCCGCGGTGCCACGCGACGGCGCCTTCGCTCGGGGCATCGAATCCACACAGCATGCGGAGCAGGCTGGACTTCCCGCTGCCGTTGGCGCCGAGCAGAACCATCGAACTTCCGGCCGGGATGTCGAGGTCGAGGTGGCGAAGCACCCACTGCCGCCCGTGGCGTTTGCCCACTCCATGGGCCTCAATGGCGAGAGGGCGGTCCGGCTGCATTCAGAAGGGGCCGCGGACGATGCCCTTGTCGGAAGCCCGGATGAAGTCGAGGATGGTTTCCTTGGCGTCGCTGATGGGAAGCTCCATCTCGGCGACCTTGATGGCCTGCGACATGTTGCCGCCGGTGACATACAGGGTCCGGTAAATGTCCTCTACGGCGCGGACGAACTCGTCGGCGAAGCCCCGTCGACGAAGTCCGATGGCGTTGACCCCGATGTAGCTGAGCGGTTCCCGGGCGACCTTGACGAAAGGCGGGATGTTCTTGCGGACGAGGGATCCTCCTGCGACGAAGGCGTGCTGGCCGATGCGGACGAATTGCTGCACGGCGACGACCCCTTCAATGATGACCCAGTCTTCGATGGTGACGTGCCCGGCGATGTTGGCGCAGTTGGCCAGGACGCAATGGTCGCCGACCACCGCATCGTGGGCTACGTGGGTGTAGGCCATCAGCAGGCAATGCGACCCGACCCGCGTGGTCATCCGGTCCGTGGTGCCCCGGTTGATGGTGCAGCATTCCCGGATGGTGGTGTGGTCGCCGATGACTGCGGTCGTGTTCTCGCCGGCGAACTTCAGGTCCTGCGGAGCCCCGCCGATCACGGCTCCGGGAAAGATGCGGCAGTGGGCGCCGATCCGGGAGCCATCGAGGATGGTGGCGTTGGGGCCGATCCAGGTCCCCGGTCCGATTTCGACATCGCCCTCCACAGTCGAGAAGGGGCTGATGGTCACGCCTTCGCCGATGCGGGCGTCCGGATGGACGACGGCCATCTCCGAAATGCCGGTGGGTGCAGTGGTGTTCATGCGGAGGTGGAGCTGGGGACGCGGTCCTGGATGATTTGGGCGAGCATTTCGGCCTGGGAGACCAGCTTGTCCCCCACGAACGCTTCTCCGGTCATGTGGACGAGGCCGCGCCGGATGGGGCTGGCGAGCTTGAGGCGGAAGAGCACGGTGTCCCCGGGGATGACCTTCTGCTTGAAGCGGACGTTGTCGATCTTCATGAAGTAGGTCGACCATTGCTCGGGGTTGTCCACCCCGCTCAGGGCGAAGATGCCCCCGACCTGCGCCATGGCTTCGATTTGCAGCACGCCGGGCATCACCGGGTTGCCGGGGAAATGGCCCTGGAAGAAAGGCTCATTCATGGTCACGTTCTTCAGGCCCACAATGCTGTCTTCCGAGCGGGAGAGAATCTTGTCGACCAGCAGGAACGGATACCGGTGGGGAAGAAGTCGCTCGATGTCGTGGATGTCGAATAAGGGCTCTTCCGTCGGGTCGTAGTGGGGCACGCGGTCGGCGGCCTGGCTGAGCTTCTTCAGCTCCTTGGCGAAGGACACATTGCCGGCGTGGCCCGGGCGGGCGGCCAGGATGTGGCCCCGGATGAAGCATCCGGTCAGGGCGAGGTCGCCGATGATGTCGAGCAGCTTGTGGCGGGCGGGCTCGTTGGCGTGCTGGAGCGTTGTGTTGTTGAGGACACCGGTCTTGCCGGGGTCCACGGCGAGGCCCTCCTTGCCGGCGAGGCTGGCGATGGAGGCGATTTCCTCTTCGCTGTAGGTGCGCTCGGCCAGCACGATGGCATTGTCCAGGTCACCGCCCTTGATGAGTCCTTGCTCGAGCAGCGCCTTGACCTCCTTGAGGAAGACGAACGTCCGGCAGCGGCTGATCTCGGAGACGAATTGTCCCAGATGGCGCATGCTGGCATGCTGCGTACCGAGGACCGGACTTCCGTAGTCAACCATCACCGTGAGGCGGAATTCATCCTGCACCGGGGGCACGGCGAGCATCTCGACCCCGTCCTCCGATCGGTGGGTGATGGGCTCGGTCAGGGTGATGAAATGCCGGTCGGCTTCCTGTTCGACGGTGCCGACCTCTTCGATGTGGGCCACGAAGGGCCAGCTGCTGCCATCGAGGATGGGGACCTCGGGGCCGTTCATCTCGATGAGGGCGTTGTCGATGCCGCACCCGTGCAGGGCGGCGAGGAGGTGTTCCGTGGTGTGGACCCGTGCGCCGTCCTTTTCGAGGGTGGTGCCGCGACGGGTTTCCACGACAAGGTCGCAATCTGCCGGCACGCAAGGCGCCCCCTCGAGGTCCATGCGTTGGAAGACATAGCCGTGGTCCGCATCGGCCGGATGCACGGTCAACTGGGCCGTCTCTCCGGTGTGCAGGCCAATGCCTTCGAGCGAGAAGCTCGCCCCAAGGGTGTGCTGGCGCTCACTGCGGACCGCGGGGCCATGGAGGCCGGAGGAAGAGGAGTCGGACATGGTTCAGGCGTTCTTGTTTTCGAATTCGCGGATGATCCGGCGCAGGGCAACCTGCGTTTTCTGGTATTCCCGGATGGGCCGGGCGGGATTGCCTTGGAGGACCTGGTCGGGCTCGAGGACACTGGCGGTGACGCCGCTCTTTGCGGCAATCTTGCTGCCGTCGGCAATGCGGATGTGACCGTTGATGCCAACCTGCCCGCCAATCATGCAGCGCGCTCCGATTTCCGTGGATCCCGCGATGCCGGTCTGGGCGGCGATGACGGTGTGGTCTCCGATGCACACGTTGTGGGCGACCTGGATGAGGTTGTCGAGTTTGACGCCGTGGCCGAGGATGGTGGAGCCGAGCGTGGCGCGGTCGATGGTGGTGCCGGCTCCGATCTCGCATCCGTCGCCGAGGACGACATTGCCGAGCTGTGGCACCTTTTCGTAACCAGCGTCCGTCGGAGCAAACCCGAAGCCATCGGCGCCCACGATGGCACCGGCCTGGAGGATGCAGTCGCGGCCGATCACGGTGTCCGGTCCGAGCACGCAACGGGGGCCGATGCGGCTGCCCTTTCCGATTTGGACGTCCCGGCCCACGATGGCGCCGGACTCAATGACGCAACCGGAGCCGATGGAGGCACCCGCCCCGATGTGGCAAAGGGCCCCGATGGTGACGCCGGACTCGATGCGGGCCTCCGGATGGACCACTGCACTCGGGTCGATGGTTCCTTGGCCATTCTGCTCCTCCGAAGAGGGCGAGAAGGTCTGCATGAGCTTGGCCATGGCCGCATAGGGGTCGGTCACCCGAATCAGGGCCGTGCCCGGTTGTAGGGACCCGCTCAGTCGGAGGTCGTCCGCCACGAGCACGGCGGAGGCACACGTAGTATATAGGTGGGGTTCGTAGGCCGGGTTGCCCAGGAAGGTCAATTGGCCCGAGCCAGCCTCCTCGATGCCGGCAAAGCCGGTCAGGGCAATGCCCGTGTCTCCTTCCAGACGACCGTCCAGCAGGGCTGCCACATCACCGATGTTCACCTCCATGGCCCGAAATTACGCAAGGACGCTCAGGCTGACCGGCATGTTCACGCTCCACAGACGGCACTGAATTCCTCGAGGATGACCGGCTGGTCCACCACCGGAGCGCCCTCTTCCGAGAGCAGCACCATGCGGACCGCCTCGCCGTCGTTTTTCTTGTCCATCCTCGCCCATTCCCACAAGGCCTCTGGCGGGGGAATGGAAACCGGGCAGGGGAACCGCGTCTCCAACGTGGTGCGCAGCGCCAACATCGCAGCAGCGGCAGGCGTGTCTGGGGCCAGGCGTCCGGCGCTGATGGCCAGCTCGACGCCTAGTCCCCACGCCACCGCCTCGCCATGCAGCAGGTCAAGTCCCTCGGACATGGCCCACGATTCGAGGGCGTGGCCGGCCGTGTGGCCGAGGTTGAGCTGCTTGCGGATGCCGTTGGTCTCCTCCACATCCTGAAGGACGATGCTTTCCTTGATGTCCACCGATTCCCGGATGAGATCGGCGAAGTCCTCAGGCTCAATGGGACCGTCAAGCGCAGGCAGGGCCTCCATGCGCCCTGACCATTCATTCAACGGATGGACCAGCAGAATGTGCTTCACGTGTTCCGCCATGCCCGAGAGGAGTTGGCGCTGCGGCAGGGTGGCGAGGAATTCCGGACACAAGCTGATGCCGGCGGGGTGGGCAAACGTGCCGATGCGGTTCTTCGCGCCACCGAGGTTGATGCCCGTCTTGCCGCCCGCTGCGGCATCGACCATGGCGAGCAGGGTGGTGGGGATGAGCCAGAAGTCCACGCCCCGCAGATAGGTGCTGGCCACGAAGGCGGAGAGGTCGGTCACGGTGCCGCCCCCCAATCCGATGATGGCGCTGTTCCGATCGTATCCGGCCTCGTCGAGGCTGCTCCACAAGGCATGGGCATGTTCGATCCGCTTGATGCCTTCTCCGGCCTCCGAGAGTCGGAGGAAGTCGGTGTGGGGCGGCAGCAGGGGGGACACCACCGGCAAGCAGTGCTTCTCGGTGTTCGGGTCCATAATGACGGCGAGCCGGTTGGGCCGGGTGCGGTCAATCCAGTCGAGCAAGTGGTGCAGTTGCGGGTCCAGTTGTTGTGTGGTCATGCGGAGAATGGGGGCGGAAAAGAAACAAGCGGACTGGAGTCAGCCCGCTTGTTGGATGTGGTACCACCTGGATTCGAACCAGGGACACATGGATTTTCAATCCATTGCTCTACCACCTGAGCTATGGTACCGATGAAGGGCCGCAAATGTATGCAAAGTTCTCGACGTGGGAGGAGATGGTGCCCGCATGCGAACCTGCCCTTGTCCGTGGATGTCACAGGGCGAAAAAATTATCAAGGGGCTCCTTGACGCAAAATAAGATTCGACGAAATGATAAAATACGTCGACAAAAAAGGAAGATTTCAATTAAATGACGATGTATAGTTTGTAAGCGTCGATGCTTTTGACAAAGTCCTCGACTAAATTCACAATGTCCTCTTATCAGGACCGAAACCGCGTTAACCAAATCGCTTGACAATGATGTCCAAGTCCATCAATCTGGTCACGGCCCTCCTGTGCTGTCTGACCACCGTTTTTGCCCAGCAACAGATCGCTGTGAACTCTGCACCGGCCCCGGAAGGTTATGACATTTCCGTGGAGGTGGTCAATGAAAACATTGGCATCCTCGTTGGTGCCCTTGGCGTGACTGACCTGACGGGATACAGCACCACCCACCTCTATGTGACCATGGATGGTCCGGACGACTTTCTGTCTTCGGTGTCGGGTGATGTGACCAACCCCACCTACATCAACTCAACGACGAACTTCTACAACGCCGCGTTGGGTGCTGGAGTCCCGAATGGCATCAACAGCCTGCTCTTTCCGGTTTATCCCGACCTCGCCTACGACACGTGGGTGACGATCGGTCTGGAGGGCACGCCCAATGCTTTGGCCGGTGAGGCCAACGTGAGCACGGTGCAATCCACGGACAATCCCTGGTTCACCAACTTCGATCCGGGTGGAGGCCTCCCCGGGGGCAACATCGCGATTGATGATGCCATTGGTGGCGCATGGTATGCTTTGAATGGAGATGCCAACGGGGTCGCCGGAGACGATCTGAAGGTGCTCGCCGGACAGTTCACCACCACCGGTGACATCAGCGGTCAAGTGTACGTCCAGGTCTTCATCGGAGGCGATGGCTCCAATGAGTTTCGGGACACATTCTACTTCGGTGCCGGTGCTCCGGAGCCAGGTTGTACGGATGAGACTGCGTGCAATTATGATGCTGAGGCTTCCGAAGACGACGGCTCTTGTACGTATCCCGATGCCACCAATCTCGATTGTGACGGCAACTGCTTGAACGATGCGGACGCCGATGGGATTTGCGATGAGGATGAAATCCCGGGGTGCACGGATGACGCGGCTTGCAACTTCGACGCCTCCGCGACGGATGACGATGATTCTTGCGCGTTCGCCGATGCCGGTTATAACTGTGATGGAAATTGCCTGGCCGATGCGGACGGAGATGGAGTCTGCGACGAGTTCGAGGTGCCGGGTTGTACGGACGATTCGGCCTGCAACTTCAGCGACTCCGCCACGGATGATGATGGGTCCTGTACCTACCCGGTGGCCGACAACCTGGACTGCGATGGCAACTGCCTCAACGACGCCGATGGCGACCTCGTGTGTGACGAGGATGAGGTGGGTGGTTGCACCGACACTGGTGCCTGCAACTTCAGCGGGTCTGCCACCGATGACGACGGATCCTGTGAGTACCTGACCTGCGCCGGCTGTACCGACGCCACAGCGTGCAACTACGACGCCGCCGCCACGATTGACGATGGAAGCTGCACCTACACGGATGGCCTCTGCGAGACGTGTGAGGACGGTGTGATTGTCGACAACGACGGGGACAACGATGGCATTTGTGACGCGGACGAGACGGCCGGTTGTACCGATCCCGCGGCCTGTAACGCGGGCGACTTCACAGACACCGACAACAGCCTTTGCCTCTACCCGGAGGATGTCAACAACGGCGCCACCAACCTGGACTGTGATGGCAATTGCTACAACGATGCTGACGGTGATGGCGTGTGCGACGAGGATGAGATTCCGGGTTGTACCGACGAAAACGCCTGTGACTTCAGCGCGTCCGCCACGGACGACGACGGGTCCTGTACGTACCCCAACGACATCTACGGTCTCGATTACGTGGACTGTGACGGCGAGTGCCTCAATGATGAGGACGGGGACGGCATTTGCGATGAGGAGGAGCAGGCTGGATGCACCGATCCGGAGGCCTGCAACGCTGGTGATTTCTCCGACACGGACAACAGCCTCTGCGAATACGCTAGCGACATCTACGGGGTCGACAACGTGGACTGTGACGGCGAATGTCTGAACGACGCGGACGGCGACGGCGTCTGCGACGAGGACGAGATTCCCGGTTGTACCGACGAGCTCGCCAACAACTATGATGCTTCCGCAACGGACGACGACGGTTCCTGCACGGGCTGTACCAACCTGATCGCCGACAATTATTACGACGGTGCGGATGTCGATGATGGCACCTGCATCATCTCCGGGTGTACCGATCCTGATGCCTGCAACTTCTTTGCGGCAGCCAACAACGAGGACGGCACCTGCCAATACCCGATTGACCTCTACGGTATCGGATATGTGGACTGCAATGGAGGCTGCCTCAATGATCTCGACGGGGACGAGATCTGCAATGAAGATGAGCTTTTGACGCCTGAAGGGGGTGCCATCGAAGTGGCCCTGGCCGACGGCGCTCCGATCGACAGCTCGGCTGCCTTGCTGGAAGACGCCGTGGAAAGTCCTTCAGTCGACCTCATCGCCGGTCTCATCATGATCGGTCTTGGCGACCTCGTGGGAGGCGCCGTCGAGGATGGTGCTTGCGGCTCCATCTTCTTGCCCACCAATCTGGCTTGGGACGGTGCCGGCTACAACCTGAACACCCTGTCCCAAGAGGTGCTCGGTGACCTCATCATCGGACACGTCTTTCCGGGGCTCTGCGAGCTCATGACGGAGGGGGGCGTGTACGCCAATTATTATGGTGAAGAGTTCACCTACACCGAAGCCGGTGGAGAGCCCCGTCTTGTGAATGCCGACGGCGACGCCTTCCCGGTGGAGTACGGTCACTACCAGTTCAATGGCAGCAGCTATCTCTATGGTCTGGGTTCCGTCATCCCGCTGGACAGTGCCGACCCCTGCCTAGGCTGTGCCAGCCTTGACATCGATGGAGATCTCGCTGACTACACTGTGGAATGTGAGAGTGAGCTGGTGGAGGCGACGGCGGCCGACGCGACCGCATTTGCCTGCAATGATCTCGAGCTCGATGAGGTGGTGACGGTCAAGGGTCGTGCCGACGGCCGCAATCAGATTTGCACCGGTGGAGGGACCACGCAGGGTTGGAATGCCCTGACCGCCGGGGATGACCCGAACTTCAACAATGGTCCGGACGCCCTGCTTCAGTTCTACGACATCAATGGAGACATGAGCCAAGGGCACTATTTCTTGGAAGACCCGGCCAATGGCGGTGTGAGCTTCACGCAATTCGAGAATGGCACGGCCATCCTCGAGGGCGTCGTGATGGACTCGGGTGATCCTGACCTCAAGCTGGAGATTCACCTCTTCTTCGAGGGACGTACCATGGGTGCCGATTGGGCCGGAGGCTTCAAGAACGACTACGGTTGCACGGTCAACACCGATCTCTGGCAGATGTACACGCTGAACAATGACGCTTCGTACGCTGTGGGCGGACCGGGAGCATGGCAGTTTGGTACACTCCTCCACTTCAATCACCAGCCAGCCAGTGAGTACTTCGGTTTCCAGTTGGGTGCTGGAGCGAACAACCACAACTGCGACGACAACGGATTCTCCGGGTGGTTCAGTTGGAGCGGATCCATCGCGGGTGAGGATGCCTTGGGCTTTGCTGGTGACGTCATCGCCACGCTCGAGCCGAACTGCGACTTCGCCACTGACTGTCAGGAGGGAGAGTACGTCGAGTTCCACTACATCGCCTTCGATGACCAGTGCAACGTCGCTACGGAAGTCGTGCAGATGGTGACGCGTGACGATGTGACCGCCCCGACCTACGTGTCCGGAGGCGAGGATCTCACCATCACCTGCGACGAGAGCGAGCAATGGCTCATCGACAACCCGGCAGACGCTGAAATCGTCTTGTTTACCGACAATTGTGATGACAGCGAGTATGGATGTGCAGGCGGATTCGATCCGAACACCTCTGGGTTCGCCGACGGCAATACCGTTTATGTGTGCGTGGAGCTTGTGGGACAGACCACGGCCGAGTACACGGCCAGCAGCTGCCGCGTCCTGAACCGGACCTGGGTGGCCACGGACTGCTTCGGCAATCAGACTTACCACGTTCAGGCCATCACAATTGAAGACGATACGGCCCCGGACGTCTCTGTGACCGCCCCCGCTGACGTGACCCTCAATGTCAACGGTCTTTGCTTCGTGGACCTCGATCCGAGCAACACGGGTGTGGCCGGCACAGCGTATGGCGACAATTGTGATCTGGCGGACACGGGTCTCCATTACAGCGATGTGGTGGTGGACAGCGTCAGCACCGGCTGCTACAGCATCATCCGGACTTGGACCGCCATGGCCACGGACAGCTGTGGCAACGCCGCGGTCTCTTCCGATGACCAGCGGATCGACATCGAGGACTTGATTGCTCCGTCTTTCCTCGCCGAAGGCGTGGATACGCTGGAGTGCGACCTCTGGGGTGCCTGCGATTACGACTACCTGAACAGCGTCGGCCTCGTCTCTGTGACCGACAACTGTCAGCTGAGCCACGTGGAGGTCGTGTGCACCCCGCTCTCTGCCGGTTGCTGGAATGATTACATCCTCGACTACACCGCTTACGACCAGTGTGGGAACAGCAGCATGTTCCAGCAGATCGTGGTGGTGGTCGACCAGACTCCGGCTGAGTTTACCCTGGCTTCTGCGGATTACACGCTTGAATGCAGCGACGCCAGCCTCACCGGGCTGGTCCAGCATGAACTCGGTGAGTTTTATGCCGTACCGGAGTTTACGCCGGGAGATGGCATGCATGCCGAGGCCATGGACAACTGTGACGCCGAGGCTGTGGTCACCTACAGTGACCTGATCCTCACGACGCCGTGCCTGCAGGAGTACACCATCAAGCGGACCTACAGCACAACGGACTGTTCCGGCAACTACGCCGAGCACATCCAGTACATCACCATCGAGGACACCACCGCTCCGGAGTTCACGGCCTTCCCTGCCGACGCCACCGTCGAATGTGACGCCGTGCCGGCCGTGGCCGATCTCGGTACGCTGGCTTCCTCGGACAATTGTGATCCTGTGGTGGACATCGCCTACCTCGGTGAAGTCCGCACCGATGGTGCCTGCGAAGACACGTATACCCTCACCCGAACCTGGTCCACCACGGACTGTGCCGGCAACTCTCACCAACAGAACCAAACCATCGAGGTGCAGGACACGACCAGTCCCGAGCTCTCCATCGAGTGCCCGGCTGACCAGATTCACGCGAACGTCTGTTTCGCGGACGGTGATTTGAGCATCGCCGGAAATGGTGAGCCCAGTTGGGAGGTCAGCGACAACTGTGACGGAGACGTCGCCGTATCCTACACATACAGCGATGTGGCATTGGCCGATTGCAGTGACGGCGACGGTGCCGACGAGGGCAGTTACACGGTGACCCGGACGTTCACGGTAACGGCCGAAGACAATTGCGGCAATTCCACCACACTCAGCTGTGACCAGGTCATCACCTTCACGGATGAGGAGGCCCCGATGTTCGACGGCAATCCCGATGAGCTCTATCCGGCGCCCATCAGCTGCGGTGATATGCCCGATCCATATGACATCGGCATCCTGCCGCTTCACGCCAGTGACAACTGCGACAGCGAGCTGTCTTACGAGATTTCCATGGCCTTCCTGACCTCTGGTTCCTGCCCCGGCACCTACGTCCGAATCTGGACTGCCTATGACGACTGCGGCAATCAGGCGGAGAGTGCAATCCAATATGTTGCCACCGTCGATACTCTGGCACCCGAGTTCGACTTCTGCCCGGAGGACATCACGGTGTACCTCGATGAGAACTGCAGCACCGACGCCAGCACGGAAGTGACCGGGATGGCCACCGTGTCCGACAACTGTGACGCCAATCCTGACGTCTGGTTCGAGGACATCAGTTTCATGGACCTGCCGAGCACTTGCGACACGGATGGTGCCGACTACGTGTATGATTCGGAAGATGCCGAGCACAACGGTTCCTACGAGTTCACCCGTGTTTTCTACGCCGAAGACGCCTGTGAGAACGAGAACTGGAAGGCGGACAGCTACTGTGAACAAACCATTACGGTGCTCGACGCGACAGCCCCCACCATGACGGTGGAATGGCCGGCGGACCGTGAGGAGCTCCTGGGATCTGATTGTGATGCGGACCTGAGCCTCGACTTGGTGACGGCTTCCGCGACAGACAATTGCGACGGCGACGTGACCATCAGCATCTACCACAGCGACGGCGCTCCGCTCTACTCCTGCGATGGGTCAGATGGCACCGCCGAGGGCAGCTACACGTTCACGCGGACGTGGACGGCCATCGCGTGCGATGACAGCGGCAACGAGACGGTCGAGACCCATGAGCAGCAGTTCACGGTTCACGATGAGATCAATCCCGTGGTGACCATCAACGGTCCCGTTGACTACACTGGCAATCTGGCGGCTGACTGCACCGTCGATACGGCGCCAGGCGCCGCGGGTGAGGCCACGGCTTCCGCCACGGACAACTGTGACAGCGACGTCGCCATCGACATCACCTACGAGGACTCCGCCCCGGAGTACACGTGTGACGATTCCGACGGCAACGCCGAGGGCAGCTACACGTTCACGCGGACGTGGACGGCCACGGCCACCGACGACTGTGGCAACACGAGCAGCGACTCGCACGCTCAGACCATCACCGTGTCCGACGTAACCGCTCCGGAACTCAGCGCCGAGGCCCCTGCTGACGCCGTGGTGGAGCTTGACGAGAACTGTGAGGCCGACCTGAGCACAGATGCGCTCGGATACGCCACGCAGACCTCCTCCGACGGCTGCGACTCGGACCTCACGGTCGAGACGGACTACAGCGACAGCGTCCCGGAGTACACGTGCGGTGGAGATGACGACCAGCTCGACGGCAGCTATACGTTGATCCGGACGTTCAGCTTCACCGTGACGGACGACTGCGGCAACAGCACTTCGACCAGCGTCGATCAGTTGATTACGGTGCAGGACAACGTGGACCCCACCCAGACCATCGAAACCCTCGATGCGGTCACGCTCTACCTCGATGGAGAGTGTGAGACGGACCGCAGCGGAGCCGCCACGGGGGTTCCGGCAGTCTCCACAGACGACAATTGCGACAGCCATGTGGCCAATGTGTTGACCCACAGCGACAGCCCGAATGTCTACACCTGTGATGGCGGAGACGGTCTTGCCGAAGGCAGCTACACCTTCACGCGGACTTGGACCAGTGTCGCCACGGACGATTGTGGCAACGAGAACACGGTGACCACCAGCCAGGACATCACGGTCCTCGACGAGATGGCCCCGCAGTTCACGGCCACCTGTGACATCGCCAATGGTGAGGTGGTGGAGTACGCCTGCGGCGACGACAACCAGAACGGAATCAACGACATCTTCGACTTCATTGACATTCCGCTCGCTTGTGATGTGGATTACGCAGACAACTGCGACAGCGATGTGACGCTCGACTTCTCCTCCGTGGAGAGCGGCTACCTGCCGACCGAGGACATCGCCAACTACTGCATGCCGGCCGATCCGGAGGCCACCGAGAATGGGGAGACCTGTGACGACCGTGATCCGGAGGCCATCCGCCTGTTCAACTTCCCGAACGGCGAATCCTTCACGCTCGTGGAAGGTGGCAGCAGCATCATCGAGATTGCTCCGGACAGCACGATGCACATTTTGCTCGAGACCGAGGATGGCAACGGCGGCGGCTTCATCTTCGAGGCCACCTACGAGGGCGGTCACGACTGGAACGAATGGCTCGCCTTGCCGGGAATGCACTCCTACAAGAAGGACTGCGCCGACATCTTTGCGGGTATCGAGATCTGGACCGAGTGGATCTACTACATCATGGACAATGGTACCATGACGGGTACAGGCACCTTTGCGGGCTCCTCGTTTGACCTCGCCCACCAGCCGGTCAACGCCTTCTATGGCCTGCAAATTGGTGAGGGCGCCAACAACAAAAACGAGAACTATGGTGGCAGCGCTTGGTTCTTCTACACGGGTGAGCTCGTGGTTGACGGTGTGAGTCAGGGAGCCCTCTCCTCCTCCGGTGACATCTTCTTTGACATGGACTGCTGCCTCGGTTGGCAGATCGATTACAGCTACACCATCACGGACGACTGCGGAAACAGCACGGACTTCGCCTACACCGACCTCGGTACGGGTGAGTTCGACAACCTCGACAACGTGACGGTGAGCGGCGGTGACCACACGCCGATTGACATCACGGGCGGCGTGAGCAGCCTGAAGGATCCGATCCGCATCACCGGTCTCCAGCCTAACCCGACCAACGATTACAGCACGCTGGGCTTCGTGGTGAACAACAACATGCGCCTGCGCATCGACCTGTACACCATGAGCGGACAGTTCGTCCAGGAACTGTTCGACGGCAATGCGAGCGAGGACGTCCAGTACGTGCTCGACATCGACGCCAACAGCCTGTCCGGAGGCATGTATCAGGTCCGCCTGAGCAGCTCCGACTATGTGGTGGTCAAGAAGCTCCTGGTGTCCGAGTGATTCCAGACTAGAGAAAGCGTTTCACCAAATCGCTTGAGGCGGAAGCCGCTCCCAGTCGGGGGCGGCTTCCTGCTTTCATGGGGTTACCTTCCGGCCGTGTCCGAGGCGCACCAGATGGAATCAACGACGCGGGTGCTGGTCATCCGGTTCTCCAGCATGGGGGACGTCATTCTGGCTTCCCCCGTGGTCCGCGCCCTGCACTGGATGCTGGACGGTCCTGTCGAGGTGCATTTCCTCACCAAGCGTGCCTTTGTGGACGCGGTCGAGGGGCTGCCGGGAGTGACCCGGACGTGGGCCATCGACCGGACGACCGCCGAGGTGGAAGAAGGGCTCCAAGGGGTGGGGTTCCATTACGTGGTGGACCTCCATGCCAATGCGCGGTCGGGATTCGTCAAGCGGGCCCTGCGGAAGGGAGAGGGGAGGACCTTCGACCTGACCGTGGACAAGCGGAGCCTGGACAAGATTCTCCTCGTACAGACGGGCTGGGACCGGCTTGGCGGCCAACATGTGGTCGAACGCTACCTCGGCACGTTGAAGCCCTTCGGAGATGCACTCGAACGGCTGCGAAGGGCTGGAGATGAGGGCGCGCTCGCCCTGCCTCCGTCCGCGCCAACGGCCAAAGAGCCGGTGGAGGTGGTGCTCGCATTGGGGGCGGCCCATGAAGGCAAGGCGATTCCCGAGGACCATTGGTCGGCCGTGGTGGCGGGGTTGTTGGAAGACGGTCGGCGGGTCCACCTCATTGGAGGCCCTGCTGAGCGCAACCTCGCCGACCGGCTGAAGGAGTTCGCCGGAGATCAGGTGGTCAACCGATGCGGTGTCACTTGGTCGGAGACGTTTGCCCTGCTGTCCGAGGCGGCCCTGCTGGTGGCCGGCGACACCGGGGCCATGCACGCCGGCGCTGCCCTGCAGGTACCCATGGTGGTCGTGTGGGGCTGCACTTCCCCTGCGCTGGGCATGGGGCCTTGGCGGGCGCATCCGGCCACGGTTGAGCTACAGCCGGAAGATCCTGAGCGGAGCCGCCCGTGCAGCCGGCTCGGAGACCGGTGCCGTCACCACACACCATGCATCCGCCGCGTGTCCCCACAGCGCATCCTGGTGGCCGCGCGGCACATCCTCAGTCAAACAGCGCCTTGAGCTCCGTGGCGTCGGCCGGCCTCATCTTTCCTGCGAGGATGAGGCGCAGCTGACGGCGGCGCAGGGCGCCCTCGAATCGGCGCTGCTCCTCTTCGCTTTCCGGCACGAGCTCCGGCACCATGATGGGCGCGCCAAGCTGGTCGACGGCGACGAAGGTGTACATGGCCTCGTTGCTCTTGGAGCGCTTGCCGGTGGCATTGTCCTCGACGAAGACCTCCATGAACACCTCCATGGAGCTGGTGAAGGCCCGGCTGACCTTGGCCTCGATGGTGACCGTGTCGCCGAGTCGGATGGGCTGGTCGAAGGAGACGTTGTTGACGGCGGCGGTCACCACCACCCGTCGACAGTGGCGGTTGGCGCTGATGGCGGATGCGATGTCCATCCAATTGAGCAACTGACCGCCCATGAGGTTGCCCAACACATTGGTGTCGTTGGGCAGGACGATGTGGGTGGTCGTGGCAAAGGTCTCTTTCGCGGTGCGGGTCTTCGGGGCCATATCGGGCGGGCGTTGTTGCCCGGCAAAGGTCGGCTTCCGGACCTCGTCGTGGGAATCCGACAACACTCCTTCACCTTTGCACCATGTCCTACGACGTCCTGAAGGCCCTGCACATCATTTTCGTGGTGACCTGGTTTGCGGGATTGTTCTATCTCTTCCGCCTGTTCATCTACCACCGGGAGGCCATGGACAAGCCCGCTGCGGAGCGCGACGTGCTTGTGCCGCAATTCCGCATCATGGAGCGTCGCCTTTGGGCCGCCATCACCTTGCCGAGTGGGGTGCTCGCCACGGCGTTCGGGTTTGCATTGATCTGGCTCAATCCGGCCTGGCTGCAGATGCCCTTCATGTGGGTCAAGCTGGCTTTCGTCGCGGCCTTGTGGGCCTACATGGCGCTTGGATCCAAGGTCCTGCATCAATGCCGGGAGGGAGCCCCGGAAGCCTCCTCAATCCGCTTGCGCTTCCTCAATGAACTGCCCACGGTCATCCTCATCGCCGTCGTCTTCCTCATCGTCCTGAAGGATGCGGTGGGGTGGATCTGGGGGGTGGCCGGCATCCTCGGCCTGGCCCTCATCCTGACCGTGGCGATCAAGCGTTACCAGCGCGTGCGGGGGAAAGGAGGCGGGGACGCGGATGGCGCGGCGTAATTTTGCCGCATGGCCCTGATCGACACGCACTGCCACGCCTACGTGTCCGCATTTGATGCGGATCGGGATGCGGTGCTTCGACAGGCCTTTGACGCCGGCGTGGACCGCTTGCTCCTGCCCAACATCGACGCCGATAGCGTCGACTCCCTGTTGGCCCTGTCGCAGGCCCATCCCAACCGGTGCCTGCCCATGATGGGCCTCCATCCTTGCCACGTGGACGACGATTGGGAAGCCCATTGCATTCCCATCCTTGAGGCGCTCGACGCCCACCCCTGTATCGCGGTGGGAGAGATTGGCATGGACCTCTTTCGCGGGCGGCAGATCCGGGAGCACCAGATCGCTGCATTCCACGCCCAAATCGGATGGGCGCTCGATCGGGACCTGCCGGTCGTCCTTCATGTGCGCGAGGCCTTCGAGGACACCTTCGCTGTGCTGGACCAGTACACGGACACCGCTCTGCGCGGTGTCTTCCACTGCTTCACCGGCGGCCGCGCCGAAGCGGAGAAGGTGGCCGGATACGGTTCGTTCTGCTTCGGACTGGGCGGCGTGACGACCTTCAAGAATGGAGGGCTCGATCAGGTCGTGCCCCATTTGCCTCAAGACCGCATCCTGCTTGAGACGGACAGTCCGTACCTCGCCCCCGTTCCCCACCGGGGCAAGCGCAACGAGCCGGCCTACACGGCGCTCGTGGCCCAGCGGGTGGCCGACTTGCTGGAACGCCCCCTCGCCGAGGTCGCCGCCCTGACCACCGCCAACGCCGAACGGCTCTTCCGCCTGCCGGCCTTCACCCCCGACGCCCCATGACGCCCAGCCGCATCCTGCTCGTCTACACCGGGGGCACCATCGGATCCGTGGAGGATCCGGACACGGGGGCCTTGAAGCCGTTGAACTTCGACCACTTGCGCAACCGGGTGCCCGAAGTCGACGCCCTCGAAGTCGAGTTGGATTTCGAGTCGTTGGCCCCCATCGACAGCAGCGACATGACGCCGGACCGATGGGGCGAATTGGCCCGCCTGCTCTTCCTGCGCCGGGACCGCTACGATGGCTTTGTGGTGCTCCACGGAACCGACACCATGGCCTACACGGCCAGTGCCCTCAGTTTCATGCTGCCCGATTTCGGCAAACCGGTGGTGCTCACCGGCAGCCAGCTGCCCATTGGGGTGCTCCGCACGGACGGCAAGGAAAACCTGCTGACCGCCATCGAGATCGCGGCCAAGTGGGATTCGTCGGATCCCCAACGTGGCCCGCTGGTCCGGGAGGTGGTCATCTACTTCGGGGATGAGCTCATCCGGGGCAACCGAGCCCACAAGCAGGATGCCGAGGGCTTCCAGGCCTTGGTGAGCCCGAATTTTCCGGCATTGGCCGAAGTGGGGGTCCATGTGCGGTTCCGCCGCGACCTCCTCCTCCGGCCTGTGGGCGAGCCTCGACTCAATGAGGACCTCAATGCCAACGTCACCATCGTGCACCTCACCCCGGCCTTGACGGCAGAGGCGTTGCGGCATCAATTGTCCCAGACCGGATTGCGGGCGGCCATCCTCCGAACCTACGGGTCGGGCAATGCACCGCGCCACCGGGAGTTCCTCGCTGCGCTGGCCGAGGCGCAGGAGCGGGGCATCTTCCTCGTGAACGTGACCCAATGCACGGTGGGGTCCGTCGACGCCAACCGCTATGTGACCGGCGCGGGCCTGACCCGTCTGGGGGTGGAGCCCAGCCTCGACATCACGCTCGAGGCGGCCCTGACCAAGCTGATGGTGCTCGCGGCTCTCGAGCCTTCGCGAGAGGGGCTTCGCGAGGCGTTCAAGCGGGACATGGCCGGGGAGCAGACCCCGGCGGAAGCGATCCGCTGAGGCCATTCCATCGCGCTTTTCGCCTCCTGCAAATCCGCTTTCGGACGTGTCAGAATATGGGGTACCTTGCACGCCCATTCCGGGAGGGGAAGCCCACTGGAAAAGGAGAGGTGGCCGAGTGGCTTAAGGCGCACGCTTGGAAAGCGTGTATACTCCAAAAGGGTATCCGGGGTTCGAATCCCCGTCTCTCCGCAACAAACCCGCCCCCAAGGCGGGTTTTGCTTTTTCCGGCTCCGTATCTTCAGGTCATGCTGCGCAGGCAATTCGTCAAGGGCTCCGCTATCGTGGGGGCCGCTGCCGTCTCCCCCACATGGGTGACCGCAACGTCCGGGTTCTTCGCGGCCGCCACCGAGCGGCGCGTGGCCCAGGTGCTGGACTGCAAGCGGACCATGGTGCAGAACGTGCCCGTCCTGCGCGGATTTGCCGGCGACCACACCGACCTCGTGTCCCCCTTTGTGATGCTGGATGAGTTCGGTCCGCTACAGATTGACCCGGGGACGTTGGGCATGGACATCAAAGCCCACCCCCATGCCGGGGTCGCGCCCACCACCTATTTGTTGTCCGGCAGTGGCCGCCACACGGACAGCCTCCAGAACGACCTGATCTACCGCGAGGGCCAATTCATGGTGTTCAGCTCGGGCCGGGGCGCCATCCACGAAGAGGTGAGCAGCATGGAGATTCGCCGCGACGGTGGCGTCGTGCACGGATTCCAGATCTGGCTCAATCTGCCGGCTTCAGAAAAGTTCGGCACGCCAATCACGACCCTCCGCGACCGGACCGACTTCCCCGTCATGGAGACGGAAGACTACCGCATTAAGGTGCTGATGGGCGAGGCCTTCGGCTGGACGGCTCCCACGGAGACCCACAGCCCGGCCTTCTATCACCACATCCACATCGCCGAGGGTGGACGGCTGGATCTGCCGGTCGATCCCGGCCACAACGCCTTCGTGCACGTCGTGAGCGGCCGCCTCGAGATCGAGGGGCGTCGTGAACTGGAGGCCCAGCAGCTGGCCCTGTACCACCGCGGAGGCGACCACCTGCGGTTCCATTCGGTGGGTGGCGCGGAGTGCATCGTTCTCGGTGGACAGCCGCTGGGCGAGCCCGTCGTGTCCTACGGTCCGTTCGTGATGAACGACCGGAGCCAGATCCAGCGCTGCATCGCCGATTACCGGGCCGGCCGCATGGGCACACTCTGAGGGATTCGCCCTCATCGGGTTGCTCGCAGGAGGATGATGGATTGGCGCGTGGCTTTGCCTAAATTCGCCCCTCGCGAGCCCCATCGGCTCCCACACAACGACACAACCACGACCCACACCTTCACCATGAAGCAGTTGTTCGCCCTCTTCGCAGTGGCCCTCTTGTTCGCCGCTCCAGTTTCCGCCCAAGAAGGAGACACCATTTTCCAGTCTGGCGATTCCATGATCGTCATGGTCCCTGACAGTGCCATGGCCGATTCCGCCATGATGGACTCTGCCGCGGCCGCGGCCGAAGCTCCGATGGCCGAGGAGGCCCCGGCCATGCCGGAAGAGACCGTCGAGGTCACCGGTGCCCGCCAGCAGATCAAGCTCCGCATCATCGAGGGCGGCGTGCTCTTCATGAGCTTTGTCGTGCTCTGCCTCATCTTCGGATTGGCCCTCGCCATCGAGCGCATCATCTACCTCAACATGGCGACCACCAACACCAAGACCCTCATGGATGAGGTGGAAGCCGCCCTCAAGAGCGGTGGCGTGGACGCCGCCGCCGCCGTGTGCGCCGACACCCGCGGCCCCGTTGCCGCCATCTTCAAGCAGGGCCTCGAGCGCAGCGGAGGCAGCTACGAGGAGCTGGCCAAGGCCGTGGAGGACTACGGCAGCCTCGAGAGCACCAAGCTTGAGCGCGGCCTGAGCTGGATCAGCCTCTTCATCGCCCTGGCCCCGATGCTCGGATTCATGGGAACGGTGATTGGCATGATCGAGGCCTTCGACAAGATTGCCCAGGCCAACACGATCAACGCCTCCATCGTGGCTGGCGGCATCAAGGTCGCCCTCATCACGACGGTCTCCGGTCTCGTCGTCGCCATCATCCTGCAGATCTTCTACAACTACATCCTCTCCAAGATCGACGGCATCGTCTTCGACATGGAGGAGGCGTCCATGGACCTCGTGGACCTCGTGTACCGGAACAAGTTGAATGGCTGATCGGTCCTGCGGTCGCAAAACAGCAGCACCATGAACGCCATTTCCATCCGTTCGGCCCTCACCGCCCTCCGCATCCTGATCATCGTGCTCGGGTGCATGTGGGTGGTCTCGGCCATCAACGCCGACGACCCCAACGGGGCCGTTGAAAGCCTGGTCAGCCTCAACCTCTACACGGGCGCCGTCTGTGTGGTGGCCATCCTCGGGTTCGGCCTGTTCCACTTCGGCCAGAAGCTCGCCACCAACCCCAAGGGGGCGATGGGCACGCTCATTGGCTTCGCCGTGTTCTTCGTCGCCGGACTCATCGCATGGGTCATGGCGGACACGACCGTCACATCCGCAATGCTCGCGGGTGGGGCCACGGTCACTGAAGAGGACGTGAAGATTGCGGACGCCAGCATCCAATTCATTTACATCCTCGGGATTCTCGCCTTCGTCTCCATCCTCGCGGTGGAGGGCAAGTCCATCCTGAAGAACTGGCTCTGACCTCCCATGGCACGCAGAGAAGTCCCGGAAATCAATGCTGGCTCGATGGCGGACATCGCCTTCCTGCTTTTGATCTTCTGGCTCGTCACCACCACCATCGACAGCGATGAGGGCGTGAAGCGTCAGCTGCCCCCGCCGGTGCCGCCGGACATGGAGCAGCAGGAGGTCAAGGACGGCGACGTCTACAACGTGCGGACCAACTTCCGCGACGAGCTTCTCGTCGAGAAGGAGGTGCTGTCCATCGAGCAGCTGAAGGACGGCGCGAAGGATTTCCTCATCGCCACCGGAACCGGTCTGTTGCACCCCGAGCGTCCCAATGTGGTCCTCGGCGATGACAACATGAAGTACCCCGAGCGCCAGTGGGTCCGGAAGGCTGAGCTGGTTGTGCTTGAGCAGAGCCTGCTCGCCGCCGGCCAGGACAAGCGCGCCGAAAAGGTGCAGGAGAAGCTGAAGGCCATCGAGCTCTTTGGCAGCGATTACCGCGAGCTTCCGGGTTCGGCGCTGATCAGCCTGCAGACCGACCGCAACACGTCCTACAACCTCTACCTGCAGGTGCAGAACGAGCTGGAGGCCGCGGTCAATGAGCTGCGCGATGAGCTCGCCCTCGCCAAGTTCAACGAGTCCTATGCCTCCCTCGAGGAGCGCTACGGCCGGACCAAGGAGGCGAGCCTGCTCGACAAGATCAAGGCTGTCCGCCTCGTGTACCCCCAGCGGATCTCCGAAGCGGAGCCCCGCGACGCAAGCCAAGGATACTACTGATGGGCAAGTTCAAAAACAAGAAGCGCGAGATGGGGGCCATTTCCACGGCCTCCCTGCCGGACATCGTCTTCATGCTCCTCTTCTTCTTCATGGTCGCGACCGTGTTGCGGACGGAGGAGGAGATGGTCCGCGTGATTCGCCCGGAGGCGTCCGAGATCTACAAGATTGAGAAGAAGCACCTGATTCGCTACATCAACATCGGTCCCCCGCAGGACCAACGCTATGGCACCGAGCCGGTCATCCAGCTCAACGACCAATTCGCCGACGTGGCCCAGATCCGCGATTGGGTGGAGAATGAGCGCTTGACCCTCGCCGAGGCCGAGCAGACGAAGATGTGGGTCTCGATGAAGGTCGACCAGGACACCAAGATGGGCGTGGTCACCGACGTCAAGCAGGAGCTCCGCAAGGCGTCCGCCCTGAAGGTGCTCTACTCCGCGAATTCCCGCGAGCGCACCAACTGATTCAGCCGCCGAATTCGGCGAGCACCTTGTCAGCCAGCACGGACGACAATTTCGCGTAACTCTCTTCGGTCCAGCCCGCCACGTGCGGGCTGACCTGTACCCGGGGGTGGGCCATCAGGCGCGTCCAGACGGCATCGCCCTCGTTGGCCACCGTCTCGAAGCTGCTCGCCTCCCGTTCGAAGACATCCAGCCCGGCGGCGGTCACGCGGCCGTCGATGAGGGCGTCGAGCAGGTCGGCGGTCCGGACGACGGGGCCGCGGGCCGTGTTGAGCAGCACAATCGGCTTGGCGAATCCGGACAGGAATTCCCGGTCGACGAGGCCGCGCGTCTCCGGCGTCAGGTTGCAGTGCAGACTCAGGATGTCGGCCTCGCGCTGAAGCGTCGTCAGGTCGACGGCCTCCACCCGGCCTCCCAAGGCGCCATCGTGGTCGTCGCGATAGGGGTCGCAGGCGAGGAGGCGGCATCCGAATCCCTGAAGCTTTTCGGCGAATGCGCTGCCCATGTGGCCGTATCCGAGGATGCCCACGGTTCGTCCGCTGATTTCCATGCCGCGGTGGCCTTCGCGGTCCCATTGGCCCGCCTTGACCGAGACGTCGGCTTCGCGAAGCAGATTCATGAGGGACAGAAGCAGGCCCAATGCGTGCTCCCCGACCGCGTCGCGGTTGCCTTCCGGGCTGTTGAAGACCCGGATGCCCCGCATCTCGGCCAGGCCCACATCGATGTTCTCCAGGCCCGACCCGGACCGGCAGATGAAGCGGAGGTCGGGCAACCGGTCCAGCAGGTCCGCATCGACCCGGATGCGGCTCCTCAGGACAATCCCCGTGGCATCCGGATGCTGGCGAACACCCTCCAAGGGGTGCACGTCCGTGGCGTCGATGCAGGTCATGCCCGCCTCGCTGAATCGACGGGCGAGGATGGGGTGGACCGTGTCGAGGAAGAGGACCTTCATGGTGATGGAGCCGTCAGGCGGCCATCAGGACCCCGATGCCGAAGTAGATGATGAGGCCGATGATGTCGTTGGCCGTGGTGATGAAGGGGCCGGTGGCGAGGGCGGGATCGATCTTGAACCGGTCCAGCGTGAGCGGGACGAAGGTGCCGAACAGCGCGGCGAAGACGATGACCGCAATCAACGCCAGGCTGACGGTCACGCTGAGGTTCCAGCCGTAGCCGAGGACGAGGCTCGCCCCGAGGATCACCAGGGCGCAGATGGCGCCATTGAGCAGGGCCACGGAGAGTTCCTTCAACAGCCGGGGCGCCAGCCGGGCATCCGAGGGGGTCCGGCCTCCGGCGAGTCCCTGGACCACAATGGCCGCGGATTGGACGCCGACATTGCCTCCCATGGCCGCGATCAGCGGGATGAACAGGGCCATGGAAGGGAAGCGTTCGATGTCGAAGGCCCCGATGACGTAGGCGCCGGCCAGTCCGCCGAAGAGACCGATGAGCAGCCACGGAAGGCGGGCCCGGGTCATTTCCCAGAGGGAGTCGTCACTCTCGACCTCGTCGCTGAGGCCGCTCGCCAGCTGATAGTCCTTCTCGGCCTCTTCCTCCATGAGGTCCACGACATCGTCGATGGTAATCCGGCCCAGCAGGCGGTTGTGGTCGTCCACCACGGGCAACGCCACGAGGTCGTATTTCTTCATGATCTGCACGACGAGTTCGTCGGGGTCGTCTACCTTGACGGTGCGGGTGTCGTCCTCGCGGAACAGGTCGCCAATGGTGCTCCGGGTGCTCGAGGCCTCGAGTAGGAGCCGCTTCAGGGACAGCCGGCCCAGCAATTGTCCCGCGGAATTCACCACGTAGACGCTGTGCACGGTGCCGACTTCCTCGGCCTGCCGCCGCATCTCCCGGATGGCCTGGGTCACCGTCCAGTCCATCTCCACGCGAATCAGCTCCGTGCCCATGAGGGCGCCAGCGGTGCCTTCCGGATGGCGAAGCAGGGTGAGCAGGTCCTCGCGGTCCTCCGTGTCCAGCTGGGCGATGACCTTTTCGGCTCGCTCCTCCGGAAGTTCGCCGACCACGTCGGCCGCGTCGTCCGAATCGATGTTCTCGAGGACCTCCTCGGCGATTTCCTCGTTGGTCAGGGTGGCCAGCAAAGTCTCTCGGACGTCCTCCTCCAGCTCGACGAGCACGTCTCCCCGTTCCTCGATGTCGATGAGTTTCCAGAGGTATTGCACCTGCTCGTCCTCAAGACGGTCGAACACCTCGGCGATGTCGGCCGGGTGCAGTTCCTCGAACCGGGCGCGGAGTTCGTCATCCCGACGCTCGGCGATGTCCTCGCCCAAAGCTTGCAGGTAGTCGCGCGTGATGTCCTCCACGGCGCAAAGGTCGCCCGTCCGCTCAGTTTTTCCGCTTCGAACGGAAGAAGGACGTGAGGAGTTCCGCACACTCCTCCTCGAGGACCCCGCCCACGAGTTCCGTCTTGGGGTGGAGCAGTCCCTCGTCGCGCTTGCCGTGGAAGTCCAGGCCACCGCGCTTGTCGTCCCGGGCGCCGTAGACGATGCGCCCGATGCGGGTCCAATAGGCCGCCCCCGAACACATTGGGCAGGGCTCAAGCGTCACGTAGAGGGTGCACTGGTCGAGGAACTTGCCGCCGAGGAATTCGCTCGCAGCGGTGAACGCCTGCATTTCGGCGTGGGCCGTGAAGTCCCGGAGGCGCTCGCAGAGGTTGTGGGCGCGGGCGATGATCCGCCCCCCCGCCACGATCACCGCGCCGACGGGCACTTCTCCCGCCTCGGCGGCCCGGCGGGCCTGGTCGAGGGCTTGTCGCATGAAGTCTTCGTCCGTCATGATGCGGGCTCAAGTTCCATCACGGAGGCCAATTGGAGCCAATCCTGCATCAAGGCTTCGGGACCGGGTCCTGCGACCTGGACCGGACGGCCCCGGGCCTCGCCGGGTTCGAAGGCGGCGAGTTCGGAGGCATGAAGCGCGGTCCATCCGTGTAGCCGTGCCCATTCACGGGCCAAGGACTCCTGTTCCGGCTGGCCGACAGTGGGGACGAGCACGGCCGTTCGACCGAGCACCGCGAGGTCCAGCAGGGTGCTGTATCCACTGCGGCAGATGATGGTGTCGGCCGCCAGGACGGCCTGGCGGAACCGGGCGTCGTCCGCATCGTGGACGGTGAGGACATTGCCGGTCCGGTGTTCTCCGCCACCGGGCCTGCCCGCGAGGATCAAGGCGGGTCTTCCGTCTCGCTGGAAGCAGGTCCTAAGGTCCTGCTCCATTGTGGTCCGCTGGGGCTCGGGGCCACTCACCAGCCCGAGAAGGACCGGAGCGTCGTCCAAAGGCTCCAAGGCGGCTTTATCCTCCACCTGGAACCGGCTCAAGGGGCCGATGTAGCGGGTGGGGGCGCTGATGGCGTGCGCCAATCGACCGGCGAGGATACAGTCCTCGGTGTCGGGGACCCACACTTCGTCAAAAGCCTCCGCATACCGGCGAACGACAGACGTGGCCCACCCCCGGACCGCCGCAGGGACCGGCGGGTTCAGTTGGTGTGAGAGGAAAACCTTGGTCACCCCGGGAAGCTCGGCCCGGGCGCCGTAGCAGTTGTCGCTGAACACATGGGTCACACCGTGTTCCGCGGCAAACGCGGTCGTCCAGTTGCGCTCGGCGGCGATGCTCCGGACGAAGCCGGGCATCTGGAGGGCGATGCGGGGCAGGGTCCCGAGTCCTTGGGCGTAGCGGATGGTGACCCCTGGCTTTTCCACCCGGGACCAAGCTGTCCCCCTGGCCTCCGGGTGAAGTCGGTCCCACTCGGCCATTCGGGCATCCAGCCAGGCCCCGGCGGTGCCCCGCGAGGCGATGGTCACCCGCGCCCCGAGCCGTCGGGCCGAGACGATGAGCGGCCAGGTCCGCGTGGCGTGCCCCATGCCCCAGTCGAGGATGGCAAAGAGCACATGGGGAGCGGGAGCTCGGTCAAAGGTGGACGCGCCGGACATGCGCTGTAATTTCGCCCGCCATGGGCAAAGACAAGCTCCGCAAGTGGAAGGAGAACGCCGCGTTTTCCCACGTCTTCGAACCGGACCTGAAGTCCATCGTGGACGGCGCGACCCTGAACCGGGGCCAATGGGCGGAGACGGTCTTCGGCAACGACCGCCCGATCACGCTGGAACTCGGATGTGGCAAGGGCGAATACACCGTGGGCTTGGCCCGGCGCCATCCCGACCGCAATTTCATCGGGGTCGACATCAAAGGCCACCGCTTCTGGCGGGGGGCCAAGACCTCGAGCGAGGAGGGACTCGACAACGTGGCCTTCCTCCGCACCAAGATTGAGTTCGTCCAGAATTTCTTTGCCGAGGGGGAGGTGGCCGAGGTCTGGTTGACCTTTTCCGACCCTCAGCCCAAGGACGAGAAAGGCACCAAACGCATCACGAGTGAGGTGTTCCTGAAGCGGTACCAGCAGTTCATGGTGCCCGGTGGGCTAATCCACGTCAAAAGCGACAGCGAGCTCCTGTACACCCTTTCGAAGGAAGGCTGGATCGAGGCCGGCTTCCCCATCCTGGAGGACAGCCAGGACGTCTACGGGGACCTTGTGCACCGCGTGGACGCCGATTTTGCCGACGTCCTCCGCATCCG
>JAYYEI010000038.1:0-37643 GCA_036159995.1 Bacteroidota bacterium
CACCGAATACGGTGAGGGTCGGATGATCCTCGAGCGCGACTCCCTCTGGGTCGCCCCGACCGACCACCTCTCCGGCACCACCTTCGACGCAGACCAAGCCACGGGCCTGTGGACCCATTACACCCGGCACGACTACGCCCATTTCAACCCATTCCATACGTGGGTCGAATTCATCAATCGCCTCCTCGGCGCCTTCGCCGGACTGCCCGCCCTGCTGCTCGTTGCCCTGAGCCTCATCGCCGGTCTTCGCCATCGGAATTGGTGGCCGCTGTGGCCCGCACTCGGTGCCCTGCTGGCCCTCGGCTTCGTCGCGTGGCTCGGCAAGAAGGTCGTGGATGGCAACCTCATCCCGGGGTCCATCACCTTGCACATGCTCGGTGCCCTGGCCATCCTGGGATTGCAGCTCATGACCCTGAGAAAAGCCGGTGCGAAGGCCCCCATCGTCAACGTCCGCTCAAGACGCTGGATCTGGGGAGCGGCTGTGCTGGCCCTGGCCCAACTCGTGTTTGGCACGCAGGTCCGCGAGGCCGTCGATCACCTCGTCCATGACGGCGTGGCTCGAAGTGAATGGCTGGAGCTGCTACCGGAATGGTGGAAAGGCCATCGAACGGCCTTCTGGGCCGTACTCGGGGGACACCTCCTGTGGTTGTGGCCTGGACTTCAATCGGGCCGGACCACCGCATGGGAATGGGCCATCATCGCCCTCCTCGCAGGCCAATTCGCGACCGGACTCGCCTTCGGATGGCTGGGCATGCCGGCGGCCGCTCAGCCGATCCACCTGATGCTGGCCGTCGGCCTCGTCCTCACGGACGGCTGGCTGCTGGGCGCGCAGCCACGGCAGTGAATCCCACCGCAAGGGCCCATTGGGCCAGGATGTACGTGGCCATCACCCAGAGGTGACCGTGGGCAATCGGCTCCTCGCCGAACCGCCCAAAGGCCAGGATCATGTCGCTGGCCACGAACGCGGTGGACCCCAGACGCAAGGCGCGGACGCCGGGTCCTGGCGCCAGGAACCAGCTGAGGGTGGCCATGATGGTGATGACGAATGCGTACACCGCCACGGCCGGTCCGAGCTCGCCCGCGGGTTCCCACAGGGCGCGCACCACGGCCGCTGCTTCGACTGCAAGGAGGCCACACGCTACGGCGCGAACCCACAGGGTGGATGGCCCGGAACCCAATCGGTAGGCCATCCTCAAGGCCAAAATGAAGAGGACGTGGCCCAAAAGGAAACTGACGAGGCCAATCAGGAAAGCGGTGTCCCCGGAAAAGGTGAGGGCGATGTCGCCGACCCAGCACAGGGCCATGGCGGCCCACACGCGGTTGCGCAATCCGATATGCGCTCCCTCTCGGTTGTAGAGGGCCAGCCCGAGCCTGAGTGCGAGAAGAGGCACAATGAGGGCCTTGGCCGCATCGTGGACGCCCTTCCACTCCTTTGGCTCCCAAACCGACTCCCCGCCCGGCAACTCGGTGAGCCCGAAGGCGGAAGCCACGAACAACGCGAGCACCACCGTCACGAGGGCAGCATCCACAGTCTGCTCACCACGCAGCGTCGGTTCTTGGGAAGGTCCATGGGTCATGTCCGCAAAATGCCCAAAAAAAGCGGAGGGCAGACCCCGTCGGGAATGCCCTCCTTCCTTTGAACCAAACCAAAATGTTCAATTGGAAATGCTGTAGGATCTGATCATTCGCAGATCTGCCCGTAATAGCCGAGGATGAACAGCAAGTCGGGTGCTCCGACCACGCCGTCTTCGTTGGTATCGTAATCCCCACAGTCCGAGAGGCACCCGTAGTATCCGAGCACATCGAGGATGTCTGTCGTGGAGACCAGGCCGTCGCCGTTGACGTCTCCAGGACAGGGGGTGTTGTTGTCCGGCTGCTGAAAGCCCTGCGTGAGGTACTGTCCAGGGATGCTGGCCGTGCCCGTGAAGGACTGGCCGATCGTTCCGTCGAGGTCGACGCTGCCGTCCGCACCGGCGTGGAAGCCGGAGGTGATGGCGTGGCGTCCAAGGACCGCCTGGGCGGAGACCTCTTCGGTGAACAACCCGCACCCGGCGAGCAGCATGGCGAGGAGAAGGATTCGCTTCATCTGAGTGCTGTCTTTAGGGTGAATTCGGGTCCCTGAATCAGAGGTTCACGAAGATGTTCAAACCGGTGGCCTCGCCGTCAATGCTCAGCTGGGCGGCGAGAAGGCCGGTCCGGCTGGTCATGGCCGATACGTCGGCATCGGTGATGTCAAACTCGATCTCCGTGGCGCTGTTCACGGTCACCGTGAGGGTGGCCTCATTGCCATCGAGGTGGAGCTTGTACGTACCGGCGGCCAGGTTGGCGCCCGTGACCGTGACGGTCACAGCAGCTGCACCGAGGTCGGCACCGAGTCCGGTATACGTTCCGCTGCTCAGATAGCTGTAGGCCTGCGGCGTCGTCATGGCCGTGGAAATGGCCCCGTCGACATAGCTCTTGTTGGCGGCCGCGGATCCGAGGCTCGGGGACGGCACCGTCAGAAGACCGGACACACTCAAGGAGCTGGCACTCACACTCTGCAAGTTGCTGGTGCCCGTGACGGTCATGGAACCGGCAGCAACACCGCCCGTGAGGGCGATCAGGTCACCCGCAGTGGTCACAGACCCCGTCGTGGCATCGATGCTGAACTTCGTGGCCCCGTTGGCTCCGATCCGGACATTTCCATCCACGCCGAACGTGCCATCGAACTCCGAGTTGCCAGACACATCGAGCGTGCTGCTCAAGGTGGTGGCCCCTGTCGCGTCAAGCGTACCGCCGACCGTGGCATTGCCACTGGCGTCCATCGTGCCCGTGGACACGCCCGTGGTGAAGGAACCATTGGCGGTCTCAATGCCCGTCCAGGTCTCTCCGGCTCCGGCATGGAGCGTCACGTCCGTCTGGTCGAAGTAATCCGTAGCCGCGATCTCATCAGCGTTGGCCTTGGCCTGCGCGTCGAGGGCCTCATCGGCACCGACCAAGCTCGTGACTGCAGCGATGTAGTTCGTGGTGGCATTGGCCGTGTAAGCACCATCCGTGCCCAAGCCAGCACCGGCCTGCGTGTCGTCCAGCTCCGTCTGCAAAGCAGCCTCGGCATTGTCGCTCGCCAACTCGTTGGCATCCACATCTTGTTGGACAGCCAGGATGGCGGCGTCAGCATCGGACTCGTTCTGGTCCACGTCTTGCTGGACAGCCAAGATGGCCGCATCAGCGTCAGCTTCGTTCTGGTTCACGTCGTTCTGAACAGCCGTCACAGCAGCAGCCGTGGTCGGGTCAGCCTCCAGAGCGTCCAAGCGCAGATCCAAGGCAGCGTCAGCAGCGTCGGCATCAGACTCGTTCTGGTTCACGTCGTTCTGAACAGCCGTCACAGCAGCAGCCGTGGTCGGGTCAGCCTCCAGGGCGTCCAAGCGCAGATCCAAGGCAGCGTCAGCAGCGTCGGCATCAGACTCATTCTGGTTCACGTCGTTCTGAACAGCCGTCACAGCAGCAGCCGTGGTCGGGTCAGCCTCCAGGGCATCCAAGCGGAGGTCCAAAGCCGCGTCAGCAGCGTCGGCGTCGGACTCGTTCTGATTCACGTCGGTCTGGACAGCCGCAACAGCCGTAGCCGTCGTCGGATCCAACTCCAGGGCGTCAAGACGGCCGCTCAAGGCAGACTCAGCGTTGTCGCTGGCCAACTCGTTGGCGTCAACGTCATCTTGAACTGCCTTGACAGCAGCGTCGAGGAGCTCGTCCGCACTCACGAGGCTGGTCGCCGTTCCGATGTAGTTCGTTCCCGTGTTCGTGAAGTAGGAACCGTCAGCAGAAAGACCAGCACCTTCCTGGGTCGGGTCGAGCATGTCCTCCACGATGGCCGAGATGGACGGCACGCTGGAAGGCAGGTTGTCGATCTGGTCTTGCAAATCAGAGTCAGCAGCAGCACGGGCAGTGGACTCGTTGGAGATGACCGTCGCGTTCGTGGTGATGCCGGAAGCGTTCGTGGCGATGTCCGTGGCGTTGCCAAAAATACCGGAAGCGTTCGTGGAGATGCCGGAAGCGTTCGTGGCAATGTCCGTGGCGTTGCCGGAAATGGCCGTCGCATTGGTGGACATGGCGCCGTAGTTGTTCGAGATGTTCGTCGCGTTGGTGGCGATGTCCGTGGCGTTGCCAGAAATACCGGAAGCGTTGCCGGAAATGGCCGTCGCATTGGTGGAGATGGCACCTTCGTTGGCGGCGATGTCCGTGGCGTTGCCGTCGATCTGACCCTGGAGGTCTCCGTCGGCTGCGATGCGGGCAGACGTTTCGGAAGAGAGGGCCGTCGTGTTGGCGAGAATCTCAGCGGAATGGGCCGTATCGAGGGAGTCGATGGCGTCCAGTGCGGCGGTCGAGCTCTCGTTTTCGAGGGCCGTCACGCGGGCGTCGAGGGCGGCATCGGCCACACCGTTGGCACTGATCATTCCGGAGAGGAAAGAGTCATTGTTGAAGCGGGCCGTGGCCTCGGCATCGATGTTGTCCTGAAGCGTTCCGTCCGCTGCGGCGCGGGCAGCAGCCTCGTCGGAAATGGCTCCCGCATTCGTGGAGATGCCCGATGCGTTGGCAGCGATGTCCGTGTCATTGCTGTCGATCTGACCCTGCAGGCCACTGTCAGCGCTGGCACGAGCCGCGGCTTCATCGGAGATGGCACCGGCGTTCGTAGAAATACCGGTAGCGTTAATGGCGATGTTCGAAGTATTCACGGAAATGCCGGAAGCATTCGTGGCGATGTCCGTGTCATTGCCGTCGATCTGGCCCTGCAGACCACTGTCGGCCGTGGCGCGGGCGGAAGCCTCATCGGAGATGGCCCCGGCATTGGCAGAGATGCCAGACGCATTCGTCGCGATGTCCGCGTCATTGCCGTCGATCTGGCCCTGAAGACCACTGTCGGCCGTGGCGCGGGCGGCAGCCTCATCGGAGATGGCACCGGCGTTCGTGGAGATGGCAGCAGCATTGGTGGAGCCTGTCGCAGCATTGGCGGCGATGTCCGTGTCATTGCTGTCGATCTGGCCTTGCAGACCGCTGTCCGCCGTGGCGCGAGCCGCAGCTTCGTCGGAGATGGCACCGGCGTTCGTGGAGATCGCAGCAGCATTCGTGGAGATCGCAGCAGCATTCGTGGCTCCCGTCGCAGCGTTGGCGGCGATGTCCGTGTCGTTGCTGTCAATCTGGCCCTGCAAACCGCTATCGGCGGAAGCGCGGTCAGCGGCTTCCTGGGCGGTCACCACAGCCAAGCTGTCGGCTTTGGGCTCGGGAGCACTCGTAGCGTACAAGGCGACCGGAACGGAAGTCACTGCCATGGACCCGAAAGTTTCGAATCCACCACCACTGTTGACCTCCACTTGGAAGGCGAAGCCACCAGCGGCCCAATCGACAGAAGCGAGACCTTCCGCACCCTCGACACTGCCGATGGTGAGGTTGATCAGGCCGAAGCCGTCGGTCATGACCCCGTTGTGGGTCTCCGTCCAGACGGCAGCATCCGCTGCGTCAGTCAGGGTAAAGCGAACGTCCAGGGTCGCGTTTTCCAGTGCATCACCGTCCGCATCGCGGGCGACAGCCTGGTAAGCAATCCCATAGCTTTGCTGGGCTTGAGCGGCGAAAGCCGTGACCAGCAGAACTGCGGACAGAAGGAGTGAGCGCATCAAATTCATCTCGGTTAAGATTTCTCAGAGACTGAAGATACGCATAAACTTCGATAAAACACAGAAAATCGTCGTCGAACTAAAAATTTTCTCTTGTACAGGGAAAAAATATCCACATACAGAGTGAATACAGAGTTACTATATAATGTCACGATCAGCGTCGACCCTGAGGTCCAAGCCTCCTGGCTCTCTTGGATGCTGGAGGAACACCTGCGGGACATGCTGGGTACGGGATGCTTCTTGGGCTTTCGCTTCAGCGAACTGTCTGCCGACGGCGTCGACGGTCCGACCTACACCGTCCAATACGAGTTGGCGAGTCAAGCAGACTTCAGCCGCTATGAATCCGACCACGCCCCCGCTATGCGCCAGAAGGGGCTCGAGAAATTTGGCACGAAGGCCCTGGCCTTCCGGAGCACCATGCGTGTCCTGGCCCAAGGCGCCCTTCGAGACCAATGAGCCGCAACCGCCACCACAGGGACGACGGGGTCACCGCCAAGAAGCACCTCGGACAGCACTTCCTGAAGGACCCGGCTGTCTCGGTCCGCATCGCTTCTCTCTTGTCGGAGAACGCCTCTCCGCAAATCCTCGAAGTGGGTCCGGGCACGGGCGCATTGACCCGTCCGCTCATCCATCGGTTCGGAGAAGGCGTACACGTGGTGGAAATCGATGCGGAGTCCGTGACCTATCTACGTGAGGCCGAATGGATGAACCCGGATCACGTTCACGCAGCCGATTTGCTCCGCAGCACCCCGGAAGCGCTCGGCATGACGGGACCCTTTTCCGTGGCGGGCAACTTCCCTTACAACATCAGCAGCCAGATCCTCTTCAAGGTGCTGGACTGGCGTGACCGGGTTCCCGAATGCGTGGGCATGTTCCAGAAGGAGGTCGCAGACCGCGTCTGTGCCGAACACGGCTCCAAGACCTATGGCATTCTCTCCGTCCTGCTCCAGGTCTACTACCGCTGCGAGTACGCGTTCACCGTCGGTCCCGGGGCCTTCCTCCCTCCGCCCAAGGTCCAGTCCGGCGTCATTCGGCTCGTCCGTACCCCAGACGAGGACCCGGACATCGACTACGAGGTCCTGCGGCGCGTGGTCAAGGCCGGCTTCGGCCAGCGCCGGAAAACCCTGCGCAACGCCCTCCGCGCCGGCGGGTTTGACGCCGACACCATTCCAGAAGCGTGGTTGGGAAAGCGGGCGGAGCAACTCTCTCCCCGCGACTTCGTCGAGCTCGCCCGGGCCGTGCGCCCGGTTCAGTGAACCGCTCAAGGGCGATTCCTACAGACAGAAGGGAGCACAATTGAAACCGGGAAACGGACTGTCCGTTCTCGGTATGTCTATCTTTCTCCCAAGCTCTCTGCAATGATCGGAGCGAACACGCTACAAGAATTCGTTGTGGCGCGTCAGGCTGAATTCGCCGGCGCCACAGGTGACCTCTCACGGCTCCTGACCGACATCGGGACGGCCGCCAAGATGGTCAACCGGCACATCAACCGCGCCGGACTCTCGGGCATTCTGGGTGCCCACACCCCCGATGGAAACGGCAGCACCAACGTGCAGGGCGAGGCCCAGCAGAAACTCGATGTGTATGCCGACAACACCTTCCACCGCGTCCTGCGGTCCTGCCTGAAGGTCGGTGGCATCGTCTCCGAAGAGCAGCCCGGCATCCTACACGTCGACCACCGTGGGCGGGGCCAAGGCAAGGGCTACGGCAAATACGTGGTCTGCATCGACCCCCTCGACGGTTCGTCCAACATCGACGTCAACATCAGCGTCGGCACCATCTTCGGCATCCACCGCCGCCGGACCCCCCTGACGGAGCCCGCCGCCATGGAGGACTTCCTGGAGCCCGCCAAGGACCTCGTCGCCGCTGGCTACGTCCTCTATGGCAGCTCCACGATGATGGTCTACTCCACGGGATGTGGCGTCAATGGCTTCACCTACGACCCCTCCATCGGGGAGTTCTTCCTCTCCCACCCTGACATGAAGTTCCCGGAGCAGGCCCGGGTCTACAGCATGAACGAGTCCTACCTAGACGAGGCTGTGGCCGGGGTCAAGCCGTTCATCAAGGAATGCCGGACGCGCGGCCTGACCGCCCGGTACACCGGTGCCCTCGTGGCCGACTTCCACCGAAACCTCATCAACGGCGGCATCTACCTCTATCCGGGCACCGAGGAGAAACCCGGCGGCAAACTCCGCATGCTGTACGAAGCCCAGCCTCTTGCCTTCCTCGCCCACCAGGCCGGCGGGTCCACCCGGTGCCACCACCACAATCTGCTCTATCGTACGCCCACCTCGCTCCACGAGCGCACCCCCCTCTTCACAGGCAACACCGAAGAGGTGGACCGCCTAGTCCGCTCCATGGAGGCGGCCGTGGAGAACATCCCCTCCTGAGGCCGGCCCACCCGTTCCGTAAGCTGTCGGGTCGTCGTAGCCTTGTGGTCACAATTGACCAGCATGACGATCCGGTATCCCCTCGCCCTGCTTCTGCTTGCCCCGTTCTTCCCAGCCCTCGGCCAAGACACCCTCTCGATTCCCGAGGCGGTGATCCAGACGACCTTCAGTGAAACGGCGGCCGCCTCCCCCCGCAACCTGGTGACCCTTAGTCCTGAGGTCATCGCCGGAGCGGCCCAACCTTCCCTCGATGGACTGCTGGAGTCCGTGCCCGGCATCGACGCGCGCCAGCGAGGCCCTTGGGGTGCCCAGACCGACCTCAGCATCCGGGGCGGTTCCTTCGAACAGGTCGCGTTGTGGGTGGACGGCATCCGATGGAGCGCCCCCCATACCGGACACCACCTGCTCAACCTGCCCATCGATCCCGAGGACATCCAGCGCGTGCAGGTCGTCCGCGGCGGCAGCGGCGCCCTCGGCAGCGGCGGCGTGACCGGCGGCATCGTCCTGTACACCGGCCCCGGCAATGCGGATGAGACGGCTGTCTCCGTCGAAGCTGGTTCCTATGGTTGGAACCGCGTCCGTGCGCGCCACGATTGGGGCGAGGACCAGACCCGCCACCGCATCAGCATCAGCCGAGCAGCCACAGACGGGTTCCGCGACAACACCGACTTGACCCTGACCCGCCTGCGCTATGCCGGACGAACCATCACCGACCGGGGCACCTTCAACCTGCACGCCGGCACCATGTCGGCCGCGTTCGGCGCCCAGGACTTCTACACGGCCAACTTCCCCCAGCAGTTCGAAGAGGTCGGGCTTTGGCAGGCCCAACTCACCTGGGATCACGAAATCGGCAACTGGGCAGTCAACGCCGGCCTTCACCACCGAAGCCACAGCGACCGCTTTGAGCTGTTCCGCGAGGGAGAGGGCTACTATGTCGAGGACGCCAATGGTGTGCTGACCTCGGACAACGGTCCCGTTCCCACATGGTACCAAGGCGCCAATCAGCACCGCTCTGCCGTATCCGGGGCCCGGGCCGGAGCGCGCCGGGTCAGCGATTGGGGGGAAACCCTCCTGTCCGCCGACTTCCGTCGGGAAGGCGTGGTCAGCAACCGACTCGGCCTGGCCGAATTCGGCCGCGGCGACAGCAGCGTCTATGCGTTGGGAGACCGCCGCATGAACCTCGACGTCGGCATCGGGCAACGGGCCGAATTCGGCCGCCTCACCGCCCGGGCCCTCGCCGCGTGGAACGTCAACTCCGCGGCGAACGGCCCCCGCTTCATCCCCGAGGCCTCCCTGTCTTTGCGCATCGAAGAGACCGGCCGCGCCGTGGCCTTCGCCTCCGCCCGGCGCTCCGTTCGCATGCCGTCCTACACTGACCTGTACTACACGGTGGGCGGCGCACAGGGCAGCCAGGACCTCCTGCCAGAGGAAGCCGAACACCTTGAATTCGGCTACCGCCTGACCGGCGACCTAGGCGACGGACACCGGCTGGTCCTCTCCCAGCACGTCTTCCGCCGCTGGGGACGCAACCTCATCGACTGGGTCCGCTTCAATGGGTCCAGCATCACCGAGGCCACCAATCTTCGGGAGGTCAACTTCTCCGGTCAGGAATTCTCGCTGTCGGCCCAAGCCACGGAAGACACGCCGGCTCTCCGCTACTTCACGGTCAGCCTCGCCTTCATGGAGGCGGACGAGACCAGCACCGGGTTCGAGAGCAACTACGTCCTTGACATCCTCAACACGAAGGCCGATGTCATCCTCGGCTTCCGACCGCTGGACCACTGGATGGTCGACGTACGCTGGAGCGCACAGGACCGCAACGGCGGCTATTACGACCCGGTGGCCGGAGCAGAAATCGAATTTGAGCCCGTCCAACTCCTCGGCGCCACCGTCCGTTGGTCCCCGGAATCCCTGCCCGTCGCCGCCCACATCCGGGTCGACAATGCGCTCGACGTGGACTATGTGGACATTGGCAACGTCGACCAGCCCGGACGCTGGATCCGCGCCGGCCTCACCTGGACCTCCGGAAAGAAATAAGGATCAGTCCTCCTCGACGACGAATTCCCCGGGTCCCTGCGGCCCAGGGGCCTTTGGCTTGGCCGGAGCCGGCGCACCACTCAGGCGGCGGAGGATGGACATCGCACCCTCGAGGTCCTCGACCGGCTCCACCCGAAGGCGCAGCGCGTTGTTGCGCTGATACATCTGCACCCCCTTCGGATTGCGTTGCATGAAGTCGAGCACGCGCTGGAAGCGGACGCCACGGTAGTAGTCGCTGCCCTCCTCGTCGTGAAAGACCCCGATGAGCTTGCCGCCTTTGAGCACCAGCTTGCCGAAGCCCACCATCTGAGCCATCCACCGGAGGCGGATCGTCTCGAGCAGGTCCGCTGCCTCTTGCGGCAGGGGGCCGAAGCGGTCGACCAGCCGCGCCTCATAGGCCTGCAGACCCTCCTCCTCCTCCATCTCGTCGAGCTCGCGGTACAAGGCAATGCGCTCGGCAATGTCCGAGATGTAGTGGTCCGGCAACAGGAGGGCCAAGTCTGTCTCGAGCACGGTCTCCTCGACGTAGTGCTCGCGGGAGTCGGCCTCCTGCTTGGCGAGTTCGGCGAACTCCTCGTCCTTCAGCTCGTTGACCGCTTCCTTGAGGATCTTCTGGTACATCTCGAAGCCGATGTCCGAGATGAATCCACTCTGCTCTCCTCCGAGGAGATTGCCCGCTCCCCGGATGTCGAGGTCGCGCATGGCGATGTTCATGCCACTGCCGAGCTCGCTGAACTGCTCCATGGCCTGCAGGCGCTTCCGCGACTCGGTCGGCAGGGCGTGGAGCGGTGGCGCCAACAGGTAGCAGAAGGCCCGCTTGTTGGACCGGCCCACGCGGCCACGGAGTTGGTGGAGATCGCTGAGGCCGAAGGTGTGCGCCTCGTTGATGAAGATGGTGTTGGCGTTGGAGATGTCGATGCCGCTCTCGATGATGGTGGTGGCCACCAGCACATCGTAGGCACCCTCGATGAAGTCGGTCATCACCCGCTCGAGCTGCTCCCCGTCCATCTGGCCGTGACCGATGCCGACTCGGGCGTCGGGCACGAGGCGGTTGATCATGCCGGCCACGTCGCGGATGTTGGCCACGCGGTTGTGCACGAAGTAGGCCTGGCCGCCGCGGGACAGCTCATAGGCGATGCCATCCCGGATGAGCTCCTCGTTGAAAGAGCCGATCTCGGTCTCGACTGGGTACCGGTTGGGCGGCGGCGTGGAAATGATGCTCAGGTCGCGGGCCCCCATCAGGGAGAATTGCAGCGTCCGCGGGATGGGCGTCGCGGTCAAGGTCAACGTGTCCACGGTCGCCCGCAACGTCTTGAGCTTGTCCTTCACCGCCACCCCGAACTTCTGCTCCTCGTCGATGATGAGCAGACCGAGGTCCTTCCATTTGACCCGCTTGCCCACGATGGCGTGCGTGCCGATGAGGATGTCAATTTCCCCGGCCTCGAGCGCCTTGACCGTCTCGGTCATCTTCTTGCCGGTCTTGAAGCGGTTGACGTAATCCACCTTGACCGGGAACTCCTTGAGCCTCCGTGAGAAGCTTCGGAAATGCTGCATCGAGAGGATGGTCGTCGGCACGAGCACCGCCACCTGCTTGCCGTCCGTGGCCGCCTTGAAGGCCGCCCGGATGGCGATCTCCGTCTTGCCGAATCCAACGTCTCCGCAGATCAGGCGGTCCATCGGCACCTCCTTCTCCATGTCTTCCTTGACCGCCTCCGTCGCCGTCAACTGGTCCGGCGTGTCCTGGTACATGAAGCTCGCCTCGAGCTCGGTCTGGAGGTAGGTGTCCGGCGTGTAGGCAAATCCCTGCGACGCCCGACGCTTGGCGTAGAGCTTGAGCAGGTCGTAGGCAATCTCCTTGACCCGCTTCTTGGTCTTGCTCTTGGTGGTCGCCCAGGTAGACGAGCCGAGCTTGTGGACCTTGGGCGCCATGCCCTCCTTGCCGGTATACTTGGAAATGCGGTGGAGCGAATGGACGCTCACGTAGAGGATGTCGCCTCCGCGGTACTTGAGGCGGATGGCCTCCTGCTCCTTGCCACCGACGTCCACCTTTTGCAGGCCACTGAACTCGCCGATGCCGTGGTCGATGTGCACCACGAAGTCGCCCGGCTCGAGGCTCATGAGCTCCTTGATGGTCAGGGCCTGCTTGTTCTTCTTGAAGCCGTCCTTGAGGCGGAAGCGGTGGTACCGCTCGAAAATCTGGTGGTCGGTGTAGACGGCCAGCTTGATCCCCTCGTCGACGAAGCCCTCGCTGAGTTCAGAGGGAATGGGCTGGTACTTCACCTCGTCGCCGCGGTCGGCGAAAATGTCGTGCAGGCGCTCGAGCTGGGTGCCCTGGCCCGCCACCACGAACGTAGCAAACCCGTCCTGATTCCGGTGCTTCAGATGCTCGGCCAGCAGGTCAAAATTCTTGTTGAACCCGGGCTGGTCCTTCTGGCCGAAGTCCACCGTGATGCGGTCCGTGAAGCTGGTGCTCCCGCTGAACTCCACCACGCGGTGGGCCTCGAGCCGGCGCTCGAACCGGAGGCCGGTCGAGTACAATTCTCCCGGGCGGAGCGCCTCGGTCAAGCCGGTCCGCTTCTCGTAAAACGCCTCAGCCTTCTCGACCTCCTTGTCCAATTGATCCACCACCCCGCGCACATCCCACGCCCAGACGCAGCACTGCTCCCCGAGAAACTCGAGGAAGGGCTCACGGGCCTCCTTCACCAGCTGGTCCTGCACGTCGGGCACGATGACCGCCCGGTCCATCTTGCCCACACTGAGCTGATCGGCCGGATCGAACTTCCGGATGCCGTCCACCTCATCCCCGAACAGCTCGATGCGATAGGGATGGTCGAAGGCGTAACTGAAGATGTCGATGATGCCCCCGCGGATGGCGTATTCGCCCGGCTCGTAGACGTATTCGACCTTCTCGAACCCATAGTCGATGAGCAGCTCGTCGATGAAGTCTTGGGAAATGCGGTCGCCCCGTTGGATGGTGTAGGTGTTGCCCTTCAACTGCTTCCGTGTGGTGACCTGCTCGGCGACGGCTTCGGGGAAACTGACCACACACACCTTGCCGCGCAGGGCCTCGAGCTTGTTCATCACCTCGGCGCGCATGGCGACGTTGGCGTTGTCGGCGCCCTCCTCCTGATAGGGAACCCGGGCACTGCGGGGATAGAAGAGGACCTGGTGCCCATCCTCACCGAGGAGGGTCTCAAGGTCGTTCATGAAGTAGGCCGCGCGCTCCTTGTCCTCGAGGAGAAAAAGGTGGTCTCCGCCATTGCGCTTCACAGCCTGCGCCGCGAGGAAAGCCCGGGCCGATCCGACCAGGCCGCGCGCCTCCACCTTGGACTTCGGCGTGTCCAACGCCTCCACGACGCGGCCCGTCCGGGCGTCGTGGTCATAGAAGGCGAGGAGGTCCTGCAGGGTCATGGGGCGCGCGAAGATAACCGTCCCCACCCCCTCGGGTTCGACTTCGGGCTCCTTGCCGACCTTCGCCGCATGGACACGTGGCCGGTGCACACCTTCACGACCTGGGAGGACTTCCAGAAGGGGCAGGTCCTGCTCATCGACAAGCCCCGCGAATGGACCTCGTTCGACGTGGTCAACAAGGTGCGCTACGCCATCCGCAAGGGAGGCGGGTTCCGCAAGATCAAGGTGGGCCATGCCGGCACCCTCGACCCCCTCGCCACCGGGGTGCTCGTGGTCTGCACCGGCAGGATGACCAAGCGCATCAATGAGCTCACCGCCGAGGACAAGGCCTATGACGGCCACATCACCTTCGGCTCCACCACCGACAGCCATGACCTCGAAACGGAGCCCCAGCCTTCGGGCGATGCCTCCGGATTGACCCGGACAGACCTCGACGAGGCCGTCTCCACCCTGACCGGCGACATCCAACAGATTCCGCCCCGGTTCAGCGCCAAAAAGGTCAACGGTCAGAAGGCCTACATCGCCGCCCGGAAGGGCAAGGACATCCAGATGCGCGTCGCGCAGGTGACCGTGAAACGCTTCGACATCACCGACTGGACGAGCCCCGTCATGGGCTTCGACATCCTCTGCTCGAAAGGGACTTACATCCGGGCATTGGCCCGGGATGCCGGCAAGGCGACCGGCGTCGGCGCCCACCTCTCCGCCCTGCGACGCACGGCCAGCGGGGATTTCCGGCTGGAGGACTGCCTTTCCCTCGACGTCTTCCTGTCCCAATTGGAGGCCCTTCCTGCCCCCGCTCCGAAGACCGATTGACCCCGGCCAAAACCCCGAATCCGCAGGGGCTTGAACCCCGTCGGGGCTTTGCCTAACTTCGCCCGCCCCTGAAGCCCCCCCAGAGATGAGCGTAGAGCGGATGAAACTCAGTCAGTTCAAGTTCGAAGTCCCCCAGGACCTCGTGGCCCAATACCCGCTCGACAACCGGGACGAGAGCCGCATGATGGTGGTCCACAAGGACACGGGTGAGATCGAGCACAAGCACTTCCGGGACATCATCGATTACTTTGATGAAGGCGACGTGATGGTGATGAACAACACCCGCGTCTTCCCCGCCCGCATGTATGGCAACAAGGAGAAGACCGGAGCCGTCATCGAGGTGTTCCTCCTCCGCGAACTCAACCGCGAGTCCCTTCTCTGGGACGTCCTCGTCGACCCTGCCCGGAAAATCCGAATCGGCAACAAGCTTTACTTCGGAGAGAATGAAGATTTGGTCGCCGAAGTCATTGACAACACCACAAGCCGCGGCCGCACGCTGCGCTTCCTGTTTGACGGCACCCACGACGAATTCCGAGAGAAAATCTTCTCCCTCGGTGAGACGCCGCTCCCGAAATACATCGACCGCGAGGTCGAGCCGGAGGACGCCGAACGGTTCCAGACCATCTACGCCAAGCACGAAGGCGCCGTGGCCGTGCCCACCGCCGGATTGCACATGAGCAAGCAGCTCATGAAGCGCTTCGAGATCAAGGGCATCGACACGGCCTACCTCACCCTGCACATCGGCTTGGGCACCTTCCGCGAAGTCGAGGTCGAGGACCTGACCAAGCACAAGGTGGACAGCGAGCAACTCATCATCCCGGAAGACTGCGTCGAGACCGTCAACCGCAGCATCAACCGCGGTGGCAAGGTGGTGGCCATCGGCACGTCCGTGGTCCGCGCCATGGAGAGCACGCACAGCACGATGCGCCAGCTGAAGACTTACGACGGCTGGACCTCCCGCTTCATCTTCCCCCCGTACAAGTTCAAGTTGGCGGATGCTCTGGTGACCAACTTCCACACCCCGCAGTCCACCCTCCTGATGCTGACCTCTGCCTTCGGGGGATACGACCTCATCATGGAGGCCTACCAGACCGCCATCAAGGAGAAATACCGCATGCACGCCTACGGCGACGCCCTGCTGGTCATCTGATGCCGGTCCGAGACGGACCCACGAAAAAAGCCGCCCCGATTGGAGCGGCTTTTTCGTTTGCGGGCGGTCTAAACCACCACGGAATGCAGGTCAGCTCATGCGCTTGATCGAGCATCCAATCGCCTTGGTGATGGCGGGCTTGACCTTCTTACCAGCCACCATCTTGGTGATGGCGTCCTCGAGGTAGCGCTCCTTCACATCGGCAGCGGAGTTGACGCTGTCGTCAATGGAACCGCGATAGACAAGGCGGAAGTCCCCGTCGAAGAGGTAGATGTGCGGGGTGGTGCGGGCGCCAAATCCGTCAGCCAGCTTGTGACCGGCGTCCACGACGTAGGGGGCGATGTAGCCGGCCTCTCGGGCGTGCTGCTTCATCTCCTCCAAGCTGTCGTCGCCCTTGCGCTTCGCCTCGTTGGAGTTCACGAGCACGGAGCCGATGCCGTTCTCACGGGCGAAGGCGATCACCTCGTTGTAGCGGCCTTCCCAACCCTCGCTCCTGCCTTCACGGCCGACCACGAACGGACAGGTGTTGCACGTGAAGATGACGAGGGTGCCATTTTCACCGGCGAGGTCAACGAGGCTCCAATCCTGGCCATCGATGTTGGTCATCTTGAATTCCGTCAGGGGCGCCTTGTCTCCGATGGCCAGCTCGTCCTGAGCGGACAGCGGAGCGGACAGGGCGAACATCAGGCCGCCGAAGAGGGCGGCGAAGGTGAGCTTGCGAAGCATGTTGTTGTGTGTTGTGGTGTCAAGTTAACCCGGAGCAGGGGCCGGGTGTTCCCAAAAAATTGTCGGCGTCAGAGGGGCAGGTTGCCGTGTTTCCGGCGCGGACGACGGACGGCCTTGTTCTCAAGCATCGTGAATCCCTTGATGAGGCGGGTCCGGGTGTTGGAGGGGACAATGACCTCGTCGACATACCCCCGGGCCGCCGCGCGGTACGGGTGGGCAAAGAGCTCGGCGTACTCTGCCTCCTTCTCGGCCAGCTTGGCCGCCGGGTCGTCCGCCGCGGCAATCTCCCTGCGAAAGATGATCTCCGCCGCGCCCTTGGCCCCCATCACGGCGATCTCGGCCGTCGGCCAGGCGAAATTCAGGTCGGCTCCGATGTGCTTGGAGTTCATCACATCGTAAGCCCCGCCGTAAGCCTTCCGGGTGATGACCGTGATGCGCGGCACCGTGGCCTCACTGAACGCGTAGAGCAACTTGGCGCCATTGGTGATGATGCCGTTCCACTCCTGGTCCGTGCCGGGCAGGAAACCGGGCACGTCTTCCAGGACGAGAAGCGGGACATTGAAGGCGTCACAGGTCCTCACGAATCGGGCGGCTTTGGTCGAGGCGCCGATGTCGAGCACCCCGGCCAGCACGGCCGGCTGGTTGGCCACCACCCCGATGGACCGGCCGCCCAGGCGGGCGAAACCGACCACGATGTTGGCCGCGAAGTCCGGCTGGATCTCCAGGAACTCACCACCGTCGACGAGCTCCCTGACCACGTCGCGCATGTCGTAGGGCTGCTGCGCGTTGTCCGGAATGATGCCGTCGAGCTTGGGCCGCGTCTCGTCGCCGCTGGCATAGGGCTTGGACGCCGGCGTCTCCTCACAATTCTGCGGCAGGTAATCCAGCAGCTCCTTGATCCGGTCGATGGCCGCCACCTCATGGGGCGCAGTCAGGTGCGCGACCCCGCTCTTCGAAGCGTGCGTCTTGGCACCGCCGAGCTCCTCGGCGGTCACCTCCTCGTGCGTCACGGTCTTCACCACGTTGGGCCCGGTCACAAACATGTAGCTCGTGCCCTCCGTCATCAGGATGAAGTCGGTCAGGGCCGGGCTGTAGACCGCGCCGCCGGCACAGGGACCGAGGATGGCACTGATCTGCGGCACCACGCCACTGGCCTGCACGTTGCGGTGGAAGATGTCCGCATAGCCCCCGAGGGAGACGACCCCCTCCTGGATGCGGGCACCGCCACTGTCATTGAGGCCGATGACCGGAGCACCATTGTCCAGGGCCAGGTCCATGATGCGGCAAATTTTCTCCGCGTGGGCCTCCGCCAAGGAGCCTCCCAAAACCGTGAAATCCTGACTGAAGACATACACCAGCCGACCGTTCACCGTGCCGTATCCGGTCACGACGCCATCGCCCAGAAAATGCTTCTGATCCAAGCCGAACAGGTTGGACCGGTGCGTCACGAGCATGCCCATCTCCTCAAAGCTGCCGGGGTCGAGCAGGAGGTCAATCCGCTCACGGGCGGTCAGCTTCCCCTTGGCGTGCTGGGCCTCCATGCGCGCTTCGCCTCCACCCTGCCGGGCCTGATCCTTCATCGCCTCGAGGCGCTCGAGCGGGTTCTGGTGTGCGTCTGCCATGTCCCGAAACTACTGCGCAAGAGGCAAGAACCGGTTGTGGAGAGCCCCTCGCAGGCGGGGGCCTTGCGGTGCCGGCACGCCGTACCTTTGCCGCGCGGAACCGGCACCTCCGGCCGCACCACTCGACATGCACCGTTCCCACACCTGCGGCGAACTCCGCCCTGACCATATCGGACAGACCGTCACCCTGAGCGGCTGGGTCCAACGCGCCCGCGACCTCGGCGGCCTCACTTTCGTGGACCTGCGCGACCGCTACGGCATCACGCAGCTCGCTTTCAACATGGACACCAACGCCGACCTCTGTGGCCAAGCCCGGAAGCTCGGCCGCGAGTTTGTCATCCAGGCCATCGGCACCGTCTGCGAGCGCGAGTCAAAGAATCTGCAGATCCCCACCGGCGAGATCGAAATCCAAGTCAGCGAACTGAACATCCTCAACGCGGCCGATACCCCGCCGTTCACCATCGAGGACGACACCGACGGCGGCGACGACCTGCGCATGCAATATCGCTACCTCGACCTGCGCCGCGGCCCGGTCCAGCGCAACCTGTTCCTCCGCCACCGCATCAACATCGAGACCCGGAAGTACCTCGACAGCATCGACTTCATCGACGTCGAGACGCCCGTCCTCATCAAGTCCACGCCGGAGGGCGCCCGCGACTTCGTGGTGCCGAGCCGCATGAACCCCGGCCAGTTCTACGCCCTGCCGCAAAGCCCGCAGACCTTCAAGCAATTGCTGATGGTGAGCGGATTCGACAAGTACTACCAGATCGTCAAGTGCTTCCGCGACGAGGACCTGCGTGCCGACCGCCAGCCGGAGTTCACTCAGGTGGACTGCGAGATGAGCTTCGTCGAGCAGGAAGACATCCTCAATACGTTCGAGGGCCTCGTTCGTCACCTCTTCCAGACCGTGCTCGACCGGGAGATTGGCGACTTCCCGCGCATGACCTACGACGAGGCCATGGAGAAGTACGGCATCGACAAGCCGGACCTCCGCTTCAGCATGGAGTTCCGGGACATGGCGCCTGTCACGCAGGGCGTCGGATTCAATGTGTTCGACAGCGCTGAAGCCGTGCTCGGCATCGTGGTGCCGGGCGCCGCGGAATACACCCGCAAACAGCTCGACGGCCTGACCGACTGGGTCAAGCGCCCGCAAATCGGGGCCCGCGGACTCGTGTACTGCAAAATCAACGAGGACGGCAGCTTCAAATCCAGCGTCGACAAGTTCTACGACCAGGACGCCTTGGCGAAGTGGGCCGCCCACACCGGTGCCGGAAAGGGCGACCTCATCCTCGTCCTCTGCGGCGACCTGAACGCCACCCGCAAGCAGCTCGCCGAGCTCCGCCTGCACATGGGCTCCGAACTGGGCCTGCGCGACCCGTTCGACTTCAAGCCGCTGTGGGTCGTCGACTTCCCCCTCCTCGAGTGGGACGAAGAGACCGAGCGCTACCACGCCATGCACCATCCGTTCACCTCACCCAAACCGGAGCACATGGACCTCATCGACTCCGATCCAGGAGCCGTACGGGCCAACGCCTACGACATGGTCATCAACGGCGTGGAGATCGGCGGCGGATCCATCCGGATCCATGACAAGGCGATCCAGGCCCGCATGTTCGACCTGCTCGGCTTCACGCCGGAGGAGGCCGAGGCGCAATTCGGATTCCTGATGAACGCCTTCCGCTACGGCGCCCCGCCCCACGGCGGACTCGCCCTCGGATTTGACCGCCTCTGTTCCTTGCTCGGCGGCGTCAACACCATCCGCGACTTCATCGCCTTCCCCAAGAACAACCAAGGCCGTGACGTCATGATCGACGCCCCGAGCGCCATCCACCAAGAGCAGTACGACGAACTTTTCTTGGCGTCCACCGCTTCCGACAAGGAATAACTTTGCCCCATGTATCCCGCTGAGATTGTCAACCCCATGAAAGCCGACCTCGTCGACGCCGGCTTCTCCGAACTGCTCGACGCCGCCGCTGTCGATTCTGCCCTCGCCGAGGACGGCACCTCCATCGTCGTACTCAACAGCGTCTGCGGTTGTGCCGCCGGTTCCATGCGCCCCGGCGTCAAGGCCTCCCTCGACCACGGCAAACTGCCCGGCCGCCTGTACACCGCCTTCGCTGGTTTCGACCTCGAAGCCGTGGAACGCGTCCGCAAGCACACCCTGCCCTACCCGCCGAGCAGCCCGTCCGTGGCCCTCTTCAAGGACGGCAAGCTGGTCCACATGGTCGAGCGCCACCACATCGAAGGCCGCACCGCCGAGATGATCGCCACCCACCTCAAGGCGGCGTACGACGAGTTCTGCTGATCGGCCGCTGACGCCCGCATCCGAAGACGACCATGGCCCGCATCCTGACCGGCATCCAGAGCACCGGCACGCCCCACCTCGGGAACGTGCTCGGCGCCATTCGCCCCGCCATCCAGCTGGCGCAGGACACCACCGACGAGTCGTTCCTCTTCATCGCGGACCTGCACAGCCTGACCCAGATCAAGGACGGCGCCGAACTCCGGGCCAACACCTATGGGGTGGCCGCCGCCTGGCTGGCCTGCGGACTCGACACGGACCGCACTGTCTTCTATCGCCAAAGCGATGTGCCGCAGTGCACCGAGCTCGCGTGGTACCTCAGCTGCTTCTTCCCTTACAGCCGCCTGACACTGGCCCACAGTTTCAAGGACAAAGCCGACCGGCTCGAGGACGTCAACGCCGGCCTCTTCAGCTACCCGATGCTGATGGCCGCCGACATCCTCGCCTACGACGCCAATGAAGTCCCCGTCGGCAAGGACCAACTGCAGCACCTGGAAATGGCCCGCGACGTGGCCGGCCGCATCAACCACAAGATGGGCCGCGAGGTCCTCATCGAGCCCGAGGCCCGGACCAACGACGCCACCATGTACGTCCCCGGAACGGACGGCGCCAAGATGTCGAAGTCCAAGGGCAACACCCTCGACCCCTTCGCCGACGAGAAGACACTGAAGAAGGCCATCAACAAGCAGATCGTCACCGACGCCACCCCGCTCGAGGACCCCAAGGACCCGGACAGCTCCGTGGTGTATCAGCTGTACAAGCTGTTGGTCTCCGAAAGCGATGCGACCGACATGGCCGCCAAGCTACGGGCTGGAGGCTACGGCTGGGGCCACGCCAAGAAGGATCTGCTCGGGGCCCTCGTAGACGGGTTCGCCACCGAGCGGGACACCTTCAACCGGTACATGGCCGACCGGCCGGCCCTCGATGCCGAGCTGGCGAAGGGCGCCGAAAAAGCCCGCGTCGTCGCCGACGCCACCGTCCGCCGCCTGCGCGACGCCCTCGGCTACTGAGCGACCTTCACAGGGTCAATAGAGCAGGTGTTGCTTGCTCTTGTTGCGCCAGCCTGCCCGACTCTCGTAGTCCACGAAGAAGATCTTGAGGTCCGCCCTCGACTCATAGTCGACAAAGAAGATCGTCTTGTCGGCACGGCTCTCGTACTTCACGAAAAACCAGTGGCCGTCGTTGCCATCGGCCCGGCTTTCGTAGTCCTCCTTGAAGACGAGGAGGTCGGCGCGGGACTCGTAGTCGACCACGAAGACCTTGACGTCGGCACGGGATTCGTAGTCGACCGAGAAGATTTTTTGGGCGGGGATGGATTCGGCCGAAAAGGCCAATGAAACCAAGGCAAGCAGGAGAGGGAGTACCGGGCGCATGACCCCAAGTTCGACAATTTTGGCACGGCGCTTGGAGCGCAGGGGGTGGAAACCCAAACCCACGATTCCATGCGTCCATTCACCCTCCTCCCCCTGATCATGGCGGCCCTGGTCGCCCTTCCGGCCCCGAGGGAAACGCCTATCCGACTGGACAGCTGACGACGCTTCCCTGCGGTTCACGAAAAAGGCCCTCCGATGTGGAGGGCCTTTTCCTTGCTCGTTGAAATGAGATTCAAAGTCAGCGGCCGTCCGCGGCGCGCTGGGCGTCGTACTTGGCCTTGTACTTCTCGTAGAGCTGGATTTGCTTATTGTCGAGGACCACATCGCGGCCCTGCACCCAAGCATACTGAACGTCGTTGCCCATCATGTCGAGGGCGTCACCGTCAGAGATGAAGAGCGTCGCGTCCTTGCCCGGCTCGAGGGAGCCACAGACGTCGTCGATGCCGAGAATGCGGGCCGTGGAAAGGGTCAATGCGCGGATCGCCTGCTCGTATTCGAGGCCATAGGCCACGGCCGTGCCGGCGAAGAAGGGCAGGTTCCGCGTGTTCATTTCGGGCATGCGGCCCTCCCCTTGGAGGCAGTACTCGACACCCTCGTCCTCGAGGAGCTTGGGCAGCTTGTAGGGCAAATCGATGTCGTCCTCGGCGAAGCGCGGCACCGAGTGGGTCCGTTGGACCATCACCGCGATGTCGTTCTCGCGCAGGGGGTCGGCCAGCATCCAGCTGTCCACCCCGCCAACCAACACGACCCGGTCGAGGTCCTCGGCCCGCTTGAATCGGATGACCTCCGCAATCTGCTTGGCATCGTTGGCGTGGATGTAGAGCGTCGTCGCCCCGGCCGCCTTTCGATCGCCGTCCACGAACAGGCCCTTCATCGCCTCCATGCGGAGGTCGCGCTTGGTCGGTTCGCCCTCGGCATAGGCCCGCGCCCGAGAAAAGAAGTCCCGGATTTCGTGGAGTTGCTGGTCGTAGGTCTTGCGCTTGCGGAGCTGTGCCCGGCCATCCTCGAAATGCTTGTGGTGGGTGGACGGCCAGTAGAGGTGGATGCCGTCGTCGGCCCGCACCACGGCATCCTCCCAATTCCAAGCGTCGAATTGGACCACGGAGCTTGAGCCGCCGATGACCCCACCGCGCGGCGCGATCTGGCCCATCAGGACCCCGTTGGTCCGGACCGTGGGCGTGATGTCCGAGGCGGCATTGTATGCGATGACACTGCGGACGTTGGGCTTGAACGTGCCCACCTCGGCGTAATCACGGGAGGCACGCACCGCAGCAATCTCCATCAGACCCAATGTGCTGTTGGGCGCAATGAAGCCGGGGTAAATGTGCTTGCCCTCGGCGTCCACCACGCGGGCATATCGCTTCGGGTCGACATCGCGGGCCGCGCCCACGTAGTCAATGAAGCCGTCGGCAAACCCAATAGCGGCATTCTCAAGGACCTCACCAGTGCCGAGGTGGGCCGTGCCCCCGAAGACGAGGATGCGCTCCGTCTGCGGGGCGCCCGGCGTAAGGTTGGGCTGCGCCAGCGAGGTCACCGCGAAGGCGAGGAAGGCGAAGAGGAAAGGCGCTTTCATGGCAGGGGAATTCATAGTCAACATGGGGTTCATCGGTTCTCCTCGGTCATGGTGTCACAATGGTAATGGGGCGGAATCCGCTCCATCGGTCGTCGTTTGTCCGCCCCCGGCGCATCGAGCATGAGCTGGATGAGACGCGCCCGCTCGGAGCGCATGGCCTCGCGCATGGCGAGGTCCTCCTCCTGGTCGAAGAGCCGGCGGCCGTCGACGTAGGTCTGCTCGCATTGGGCGTAGATGGACAGCGGGTGGTCCGACCACACCACCAGGTCAGCATCCTTGCCGGCCTCAAGGGAGCCAATCCGGTCGTCGAGGTGGAGCAGGATGGCCGGGTTGAGCGTCACGAACTTGAGCGCCTCCTCTTCGGGTACCCCGCCATACTTGACGGCCTTGGCGGCCTCCTGGTTGAGGCGGCGGGCCATCTCGCGGTCGTCGGAATTGAACGCGGTCACCACCCCGTTCTCCCAGAGCAACGCCCCATTGTACGGGATGGCGTCCTTCACCTCGAATTTGTAGGCCCACCAGTCGCTGAAGCTGGAGCCACCGGCCCCGTGCTCAGCCATCTTGTCGGCCACCTTGTAGCCTTCGAGAATGTGGGTGAACGTGTTGAGCGTGAAGCCCATCGAATCGGCGACGTGCATGAGCATGTTGATCTCGTCCTGCCGATAGCTGTGGCAAGTGACGAAACGCTCGGACTCGAGGATCTGCAACAGCGTCTCGAGCTCGAGGTCGCGGCGGGGCGCCTTCGGGCCCTTGCCCTGACGAATGAGGCGGCGGGGCGTGGCCTTGACGGCCGCGCGGTAGGCGTCCCATTCCTCCCCGTACTCCCGAGCGCGATGGAAATGGTCGTAATAGACCTGCTCCACGCCCATCCGGGTCTGCGGGAAGCGGACCGTCTGGAAATCACCCCAGTTGGATTGCTTGACGTTCTCCCCCAGGGCGAACTTGATGAAGGGATCGGCGTCCTGGATCTTCATCTCCTCCGGGGTCATGCCCCAACGGAACTTGATGATGCCGCTCTGACCGCCAATTGGGTTGGCCGACCCGTGTAGGATCTGCCCTGCGGTCACCCCACCCGCGAGGTGACGGTAGATGTTGACGTCCTCACTGTTGACCACCGTCCCGATGCTGACTTCAGCACTGGAGGCTTGGGTACCCTCATTGATTCCGCGGCTTGCCGCAATGTGGGTGTGCTCGTCGAGGATGCCCGGCGTGATGTGCTTGCCCTTGGCGTCGATTCGGGTCAATTCGGGAACCATCTTGCCAAAGACCTCGGCCGGGTCCAGCGTCTGGCCGACGGCCGCGATCCGGCCGTTGTGCACGATCACCTCCCCGTTTTCGATTTTCCCTTCCGGACCGCAGGTCCAGACAGTCGCACCGACGAAGTGCCAAGACCCCTGCTCGGGCAACTGCGTCCGACCGTAAGCGGTGAACGGGTACGTGATGGGGCCCGGACCCGCGGGACCTTCTTCCACGGCAGCGTCCTCCGACGCCTCCTCGGCCCCTTCGGCATCGGCGGCATCGGTCGCCTCAGGCTCCGCGTCCGGCTTCTTCCGTTCCGAATCGCCCTGGCGCAAGGCGGCCCATTCGATCCAGGTGCCGTCCGGTCGCTCCCCGCGACCTTCGATGATGCGGCTGCCCTCGTAGACGTTGCCCACCAGGCGGTAGGCGCCGGCCTCGTCATCGAGCAGGCGCAGGACCAGGTCGCGGCCGTCGAGGCTCACCTTGGCCTTGCTGGCCAGAGAATCAATCTCCTCCTCGGCGGTCCCCACGGGCCACCACGATCCGCGAGGCCCCTTGTCCCCGTTCTTCAGTTCGAGGACGAGGTCCCGGCCATCGAGGTTCAGGCTGTACCGCCCGGCCACATCGGCCTCTGGTTCGGTGTCGATGTCGTGGCGGACCCCCTGGATGACCGTCGCCCGAAGGGCTGTGCCTGACTCAAAGAGCGGACCATCGGCGAGGATGAAGTTGGCTTCCATGCCGGGCGCAAGGCGGCCCACCCGGTCACCCGCTCCGATCATGTCCGCGGGCACGGACGTCAAGGCGGACAGGGCGGCGTCCGCAGACAGACCACGCTCCACCGCCTTGCGCAGGTTGGCCAGGAAATCCCGGCCCTTGTCCACGCCGTGCATCGTGAGTGCCATCGGGATGCCGGCCCCGGCGACCACGCCGGGGTTGTAGGGGGCCATTTCCCAATGCTTCATCTCTTCCAGCGACACGAGGCGCGCCAGATAGGGGTCCGACACATCGATGGCCGAGGGGAAATCCAACGGCACGATGACCGCCCCACCGGACGCCGCCACCTCATCGAGCCGGCGGTAGGTGTCGCCCCCACCGAGGAAGGCGTACTGCATTCCGAATTCGTCGCCGATCAGGTCGGCCCGCAGGATGTCGCGCCAGTCCCCGGCCTCGAAGAAGTGGGGCAGATCGGCCGCCGCGTTGAATGCCTCGAGGGAAAGGTTGCGCTCCTCGGGGGCCTCGAACTGACCGTACCATTCCGCATCGCAGAAGGTCTGGCGCAGCAGGGCGATGCTGCCCATGAGGGAGCTCGGATAGGACTGAGCGGAGGAGCCCTTGGAGAAGCTGTGCCACGCCGCCACACGGGGTTCGAGCACAGCGTCATGCGCGTCATCGGACAGGGCGACCAACGTGGCCGAGCCCCGAACGATGCCATCCCGACGGTGGGTCAGGACGGCGCCAAATCCGGCGTTGCGATACTGCCCCACCTTCTTGCCGTCCGGCACGAAGGCCTGCGCCGCATCGAATTCGGGATGCAGGGCACTGTTCCAACCGAGCGCCGCCTTGGAATCTTCCCGCTCATCGTGCGGTTTGCCGTCCCAGCGGGCGCGCTCTCCGCGCTTGAGGCCCCAGCCCGAATAGAGGTCGACGAAGGCCGGATAGATCTCATGACCCGACACGTCGTGCCGGACCACCGGCTCCGTGGTCGAATACGCGCCGGCTCCGACCGCCTCGATGCGGCCGCGGCGGACCACAACGTGCCCTTGGGGGAGGACCGGACCGGCCTCGGTGTGAATGCGGGCACCCTCATAGACATGAAGCTCGACGCGGGCATCGGGCGTGCCGTTCACAGGAAAAGTGGAGCCGGACTGGGCCAGGACACCCCCGAAGGCGAGGGTCAGCAGGGAAGTTGAAAGGAATCGAAGCATGAGAATCGAAGTCGCGGTTTCGGAAAGAGCAAGATATCGGGTCGAAGCGGAGTCTGCCCAAGGACGGACATGGGCGGGGAACGTCCTGCTGTTCGATATTCGCTGTATGAACACGCCGACCAGTGTCTATGCGGAAATGACCCCGAACCCCGAGGTCATGAAGTTCGTAGCGGACCGCCCCCTCATCGAGGGCAATGCCCAAGCCGAATTCACCTCCAAGGCCGACTGCGCCGGCCATTCCTCCTTCGCCGAGGAACTCTTCAACTTCCCCTTCGTCACCGGAGTCTTCATCAGCGGCGGCTTCGTCTCCGTCACCAAGGACGACACGATTGGCTGGGAAATGATCGCCATGCAAATGCGCGAGTACATCCAGCAGTGGCTCACCGAACACCCGGTCGCCGTGGAAAAGGTTCCACCCCCCAAGGCGACCACCCCCATGCCAGAGGCCGCCCCCACCGCAGGAGAGCCCGTCGTCGCCCTGGCCGACGACGACATCGTTCCGACCGAACACGACGAGGCCATTGCCGCCCTGCTCGAGGAATTCGTTCGGCCGGCCGTCGAAGCCGACGGCGGCGCCATCGACTTCCGCGCATTCATCGACGGTACGGTTCATGTCCGCCTCCGCGGAGCCTGTGCCGGATGTCCTTCTTCCACCGCCACGCTCAAGGACGGCATCGAGCGCCTGCTCACGTCCAAACTCGACGTGGTCCAATCCGTCGTGGCCAGTACCTGACATGCCAGAGTCCACGCGGATCGGTTCCCAGCTGAAAGCCCTGCGCAAGGAGCGCGGGTGGACGCAATCCGACCTGGCCGAAAAGGCAGGACTCAAGCGCACCGCACTGGGGGCGTACGAAGAAGGCCGGGCCGAACCCCGACTCGGCGTGTTGGTCCGGCTGGCCCACACCCTCGACGTCTCACTCGACACCCTCGTGCTGGGCGGCGCATCCCATCCCATGGATCAGGACCTGCGCGTCCTGCCGGTGCCGGTCGACCGGGAATCGGACCGGGAGCGCATCACGGCTGTGAGCACCAAAGCCGCCGCGGGCTACGCGGAGGGCTTCGGGGATCCCGAATGGGTCGCTGCATTGCCCACCTTCGACCTGCCCTTGCCCGGTGTGCCACGGGACCGCACCCTTCGCTTCTTCCAGATTGAAGGCGACAGCATGCTCCCCATCCCGAGTGGCTCGTGGATCCTCGGAACCTATGTCGAACGATTGGCGGACGTGGGCAGTGGACGGCCCTACATCGTGGCCACGAAAGAAGATGGGCTCCTCTTCAAACGGGTCGAAAACCGCATGGACCTCGAAGGCGACCTCTGGATGGTCTCCAACAATCCGGGCTTCGCGTCCTACTCCATCCATCCTCGCGAAGTCAAAGAGGTGTGGCGCGCAATTGGCTGGTTTTCAACGGATTGGCCGGGAGGAGCCGCCGCAGCCAACAGGACACGGCAGACCAAAGCCGGAAAATGGTCGCTGAAAGAGTAGTTTGATTCGACACAAGTGTTGTAATCATCTACAAATTCAATACAGAAATCGCGGATTTCGACCGCTTCCTTCGCTATCTTTCCTGTATGACCTCATCGCTTGTGCCGCACTTTGCGACCTGCTTGTTGCTGTCCCTGCTCCTGGGCACCATCGAGGTCTCCGCCCAAAAGGTGTTCGGACTCCCCGCCTCGGCCATGCATGACCATACGGCCTGCCAAGCAGCCGGATGCGATGGACTGGTGGGCGTCGCCGAGGACCATTTCGCCTTCACGCCCCCACCGGCTTCGTACCGCAGTTCCGTGGCCAACATCCAGGTGACCTACACCGGGTTCCCGGCCGCCGCCGAGGCCGCCTTCCAATACGCCGCCAACATCTGGGCCGGCCAGATCAGCAGCCCGGTGACCATCGAAGTCGACGCCACCTGGGCCGATCTGGGAGACAACATCCTCGGGTCCGCCTCGCCCAGCACGATCCACCGCAACTTCACCGGAGCCGCCGCCCTCGACATCTATTACCCCCAAGCCCTCGCCAACCAACTCTCTTCCAGCGACCTCGCCTCAGGATCGGCGGACATCACCTGCAACTTCGGCAGCCAGGTGAACTGGTACTTCGGGCTCGACGGCAACGTGCCTCCCGGAGCCTACGATTTCGTCACCGTCGTCCTGCACGAGCTCTGTCATGGCCTCGGCCTGATCGGCAGCGCCACAGTGGCGGGCAGCACGGGTTTCATCGGACAGAGCGGATCCCCGTTCATCTACGACACCTTCATCAACGACAACAACTCCAGCAGCAGCCTGACCGACCTCAACAACGGCACGAGCGCCATGGCCGACGCCCTCACCGGGGGTGGCCTGGTCTGGGCCGGAGCCAACGGACTGGCCTCCGACGCCGTGCCTCCGGGCATCTACGCTCCGAACCCCTGGGAGCCCGGCGCCAGCTTCTCCCATCTGCGGGAAGACATGTACCTCTCGGGCAACGCCAACGCCCTCATGACCCCCAACCTGAACACGGGGGAGGCCATCCACGACCCGGGGCCCATCGTCATGGGCATGTTCGCCGACATGGGCTGGGGCATTGAGGGCTGCTCGATCTCAGCCATCCTCGCCGGGGCCCAGTCCCCCTGCAATCCGGCGACCAACACCTACAGCCAACAGGTCATCCTCATCTACGACGATGCCCCGGCCGGCCTGCTCAACGTGAACGGCTCCCTCTTCACCGTCTCCGGCAGTCCGCAGACCGTGAGCCTGAACAACCTCCCGGCCGACGGCTCGTTGGTGGACGTCACGGCCTACTTCACCGGCGACCCGAGCTGCGCCGCCACACAGTCCTCGCTGTTCACCGCCCCTGAATCCTGTGCCGGGGGAGCCTGTGAACTGCTGTCCAGCACCATTGGCCCCCAGACCCCCTGCGACCCGTTGGACGGCACCTATTCCCAACAGGTGACGCTGCAGTTTGCCTACACCGCGGGCCTCGGCGACGTCGATGTCAACGGCCAGACCTTCCCGGTCAACAACGACGTCGCCGACGTCACCCTCACCGGGCTGGTGGCCGACGGGCAATCCGTCAACCTGGCCATCACCTTCGCCTCGGATGACGCCTGCGGATTCACCGTCCTCGACGCCTGGACCGCCCCGGCTCCCTGCCCGTGCTCCCTCGCGCTCACGGTCGGCACAGTTGGAGCCTGCGACCCTTCCAGCGGAGGCCACACCGTGGACTTCCTGATCGACATCACAAACCCCCCGGGCAGCGGCCTGCTCGACATCGGCGGCACCCTGTTCGAACCCCCGGCAACCAGCGGCACCTTCAGCGCCTCCGTGGACGGGTTCCCAGCCGACGGACAAGCCGCTTCCGCTGGCGCCTTCTTCACCGACCTCCCCTCCTGCAACGCCGCCCAGGACGCCACATGGGTCGCCCCCTCCCCCTGCTCCTGCCCAGGGGACCTCGACGGAGACGGCCTCATCGGCGTCTCGGACACCCTCGACCTTCTCGCCAACTTCGGATGTGTCGGCGCCGGGTGCACCGGAGATGTGGACGGCGATGGACTCGTGGGCGTCTCGGACATCCTCGAATTGCTCTCGGCCTTCGGCGACAGCTGCTGATTCCCCGAATCCAAAGATTCCTCCCCCGAAGTGTCTCCGGTATGAGAATGCCAATTAAATTGGCATTCCATTTTCGTTGACATGTCCTCCCCGCGCACCGTCCTCCACCTCGACCTCGACACCTTCTTCGTGTCGGTGGAGCGGCTGATGGACAGCCGGCTCATCGGCAAGCCGCTGCTCATCGGCGGCACTGGCGACCGCGGGGTCGTGGCCTCCTGCAGCTACGAGGCCCGAAAGTTCGGCGTCCACTCCGGCATGCCCATGCGGATGGCGCGGGAACTGTGTCCCGAGGCGCTGGTCATCCGGGGCAATTCAGCCAACTACTCCAAGCATTCGAACGCCGTCACCGACATCGTCCGCGAGGCCGTGCCCGTCTGCGAGAAAAGCTCCATCGACGAGTTCTACGCCGACCTTACCGGCATGGACCGCTTCTTCGGCTGCTGGCAATACGCGCGGGAACTCCGCGAACGCATCATCCGCGAGACCGGCCTGCCCATCTCCTTCGGCCTGTCGGAGAACAAGACCGTTTCCAAGGTGGCCACCGGCGAGGCCAAGCCCAACAACGCCCTGCGCATCGAACGCGGCACCGAGCGGCCCTTCCTGGCCCCATTGGGCATCCGCAAGATTCCGATGGTCGGCGAGAAGACGTACCAGACGCTCCGCAACCTCGGCGTCCGGCGGATCGGCACCCTCCAGGAGATGCCGGTCGATATGATGGAGCGCGTGCTGGGCAAATCCGGACGCACCATCTGGCGCAAGGCCCAAGGCGAGGACCCCACCCCGGTCATGCCGACCAGCGATCGGAAGTCCATTTCCACCGAGCGCACCTTCCGAAAGGACACCACCGACACCGGCCAGCTCCGCGGCATCCTGATCGCCATGGCCGAAAACCTGGCCTTCCAGCTGCGTCGCGGCAACAAGCTCACCGCCTGCATCACCGTCAAGGTCCGCTACAGCGACTTCGACACCCGGACCCTGCAGGCCCGCATTCCCTACACCGCCGCCGACCACCGCCTCGTGCCCAAGGCCCTCGAGATGTTCGAACAGCTCTACGACCGGCGCGTCCTCGTCCGCCTCGTCGGCGTCCGATACAGCCACCTCGTGGGCGGGGGCATGCAGATGGACCTGTTCGATGCCGATGAGGACCGACAGGCCCTGTACCGCGCCATGGACGGACTCCGCGAGCGCTTCGGTGACCGGACCATCGTCTCCGCCGCCAGCCTCGGCGCCCGCACCATCGGCCGCACCAATCCCTTTTCGGGCGATGCCCCGCTCCTCCTCGCCAACCGCCACCAGTAAATTGAACCCAGCATGTGCGGACGCTATGTCAACGTCACCTCCGTCGAAGCCGTCGAGAAGCGCTTCCAGGTCACCGCAGGGCCGGACTACACCGCCGCGCCCCCACCGCCGAACACCAACGTGTCCCACGGCGATCTCGCCCCCGTGGTGACCGGCGACCGACCGGATGCCCTGCAGGCCATGCAGTTCGGCTTCACCCCGGCGTGGGCCAAGAAGCAATTCTACATGATCAACGCGCGGAGCGAAGGCGACCACAACGCCGACAACGACCCCGGCTACCGCGGCGCCATGGGCATCCTGCAGAAGCCAATGTTCCGGCAGTCCATCCGCACCCGCCGCTGCCTCGTCGTGGCCGACGCCTTCATCGAAGGCCCCCAGCGCGAGAAGCTCGCCAAGCCCTACGTCGTCTATGCCCGCGATGGCCAACGTCCCTTTGCCCTGGCCGGCATCTGGGACGAGTGGACGGACACCGCCACCGGCGAACTCGTGCGGTCCTTCGCCATCATCACGACCACCGCCTGCGACACCCTGCAGGCCATCGGCCACCACCGTTCGCCCGTGCTGCTGGACCCGGCTGACGAGCACAAGTGGATTGACCCGGTCACCCCCCTCGGCGACGTGACCGCCCTGCTCCGGCCCATCCCCGACGGCACGCTCAACGCCTACCCCATCGATCCGGGCATCAAGAATCCCCGGCTCAACGGCACCACCCTGCTGCAGCCCACCGGCGAGCGCATCTTTCCGGAGTACGACTACGAACTCCACCAATCGCTGGAGATGTTCGGCATGGGCGAATCCCGGGCGCGCAAACTCCGGGGCCGCGAATCGGAGTCCGGTCAAGGCAGCCTCTTCTGAATCCCCGCCGTTTCCCGCCGCCATGTTCCTGAACACCCATTCGTGGTTCAGCCTCCGCTACGGCGTCCTGCGCCCGGAGGAACTCCTCGCCGAAGCACAGGCGGCGGGCGTGACGTGCCTGGCCCTCACCGACGTGCACTGCACCGCCGGCGGCCCGGATTTCGCCCGGCTGGCCCCGAAGTACGGGGTCCGTCCCGTGCTCGGCATCGACTTCCGCGACGGCACGGTCCAACGCTACGTCGGCCTCGCCCGCGACCACGATGGCTACGAGCGGCTCTGCGGCTTCCTCTCCGGCCTGCTGCACGAAGGACATGCCGGCAAGCCCTCCCGGATTCCGGACCGCGCCCCGGCCCTCGAGGGCGTGGTGTGGGTCTACCCGTGGGCACGGCGGGCAGAGCGGACCACGGATGGCGCCCCGCGGTCTCCCTGGCAGCAGCCCGGCGGCCTGCGACCCGACGAGTGCGTGGGCGTCCGGCCCGGCGAACTCGGTGCCCTCCGGCTTGCCCTCCAGCGCGACCCCGAGGGCACCCCGAGCGGCCGCATGGTCGCCCTCCATTCGGCCAGCTTCCGCCACAAGCGCGACCACAACGCCCACCGCCTGCTCCGCGCCATCGACCGCAACTGCCTCCTGGCCAAGCTGCCGGCCGAGCAGGTCGCCCCCGACACAGATCGCTGGCTGCGCGTTGGCGAATTCGAAGCGGCCTACGCCGAATTCCCCTGGCTCACCGACCGCACCGCCGCCCTGCTCGACGCCTGCCACATCGACTTCGACGGCGACCTCGGCGACCAGGAAGACGGCGCCACCCACCGCAACCTCCGCACCTTCACCGGCTCCATCGTCGAGGACGAGCAACTCCTCCGCAACCTGTGCGCCGAAGGGCTCGCCTACCGCTACCCCGACCCCGACGAGGCCATCCTCGAACGGATGGAGTACGAGATCGAGGTCCTCCGCGAGAAGGAGTTCCTCGCCTACTTCCTCGTCAATTGGGACATCACCTCCTACGCGCGGTCCAAGGGCTACTTCCACGTCGGTCGGGGCAGCGGGGCCAACAGCCTCGTCGCCTACCTCCTGCGCATCACCGACGTCGACCCCATCGAACTGGACCTCTACTTCGAGCGGTTCATCAACCTCTACCGGTCCAATCCGCCCGACTTCGACCTCGACTTCTCGTGGACGGACCGCGACGACGTCACGCGCTACATCTTCGACCGCTACGAACACGTCGCCCTGCTCGGGGCCTACAACACGTTCCAATACCGGGCGGTGGTGCGCGAACTCGGCAAGGTCTTCGGCCTGCCCAAGCACGAGATCGACACGTTGGCCGGTGGGCGGTTCGACCCGGCGCGACTGGGCGAGGTGGAACGCGCTGTCGTCCGCTACGCTGGCGTCCTCCGCGATTTCCCCAATCAGATTTCCATCCACGCCTGCGGCATCCTGATCGCCGACCGGCCCATCCACCGGACCTGCGCGACGTTCCTCCCGCCGAAGGGGTTCCCCACCACGCAGTACGATATGGTGGTCGCCGAGGACCTCGCCCTCCACAAATTCGACATCCTGTCCCAGCGCGGCCTCGCCAAGATCAAGGACGCCCTCGACCTCATCGCGGAGACCGACCCGGACGCCGACATCGACATCCACGACATGAAGCGGTTCAAGGCCGACCCCCGGGTACAACACCTACTGCGGGAAGCCGAAGCCATCGGGTGCTTCTACGTGGAGTCGCCCGCCATGCGGATGCTCATGCGCAAGCTGCGGGTCGACGACTACCTCGGCCTCGTCGCCGCCAGTTCCGTCATCCGACCGGGCGTGGCGCGCAGCGGCATGATGAAGGCCTACATCGAGCGGCACCGCTTCCCCGAGCGGCGTGGTGACGCCCACCCCATCCTGCTGGAGATCATGCCGGAGACCTATGGCGTCATGGTCTACCAAGAAGACGTGATCAAGGTGGCTCACCGGTTCGCCGGGCTCGACCTCGGGGAGGCCGACGTCCTGCGGCGGGGGATGTCGGGCAAATTCCGGTCGCGCGAAGAGTTCCAGAAGGCCCGCCAGGCCTTCTTCGACAAGGCCGCCGACAAGGGCCACGCACCCGACATGATCGCCGAGGTGTGGCGGCAGGTCGAGAGCTTCGCCGGATACGCCTTTGCCAAGGGCCACTCGGCCTCCTTCGCCGTCGAGAGCTACCAGAGCCTCTTCCTCAAGGCGTACTGGCCGCTGGAATACATGACCGCCTGCATCAACAACTTCGGCGGCTTCTACCGGACCGAATTCTACGTCCACGAAGCCCGGCTGCTGGGCGGCCGGATCGCCGCGCCCTGCGTCAACACCGGCGGCTACCTCGCCGGATACGACCCCGCCACGCGGACCCTCACCCTCGGCTTCAACCTCGTCAAGGGCGTGGAGGGTGAAACCGCCGTCCGCATCGAACGAGAACGCCACCATACCGGCCCCTACCGCGACCTCGAAGACCTCGTTCGGCGCACCGGCATCGGCCTCGAACAGCTGCTCACCGTCATCCGTATCGGGGGCCTGCGGTGGACGGGGCGCTCCAAGCAGCAGCTGCAATGGGAGGCCCACTTCCTGCTCGGCCACCTGCCGAAGCAGGCCCCGGCCGCCGACCTCTTCCGCGAGGCCGAAACCACCGAACACCGGACCCACCTTCGCACCCTGCCGGCCCTCGAAGGCGGCAGCGGCGAAGATGCCTACGACGAAATCGAGCTGCTGGGCTTCCCACTGTCGTCCCCATTCGGCCTGCTCACCGCCGAGGCGCAGCGCGCCGCCGAGGGCGCCATGCCCGCCCGCGCCCTGCCGGAACACATCGGCCGCGAGGTCACGATCGCCGGCTACCTCGTCACCGTCAAGGAAACCGGCACCGTCAAAGGGGACCGCATGCTGTTCGGCTGTTTCGTGGACCGCGAAGGCCAATGGATCGACACCGTCCACTTTCCGCCGGTCGCCAAGGCCTACCCCTTCCGAGGGCGTGGCGTCTATCAGATGCGCGGTACCGTGCAAGAAGACTTCGGGTGCCTCAACGTGGAGGTCAAATACCTGGAGAAGCTGGACCTCCAGCCCGACCCTCGCTACGACGAAAGCGCCCCCACCAAGGTCCGTCCGAGCAGCCGTCAACACCGCCGCGTCCCGCAGGCCCGCCGCCTGCCCAACGCATCATGACGTCCGAAGAAAAAGAGAATCAGCGGCCAACGGCCCACCGCACACCTGCGTAGATGGTGCGTCCGAAAATCGGAGCATACACGATCGCCGCGTCGAACAGCGGATCGTCTCCGATGGGCCCCGCTGACACCGTCTGTACCTCACCCGGAGCCGTGTCGTAATCAATGCCGATAATCGGCTCGGCCTGGCGGTAATCCGTCACATTCTCGACCCCGACATAAATCTGCTGGCCTTCGGCAAAGTCGCGGCTAATCTGAACGTTGCCCGTCACGAACGTCGGCGCCTCAGAAGGCCGGACGTAACGCGGGTCCACGATGTCGTTCTCAAAGGTCCACGGCAGGCGCTGCGGCCCGGTGACCTGGAATGTCACGTCTGCCCGCCACATGCGGCCCTTCGCGTCCGGACGCGAACCGTACGCCACCGTCGTGAAGCCCCGATGTTGTGCCACAAACGGATCTTGCCTGTATCCGGAGAAGTCCCCGTAATCGCTGCTCGCGTCCACCCAACGGTAGGCCAGCGTGATGTCCAGGCGCTTCGTCCAATCCCACCAGAACTCAGCCTGCACACTCCGCGACTGGCTCCTTCCCTGGCGGATGGTCGCCTCCCCCGGCGTATCCAGATCCACGAAGACCCGGTTGCTGAAGTCGACGCGGTAGCCATCGAGGTTGAAGCTCGCATCCCGGTACCCCAAGGAGAACTTGGACAGCAGGTTCAACCCCAGGTTCCAGCTCTCCTCTGGCTGCAATCCCCGGAACGGATCCGCCGCACCCGACTCCGGGAAGATCCACGTGCGGTTCGACGCCCAGACTCCAGCGAACTCCGCCAACGGCACGGACGTACGCCAGCCCTTGCCCGCTGCCGCCTTCAGCGAAATCGCATCGGACACCGACCACCGGGCATTCAAGCGGGGGGTGACAAACACCCCGAATGTGTCGTGCACATCCGACCGAAGCCCGAGGATCACATCCCAACGCTCCCGCTTGACCGTCCACTCAGCAAACGCTCCGACCGTGGCCTCTTCACGGCGCACCGTCGCACTGCCACCCGGCACGGGGAAAGTGCCATCCTGAATCAGGGCCTGGTCATACCGGTCGGCTTTGGTGGACAGACCCACCACCAAATCGTCCCCACGCCCCGTCTTCATCTGGTGAAGCAGGTTCAGTCGGACAAACTGCTGGTCGGCGATGTAACTCCGGTACGGACCGAAAGACAGCGTCTGATCGTGGCTCCCCAAGGTCAACTGGCTGCCCAGGCTTCGGCCATCGTCGCCGGGAAAGACATAGCCCGTTTTTGCAGTGGCCACCACACGATTGACCGCCTGGTCCGCCATCCACAAACCATTCGTGCCAGCATCAAGCAGAGGCAATTGACCCGATTCCTTCTCCTGGGTCACCGCCGTGACGGCATACTCTCCGCGCAGTCCTCGATCTCCGGTGTACTCCCACTCCGAGCGAAGGACGATGTCCTTCGACAACGCGTTGTCTTGAAAGCCGTCTGAGTTACGATCATTGATCCGGTCAGCCCATTCCACATGAGTCAACAACGCTGTCTTCCACTTTCGGGACACAGCGTGGCGACTGACGGTATTGAGCTCAAATCGGCCTGCCTCATTCAAGAATCCATTGACAATGAGCTTATCCTGGATATCGGCGTCGCGCAGCGAAACATTGATCTGTCCCGTCATGCTCTCATGGCCGAGGGTCACCGATCCCGCCCCCTTGCCAATGTGGATCTGATCGACCCATTCGCCCGGGATGAATTTCATGCCCTGCAGGATGTTCAGCCCGCGTGCACCGGGCTGGTTGTCGAACATGATCTGGGTGTACTTGCCGTCGAGGCCCAGCATCCGAATCTGCTTGGTGCCCGTCACAGCGTCCGTGAAACTGGCGTCCACCGCAGCGTTGGTCTCAAAGGCCTCGCTCAGATTGCAGCACGCTGCCCGGCACAACTCATCCCGGCCGAGCGATTGGACAACCAACGGGTCTAGAAGACTCACGGACGTCGTCGGGCCCTTGGTCACGACCTGAGCCTCTTTGAGTTGGAATCCCTCTCCCAGCGGAATCTCCACATAAGACTGTCCGATGAACGGCAGTTCCACCGTCGTCATTCCGATGAAGCTGGCCACCAGCGTATCCCCCTCCACGCCGTCAAGCCGGAAGAACCCGTGGGCATCCGTGGCCGTGCCCTGCCCCGTGCTCTTCCAAACGACATAGGCACCCGGCAGAGGCAACCAGTTCTCCTCTTCCCGCCCCTCGCCTGGGCCGGGGTCATGCCCGGTATGATCGACCTTGTCCTTCGAAAACACCTTGCCCTTGACGGTCACCATTTTCTGCGCGGACACCGTCAGCGTCCCCAGCACCGCAACCGCGGCCAGTAGCAATGAAATCGTGCGGGGCATCAGCGACGGTCGTCGTCGTCCTGTTCTGAATGCTTCTCACGATCCGAGCACCCCTGACAACCTGAACGATAAAGACAACACTCCGCCAGGCCATTGTACGCCTCATCGGTGGCCGTATAGAGGTCGGTGTCGT
>JAYYEI010000039.1:0-35904 GCA_036159995.1 Bacteroidota bacterium
TCCTTCCGGGTGAATTCGTCCAACAGGGGATTCTCTTCTGCGGCGCTCATCGTGCGGTCTTCAGATGGAGAAACTCTCCCCGCAGCCACAGGTTCTGTTGGCGTTGGGATTGTGGAACACGAAGCCCTTGCCGTTGAGGCCTCCGGAATACTGCAGTTCGGTGCCGACGAGGTAGAGGAAGCTCTTCCGGTCCACCACGACGGTGACTCCATTGTCCTCAAACTTCTGGTCGCCCTCTTGCTCTTCGTGGTCGAAGGTCAATTCGTACATCAGGCCGCTGCAGCCTCCGCCCTTCACCCCGACGCGGACGAAGCTGCCTTCGGGGCAACCTTCCTCGGCCATCAGGCGGCGGACTTGGTCTCGGGCATTCTCGTGAACGGTGATCATGCGGTCTACGTGACGGGGCAAAATCCCCCTTTCAGGGGATGGCGTGCAAAGGTAACGCCGCTATCCGGACCGATTCTAAATAACGAACGTGAAATGCGCAGGCGTGGGCGCTGGGGTCAGGCGTCCGGTTGCAGGCCGTCCCAGCCCTGGGCCTTCAGCTCGGCCTCCATGCCATTTCGGGTGACCAATGTGCGCTCGGTCGCGTCGGCGGTCATGTGGCCGATGATGGAGAACATCGGGTGGTTCCGGATGTCCTCAAACCGGTCCTGCGGCACGGTGAAGAGGAGCTCGTAGTCCTCGCCGCCACTGAGGGCGCAGAGGGTGGGATCCAGGTTGAACTCCCGGGCGGTCTCGTACATCTTCTCCGACATGGGAATCTTGTCCTCGTAGAGCTTGACACCGCACCCGCTCTGGGCGGCGATGTGCAAGGCTTCAGAGGCGAGGCCGTCGGAGATGTCGATCATGGCGGATGGCACGATCTCGAGCTTGGCGAGTTCGTCGACCACGTCCTTTCGGGCCTCGGGCTTGAGCTGGCGCTCGAGGAGCTCTTCGTGACCCGTCAGGTCGGGCTGGGCTCCGGGTGCCTCTTTGAAGACGAGCTTCTCGCGCTCGAGGATCTGCAGCCCCATGTAGGCACTGCCGAGTTCACCGCTGACGACAAGCAGGTGCCCATCCTGGGCGCCGCCCCTCAGCACGACGCGGTCCTCAGGGACATCGCCGATGGCCGTCACGGCCAGGGTCAGGCCCGCCCGGGAGCTGGTGGTGTCTCCGCCGACGAGGTCCACGCCATAGCGGGTGCAGGCCAGACGCATGCCGTCATAAAGCTCCTTGACCGCCTCCACGCTGAACCGATTGGACAGGCCGAGGCCCACCACGATTTGGCGGGGGGTGCCATTCATGGCGCAGATGTCACTGAGGTTGACCACCACGGCCTTGTACCCCAAGTGTTTGAGGGGGGCATAGGTAAGGTCGAAGTGGATGCCTTCACACAGGAGGTCGGTGCTGACGAGGGTGCGGTGTCCGGCTGCGGGCGAGAGGACGGCGGCATCATCCCCTACGCCGAGCTGCGTGCTGTCTTGGGTGCATTCCAGGCCCTTGGTCAGTTCGGCGATGAGCCCGAATTCTCCTAACGTGCCGATTTCCGTGCGTTCCGCGTCCATGGCGCAAAACTAGGCTGGGAAAAAATTGTATCTTTAAAAGACCTGAGACTTGTAAGCTATGCGCATTGCGATTCTTTCCCTTTTGCTGGTCCTCACCGGAGGCCTCCATGCCCAGACTTCTGTCGGACTTCGCATTGACCACAAGGCCGGTCAGGCCGAATTCGACAATGAGGGCCCTTGGATCACGCCCTTGGGTGAGGAGGTCTACATCGACCGTCTTGAGTACTACATGAGCATGTTCACCCTCGTCCACGACGGGGGGCAGGAGACCGCCATTGAGGGAGCTTATGTCCTGGCCAACGGGTTCGTGGATGAAATTCATGCGCTTGGAGAAGTGGAGGGCGTCGAGAACGTGGAGGCGTTGAAGTTTTTCGTGGGCATCGACCCGGACAACAATCACGCTGACCCGGCCGCCTGGCCAGCAGGTCACCCCCTGGCTCCGCAGGTGCCCAGCATGCACTGGGGCTGGAGTGCGGGATACCGTTTCATCGCCTTGGAAGGCGGAGCGGGCATCAATGGGGTGATCACCCATGAGATCCATGCCCTGGGAGACGACAATCATTTCCCCGGGGAGACGGAGGTCGTCGCGTCCATTGAGAACGGCATGCTCATCTTGGACGTCGAGGCCGACATCTTCGGGTTCTACAACCTGCTTTCCGTGGGCAGTGGCCTGATCAACCACGGGGAGGACGGCGAAGCGATTCTCGTCTGCAACAACCTCGCCGACAAGGTCTTCCGCCTGCCGGGAGCGGCCGGAGTGGAAACAGCAAAGCACAGCCTTGGATTCACACTCGTTCCCGTGGAGGGAGGAGCGGAGCTTCGGTTCGATGCGCCGCTTCAAGAGGAGGCAGAGGTTGTCTTGCTCGATGTGCTCGGACGTCCTCTTCAGACGGAGCGCGTCTCCATTGGAACCCAACGGTTCCGCATGGGAGATGTGAAGCAGGGGGCCTTTCTCCTGTCCATCCAGACGAGCTCCGATCGCGCCACCCGCCGTTGGATTCAGGGATAATGTCTCGCATCACCACGGCCTTCAGCTTCGCTGCGGTCCTGATGTGGGCTGCCTGTACGCCGGAGTCTCCCCAGCCGCTTCCCGCTGAATACGACCCCACGCCGTATGCGTTGGAGGTGGGCCATTTCCCGCCACCGGCCCTGCCGATGGACAACCCCTTGACCGAAGCGGGGGTCCAACTCGGCCGGATGCTGTTCCATGAGAAAAAGCTCTCGGGAGACAACACGCAGGCGTGTGCGGACTGCCATCTGCAGTCCCGCAACTTCTCCGACCCCGCCGTCTTCAGCGTCGGCATTGCTGGCCAAGAAGGGTCTCGGCACAGCATGGTGCTGTCCAATCTGGCGTGGCACGTCCACCATGGGGAATCCCATGGTCATGGATTCTTTTGGGATGGCCGGGCAGCCTCGCTCCGCGACCAGGTCCTCGATCCGATTGAGGATGCGCTTGAGATGGATGAGAGCCTTGAGGACGTGATGGCGAAGCTGGCCGAAGACCCTGACTACGTGGACCAGTTTCGTCGGGCCTTCGAGTCCGGGGCCATTTCCGAGGACCACATTGCTCGGGCCTTGGAGCAATTTCTCTTCACGATGGTGTCCAACCAGAGCCGCTACGACCAATGGCTGCTCGGGGAGGTGGAATTCACCGAAAGCGAGGAACGCGGACGCGTTCTCTTCTTTGACGAATTCGATCCGTTCAACCCGGAAGCCAGCGGAGCCGACTGCGCCCACTGCCACAGTGGTCTGGATTTCTCCAGCCACCAATTCGGCAACAATGGACTCGATGCTGACGCCGACATGGCCGACATCGGCTACATGGGGGTCACCGGAGAGGAAGGAGACCTGGGCAAATTCAAGACGCCGTCCCTCCGCAACGTGATGGTGTCCGCCCCCTACATGCACGACGGCCGGTTTGCCGACATCGATGAGGTGATCGACCATTATGATCACGGTGCCGTGTCCAGCAGCACGCTGGACCCGATGATGCAGTACAACGTGGACTACGGTCTCGGCCTGACGGATCAGGACCGGGCCGATCTGATTGCCTTCCTGCACACGCTCACGGATGTGGCGTTCTTGGAGAATCCGGCGTTCTCCAATCCCCACTGATCAATCCTTCTGATCGGCCGCCCAGGACCGGATGGCCTGGGCCACCCGCAGGTTGACCACCTGGAGCAAGGCGTCTTCTCCTGCAGCCTTGATGGCGTCGACCGTGCCGAACTCGCCCATCAGTTTGCGTCGTGTGGCGGGTCCCACGCCCGGGATGTCGTCCAGTGCGCTGTGCAGGGCGGCGGCGCTCCGGCGTTTGCGGTGGTGGGACAGAGAGAAGCGGTGGGCTTCGTCTCGCATGCGTTGGATGAGCTTGAGCGATTCGGACCGCTTGTCGAGGTGGAGCGGAATGCTGTCCCCCGGGAAATAGAGTTCTTCCAACCGTTTGGCGATGCCGATGATGGCCACCTTGCCCATGAGCCCCAGTCCTTCGAGGGCCCCGACGGCACTGGACAATTGGCCCTTGCCCCCATCCACGATGATGAGCTGGGGGAGGGGCTCGCCCTCGTCCACGAGGCGCTTGTATCGGCGGTGGACCACCTCGGCCATGGAGGCGAAGTCATCCGGCCCCTCGACCGTCTTGATGTTGAACTTCCGGTAGTCCGCCTTGGAGGGCTTGGCTTTTTTGAACACGACGCAGGCCGAAGCAGGGTGCGTGCCCTGGATGTTCGAGTTGTCGAAACACTCGATGTGCACGGGGAGCTCCTTGAGGTGGAGGTCCTTTTGCAGGGTCTCCATGATGCGGTTTTGGGCCGCTTCCGGGTCCACCTGCTCCTGCTGCTTGCGGCGGTCGAGCATCGTGTACTTGGCGTTGCGCTCGGACAGCTCGATGAGCCGCTTCTTGTCGCCGCGCTGGGGGACGTGCCATTTGACGTCCTCCACGATGGGACGGACGGGGATGCTCGTGAAGATCTCGTTGCTGTGCAGCTGGGCGCGTCGGCGGAATTCGAGGATGCCGTACTCGAGCAGTTCCTGATCGGTCTCATCGAGCCGTTTCCGAAGCTCGATGGTCTGGCCGTGGACGATGCCGCCGTCCATGATCTTCATGAAGTTGACGTAGCCGGCCGCCGGGTCGCTCACCACGCTGTACACCTCTACGTCGTGGATGCTGGGGTTGACCACGCTGCTCTTGGCTTGGAATTTCTCCAGTGCCATCTTCTTGCGCTTGTGCGTTTCGGCCTCTTCGAAGGCGAAGGCGGCTGAGGCGTCCTTCATCGCCTTGTCATAGGTCCGGATGAGGTCCTTGAGGTTGCCGCGGAGGATGGTGCGGATGGCGTCGACGCCCTCGTCGTAATCCTCCTGGCTCTGCTTGCCGACGCAAGGGGCCTTGCAGTTGCCCATGTCGTATTCGAGGCACGTCCGGAATTTGCCCGCGTCGATGTTCTTTTGGCTCAGGTCGTATTTGCAGGTCCGAATGGGGTGCAGCTTGCGCACGATGTCGAGCACGGCGTGCATGGTCTTGGCCGATGCATACGGCCCGAAATACTCCGAGCCATTCTGGATGATGTTGCGGGTCGAATGGATGCGGGGAAACCGCTCCTTGCGGATGACGATGGACGGGTAGGTCTTGTCGTCCTTGAGCTCGATGTTGTATCGCGGTTGGTGCTCTTTGATGAGGCTGTTCTCGAGGAGCAGGGCGTCCACCTCGGTGGGCACCACGATGAACCGGATGTCGGCAATCTTCTGGACGAGCAGCCGGGTCTTGCCGTTCTCGTAGGTCTTCTTGCCGAAGTAGCTGGCCACTCGCTTCTTGAGGCTTTTGGCCTTGCCGATGTAGAGCAATGTGCCCTCCGCATCATAGTGCTGATACACCCCCGGGCTGTCCGGAAGGCGTTGGAGGATGCGTTGGATGTGCGGTGTGGCTTCCACTGGGCGGCGCTGGAAGGGGAAAGTTACCTTCGGCGGCGATGACGGAACCCACCCCGGGCCATGGCCCGTCGAAAGAACTGGTGACCGGTGCGACCGGCCTCCTCGGCATGGAGCGCCTCGTGTACCGCCTCGAACGGGGGTGGCCGACCGTGGCCCTACGTCGGGTGGGCAGCGACGTGGGGCGGGTGGAGGCGTTTCTCCGTGAGCGATTGGGCGAGGAATTTGCTGCCGCGTGGTCCGGCCTCGAATGGCGGGAAGCCGACCTCGGAGATGTCGGTGCCCTTGAGGAGGCCATGGAGGGATGCGCCCGCGTTTTTCATGCAGCCGGCCGCGTGAGTTTCCGCCCGGGGGATGAGGCCCGGTTGAAGGCGGTCAATGCGGTGGGCACGGCCAATGTGGTCAACGCCGCATTGGCCTCCGGCATCCGCCGGCTGGTCCACATCAGCTCCGTGGCGGCCCTCGGCCGATCCTCGGTCGACCCGGAGACGGGGGACCGCCTTCCGGTTTCGGAGCGCTCGGATTGGGCCGAAGGCGCCGGAGCTTCACCCTATGGCGTCAGCAAGCACGCTGGGGAGATGGAGGTGTGGCGGGGTGTGGCTGAGGGGCTCGCTGCCTTTGCGGTGAACCCGACAGTCATCCTGGGCGATGCCCGGTACGCCGAAAGCTCGGGGATGATTTACCGGCGGGCCGCCAAGGGCGGTCGGTTCTATCCCATCGGGGGCAATGGATACGTCGGCGTTGCCGATGTGGTGGCGGCCGTGGCCGCGCTCGATGAGGCGGTGGACCAGGGCCGTGAGGACATTCTCGGTGAGCGGTTCGTGGTCTCGGCGGAGGATGTGCTGCACCGGGATGTGATGGCGTGGGCGGCTGAGGGCTTGGGTGCTTCTGTGCCGACCCGCCCCCTCACTGGATGGATGCTGGGCCTTGCTTGGCGTGCCGCATGGCTGGCCGCGGCGGTCACGGGCCGTCCGCCGGTCTTGACCCGGGACCTTGCGCGCAACACGCAGTTCGTCCACTGTTATGACACATCGAAGTTGCAGACGGCGCTGCCCGACTTCCGCTTCAGCCCCATTCGGGAGGTGATCCGTCAGGCCACGGTGCGGGGCCTCACCTGATCAGTTCCATTGGCTGTTCCTCGCCATCGAGTCGAGGTGGGCCTGCAGATCCTCGAGCATGGGCGGCAGGATCTCGGGCTGACTGTACCACCAATCATACGTGGCGGAGAAGGCCGAGTCGGTGACCCCCGCTTCTTTGAGGATGCTCGCCCGATAGCGGGCTCGGGCCTTGTCGCGGTCGCCCTTGAGCATGTGCTGTCGGTGGGCGGCCTCCAGCAGCTGGAGCTGGGCGTGGATGGCGATGAACTGTTCGCGCTCCACGAATCCCTCGGGCAGAGGGGGAACGTCTTGTTTCCGCCGCGGGTCGCACCCGGTCAGGGCCATCAGCAGGGCCATCAGGATGGACAGGCGGAGCGGGGTCATCGGGCGAATTCGAGTCGGCGGCCCGCATGGCTCACGCCGTCGGCCGGTTCGATGACGCGTTCGCCGTCCCAGACTTGAACACCGTTGACCCAGGTGCCCGCCACCCGGGCGGAGAAGCGGTCACCGGTGAAGGGCGACCAGCCGCACTTGCTCAGGATGCCGGACTCGGAGACGGTCCAGGGGGAGTTGGGATCGACCAGCACGAAGTCAGCCGCGTAGCCCGGGCGCAGGTAGCCGCGGTCCGGAATATCGAACAGCTCAGCGACGCGGTGGGCGGTCAAGCGGGGAATGTCGGTCAGGTCGAGCCATCCTTGGGCCACCCCTTCGTAGAGGGCCACGAGGGCGTGCTGGACGAGTGGGCCGCCAGAAGGGGCTTTCCAATAGTGGTTGGACTTCTCTTCCACCGTGTGGGGGGCATGGTCCGTCGCGAGCACGTCGATGGCGCCGCCCGGCTTGAGGGCAGCCCGGATGGCGGCTCGATCCTCTGCGGTTTTCACGGCTGGATTCCACTTGATGCGCGTGCCGCGGTCGGCGTAGTCGGCATCCGTGAACCAGAGATGGTGGGTGCAGGCTTCGGCCGTGACGCGCTTCTCGGACAGCGGCTTGCTGCCGTCGAAGAGGCCGAGTTCGCGGGCTGTCGAGATGTGCAGGACATGGAGCCGGGCTCCGGTGCGGGTGGCGAGTTCGACGGCACGGGAGGAGCTGCGGTAGCAGGCCTCGGCACTGCGGATGAGGGGGTGCTGGCCGATGGGCACGGCGTCGCCGAACTGCGCCTTGGCGGCTGCCGCGTTGGCCCGGATGGTGGCCTCGTCCTCGCAATGCGTGGCGATGAGCATCGGGCATTCTTTGAAGATGCCTTCGAGGACGGCCGCGTCGTCGACGAGCATGTCGCCGGTGGAGCTGCCCATGAACACCTTGACGCCACAGACCCGTTTGGGGTCGGTTTTCAAGACTTCGTCAAGGTTGCCGTTGGAGGCGCCCATGAAGAAGCTGTAGTTCGCCGGGCTGACCTCGGCCGCCCGGTCGTACTTGTCCTGCAACAGCTCCTGGGTCAGGGCCTGCGGGACGGTGTTGGGCATCTCCATGAAGGTGGTGATGCCTCCGGCCACGGCGGCGCGGGATTCGGTGGCGATCTCGGCTTTGTGGGTGAGGCCGGGTTCGCGGAAATGAACCTGGTCGTCGATCATGCCCGGCAGGAGGTGGAGCCCGACGCAATCGTGCAGTTTGGCTTGGTGGGCGGTGTCCGCCACAGCCGGGTCGGCGCTCTGTCGGAGGTTGGGTCCGACGGCGACGATGCGGTCACCGGAGATGAGCAGGTCGGCCGTCTCGACACGGCCTTCGTGGACAAGGGTGGCGCCGGCGAAGAGGTGGGTCATGCGTCGGGGGTGGCGGGTTGGATGTCGAACCGCCGCATCTGGAGCACGCCGAGGAAGGCTTCGCGGAAGATGTTGAGGCTCATCTTGGAGGTGCCCAATTCGCGGTCGACGAAGGTGATGGGCACTTCGGCGATCGGGAAGCCCAGCTTGCGGGCATTGTACTTCATCTCGATCTGGAAGGCGTACCCGATGAAGTGGATGTGGTCGAGCCGGATGGTGCGCAACGTTTCCGCTCGATAGCACTTGAATCCGGCGGTGGGGTCCTTGACGCCGAGGCCGAGGACCGCGTTGACGTAGAGGGAAGCGCCATAGCTCATGGCGATCCGGTGCCAGGGCCAATTGGACACCCCTCCACCCTTTGTGTAGCGGGAGCCGACGGCCACTCCGGCCCCATCGAGACAGGCTTCGCGCAGGCGTTCGAGGTCGTTGGGGTTGTGGCTGAAATCGGCGTCCATCTCGAAGAGGTACGCGTAGCCTTGCTCAAGGCCCCATTTGAAGCCGGCGATGTAGGCGGTGCCGAGGCCGAGCTTGCCCGAGCGCTCGAGCAGGTGGATTCGTCCTTCGTGGCGGGCCTGAGCCTCACGCACCAGGTCGGCAGTGCCGTCGGGAGAACCGTCATCGACCACCAGCACGTGGAAGGCGTCACCTCTCTTCGGGGTCAACGCCATGACGGTGTCGAGCATCCGGGGGATGTTCTCCTTCTCGTTGTAGGTGGGGATGATGACGAGGCTGTCGGACACGGCGGGCAGGTTCAGGCTCACTCTCGATTACAGGCTCATGCGGAGCAGGTTCAATTCTTCCCGGTCCAACGTGCGCCAATGGCCACGGGGAAGGTCCTTCTTGGTCAGGGGGCCCAACACGGTCCGGTCGAGGCGCTCCACGGTGTAGCCGAAATGCTCGAGCAGCATGGTCAGCGCCTTGGGCCGGTTGGAATGCATTTCCACCCCGATTTCCCGCGGCTTCTTGGCCTCATCGATGAACTCGGCTGTGGAGCACTTGATGAACCCGCGCTCCGTCTCAACCCCCTCGACCATGGCGGCGAGGTGTTCGGCCTTCATCTTCTGGCGCAGGGTGACGTGGTAGAGCTGGCGGAATTTGGTGCCCGAGGCCCGCATCCGCTCGGCCATTTCGGGGTCGTTCGTGAACAGCAGGAGTCCGGTGTCCATGCGCTCCATCTTGTCGACGGGGTACAGGATTTCGCGGGTGGCGTTCTTGACCAGGTCCATGACCGTGCGCCGGCCCTGCTTGTCGCCTGCGGTGCCCAGGAAGTTCTTGGGCTTGTTGAGGACGACGTAATGCTTCTTCTCCGGCTTGATCCGCTGACCTTCCACGATGACCTCATCGGTCGGGTGGACTTTGGTGCCGAGTTCGGTCACGACGGTGCCGTTGACCGTGACGGCTCCGGCGGTGATGAGGAGGTCGGCCTCGCGCCGCACGCAGACGCCGGAGTTGGCGATGAACTTGTTGAGGCGGAGCGGAGCGTCCCCATCCTTGAGGGCGGGCCGCCGCTTGGGGCGGGCGGAGGGTCCACCTGGTCGGCGCGGTCCTCCTTTGCCTTTGACGGGCCCCTTGCCGCGGCCGGGCCCTTTGCCTCCCGGACCTCGGGAAGAATGGGCCTGGTCGTTTCCGGCTTCGGAAAGGCTCTGGCGCGAGCCGAAGCCGCGCTTCTCGTCACCGGTGTCATTGGGCCGGCGGCGGTTCGGGTTTTCCGAACGGCCTGTTCGCTGTGGCCTGCGGGAGCGGGGACGGTCAGACATGGAATCGTGAGTGGCAGGCGAAGATACGGTGCGCGCGTGCCGTCAACTCAACGCCCCGGGGTGGTGCGCACGCGTTCATCCGCGGCAGGTCGGCCCTTGCGGCCGAAGAGGTAGGCCACGGTGACCCCTTTTTCGAGGAAGGTCATCGCGTGTCGGGCCTCGCTGGCATCGAGCAGGGCACCCTCGATGCCCTCCACGACCGGGGTCTCTCCGCTCAGGTCGCTCGAGGCGAGGAAGCGGCTGTTGGTGATGTCGATCCAGCCGCCTTGGGCCCGCATCAAGGCACGGAACCGGCCGAATTGGATCCAGGCTCCGGCGCTCGCACTGGCGCCCCACCCGCTGATGTGCCAGTAGTGCTTGGTCCGGATGCCTTGCCAACGGACATCCGTGGCGCAGAGGACCAGCCCGAGGCTGGCGGCGCCCTGCAGGCCGAACCGCCACTTGCGGTTGGCCGTGTCCCACGTTTGGCGGGTGCGGCCCGCGCGGCCGAATTCGAGGTCGCGCTCGACGGCGACCCGGATGAAGTTCATTCCGTCGGAATGCTCAAAGTTGAAGTCCCGCCAGGCCCAATCGAAGGGGGTGCGGTCGAAGCTCAGGCTGTCGATGACGCCGCTCACCTCGTGGACGGCGTGGGGAACCTTGTATTTGAGGTGGTCCCACCCCAGGCTGATCCACGTGGCCCCGGGGAGGAGGTCCCCTCCGCGGATCCGCCGGCCGACGCGGGCGTTGAACTGAGGAATGGTGAAGGCCAAGGGATTCAAGTGAACGGCCGGATCAAAGGGGGCCGGCATGTCGGTCGCCTTGAGCCCATGGAAGGTCAGGTCAACACCGGGGGCGATGAGCCGCAGGTCGGTCCGGCCGTATTCGGCCCGGTGATAGCCCCAGTGCACATACCATTTGGCGTCGCCCTTGGGGGCGGCGACGTATCCGATGGCGCGTTCTATGGCCCGGCTTCCGGGTTGGGCGTGCATGGCGTTCGTGGCGAGCAGGAGCCAGGCCGTGGTCAGGGCGAGGCGACGGGAACGAACTGCTGGACGACGGAGGCACATGCGGCGGCAAAAGTAGCACGGTGGGCGGGGGAAGGCGGCGATGTTGGCTCCATGGAAACGCAACGACAGGGCCTTGGACGGTGGGGCGAGGAGGTGGCCCTTGGACACGTCGTCCGCCGGGGCTGGGAGGTGCTCGCCCGGAATTGGCGGATTGGGAGGCTGGAGGTGGACCTCATTGCCCGGGATGGCCCTTGGCCTGTCATCATTGAGATCAAGACCCGGACCGAGCCGGTGCAGGCGGATTGGCACCGCATGGCATCCCGGGCGCAACAGGACAGGTTGATCCGGGCAGCCCGGGCCTTTCTCGCCCGGTACCCGGAGCGCAGCCTCGAGGTCCGCTTCGATGTGGTGGCGGTGCTCCGCAACCGGTATGGTCACCGCATTCTGCACACGGAAAGCGCCTTCTATCCGCTCCTTCCGGGTCGGTGAAACGCACGGCGGGATGTGGGGATTGTCCCGGCGCCGGATGCGAACCGGGCCTGATTCGCCGTTCTTTCGACACATGGAACAGCGTTCGGTCTACCTCCTCATCATTGCGTTTCTCGCCCTCACGGCGGGCTATCTCGGGTATCGGGTCTCCCAGCAGGGAGACATGATCGAGGTGCAGACCGGGCAGATCGCCGAGGGCAACCTCGAGCGCGAGGCCCTCGAGCTGGACCTGCAGAAGCTGCGGTTCAGCTACGACACCCTCCAGACGGAGAACAGCCTGATGATGGCGGAGATGTCCGCCCAGCGCAGTGAGATCGAGGGGCTGATCAAGAAGGTGCGCGACCGGAACTACAGTGTGTCCAAGCTCAAGAAGGAGACCGAGACGCTGCGCCGGATCATGCAGGGCTATGTGGTCACCATCGACAGCCTGAACCAGGCCAACATTGCGTTGCAAGCCGAACGGGACGCGATGGCCGAACAGGTGAGCGCCATCGAAGAGCGCAATGCGGACCTGCAGCGCCGACAGGAGAACATGGAGGGCATCATCGAGGCCGGCCGGGTCCTGCAGGCGATGGACCTCAGTCCGGCGGCCATCCGCGTGGCCTCCAACGGTGCCCAGCGGGAAACCACCCGGGCCAAGCGGGCCGAAATGATCAAGACGTGCTTCACCCTGATGGAGAACCGCATTGCCGAGAAGGGAGAGCGCACCCTGTTCCTGGAGGTGCTCGACCCCGAGGGTCGTTTGCTGCCGCCCGGGGACCGCGCCCCGGTGGCGATGTCCGGCGGTGTGCCGGCGAGTGCGGCCCGTTCTGTAGAATACAACGGCGAGCGCATGGAGGCCTGCATCTTTTTCACGGCGGCGGAGCCGTTTGTCGAGGGGGTCTACACCGTGCACCTCGTGGACGGCGGCGAGCGCATCGCCACGACGGATCTGATTCTGCGTTGATTCCGCTTAGCGGACGAGGGTCACCTTGCCCGTCTGTCGCTCTCGGCCCTTGCTGGTCGGGTAGTGCATCACCCATGTGTAGACGCCGGGCATGACGAGGTGTTCGCCCGCTCCGATGCCGCCCGTTCCGTTCGCCGTACCCGGCCCTCCGACGCCTCCGGTCCAGTAGGCGCGCGGGTCTTCCGTGGCCCAGATGCATTGGCCCCACCGGTCCCAGATCTCGAGGCGGTATCCGGGCACCAGGGTTGCATCGGACAGTCCCTGCAGATAGGTGCCCGTGCCATTGAGCCATTGGCTTTCCGGACGCCACCCATCGTTGAGTCCGTCGCCGTCCGGGGTGAAGGCGGAGGGCACATAGACGGGATAAATGAATTCGACTTCGACCACGTCGGCCGACCGACACCCATTGGTGTCCACTACGTGCAGGGTGAAGACCCCGTCCTCCTGCAACCACACTTCCGGGACAAGGCAGTCGTCGCAGGACAACGGTTCCGAAGGGCTCCACCAGAGTGAATCGATGGGGGCGCCTTGCACCGAGCCGTAGAGGAAGGTCGGCTCGAGCCATTCTTGGCGCTGGTCCGGACCGGCCTCCACGGTGGGCCGCGGCCAGACGAGGACGTCGACTTCCGCTGAGGCCACGCAGCCGTCGGCGTCCGTGACGTAGGCGGTGAAGGTTTGAGAGGTCTCGGTGACCACGGTCGTCTGGGCGGCAGCGGGGTTGGTCACCAGGGCGCCCGGCACCCATTGATAGGCCACGCCGCCGGAAGCGGAGACCGCGAAGGGCTCACCGGCGCACACCGATCCCCCCGGCTCCACGAAGGCTTCGGGGACGAGGAGTTCGACGGTGACTTCGTCCGTGCCCTCTCCGCAGAGGTTGGTGATGGTCACCGTGTAGGTGGTGGTCTCCTGGGGTGTGGCGAAGGGGGTTTGGCTGGCGGGATTGTTGAGGCCGGTCGTCGGGGACCACACCCATGTGCTGCCGTCGGCGGCCTGCAGCTGGACGGACTGCCCAATGCAGAGGGGGACGTTGGGATACAGATTGCCTCCGGGCGCCCCGGGCACGACCGACACGGTCACATCATGGAACCGCTCGCACCCCTCCGGTGTGGTGACCGTGACAGAGTAGGTGGTGGTCTCGACCGGGGAGGCCACCGGGTCCGGGGCGCTTGGGTCCGAGAGCCAATCAATGGGTTGCCAGTCGTAGTCCCAGCCCGAAGCGGCGGGCTGGGGACTGGTGACGGCCAGGGGAGTGCCGTCGCCGAGGCAGATCTGGGTGTCGCCGGAAATTTCGGTCTGCATGTCGACGACTTCCACGGTGATCTCCACCGACTCGGTGCCGCACAGGGTCACGTCGGTCAGGGTGTAGGTCGTTGTGGCGGCCGGCTCCGCGACGGGGTTTCCGATGTCGGCGGCAGACAGTCCGGTGGCGGGGAACCAGCTCAGTTCACCGTTGCCTGACCCGTCCAGTTGGACGGACTCTCCGAGACACAGCGCGTCCACCGGGGGGACCTGGGGGTCGGCATTGGGGGCGATGGTCACCGTGACGTACGCCGTGTCCGGTTCCAGGCACCCGGTGGTGTCCTCCGCGATCACCTCGACTTCGAAGACGCCGTTGAGCCCGTAGAGGTGCAAGGGAGCGATCTCGTTGCTGAAGTTGGCGTCGCCGAAGTCCCAGGTGAAGGCCGCGGGACCGGCCGTGCTGTTTTCGAACTGGACGCTTTCGCCTTGGCAGAATTGGTCCGGTCCGTCGATGTCAATCTGGGCGTTGAGTTTACCGAGTTCGAATTTGAAGACCCCCATGTTGCAGTTGGGACTGGGGTTGTCTGCGCTCCAGGCGCCCGCAGTGGCGGGGAAGTCGTTCATCCCGCCGCACCCGGCACAGACCGCCTGATAGACGGTGCCATTCTGGTCGAATCGCGAGGAGCCGCCGTCGACGTGTTCGTTGGAGAAGGGGCCGCCGAAATAGCTGGCGTAGACGAGGTCCTCGGCGTCTGGGGAGAGGACGGCGAGGTAGAAGTCACTGCCGTCCGTGCTGCCTTGGAAGGGGCTGTCCGTGGTGGGCAAGCCAAAGGTGGTGCTCCCGGCGACGTCGGCTGTGCCGCCTGTGCCGTTTGTCTCCCCACCCCATCCGCTGATGTAGACCTGCTCGCACTCGCTCACGAGGAAGGCGGTCGGGCTGAGGTCGATGGTGGTGGAGCCTGTTCCGATGGCCGTTTGCCACTCGATGTCGCTCAGGTCCTGGAGGAAGCAGGTGATGTACTGGCCGCTGCCGGCGTTAGCGTAGACGTTGCCGATGACGGGCATGCCTCCCCTTGCCTGTCCGTAGGCATAGGGGCGCCCGCTGCCGTCGCGTTGCACGAAGTAGACCTGGTCGTAGTCGGCCAGGCCGTGGTAGGTGCCGAACTGGGCGGTGATGTCGTCCGGGGAAGCGTTGAACTGGGCCACCCAGCCCTCAGTGTCCCCCAATGGAGCCGGCTGAATGGCCCCGTTGGGCAGGGGCAGGTTGGAGGACAGGGTGCCGCCGCCCACGAGGATTTCGAGGTTGTCGAGTCCACCGAAGCTGTTGTCGGGCGCGACTTCGATGCTGTAGGCGGCATCGCTTCCACTTCCGCCGAAGGTGCGTCCGCACAGGAGTTCGGAGAGGTCGGCGCTGAACCCGGCGATGAGTGCGTCGTGGGCACCGGCATTGGCCGGACTGCCCGGCATCGGCAGGTCGGTCGAGGTGGTCGTGGTGGCAATCCAGAGGCTGCCTTCTGGGCCGATGTCGATTTGCCCGCGGTAGAAGTCACCAAAGTTGGCGCGGAGGCCGTTGGCGTTGTTCAATCCATCGATGCCGGACCCTCCGAAGAAGGTGGAGGCGTTGAGGGTGAAATCCCCGCCATCGAGGGTGAGGAGGTAGCAGTCGAGTCCGTTGGGTTGGGTGTCGGACCCGTAGATGGTGATGTCCACGGCGGCTCCCGGGCTGAAGTCGGGTTGGACGACGCCGGCGGTGGTGGGGAAGTCCGTGGAGCCTGTGGTGCCGAACAGGGCGATCTGCCCCCAGGTTTCGTTGTAGGCGAGGCTGTGCGGAATGTCGGCGCGGCTGCCTCCGATGTAGGTGCTGTAGAGCAGGCTGGTGCCGTCGGGACTGAAGACGGTGACCGCGGTGTGGCTGACCCCGTCGGCGAAATTGTTCATGGTGGCTTGGATGGCGCCGGCCGTGGTCGGGTAGCCCGCTGCGAAGGTTACCGTGCCACCGACGAGGGCGCCTCCCGGACCGTTGCTGGCCGTGGTCCCGAAGTTGTCGCCCGTGCTCCCGGCATAGGTGGAGAAGGTGATTTCGGGGTCGATGACGAGGGGTCGATTGTGGTCATAAGGCCCCATCGAGAATCGGATGTCTCCGCCTTCGATCCGGTAGGCGCATTCGACTTCGTCAATCGTGCCGCTTTCGTTCCATTGGAAGGCAAAAGGCGCGCTGAGTTTCGCGGAGAATCCGGCCTCCTCATCGTGCAGGGCATGGTGGAGCTGGAGTTCACCTTGTGGCCCTTGGGTGGGATGGGCACCGTGGTGCCGCCAACCGATGTCGTCGGGGTCTGCTCCTGGTTCCACGGTGAATTCGAAGGCAGCCCGCCCCTGTCGGGTCCCGCGCCAGCGGAGCTGCACGCCCGGCCAGAGATCCTCCGTCCTGAGCATGGTGGCGGCTTGGACGTGTTCGGCCCAGTGCAACGGATCGTCCGATAGGTAGAAGTGCTGACGGTCGGAGGCGAGTCCGCTCCTAACCCAGTGGTCGGCGTGGTCGGGGTTCGCGTCGATCCATTCGGCCTGCCAGAGGATGCCTTTCCTGGCGCCGACGTGGTGGTCTCCGGCCGCGTCGGTTTCCGGGGCCCACTGCCAGCAGGTCCATCCGGTCCGCTCCAGCTGAACGCTGCCTCCGATGGCGTCGGCGCGGTGCAGCACGTGGTCCGGCCATTGGCCCTCATTGGGCACGAACCGGACTTGCGCGTTCAGGGCGCCAGCGGACAAGAACAGTATGGTCGTCAGGAGGCGCACCATCGAACCAACAAGTTCGGAAACGGATTCGTTGCGGGCTCCGGACAGAATCTCAATGGATGTTGTCCGCGAGGATGCGCATCTCGATGGCCGGGGCGATGTTGTCGTGCAACACGCGGTAGACGCATTCGGCCACGGGCATGGACACCCCAAACTTCTGGTTGATCTCGTGGATGCCCTTGGCGGCGGGGTACCCTTCGGCGACCATGTCCATTTCGATGAGGGCGCCGAGCACGCGGTAGCCGCGGCCGATCATCGTTCCGAGGCGCCGGTTGCGGCTGTGGGGGGAATAGGCGGTGACGATGAGGTCGCCCATGTAGGCCGAAGCGTTGACGTCCCGGGAGGTCTCGTTGACTGCGTCAAGAAACCGGCGGGTCTCTTGCAGCGCATTGGCCATCATGACGGCGATGAAGTTGTCCCCCAGTCCGAGGCCGTGGGCGATGCCGGCGGCGACGGCGTAGACGTTCTTGAGCACGGCGGCGAGCTCGATGCCGAAGAGGTCGTCGGTGGTTTCGGTGCGCAACCAGGGATTGCGGACCCGGTCCGCGACGGCTTCGGCCAACGGCACATCGGGGCAGGCGAGCGTGAGGTAGGTCCAATTCTTTCGGGCGACCTCCTCGGCGTGGCTCGGCCCGGAGATCAAGCCGATGCGGTCGTAGGGCACCCCGAACACCTTGTGGAGGTAGCGCGCCGGGATGTGGTGGTCGTCGGTGATGAAGCCCTTGATGGCGTTGAACACCACCTTGCCGTCGAGCCCGGTCACGCCCTGAAGCGCGTCGTCGAGGTAGGCACTCGGAACGCAGAGCACGACGAGGTCGCTGGCGTCGACCACGGCCTGGACGTCTCCGTGGAATGCGAGGCGGTCCCGGTCGAGGGTGAGGCTCTGGAGGTAATGCGGGTTGTGGCCGGTCTTGCGGATGTGCTCCAGCGATTCGGGCTGGCGGATCCACCAGTGGACGGGGTGTGTGGCCGCCTCCTCGTGCTGCGTGAAGAGGAAGGTGAGGGCCGTGGCCCAGCTGCCGCTTCCGATGACGCCGACTCGGGGGATGGACGGGGCTTGGCTCGCCATGGGGCGAAGGTATGCCCGTGGGCCGGGAACCCTTATTTTTGCGGCCCTGACGGGTGCAATGCCCACCTGTCCCATTCCCATTTGCCACTCCTCTGACCATGGCCCAACAGGACGACCACCTCAAGCGCGTGATTGGACACGCCAAGGAATACGGCTTCGTGTTCCCCTCCAGCGACATCTACGATGGACTGAGTGCCGCCTATGACTACGGGCAGCTCGGGGTCGAATTGAAGAACAACATCAAGGCCTATTGGTGGACGGCCATGGTGCGGATGCACGAAAACATCGTGGGCCTCGACGCCAGCATTTTCATGCACCCCACCACGTGGAAGGCCTCGGGACACGTCGATGCGTTCAACGATCCGCTGATCGACAACAAGGACAGCAAGAAGCGCTACCGTGCCGACGTCCTGATCGAGGACCACATCGGCAAGATCGAAGCCAAGATTGCCAAGGACGTGGCCAAGGCGGAGAAGCGCTTCGGCGACGCCTTCGACAAGGAGCAGTTCCTCGCGACCAACGGCAATTGCGTCCGCCGACAGGGGGAGATTGAGGACATCAATGCGCGGTTCAAGACCGCCATGGACGCAGACGACCTCGACGCGGTGAAGCAGCTCATCCTCGATCTCGGCATCAAGGATCCGGAAACCGGGTCGGCCAACTGGACGGACGTTCGCCAGTTCAACCTGATGTTCAAGACGGAGCTCGGCGCGGTCAGTGGAGACGCCGGGATCATCTACCTCCGCCCGGAGACGGCGCAGGGCATCTTCGTCAACTTCCTCAACGTCCAGAAGTCCGGTCGAATGAAGCTGCCGTTCGGCATCGCGCAGATCGGAAAGGCCTTCCGGAACGAGATCATTGCCCGCCAATTCATCTTCCGCATGCGTGAATTCGAGCAGATGGAGATGCAATTCTTCGTCGCGCCTGGCACGCAAGGCGAGTGGTACGAGTACTGGAAGGAGGCCCGAATCAAGTGGCACAAGGCCCTCGGCTTGGGCGACGACGCCTACCGGTTCCACGATCACGTCAAGCTGGCCCACTATGCCGACGCCGCTTGCGACATCGAATTCAACTTCCCGATGGGCTTCAAGGAGCTCGAAGGCATCCACAGCCGGACGGACTTCGACCTCGCGGCCCACGAGGAGCACAGCGGCAAGAAGCTCCGGTTCTACGACCCCGAAAAGGAGGAGAGCTATGTGCCGTATGTGGTCGAGACTTCCATCGGTTTGGATCGCATGTTCCTCGCCGTCCTGTCCAACGCCCTGCGTGTGCAGACGCTGGAGGACGGCTCCGAGCGCACGGTGATGCGCATCCCGGCGGCCTTGGCCCCGGTCAAGCTCGCCGTGTTGCCCCTCATCAAGAAGGATGGCCTGCCGGAGAAGGCGCGCGAGATCATGAACCTGCTGAAGCTGGACCACAGTGTCCAGTACGACGAGAAGGATGCCATCGGCCGCCGCTACCGCCGCCAGGACGCCATCGGCACGCCGCTGTGCATCACCGTCGACCACGACACCCTCGAGGACAACGCGGTCACCCTCCGCGACCGCGACACCATGGAGCAGGTCCGCGTGCCGATTGCCGAGCTGCCCGCCCGCGTGGCCGAGCGCGTCGGCTGGGCGACCCTGTTTTCCTGACCCCATCTCGATTCACCCTCCCCATGGAGACCACCCCCTCCGCCGTCATGGCCTTTCAAGACCTCACCTTCGAGGGCGTGCGCGCCCTGATCCGCGTTGACTTTAACGTTCCGATGACCCAGCCTGTCGAGGACGGTAGCCGGACCGTGACCGACGACACCCGCATCCGCGCCGCCTTGCCGACCATCCAGCATGTGCTCGACACCGGCGGGAGCGTGGTCCTGATGAGCCACCTCGGCCGCCCGAAGGGTGCCGATGCCGACTTGTCCCTGCGCCACATCATTCCGACGTTGGAAGGCCACCTTGGCCGTCCGGTGAAGTTTGCCTCCGACTGCGTGGGCGACGAGGCGCTGGAGGTGACACAGTCCCTCGCGGCCGGTGAGGTTGCGGTCTTGGAGAACCTCCGCTTCCACGGAGAGGAGAAGGCGGGCGATGAGTTCTTTGCCGGTCAGCTCGCCGAGAATGGGGACTTCTACGTCAATGATGCCTTCGGCACGGCGCACCGCGCCCACGCTTCGACGGCGGTGATCGCCCGCTTCTTTCCGGAGGACAAGGCGTTCGGCTTCCTGATGGAGGGCGAGGTCAAGGCGTTGGAGCAGGTGCTCGGTGGAGCCGAGAAGCCGGTGGCCGCCGTGATCGGCGGTGCCAAGGTGAGCTCCAAGCTGGCCGTGTTGCAGAACCTGCTCGACCGCGTGGACAAGCTGGTCATCGGTGGCGGCATGGCGTACACCTTCGTGCAGGCCCAAGGTGGCCAGGTCGGTGGTTCGCTCGTCGAGCCCGACATGCACGGAGACGCGCTGGCCCTCCTTGAGGCGGCCAAGGCCAAGGGGATTTCCGTTCACCTGCCCACCGACACGCTGTGCGGGGACGGCTTTTCGCCGGATGCCAACCAGCAGACGCACCCGACGAACGCCATCCCCGACGGCTGGGAGGGGATGGACATCGGCCCGGAGAGCCGCGCAGACTTCGCCGCGGCGCTGGCCGGATGCAAGACCATCCTGTGGAACGGACCGATGGGGGTGTTCGAATTCGACCGCTTCGCCGAGGGCACCAACCACATCGCGCAGGCGATCGTTGAGGAGACGGCGGCGGGGGCCTACACCCTGGTCGGCGGCGGAGATTCTGTCGCGGCCGTCAACAAAGCTGGCTTGGCCGACAAGGTGAGTTATGTCTCCACAGGGGGTGGCGCCATGTTGGAAGGCTTGGAGGGCAAGACCCTCCCCGGCATCGCGGCCATTGCCGAGGCTTGAGTCCCGGCGCTGACAAATCTCATCGGGGGTCGACGAAACCCTGGCGCTTGGTACCCGTACCTTCAAGGCTGACCGATGCGCTCATTCCTACTCTCTCTGCTGCTCGTGACTTCCGTTGTGGGTTCAGCCCAGATTTCCCTGTTGGGAGGTTCTCCCCTGTCCACGGACACCCCCCCATTCAGTAGTCAGCCTCATGGCTTGAATCCCACCGGATTGTGGGAGGACAGCAGTGGCCCCCTTCCGACCAATGCCTGGTGGCAGAACCTCGCCCTTGGCGGAGGTGGACTCACGGTCAACACCCTGCCATACCTCGTTCAGGTCAGTGGGGATGCTTTGAAGTTCGGGGCACCGAGCAAGGTGGTGGACGCCAATTTCATCTTCACCTCGATGACCGAGAATCTGAGCTTTCGGTCCGTGCAGAGCACGCCGGGGCAACAGATCACGGACTACGGACCGCTCCACGTCAGCCTGGCCTGGGGGTCTGGTGCGGGCTCGATGCACACCGATTTGGTGCGCGGTCAGCCGTACATGACGATGCACTACACCGCATTGACGCCCCGGATTGGAACCGTGCACGCCATCAACAGCGTGAATGGGGGTCCGGCTAGCTCGGCCAACACGGGAACCCGGTTCGAGGTGGCCATGAACAACGGCCAGACCTGGGTCATCTATGCTTCGTCCTCGATTACCCTCAGCCTGAACAATGGGGGACTCGTCGCCTCGGCGCCCTTCACGGGTTCGCTCCGGGCGGCCCTGTTGGACGCCAGCAGCGAAGCGACGCTGGATGCCCACGCGGCGCGCATTCCGACCGGGGGTACCGTGTCGGCCACGGCGACGGGCGACCTCGGAACGATCACGTTTGATTGGCAGACGGAAGGGTCCGGTCCCCTGCTCATGATGGCCCTCCCGCACCACATGGATGTGCTCGTGTCGCCGTCCACCACCAACGTGGTGCTGAACACCATGAAGGGTGACATGACCGGCATCTCCGGCCTGTCCTGGACGATGGAGGAGCCGCTGACCACGATTGGATTTGAGGCAGCGCAACCGATCCACCCCGATTACGAGCAGGATGTGCGCAATGCGCTGGCTGCGGATGTCGGCTTCGGTGTGACGGCCGGAGACCCCTACTTCGGAGGCAAGCAGTTCTCAGCCCTGGCCCGATTGGCGCTCATCGCCGATGAGCTCAACGAGCCCGCCTTGGCGTCGCAATACCGCACGGCGCTCGGTAGCGCCCTCGAGGAGAGGCTCGCCGGGCAAAACGGCGATCCGCTCGTCTACGACCAGACCTGGGGCGGACTGGTGATTTCCTCCGGACTCAACAATGCCGGGGCTGCCTTCGGCCAGGGGTACTATAACGACCACCATTTCCACTATGGGTACTGGATCTACGCCGCGGCCGCGATGGCCAAGGACAATCCGACATGGGTCAACCAATGGGGCGATGAGGTGATGCACCTGATCCGCGATGTGGCAGAACCGTCCGGTGCAGATCCGCACTACGGGTACATGCGCAACAAGGATTGGTTTGTCGGTCACTCCTGGGCCGCGGGCCTCTTCGAATTCGGGGATGCCCGGAACCAGGAGAGTTCCTCGGAAGCGGTGAATGCCTGGTATGGCGTGTACCTCTATGGCCTCGCCATCGGGGACGACCGGATTCGCGACCTGGGCCGGGTCATGCTGGCCACGGAGCTGCGTTCGACCTGGAAGTATTGGCAGATCAACACCGGAGAAGGGGTCTACCCCGAGCCGTTCGCCTCCAACAAGGTGGTGGGCATCCTGTGGGGGACCAAGGTGGACCACGCGACCTTCTTCGGCGCCAACCTCGAGTTCATCCACGGCATCCAGATGCTGCCGTATACCCCGATCACCGAGGAGCTGCTGCGCGCCGAGTGGATTGAGGAGGAGTACCCCGTCATCCAGCCGGCCACGACGAGCCCGAGCATCGGTGATGGGTGGAAGGGCTTCATCTACATGGCCCACGCGGTCATCGATCCGGATGCGGCCTGGAGCGAATGCCAGACGCTCAACGGATACGATGATGGAAACACGAAGACCAACACGCTGTACTGGCTGGCGACACGCCCTGGCCTGAGTGATGGTGGCGGTGGTGGCGGCGGCGGACCGGTGCCCGGCTGCACCAATGGGGACGCCATCAACTTTAGCCCGACTGCCAACGTGGACGATGGTTCCTGTCTGTTCCCGGTGACGCTCTCGGTGGACATGAACGACCCGTCTTCCCCGGACGGACCCATTTATCTCGCCGGCACCTTCAATGGCTGGAATGCAACGACCGACCCCCTTTCCGATCCGGAAGGGGACGGCATTTGGACCATCACCAAGTTTTGGCCGGCCAGCTTGCAGGAATACAAGTTCACCACCTTCGATTGGGGGGTCTCCGAGCAATTCGCCGGGGGTGAATCCTGCACGCTGACGACCGGAGAGTTTGTGAACCGGGTCATCACCGTGGACGGCGCGATCGTGATGCCGGCTGTGTGCTGGGAGAGTTGCGAGACGTGCAGCGGCGTTGGCTGTCCGATCGATTTGGATGAGGACGGCATCTGTGACGACGTGGACCCTTGTGTGGGGGACTATGACGCGGTGGGCGTCTGCAACGGCAATTGCACGTCGGATGTGGATGCCGATGGCATCTGTGACGACGTCGATCCGTGCGTGGGATCGTTGGATGCCTGCGGGGTGTGCAATGGACCCGGCGCCGTTTATGAATGTGGTTGTTCGGACATCCCCTCGGGCGACTGTGATTGCTTCGGCAATGGTCCGGACGCGCTGGGCGTGTGCGGTGGTGATTGTCAGAGCGACACCAATGGAAATGGCATCTGCGACGCCGAGGACGTGCCAGGGTGCACCTACCCGGGTGCGACGAATTTCAGTGCGATGGCCACCATGGACAATGGAACGTGTGCGTTCGCCCCGTCGACGTGTGCAGAGGATGTGGACGCGGATGGCCTGGTCGGCGTGTCGGACATTCTCGCGGTCCTGTCGACGTTTGGTCAGCTCTGTGACTGATTCCGACGCCAAGCGGAGAGCATGAAAAAGGCCCGGCAAACGCCGGGCCTTTTCGTTGGAGGTCTGGAGCGGATTCGAACCGCTGTAGCAGCTTTTGCAGAGCTGAGCCTAGCCACTCGGCCACCAGACCATCTTGTTTTCCCCAACCGAAGCGGGGAAGCAAATATACGGCAGTCCTTCCGCAGGGTTTCATTGCGGCTACTTTTCGTGTCGTGAATCGCGTGGGATACAGCCGGGATGCCTGGCGGAGCTGGCCGGCCAACAGCCTGACCTTCATCAACCTGGGGGCGGGCGCCCTCGTGTGCTGGTGGGCGGCCTCGGAGTTCGATCTGGGTTGGGCGCCGGCCGAATGGCTGGATTCCCTGGGCTGGATGGACGGTTGGATGGACCTGACGGGGGCCAAAGAGCGCCGCGTGGCGGGCATCCTGTGGCTTCTCGCTGTGTGGGGAACCGGACAAGTGTGTGACCTGCTCGATGGTGCCGTGGCCCGGATGATGGGGGCCGATGGAGAACAGGGGGCGATGTTGGATGCGATGGCGGACTTGGTGTCTGCGGGCTTGGCGCCGGCTTTCATCGGGATGGCGCTCATGATGGAATGGCGCGCAGCAGGAGGACTGCCTTCCGGATTCGAATGGATGCCGATCCTGGCCTTGCTGGTGATGATGGCCGGTGCCTGGCGTCTGGCGCGGTTTGCGAGGGGCTCCGGGAAGGCCGAAGACCGACGCTTTGATTTCGCGGGCATTCCGGCGCCCATGGCGGCCTTGTATTGGGGCGCTGTCCTGTGGGTCTGGGCCTCTGAGGGGCCGGCTTCGATTGAATTCATCGTCTGGCTGGGGGTCGTCGGGGTGACCCTGTTGCCGCTCGGCATGGTGTCGCGCTGGCCGCAGTTCGGCTTCAAGACCTGGGGGGTCGACCGGGGGTTGGATCGCTTGCGTCTCGCGTGGTTGATTTCCTTGGTCGGATTGGTGGTGTGGAAGGGTGCTTTCGGCGGAGTGCTTGCCCTAATTTCGTACCCGCTGACGTCGGCCCTGTTCATCCGCCTTCGTCCCTCGACATAGCCCATGGTCTTCCACGCCGCCATCGACATCCTTCCGCTGCCCGCCCTGCTCGATCCGCAGGGCAAGGCCGTGACCAACAACCTGCCCAACATCGGACTGGGCCAGCTCACCAACGTCCGCATTGGCAAGCACATCACCCTCGACATCGAGGCGGAAAGCCGGGAGGAGGCCGAGCGCCTCGTCGGGGAAGCCTGCGAGAAGCTGCTGGCCAATCCGATCATGGAGCGGTTCGAGTTCCGCGTCTTCTCCGCTGAGGAGGCTGCCCTCTGAACCTCTTTGCTGAACGGTGGTTCCGTTTTGGGCTACTTTCAAGGCCCAATTCGCATTCATGAACCGAGACCTGTTCCGCGCCACGGCGCTTTGCACCCTGGGTGCCCTCTCCCTGTCCCTCTTCTTCACGGCCTGCCAAACCTCCAACGACATGTCCCAATCCGATGATGCCGTGGCCCCGGTGGCCAAGAAGGTGCCTTTTGAAATGACCGAGCACGGGGACACCCGGGTGGACGATTATTTCTGGATGCGCCTCAGCGACGCCCAGAAGGAGGCGCAGACGCCGGATGCCCAGACACAGGACGTGCTGGATTACCTCGCTGCGGAGAACGACTACATCGATTCCAAGCTGGCCCATACGGAAGGACTGCAGCAGACGCTCTTCGATGAGATCGTCGGCCGCATCAAGAAGGACGACCGCAGCGTGCCGGTCCGGAACCGCGGATACTGGTACTACTCCCGGTATGAGGAGGGCAAGGAATACGCCATCAACTGTCGCAAGCCGGCCGGCGATGAGGTCCGATATGAGGACTGCGCCGGTGAGGAGGAGGTCATGTTTGACCAGAATGAGATGGCCGAGGGGCACGATTACTTCGCCATGGGCGGCATGCGCGTGAGCGACGACAACAATCTCGTGGCCTTTGGTGTGGACACCGTGAGCCGTCGCCAATACACGGTTCGCTTCAAGGATCTTTCCACGGGCGAGCTGCTGGCGGACGAGATTCCGCTGACCACCGGAGGGGCGACATGGGCTGCCGACAACAAGACGGTGTTCTACACCCGCAAGGACCCCCAGACCCTGCGGAGCTATCAAGTCTACCGCCATGTGCTCGGCACGCCGGTGGAGGACGATGCGCTCGTTTTCGAGGAGACGGATGAGACGTTCAGCTGTGGGGTGTACCGCACGAAGAGTGATGAGTACCTCGTGATCTACACCTCCCAGACGCTGTCGCAGGAGTACCGCGTCTTGAAGGCGGACGACCCCATGGGCGAGTGGCGCGTCGTCCAGCCCCGCGAGCGGGACTTGGAGTATGGCATCAGCCACTATGGAGACCATTTCTACATCGTCACCAACCTCGACGCCAAGAACTTCCGCCTGATGAAGACCCCGGTGGACGCCACCACCAAGGACAACTGGGAGGAGGTGATCCCGCACCGCGACGATGTGTTGCTGGAGGGCATTGACATCTTCAAGGATTACCTCGTGGTCGAGGAGCGTCAGGAGGGATTGAACCAGATTCGGATCAAGACCTGGGACGGGTCCAAAGACGAATACCTTGAGTTCAACGACCCCGCCTACACGGCCGGAACGCGGTCCAATCCGGATTTCGACACCGAAATCCTGCGGTTCGGATACAGCTCGATGACGACGCCGAGCAGTACGTACGACCACAACATGCGGACGGGGGAGCGCATCCTTCTCAAACAGCAGGAGGTCATCGACGACAATTTTTCACCGGACAACTACATGTCCGAGCGCCTCATGGTGGAGGTGCGGGACGGTGTGAAGGTGCCGGTCAGCATGGTCTACCGGAAGGGCACTGAACGCAACGGAGAGAATCCGTTCCTGCTCTATGCCTACGGCAGCTACGGCAGCAGCATGGACCCCTATTTCTCCAGCGTGCGCCTGTCGCTCCTGGACCGGGGCTTCGTGTACGCCATCGCCCACATTCGCGGCGGACAGGAGATGGGCCGCCACTGGTACGAGGACGGCAAGCTGCTGAAGAAGCAGAACACGTTCAACGATTTCGAGGACGTCGGTCGGGCCATGGTCGAGATGGGCTACACCGCTCCGGACCACCTCTACGCCATGGGCGGTTCCGCCGGGGGCCTGCTGATGGGCGCGGTGATGAACCAGGCGCCCGACCTGTTCAACGGTGTCGTGGCGGCCGTGCCGTTCGTGGATGTGGTGAGCACCATGCTCGACGAGACCATCCCGCTGACCACCTTCGAGTGGGATGAGTGGGGGGATCCCCGCGACAGCGTGTACTATCACTACATGAAGTCGTACAGCCCGTACGATCAGGTGGCTGCTCAGGATTACCCCAACACGTTGGTGACCACCGGGTACTGGGACAGCCAGGTGCAATACTGGGAGCCCGCCAAGTGGGTGGCCAAGCTGCGCGAGCTGAAGACCGACGACAACACGCTGCTCTTCCACACCAACATGGACGCCGGACACGGCGGTCAGTCGGGCCGGTTCCGCCGCTACAAGGAGGTGGCGTTGGAATACGCCTTCATGCTGGATCTCGAGGGCATCGACGGCTGATTCCGGCCGCCGAGCGGCTCCGGCGTCAGTGCCTTCCGAGTTCCGGGCTGGCCTGAAACCCTCGCAGGGCGTGGACCGTACATTGCTTGTATGATTCTGCTTTCTGCCAAGAGGCGCCGCGGGTGGCGTCCTGTCCTGATGGGGACGGCCGTGATGGCTGTCGCGGCCGGATGCCAGAAGGTGCCCGAGGAGTTCTCGGCGCCGACGTGGACCCCCGTGGCGGCCGTGCCCCTTGTGGACACCCGATTTGACCTTTCCGATGTCCTGGAGGTACTGACCGACAGCTTGGACACTGTTCCCGTGGCCACCACGGGCGAAGGGGAGTTGGCGTTCTATCACGAGCAGGGCTTCACCGGGTCGATCGCCGAGGAGTGGCTCATCCTGCCGGATTACGCCTCCTCGGAGTCCGTGACCCTGGGGGCGGACGAAGCGTTGGCCTTGAATCTCCTTCCCCCAGGACAGTCCATCAGCTTCTCCGATGCCGCGTCGGCCCAGCTCGACGTTGTCGAACCTGAGGGCGTTCTTCTGGACCGAATCGAACTGTCGGCGGGCACGCTCTCCTTTGACCTGACGACGACCATGGGGGACGATCTGTCGGGCAATTGCACCATCCCCGGTCTCGTGGACCCGGACGGGGTGCCGTATTCGTTGAATTGGAACTCCTTCCTGTTCACGGATGGATCCTTCTCGGCCACCCAGGATCTGACGGGTTGGGCACTGCTCCCCGACAACACCGGGGAGGAGGACAACCTCGTGGAGGCGGAGTACACACTGACCGTCATCAACAACCCCAATCATGAAGCCGTGGAGGGGGAGTCCCTGTTGCTCGCCTTTGGATTGAACGGGATGGCGTTCGACCGGGTGGAAGGCGACTTCGGTAATGCGGGCATCAGCCTGGAGGAGGATGCCGTGACCTTGTCTCTGTTCGACGACCGCTTCACGACGTCTGGGCTGGAGATCAACCGGGCGTCCCTGCGACTGGAGGTGGAGAACGGATTCGGGGTGGAGGCCACGCTGGACTCCCTCAATTTGGTGTCCACCGCGGGGGGCACGCCGGATGTCCTGTTCGAGACGACGGCGGATCCGCTCATCGTGGCTCCGGCCGATGGAAGTTCGGCGTTGCCGAGCCTGTCAGTTTGGGAGATCGACGAGACCAACAGCAATGTGGTCGATTTCTTCACCGCCGAGCCGAGGGACATCGACCTGAGCATGCAGGTCTGGTGCAACCCCAATGGACCGGCCGGCATTTCCGGGAATTTCCTGGATGTGGACGGCTTCGTGTCCGCCCGGCTGATGACGGAGATTCCCTTGTCGATGCGCGCGGCACAGATTGACTTCGTGGACACGGTGGACGTGGACATCCAGATTGAGGAGCAGGCCGAGGTGGACTCGGCAGAGCTCCGGTTGATCCTCCACAACGGCTTCCCCTTCGAGGTGGTCATCCGAGCCCGGTTCCTCGATGCGGATGGCGTGCAGATCGACAGCCTGTCGACTGCGCCTTTGGACCTGTTCACGATGCCCTTGACCGATGCGAATGGGTTGCCGGTGGAGCCCGGTCTCTTCGTCCACGACTTCTTCCTCGACTGGGAGCGGGCGGATCGATTGAGGTCCGCAGAACGGGTCATCATGGAGGCGTGGTGTGAGACGGCGGAGGCGTCGGCAGGCCAATTCGTGCGGATCACGGAAGAACAAGGCCTGCGTATGGAGCTCGGGTTGCTGGTGTACGCCAAAATGGACTTTTGATGAACCGGATTGCACACACCCTCCTGATCGCCTCCCTGACGGTGGGGATGACCACCCGTGCCCAGCTTGGTCCCGTGGAACTGTCTCCTGAATGGGGGCAGGCGGGCTGGTCCAATCCGGCCATTCTGCATCCGTCGCGCACCGTCTTCACGTTCGGCGGGTTTGCCGGAGCCCAGGTTGACGCCGTGCACTCGGGTCCGGCCTACCTTGATTTTGGCAACCTGGACGGGGAGCTGAACCCCATGGCTTTCCTCGGTCAGATGGACACGGTCGAATCCATCGGCACCCGCACCGAGGTGCCGCTGCTCGGCCTCTCCATGCGCGATGAGAATCGTTTTGAGATCCGGTACCGCAGCCGCCTCGTGGTGGACCAGGATTTCCGGTATGACCGCGATCTGCTCACCGTGGGGTGGATGGGCAATGGCCATCCCGATCTGATCGGTCGCCCGCTGTCTTTTTCGGGCATGGGCGTGGATGCTCAAGCTTACCTCGACCACGGCCTCAGCGTGGGGGCGATGGCCAAGGAAGACAAACTCTGGCTGGGTTGGGGCATCCACATCCTCAATGGGGTGACGGCGCTTCAGACGGAACGGTTCGATGCCACGTGGACGACAGATACACTGGACTACAGTTGGACGTTGGATGGTGCGGCGACGGTCAATGCGGCCGGCGTCGACTTCGATTCCCTCGCTGCCGGAGTGTCTCCTGAGATTCCGGGCGGAGGAGGCATTCCCCCCGCCCTCGGGTCGGGCGTGGCCTTCGATTTCGGCTTCCTGTGGCGCCTCAATCCCCAGTTCGAGCTTGAGGGTTCCATGGAGGGTCGGGGCTCCATCCGCTGGATGGAGTCGGTGTCCCGCCGGCAGGTGGATCCGTCCACCTTTGTCCTGCAGGGGTTGGATGTCATTGGCGTGGTGTCCGAAGCGGAAAATCAGACGTTTCCGGATTCACTCGAATCCATGCTGGAGACATGGGCTGAGGACATGGTGGACTCGCTCGCCCAGACCTTTGATTCGGAGTCGACTGAGGGCCTTCCGGCCGCGTTCGATACCCGGGTGAGAGAGACCTGGCGACTTGGATTCCGGTTCCGTCCCGTGCAGTCCTTGGAAATTCAGGCCTTGGCTTACCGGCAGTTCCAATATGACCGGCAGGTGGACGGCTTTGTCTTCGGTCTGGTTCACCGCATCCGGAAAAACATCGCGACCCAGGTTCAGGGTCAATATCTCCATGGCCGTTGGTCTTGGGGCGCGGGCCTGTCCCTGCGGGGTGGCCCACTCCGGATTGCATTCAGTGCCCGCAATGTGGCCGGCATCCTGTATCCGCTCGATGCAGGCCATTGGAGTGGTCAGTTCGGCGCGGCGTTCGAGTTCGGCTACGCCAAGGACAAGAAGAAGAAAAAGAAGAAGGGCGACCTCGGAACCGGCAAGGGCATGTGGCACTGAGCCGCGGGATTTACATGCCCTCGAGTCCCAGTTGCTGTAGGAGTTCCATCAAGGACACGTGGTCCGGATTGTGGTGGGCTGCCGTCCAGCCGGCCTGTGTGGCGCCGAGGACATTGACCTTGGTATCATCGATGAACAGGGTGGCCTCAGGGGCAATTCCGAATTGGCGCTCGACCTCTCGATAGGCTTGAATGTTGGGCTTCCGGAGTCCGAGCCGATGGCTGTAAATGATCTGGCGAAAGGCCTGCCCGAAGGCCTTGCCGTGGTCCGCGAGGATTTGGCGTTCGAAGAACTCGGCGTGGAGGGCGTTGGTGTTGCTGAACAAGAGCAGGTCGAATCGGGAGGCGAGCTTCTTGAGCAGGGGCACCACCTCCGGTCGGAGCCCGGTCAGTACGGCGTTCCAGGCGTTCTTGACGTCTTCGATGGACGTTCCTTCCCGGCATCGGTTCCGCAGCGCCAGCAAGAATTCATCTTCCGTGGCGATGCCACATTCGAGGTCGTCCATGAGGCCGGATTGGTTTCCGTGGTCGTAAAGCGATTCGAACCGCTCGAACCCGAGGTCGTGGAAGGCAGCTGCCGTAGCACTGTGGTTGATGCGGTAGAGGACGCCGCCAAAGTCGAGAACCACATGCCGGATGGGGCGCCAGTCGATGGGAAGGATCGTCGACGGCATCCTTCCGGTCAGAGTTGGAGGACCCAAGCCTGTTCGAAGCCATGTCGCTCCGCCATGGCCCGTCGGAAGCGGGCGGCATCGGATGCCCGTTGGAAGCATCCGGCCGACACACGTTGCATGCCGTGTGGTCCCGGAAGGATGGCCGTGGCATAGCCCAGGGCTTCGAAGCGGCGCGCAAGGGCGGCGGCGCGGCGGGCTTCACCAAAGGTGCCGGCGATCACGTGGTGGGCACAGCCGCTGGCCGTGGAGCCCGGCACGGGGAGGGGCATCAGGGCTTCTGTGGTCGACGGGGCAGGCAGGTCGGGAGCGCCGTCCTCCAGGTAGGGCAGGTCATCGCCGAGGTCGAGGTCGGGGAACCGGATGTCCTCTCCCTCTATGCGGGGGGCGAATTCGCTCTTCACGGGGTCCGGAGACAGGCCGAGGAGATCAAAGCTGGTGGCGTGTTGCTGGTTCCACCAGAGTGTGCCGGTGGCAAGGATGGGCAGGGCCAAGACAGCGGCGACCTTGATCAGCCGTTGCGACAGAGGCACCACCACGGCACCGGATTCTTCATCTGCGGTGTCGACTGTGGTCGTCTCGGTCTCGGCCGGGGTCTCCACGGCGGTGTGGTCGGGCCAGGCGATCCGGGATAGGCCTGGGGCGGCGTATCGCTCACCAATGCGGGGCTCCGCCACGAAGCCGAGCGTTCCGTCTTCGGTTCGATACAGGCGTCCGAGACCGCTGAGGGTCACATGCCGTCCTTGTTGGAGGATGGAGAACAGCGCGTCCGTTTCGCGGTCGAGCCATTCGGTTGCCGCTTCGTTGGAGCAACCCGTGGCACGCCGGATTTCCTGTTCGAGCAGGCCGTCTCGTACAGTCAGCTTGGGATTGAACAGCACATCGCGTCCCGGGGGAATCCATTCGCCCTTGTCGGCGTCGAAGCGTGCCGGCACCGGGTGCGCCACGAATCCACCCATGCCCGGAATCACCAGGCAGTCGTGGTCATGAAGCAGCAACGGCAGGGCGTTGAGCAGGAAATTGGACTCGGGTGCAACACTCATCCGACGTGCAAAATAGGCTGAATTCAGGGCCGTGAAAACCAAATGGCCCTCACGGGGCCTCGGGGGACCGGTTCGCGTGCCAGCGGCGCACGCGCTCCAGGTCGTCCTCCGTGTCCACCGAACCAGGGCTGGTGGTGTCCTCGACATCGACGACGTGAATGTGCACTCCCGCTTCGAGCCAGCGCAGTTGTTCCAGGCGCTCCTGCTGTTCTAGGCGGCCGATGGGCAGGCTTGCACACCGTTCCAGCCAGCCGGGGGCAAAGCCGTACAGCCCGAGGTGGATGTGGTGGGGACCGGCCAGTGAAACGGGAGCGCGAGAGAACCGGAGGGCCCTGCCATCGGTGTCGCATTGGACCTTGACGCGTTCCGGAAAGTCGACTTCGCCGGGTTCGGCAGGTCGGCGCACCGTGGCGACTTGCGTGTGCGGCTGTCGGAGCAACTGACAGAGGGCGGTAAGGTGCTCTGGATCGGGGAAGGGCTCGTCGCCTTGGAGGTTGATGACGGCGCCCTCCCGGTCCTCCATGGCCTGCCAGGCGGCGAGGCAGCGGTCGGTTCCGGAGGGGTGCTCTCCGGTGAGGATGGCCCGCCCTCCGGCGTCCTCAACGGCGTGGACGATGTCGGGGTGGTCGGTGGCGACGAGGGCCTCGTCGATGTCGGGGTGTCGGTCGGCAGCCCGCCAAGCGTGGACTACCATGGGGGTGCCTCCGATGTCGGCGAGAGGTTTTCCGGGCAGGCGGCTGGCGTCCATCCGCGCGGGGATGATGGCGGTGATCCTCACGGGGTGAACGTGTAGCGGACCATCCACAGGCGGTTGGCCTCGGCAGCGAGGGGCCTGAGGGCATAGCTCAGGTTGGCGGCGTTGCGGACGATGAGTTCGACGTGGTGTCGGTCATCGAATTTCCGGCCGACCTGAATGTCATGCAGCCACTGGGCATCCTTGCGGTCGGCGAGCCAATCGATCAGGCCGTATTGGAGCAGGCCAAGCTCTTCGATGTCGAGGAAGGCCTTGTCGATGTTCTGGATGCTCGTATTGCGGGCCGCATTCCAACCGAAGGTCCACCCGGTCGTGTGTTGGAGGCTGAGGTTGGCGCGGAAGGTGTTGCGGATGCGGTACTTGAGGACGTGGTCCGTGGTGTCGGAGCTGGTGTTGGCGTAGCTGACTCCGCCGGGAATGGTCGGGAATTCCGCGTAGACCGAGTCCGGCGTCAGGCTGACCGGATTGAGAAAGGTTTGGCCGATGAGCCATTGGACGGTCCAGTCGCCGAGGTCGCCCTGCCCCATGGTGCTCCACTCGAGGCCGGAGACGCGGGCGCGCCCCGTGTTGATGCTGCGGAATCCGAGGTCCAGCAGACCATTGCCCGAACTGCCCCAGACTCCGAAGGTGTATTCGATGAAGTCCTCGAAGTCCTGCTGGAAGACGGCGAGGTCGAGGAAGCCCTTCCATTGCCCCTCTTTCCCGAACCGGAAGCCTTGCTTGAGGCCAATCTCCATGTTGGTCGAGGATTCGGGTCGGATGTCGAGGGAGGGGAAGACGTTGATTCCGCCCACTTCGGTTTGGATGAATTTCTCGGCGATGCTGGGGAACCGGAAACCCTGGCCAACGCTCGCCCGGAGGTAGCTCGCCTGCCCGAAGCGGTAGTTCAGACCAGTGCGGAAGACTGGCTGTCCGAGGGAGACGCTGTCGAGGACGAACTGTTCGTAGCGGCCACCGGCCGTGACGTGCAGGCGCTCGTGGGGCTGCAGTTCCACCTGGAGGTAGGCGGCGACATTGGCGGCGTGGTGGATGGAGTCGCCGGTCCCGGCCGCATACAACTCGGCCACGCTGCGCGTCCGTTGGGCGTAGACGCCGCCCGTGGCGGTCCAGAGTTCTCCGCGGTATTGGGAACGCGCTTCTCCCTGCCAGGTGCTCGACGCATTGCCCTGGTTGTTGTCGTTGTCGTTGATGAGGCGGAGGAACCGGCCTTGGATGCGGTGGTTCCAGGCCCCGACTGACCGTTCGACATGGGGGTCGATGGTCACCATGCGCTGGGTGGTGCGGGTGTCGGCACCAGCCGTGGCCGCATAGAATCCGGAGTCGGCATCGAGCCAGAGCAGCGTGCCGATGCTTTCGCCGCTGATGGCGTTGGCCCTGAGGCCATAGCCCCACCCGCCGTTCTTGGGCGCGTGTTGCCAGGCGCCGTTCACCCGCCATTGCCGTTCGGCGTCGTAATGGTCCACAGTGAAGGGGTTGTACGGCCGGTCGTGGGCCTGCCCGGTGGCAGGGTCGATCTGGGGGCCCTTGTACCCGTCGCTGCCGAGCCATTGCCCTCCGAAACTGAGGCCGTCTCCATTGGCCAGTCGGCGGGTGTGGAGCCAGGAGGTGCTGCTCTGCATCAGGGGCCGGCTCCAGTATTTGCGGCCATCGCCCGGGTCGCTGTGCACGCCGTGCTGGACGGAAATGCGCGTGAAGGGTTCCGGGTCAGGAAACGCGGTGCGGAATTGGATGACTCCACTGAGGGCAGAGGATCCATAGAGAACACTGCTGGCGCCTTTGACCACCTCGACCTGCTCGAGATTTTCCAGGGGCAGGAATCCCCAAGTGGGCCGCCCGGCATCGCCACTGAGGACGGGAAGGCCGTCGAGAAGGACGGCGACGCGAGACCCAGCGCCGAAGCTGTACCCGCTGCCACCCCGGATCTGGGGTTCACTGTCGACGATGGTTACGCCCGGTGTGCGGGACAGGCTTTGGTCGGCGCTGGTCGGCGCGCCCTGGTTGACCAGCTCGGGCGGCAAGACATCGATAGAGACGCTGACCTCGCCCAGGTCCTGTTCGTAGCGCCCGGCCGAAACGACGGCGGTGCCGATGCTGGCCACATCGGGCTCGAGTCGGATGTCCACGGTGCGGTCTCCTTGCCAGGCGTCGAGGGTTTGCGTGGTCTCGATGTACCCGACATACCGGACACGCAACACCTTGTTTTCCGAACCATCCCCGGAGAAGGAGAAGCGTCCGTCGACATCGGTCAGGGCGCCTTGTCCATCGAGGAAGACCGCAGCGCCTGGGAGCCCAACGTCGGTGGTGGCGTCGAGAACCGACCCCTGGAGGCGCCAGCCCTCCTGGGCGAGCAGATCCGAGGAGAGGACGACGGTGAACAGGGTGGCGAGCAGGATGGAGGTCGATCGCATCATCGTGCCGAATGTAAACCGAAGCGGCCCGTCGATGAACCGGTGGTCGGAGCTGGGCATGAATCCAAGAGGTTTCGGGGGTGGATGATAACAGGGGCGGTCCCGGAATCGAGGGGGACCCGGAACGGGAGCAGTGGCTCCTCGATTGGCTGACGGCGGCGCAATTGCCGAGGTTCAACCGCAAGGGGATACTGCGCGTGGTCCGTCGATGCGGATTGGGCGCCTGGTTGTCGGGCGTGGAACCAGGATTGCTGGCTGCAGCCCGGGATCGGGCCTTGGATCAATGGGCCGCCATGAGGCGACAGGGCATTCAGGCGCTGGTCATGGGGCATCGCGGCTACCCCTTCGGCCTGTCTCAGGTGCCAGATGCGCCGTGGATCCTGTTCGTCAAGGGGGAGGTGGAGACGCTTCACCGGACGCGTCCGGTGGCCGTCGTGGGAACGCGCCGGTCTTCGGTGGCCGGGGGGCTGGCGGTGGAGGGCGTGTTGGATGGGATGTCCGGGTTGGATTGGACGTTGATCAGCGGCATGGCCGACGGGATTGATGCTCGGGCGCACCGTGCCGCACTCGAGCGGGGTGTGCCGACCGTCGCCACCTGCGAAGGAGACCGGAATGCGGTCAGGAGCGGATTGCTCGAGGCGGAATTGAGGGGGGAGGTGAGGGCGTGGCCCGGAGACCAGTTCACCCGGACGGTGCGGTGACCGTCAGAGGCCGTTCATGATGGTCTCGATGTCC
>JAYYEI010000040.1:0-46809 GCA_036159995.1 Bacteroidota bacterium
TGCGGCAACAGCAGCCAGTTCGTCCAGATCATCAACCTGACGGACGAGGAGGCCCCGACGTTCACGATTGCCTGCCCGGCGGATGTGACGCTCAGCGCCGACGAGGACTGCAACGCCGACACGAGCGTGGAGACCAACGGCACGGCAACTTTTGACGACGTGGCCGACAACTGCGACGCGGACGTGGAGATGACGGTGACCCACGAGGACGCCACCAGCTCCCCCTGTGATGGCAGCACGGTGATCACGCGGACGTTCACCATCACCGGTGAGGACAACTGCGGCAACATCACCACGCTGACGTGCGACCAGACGATCACGGTCAACGACGACACCGCTCCGAGCATCACGGCTCCGGCCAATGCTACGGTGGAGTGTGACGGCATGGGCAACGAGGCCGATCTGGCTGCGTTCCTGTCCGGCGCCACGGCGACCGACAACTGCAGCGACGTGACGATCGAGCACGACTTCACGGCCCTCAGCGACCTCTGTGGCGCAACGGGTGCCGCGACGGTGACCTTCACCGCCACGGATGCCTGCGGCAACAGCAGCAGCGCTTCCGCTACGTTCACCATCGAGGACACGACGGCACCGAGCATCGACACGGCTGCCGACAACGAGACGGTGCAGTGCGATGGTGTGGGCAATACGGCAGCTCTGAATGCCTGGCTTGCCGACAACGGCGGTGCTGAGGCCAGTGACGCTTGCGGCGGTGTGACCTGGAGCAACAACTACACGGCATTGAGCGACGATTGCGGTGCCACGGGTAGCGCGATGGTGACGTTCACGGCTACCGACGACTGCGGCAACGCAAGCACGACGACCGCCACGTTCACGATTGAGGACACCACCAACCCGACGATTGACACGGCCGCCGACGACGAGACGGTGGAGTGCGATGGCATGGGCAACACGGCGGCTTTGAACGCCTGGCTGGCCGACAATGGCGGTGCTGAGGCCAGCGACGCTTGCGGCGGTGTGACGTGGAGCAACAACTACACGGCGTTGAGCGACGATTGCGGTGCCACGGGTAGCGCGATGGTGACGTTCACGGCCACCGACGACTGCGGCAACGCGAGCACGACGACGGCCACGTTCACGATTGAGGACACGACCAACCCGAGCATTGACACGGCTGCCGACAACGAGACGGTGGAGTGCGATGGCATGGGCAACACGGCGGCTCTGAATGCCTGGCTGGCCGACAATGGCGGTGCCGAGGCGAGCGACGCCTGTGGAGGAGTGACCTGGAGCCACAATTACAACTCTGAAGCGCTTGGCCCCGCGTTGACCATTGATTTCGACGAAGAAGAGGTGAGTGACGATTGCGGTGCCACGGGTAGCATGACAGTGACGTTCACAGCCACGGATGACTGCGGCAACAGCAGCGAGACGACGGCCACGTTCACGATTGAGGACACCACCAACCCGACGATTGACACGGCCGCCTCGAACGAAACGGTGGAGTGTGACGGTTTGGGCAACACGGGTGCATTGAACGCCTGGTTGGCCGACAATGGCGGTGCCGAGGCGAGCGATGCTTGCAGCGGTGTGACGTGGAGCCACAACCACAGTGCGTTGAGTGATGGATGCGGTGCTACGGGCAGTGAGACGGTGACGTTCACAGCCACGGATGACTGCGGCAACAGCAGCGAGACGACGGCCACGTTCACGATTGAGGACACAACCAACCCGACGATTGATACGGCCGCCTCGAACGAAACGGTGGAGTGCGACGGCTTGGGCAACACGGCTGCATTGAATGCCTGGCTGGCTGACAATGGCGGCGCTGAGGCGAGCGATGCTTGCGGCGGTGTGACGTGGAGCCATAACCACAGTGCTTTGAGCGATGGATGTGGTGCTACGGGCAGCACGACGGTGACCTTCACAGCGACGGATGACTGCGGCAACAGCAGCGAGACAACGGCTACGTTCACCATCGAGGACACAACGCCGCCAAGTCTCTCTATCGAGGGTCCTGCCAATCAGGATCTCGAGCAGAATGCGACGTGCGATCTCGATACGAGTGTGGATGCCTTGGGCATTGTGACCTACACGGCTGGCGACGCTTGCGGCAGCGCTTCTGTGGAGATCACGCACGAGGACGGCGAAGCCCTCTTGACGTGTGACGGAGACGACGACCTGCTCGAGGGCAGCTACTCGTTCGAGCGGACCTTCACAGCCACCGCCACGGACGAGTGTGGCCTGACGACCACGGCCACGTACGTCCAGACCATTACGGTGGCAGACAATATGGCTCCTCAGTTCACGAGCACTTGTGAAATCGCAAACGGTGGCGCTGTGGAGGTCTGCTGTGAAGACTACAGTGGATCCGTCGTGATTCCTGATCCCTGTGATACGGAGGCCGCAGACAATTGCGACAGCGATGTGGCCATTGTGTACGCCGAGACCTACATGGGGGACTACGCTCCGGGTGATGGGGTGGAGAGCTTCTGCGAGTCCAGCACACCAGAGGCCTATGCCGACGGCGAGGCCTGCAATGGTCTTGATTCACATGCCTTCAGTCTGTTCAACTTCGATGGCGAGCCCCGCATGGACTTCATAAGCGTTGGGGCAGGGGTTGTGGCCCAGATGACCGACGGTTCTTGGGTCCTGACTCAGGAGCTGGTAAATGCAGCCGGAACCGGAGGGTTGTCACTGAGTGTGACTTACGGTGCGGCTCTCGGTTGGGATGATTGGAGCAATCAAGAATTCCCAACAGGTTACAAGAGGGACTGCGGTGAATTGATCGATGATCACGAGAATTGGGATTACCGAATTCTTCAGTCCGGCACTTTGACCGGCACAGGGAATTACACGGGCCTTGCTCTCTCTCTTTCCCATGCCCCAGCCAACGAGTATTATGCCTTGCAAGTTGGTCTAGGAGCCAACAATCAGAATAACAACTACGGCTACAGCGGCTGGATCATGGCGAGTGGCATGAATGGTGAGGACGCTGTGATGTTCAGCGGCGACGTCTTTGGCGACTTGGATTGTTGCCTGCCTTGGAGTATTCATCGCGAGTACACGGCCACAGACGATTGCGGCAATGACACGGATTTCGCCTACAACATCAATGTGAATGGGGAGGACTGTGAGGACGGAGACGACGCCAACCTGAGTGGCGGTCAATCCGGTGACCACACGCCGGTCATTCTCGGCGGTTCGGGCGACCTGACCTCTGGCAAGACGCCCATCCGGGTGACCAACCTGCAGCCGAACCCGGCCAACGATTGGAGCTTGCTTGGATTCGAAGTGACAGACAACATGCGCATCCGGATCGACCTCGTAACGATGCAGGGTGTGATGGTGGCCGAGCTCTATGACGGAGTGGCTTCACCCAACGTGAACCACACGCTCAACATCGACACCGAGTCGCTGTCGAACGGCATGTACCAGATCCGCCTCTCGAGCAGCCAGTACCTGGTGGTGAAAAAGCTTCTTGTGACGGAGTGATTCCGTCCGCCTCCTTGAATCAGAAAAGGGCCGCCCGAGAGGGTGGCCCTTTTCATTGGGGCCGGTCAGCAGGGGAGGCCGAAGAGGGACAGGACCGAGAGGATGTCCGAGACGGCCACGACGCCGTCCCCGTCCACGTCTGCGCTGCAGCCGTCGGGCAAGTCGGCGTTCGTGCAGCCGAACTGGGCGAGGGCCTCGAGGATGTCGCCCGTGCCGATGATCCCGTCGAGGTCGAGGTCTTCCGGGCAGGCAGTGGGCGCCGGGGCGAGGCTGGCGGTGAAGAGGTGGTTCGTGATGACGCCGGTGGGCGTGGTGGTCAGGGCGAGGTAGGCCGTGCCCGGATCCAGGGTGAGGCCGTCGGGGGAGAGGGCGTCGCCGAGGACCGTGCCATCGGCTGTGCGCCACTCGGCGATGAGGTCGCCGCCGAACCAGAGGGTGTCGAGGGTGGCGACGCTGGCCTCGGTCACCTCCACCGCGTAGACGTCGATGTCGACGTCGGGGTGCGGGGCGTCCGTGCCTTGCGAGGACGTGAAGCCCATGGTGGTCTGGCCGGGCGTGAGGGGATAGGCCGTGGCCTCGACGTCGGGCTCGTCCATGCCCTGCAGGGTCAGACCGAGTTCGTCGTTGAGCGAGGTGTGGAAGACGCCGCTGACGAAGAACCGCTCCCGATAGGTCGGGTTGTACGTCGTCACCATCGCATCGCTGCTGAAGGCCGAGACCACGCCGTCGTCATAGGAGGTGATACAGGCGAATTCGAGGTCGTCGGCCAGGCCCTTCTCATTGAGCCCCACGATCACGTCGCCCTCCTGTCCGTTGCAATTGATGTCCACGTTCCAGAAGTCCTGGAAGAGGAAGTCCCACAGGACCCAGTCGTCTTCGACGCCCCCGAAGAGGAAGACGCCGGGGTCACCGGAGTAAGAGTAGTCCGTTCGCAGGTCGCGCACGGCATCCGACCGCTGCTCGATGTCGAACCCGAAGAGGTCGCCGAGGTCCTCGAGCCAGCCGACGGAGAAGTTGCTGCCGTTGTGCGGGGTGCCGGAGGTGACCAGCTTGGCCACGCGGTGGTGGGCCGTCCCGTCGGGCCCGACCGGCCAGTATTCCGAGTTCTGCAGGTATTCCCGGGCCGCGAGGCCGCCCATGCTGTGGCCGACGAGCACGATTTCGGGGGCGCCCGTCGCGTCGAGGATCTCGGCCACCGCATCGGCAACGGCGAGTCCCTGCTTGGCGGCCGCAGCCTGCCCGCTGAAGATGCCGTCGGAGTTGGCGGCGCTGTTGGACCAGCATTGCCCGGAGGCGTCGCACTCGAAGTTGATGCGGAAGAAGTCAGCGTGGCCGTCGGGCAGGGCCGTGAACGGCAGCACTTCCTCAAGCGTGGAGGTGCCAATCGACCCGTCGCTGGTCAGGCAGTAGTTCAAGTTGGGGCCTTCGGTCAGGCCGGCGTCGGAGGTGAGCAAGTCGGCCATTTCTCCCCAGCTGCTCGCGTCGCCGCTCATGCCGTGCAGGAAGAGCACCGGCAGGGGCAGCCGCGCATTGGACACGTCGACCTGGGCGTCCACCGGGGAGGCCAGCGCGAGAGCGGCGAAAGCAAGGGCGCTGAGAGGCAAACGGAAGCGGCTGGGCATCAGAACAATATAGAATTTTGCTCGGATCCGCCTTCGACGGCCACAACCCCGCCGCGTACCTTCACGAAATGGAGTTCGTCAAGCTCGATGCGGCCGGCAACGATTTCATCGCACTCGACCTGCGTGACAGAGAGGCCGGTTGGCAGCCCGACGGCGGGGATGTCCAGCGCTGGTGTGACCGCCGGCACGGCATCGGCGCCGACGGGGTCCTCCTGCTGGGGCCCGGCCCCGAGGGGGTGGACTACCACCTGACCTTCCTCAATCCAGACGGGAGCGAGGCCTTTTGCGGCAACGGCGCCCGCGCCGCCTTCACCTGGTGGCGCCAGCTCATGGCCGGCGACGGGCCCCAGCCGGATGATGCGCGGTTCACGGCCCTCGACGGCCAGCACGAGGGCCATTGGGTTCACGGCGAACCCTGCGTGGACCTTCATGTGAAGGCCGCCCCGGAGGACACGCCCCACGGCGCCTTCGTGCACACCGGCACGGAACACCTCGTGCTGGGTGCGGCCCCAAAGGACCTCGCAGGCATCGACCTGATTGACTTGGCCGAGCCCCTCCGGAACCACCCCGACTTCGCTCCGCACGGCGTCAACGTCAACCTCGTCGCCACCGCCCCTGATGCCGAGGGCCGGCACGCCATGCGCACCTTCGAGAAGGGCGTCGAGGGGGAGACCCTGAGCTGCGGGAGCGGCACGGTTGCCGCCGCGGCGGTCCTGCGCTGGCAGAACGGGGGAGAGGCCTTCACGTTCCGGGCGCCGGGCGGCAAGCTGGGCGTCGTCTTCGAGGGGGCGGACCGCGCTTGGTTGTCCGGACCCGTGCACATGCCGTTCGCAGGCACCATCTTGCCATCGTGAAGCGCGCCTCGGTCCTCCTGCTCGTCCTGTCGGTCCTCCTGTCCAGTCTCCGGGCCCAGGAGGTGCCGTTTCCCCCGGACCCCGACGGCCCCCGCCGCGCCTTCAGTGATGCGGCCAAAGCCAGCGTCCTCACCTGCAGCCCTGGCAACCAGCTCTATAGCGCCTTCGGGCACACGGCCATCCGCGTGACCGACCTCGCCGCTGACCCGCCCCTCGACAAGGTCTTCAACTACGGCACCTTCCAGTTCAGCGACGGATTCTACGTGCGCTTCGTGCAGGGGGAATTGATCTACTCCCTCAGCACCAGTACCTACGGAGGCTTTCTCGAAGAATACATCCGCAGCGGACGGGGCGTGAGCGAGCAGCGGCTCAACCTCGAGACGGCGGACGTCGCCGAGCTGTATGCCTACCTGCAGGCCAATGCGCATCCCGACCACAGGGACTACCGCTACCTCTTCCTCTACGACAACTGTGCCACGCGGGTCATCACGGTGCTCGAAGACGTCTTCGGTCCCCGGCTCACCGTGGACTGCCCGGACCGCCGGGACAGCACATACCGCGACCTCCTCCGGGCCAAGCTGGGCGGGGTGCCGCTTACCCGGTTCGGCATCGACGTCGTGCTGGGGCTGCCGGTGGACGCCGACCTCGGCCGGTGTGGCGACGCCTTCCTGCCCGACCACCTCGCCCTCGAGCTGGAGGGCATGACGCTCGATGCGAATTCCCTTGAGGAGCGGCCGTTGGTTCGCTCCACGGAGATGGTCCTGCCCTCCATGCTGCCCACGGCGCCGGACCGCGCCGGCTGGCCGGTGGCGGCGGGCTGGGTACTTCTGGTCCTCTGCGCGGCCGAGTGGTTCCTCGGCAAGCGCTGGATCCGCCGCGTCCTGCCGGCGGTGACCGGGCTGATCGGGGTGCTCCTGACCTTCCTCTGGTTCGGTACGGACCACGCCGACACCCGCTTCAACCTCAACGTGCTTTGGGCCTTCCCGCTGCACCTGCTCGGTGCGGGACTCGGAGAGGGGGGGGCCACCTGGCGCCGCCAACTGGCCCGCTTCATGGGCATGGCCGCCGCCGGCACCGCGATCCTGAGCCTGGCCCCGCCGGAGGTGAGCCGCCAGGCCTTCCATCCGGCGGTCCTGCCCATTGGGCTGGCATTGCTTTTCTGTTTCGAACCGTGGAAACGCCCCGCCAAGCGATGAGGACTCGCCTGGGATCGGATGGCCCCGTGGCGGCCCTGTCGCTCGCCCTGTTCGTCGCCCTGCTCTTGGTTGTCCTCGGCGGGTGCCGCACTGAGCCGATCACGTGGCGCACGCCGCTACACGGCGTCATTCTCTTCGAGGACAGCCTCGGCTGGTCCGACCTGATCCCCGACACCCTGTGGACGGAAGGAGAGGAGGGGCTGAGGCTGGAGGTCCGCTCGCGCCAACCGCTTCTCGATGCCGACGCGCTCATTCCCGACCTCGACACGGCGTGGACGGATGTTTTCACCCTGCCGTTCATCGGCGGCCCCATCCCGGTGGCCCCCGGGGCGGAAGTGTGGTCGGAAGACGAGACCGTCTCTTTCGCCATTCCCGATGCCGGGCTGCGGCGGGTCCGACTCTCCGGAGGCGAGCTGGTGCTGCGGGTCGCCAGTACGGTCCAGGGGCCCCTCGAATTGAGGTACACCTTCACGGGGGCGGAGTTCCCGGCCGGGGTCAATGAAGGATCCAATGAAATCGTCCTCACCGTCAATGCGGACACCGCGGAAGTCGTGCTCCCATTAAATGAAGTAGAGCTTGATTTGGATGGCTATGATAACTTGATATTTAGCAAGTTAAAAACTGAGTGGAGCGTTGGGGTCCCGACCTCGGCGACCGAGCCGGTCGGGGTGATGGGCGAGGATGAGTTGTCCCTTTCCGTGGCCCTCACAGGCCTTCGCGTGGCCCAGGTCGAAGGCCGATTCGACCCTCAGGAACTGACCCTCGATGACGCGATCGAGGTGGACGATTTCGGGGGGCTCCAATCGCTGGAGGTCGGATGGACGGGGCTCGATGTAGACCTCACGCTGATCAACACCGCTGGGGTCGATTTCACCGCAGCCCTGATGTCGCTGACGCGAACGGACTCCGTTGGCACGGCATTGGAGACGACGGCGCTCGAGGACGCCGCCCTCGGAGAAGCGGTCTTCCTGCCCCGCGCCCAGGTGTCCGGTTCCGACATGGGCAGTTGGACGGCCCAGCCTGGCACCGCCCAACTCGGGCTGTCGTCCGATCAAGGCAACCTCGGCGATTTCCTGTCTTCCCTTCCCGAATCCATCGGATGGGCGGTCAGCCTCGGCATCAACCCCCTCGGTGATGTCAGTGGCGGGACCGACCGCCTCGACCTCGAGCAGCTGCCGGAATTGGAGGCCGTCGTCTCGGCCCCCCTGGCGGTATCGTACGCCCGGGCCGTGCTCGTCGACACCCTCGACGTCGTACCACCCGACTGGCTGGACTACCAGGGGCGCTTGGATCTCACGGTGGCCAGCAGCTTGCCCGTGGGGGCGGCCCTGCACATGGAACTCGTGGACCTTTCGCCCTTCGCCCAGTTCCTCGAAGTGGCATTTGGCCCAGAGTGGTGGCGGTTTGATGAGGTCGTCCTGCTGGCCGGGAGCGGCGATCCCGGTGCGCCGTTGACCACTGTGGCCAGCCTGGATTTCATGCAGCCGCATTTTGAGGCGTTGCGCAACGGGGCCAAGCTTCGGGTGGAAGTGGTCATCCAGGCCGAGAAAGGCGGAGCACAATTCGACGCGGCCCAAGGCGTTGTGGTGAAAGGTCACCTTGACGGTGACGCCATCATCTCCATTCAATGACGCTTTCTGCTTTCCTCTGCGCCGCCACCGCGGCCCTTTCCCCGCATTTCCCTCTGACCGCGTCCGATTCGGCTCAACCTGCCGATTCGCTGGACACCCGCCCCATCCATTCCATCGAGATCTACTCCGACAACCAATGGGCGTCCAATGCCGCCACCAAGTGGGTGGTGGCGGGCCTCGCCTTCGGAGGCGACATCACCTCGCCGGTGCGCACACTGACGTCCCGGACCGCCGAGCGGGGAACGGGCGTGGGTGGCGGCCTGACCCGGCAAGGCGTCGCGCTCGTCCTGCCGCCGATGAACATCGGGGAGCAGCCGGACAAGGGGCGATGGCGGACCACGGTGGCCCTGGAGCATCTCCAGCTCGTGTCGGCAACCTGGTCGCCCGGAATGGCCACCTTCTTCTTCGGTCGGCACGGCATTGAGGGCAACACGGAGGGGTGGCTGGGCACATCGACCTTCCGGCGTTGGGCCTCCACGTCCCTCAAGGTGGGGGGCATCCGGACCCACCGGACGGCGCTGCGGTCCACGCCGGTGGACATGACTTTGAACTGGAGTGTCAACGCGGGCGAAGTCCACCTCCACGAGGGCGGCTCCCTCCAGTACAACAGCCGCTACCAATGGGATGGGGATTCGCTCCAACTGGACCTGAAAGGGTCGGCCACCAACTCCTCCGGGGTGGGGACCCTCTTCAGTCTGGACTTGGGCATCGCCATCGAGGAGGCGGAAGGAGAGGGCGGACGGCCCGACCGCTGGTCCTTCTCGGTCCGGGATTGGGGTTCGGGCCGTTTCGGCGGTTGGATCTGGCAGCGCCTTGACACGTCCTATGCGGAAGCCGGTCTGCCGGTGTTGGAGGGGGCTGGGTTGGATTTCTCGGACGTCATCCAGAACGACACCATCCTCAGCACGCTGCGCCGGCGGATGCCCAATACCGTCCAATTCCAGTGGGACCGGGAGTCGCTTCGCATGCCCGGCGTGGTCTGGAGCTTGCGCCTCGAAAACAACCGCAGCGCCCCGCGCGGGCAGGCGGAACTCGTCCGGTCCAGTGGCCGCGGCGCCGTCCGGACCACGGTTGGCATCGGCTACGGCGGATGGGGTGGCACCTACATCCCCCTCGACTTCGAATTCGCCACCCGCGACGTACGCCAGGGCCGGCCCGGAGGCACGCTCGCCGTGTCGACCCGCTGGCTGGCATTGCCCGGGTCGGGCGGACGGATGGCGTTGGGATTGAATTGGCACCAAACCTTCTGAGCCTTCACGACCTTCGCGCCATGTCTGCCCCCACATCCCCTGCGCCCGAGACCGGCTGGACCGCCGGAGACCGCCTCCAGATCATCGCCGGGCCCTGCGCCATCGAAGGGGAGGATATGGCCTTCCGCATCGCGGAACACCTCGCGGAGACCTGCGCGGCGTTGGATCTGCCGCTGATCTTCAAGGGCAGCTACCGCAAGGCCAACCGCTCCCGCATCGACAGTTTCACCGGCATCGGCGACGAGAAGGCCCTCGGCATCCTGGCCGCCGTCCGCGAGCGCTTCGGGCTCCCCGTCACCACGGATGTCCACACCGCCGAAGAGTGCGCCCTCGCCGCGGCCCACGTCGACGTCCTGCAGATCCCCGCTTTCCTCTGTCGCCAGACCGACCTGGTCGTCGCCGCAGCGGAAACCGGCAAGGTGGTCAACATCAAGAAGGGCCAGTTCCTCAGCGCGGAGTCCATGCAGCACGCCGTGACCAAGGTGCACGACAGCGGCAACGCCAAGGCGTGGGTCACCGAGCGCGGCACCACCTTCGGCTACCAGGACCTCGTGGTCGACTTCCGGGGCCTCGCCGCCATGCGGGCCTTTGCGCCGACCATCATGGACCTGACGCACAGCCTGCAGCAGCCCAACCAGTCCTCCGGCGTGACCGGTGGCCGCCCCGAACTCATCGCCCACATGGCCCGCACGGCCGTGGCGGCCGGCGTTGACGGTGTCTTCATCGAGACCCACCCGGATCCGGCCAACGCCAAGAGCGACGGGGCCAACATGCTCTCCCTCGACCGCTTCGCTGACCTGGTCCGCCAGATGAAGGTCATGCGGTCCGCCTACCTCGACGCCATCGCCTGATGCGCCGGTCGCTCCTCCTCCCGCTCATGCTGTGGCCGGTGCTGACCGGCTCTGCCCAGGAGCCGGGAACGGTGGACGTGAGGCTCTTCGGAGCGGAGGGCCAGGACGAGGCCACGGCCGTCTGGGCTGATGGGCACGGCATCCTGATGGCCGGAGAGACCACCAGCGACGTCCTCATGGCCGAGGGCCAGGCTGTCTGGGCTCCAGGCGGTCCGACGGGCCTCAAGGGCTTCGTCACCGCCTTCGACACGGCCCTCAACTGGTCGTGGTCCTTCGCCTTTGTCGGTTCGCCGGACGCCCCCCTCGAGGCACCCTCGACGCTCGCGGTGCGCGATGTGGTCCGCAGCCCGTCAGATTCTGCGACGGCTTGGGTCCTCTATGATGCCCCGGTGGAGGGCCAATGGCAATCCACCTTGATGGGCGTCGATCCCGAGGACGGCATTCTCGCCCGCCACAGCTGGTCAACCGGGGGCGTCATCACGTCCATCGCCCTCGTGGCCACCGAAAGCGGATTCATCTGGGTCGGCAACGAGGCCCCCACGGCGGTGCCCGGGGGCAATGGTGGCATCCGCCTCGGGTTCTGGGACGGCCAGGCCGAGTCCAGTCCCACGCTGGCCTGGCTCGATGGAGCGGAAGGCCACATCCCGGTCGCGGCTGATTGGCACGCCGACACGCTCTACATCGCGGCCCACGGTCCGGACCCCGCAGCTCCCTCCACCATCCTGGTGGTGGCCGTCGTCAGCGGCAACCCGACCCTGGTTGGCACGGCCCCGATCGCCGACCCCGACCTCGCCCTTGTCGGTCTTACCGCTGGCCCTCAAGGCGTAGCGTGGTCCGGCACCCTCCAGTCCCCGGACGGCACCCTCGACGCCGTCTATGGGCGCCTCAACGCTTCCGCAGAACCGGCCACCCCGAGCCTCTGGGGACAGTCCTGGATCCAGGAGACCGTTTCCGGATCGGACCGGCCGGCGCGCGCCCTGCAGTGGATGGGAGATGTGGTCCAGTGCGCGGCCCGCACCACGGAGGCGGGAGCCGGTGGTTCGGGCATCCTCGTCCAGACGCGGTTCGGCGAAACGGGCGCCTGGTTTGGCCAGTTCGCCTTTGGCGGAACGGGGGAGGAGGATCTCCATGCCATGGCCCTCGACCATGAGGGTCGACTGCTCTTGGCCGGATCCAGCAACAGCTGGACGGAACTCGGCCCGGACAACGGCAGCTTGGACGCCGCCCTGTTCCGCATCTCCACCCCCCAGCTCCAGAACGGCTTCGAAACCACGGCCATCCAAGCCGTCTTGCCCGATGCGGCTTTCGTCGGCTTCGGAGCCCCGAACACCTCCGCAACCAATTCCACGCCCGCCGTCACCCTACGACACGGCGATCGATGGCCGTTTGCCCCGGAGAGTCGGTGGGCCATCCTCGACGCGGCTGGCCGCCTCAGCGCCTCGGGCCACGGCGGCCATTGGACCTGCACCGGCGCCGAAGGATGGCGTGTCGTGTTCGAGTCGGATGGACACGGCCACACCCTGCGCCGCCGCCTCTGGGTGGCTCCCTGAAAAACGTTGGGCGAATCATTGGAGCGCCTATATTTGCCCCCGCTTCCAACGGGAAGCACACCACCTTGTGGAGGGGGTATAGCTCAGCTGGCTAGAGCGCTTGCATGGCATGCAAGAGGTCCGGGGTTCGAATCCCCGTACCTCCACAACAACCGGACGGTGCGCTCCCCGCGCACCGTTTTTTTCTACGGCTCCGTAGTTCAATGGATAGAATGAGGGTTTCCGGTACCCTAGATACAGGTTCGATTCCTGTCGGAGCTACCACCGGACTCATTCCGATTCACACAAAAAGGCCCGCATCACCGCGGGCCTTTTTCATGGTCTAAATTGACCCCGTGCACTGCCTGCTGCTTCTGTTGTCTATTCTGAGTCTGGCTCCTTGCGACGTCCTCGCGCAGGATGGGGGCGGCGAGGTGACGTTGGTGGTGCTGGGCAATGCGCAGGACGGGGGGTACCCGCACATCGGGTGCACGCGGGAGGATTGCCGCAACCTCTTCTTGAGGCCAGCTTCCGGTCACCACGTGGTGGCGCTGGGCCTGGTCGATGTGGAGGCCGGTGAGCAGTTCTTGTTCGAAGCCACGCCTGACCTGCCACGCCAGACCTTCTTGCTGGCTGAGGAGGAGGGCGCCCACGGGGGCATGCCCGACGGCATTTTCCTGACCCACGCCCACTGGGGGCACTACGCTGGGCTCGGCTCGCTTGGTCGCGAATCCCTCGGGGCGGATGGCGTTCCGGTCTACGCCATGCCGCAGATGGCCGAGTTCCTGAGGACCAACGGGCCGTGGAGCCAGCTCGTCGACCTGAACAACATCGACATCCAGCTCCTCGAGGAGAATCGCCCGGTGCAGGCGGGCCAGCGGGTAGCGGTGACGCCGATCCGGGTGCCGCACCGCGATGAGTTCTCCGAGACGGTCGGCTATCGCATCCAGGGACCAAGCCGGACGGCGCTGTTCATTCCCGACATCGACAAGTGGTCCAAGTGGGAGCGGAGCCTCCAGGCCGAGGTGGCTGCCGTGGACATCGCCTTCCTCGACGGCACCTTCTTTGACGGCGCCGAACTCGGCCACCGGGACATGGCGGAGATCCCGCATCCGTTCATCGTCGAAAGCCTCGCCCTCATGGCCGCATGGCCCGCAGCGGAACGGGACAAGGTCCACTTCATTCATCTCAACCACACCAACCGCCTTCTCGATCCCGCCTCGGAAGCCACCCAGCGTGTGCTCGATGCCGGATGCCATGTCGCGCGGTTCGGTGATCATCATGACCTCTGATGTTTTCATGAAGAAGGCGTGGTCCTGTTTGGCGGCTGCTGGCCTCACGTTGGTGGTGCTCCTGACGGGGTGCGACCCCATCGATGTCCGCATCGTAGGCACGTATGCACTGGACGATAATGTGGGGTGTGACGAATGCCCATTGAACGGGCCCGAGCGCATGGCGTTTCTCGAGGCGTTCTCGCCCGATGAGGCGCCCCGGTACCGGTTCGATTTCGAAGCCGATCAGGGGCATGGTGGGACCTACCGGTTCGAGGCCATCGACACGACCCAGGCGAGCCTCGTCCTCTATCCCGACAGCGCGGGCGCCTTTTACGCCGACCTCATCGGCGATGTGGTGTTCACGGAGTACAACATCAAGGGCGACCGCATCACAGAACGGTGTGGCAGCGGAGTTCGGCGCTGTCTCTGGCGCAAAGAGTAGGGGGTTGCCCGTTTACTTCCGGTCAAAGCCGTAGGGGCAGCGCGGTGTGGCGTGCGCGTGTCCCAGGTGGTACGGGTCCGGGTGGGGCATGCCGGGGTTGGACCGGCCGGATTTCCGCGCTTCGACGTCCACTTCCACCGGGCTTTGGTAGAAGTAATTGGTGTGGGGAATGACCCGCTCATCGAACCGCTTGTGGAACTGGGGCGTCGCGGAGGCCGAGATGGGTGGGGCGAGCCAGCTCCAGTCGCCAGTCACGTCCCGTTGGTTGCGCTCCTCGGCTTTGCAGAACCGGTCGAATTGGCGGCTCAATTCATGGTGGTCGCCAATCTGGACGCCGGCGAGGTCGAAGCTGTGCAGGACGGCCCGGTTCAATTCCACCAGCGCCCGATCCCGCCAAAGCTGTCGCTCGGAGGACGTGTCCAGCCCCAACAGCCGGGCCACCTCGGGCAGCATGTCGTAGCGGCCGGTGTCTCCGAAGTTCCGTGCCCCGATTTCCGTGCCCATGTACCATCCATTGAAGGGGGCGCACGGGTAGACGATGCCACCGATGACCAGGGCCATCTCGCTGATGGCGGGTACGGCGTACCACTTCAGGCCGAGGTCGGCGAAGGCGGCGTTGTCGGGGTGGATCATTTCTACCTCGTGGAGCCAGTCTGGATGCTCTGCATAGGCGTCAATGGGAGGTTGGCGCTGGTCGTTCAGCCAGATGCTCCAGGGCAATGGGGTGAAGCGGGTCTTTTCCTTCGGTGTCCAGCCTTGCGCCATCAAATCCCGGGTCAGGTCGAGGGAAGCCGGATCGCCGAGGGGATGGCCAGAGTGGTGCTCGAAACCGGCATACCGGGTCAGCTGATGGTTGGCGAACCGGACGGCGTCCGGGCGCTCAGGATGCTCCGGATGGCGGGGGGCGAAGACGGTGATGACACTTTGGATGCGACCGCCATTCCAGGCCCGCTCCAGATGGTCGCCCATGGAGGAAACGACACCGTCGAGGTCCCGGGTGTCGCGATGGTCAATGACGTGAAGTGAGCGCCACATGTGGCGGCCAATGCAGCGGTTGCTGTTCTTCCAGGCGAGTCGGGCACCGAATTCAAGTTCCTCAGCGGTGTGCAGGTAGGTCCCGGTTTCCCGGATCTGGGACTCGATGTTGGAGAGGCGATCCGCCCAGTCGATGTCCAGTTTCCCGCATTGCGCGTCGGCCTCCATCAACCTCAGGAACGAGGTGGCGTCTGCGAGGAGCAACTGGCGCTGCTCGGCAATTTTGGGGGTTGCGAAATGGGCCACGGGCGAGAAAACTACATCTCTAAAATACAGAGGAGTTATCATCAGATACTGACGAAAGTCATGGTGTGCCCAGACATTGGTCATCAGCCGTCACGGAAACATCGGGTTTTCCTTTTCTTGTGATAAGAGGGCAAAAAAAGGGGCAGCTATTGCCGCCCCTTGACCGTCCGGACTGGATCCGGGTGGTGTCCTTTTCTTTTACGGATTGTATGGGAAGGAGGAGTGGTGAAGGTCAATTTTCAATTTTCCGTCCTTCGCCGTGTAGCCAAATGTGAATTCGACCTTGGCCTCATTTCCGTTCAAGTCCGTAAAGAAGTAGTTGCCCATGGCAATGGCCCGGTTCTCCTCCGTGATGAATCCGGTGTTTTCGAACCTCACCTTGGTCCAAGGATTGATTGCGAATCCGCCGTCCTCAGAGCACGCGCGGCCCTCGCCTGCGATGAAGTAGGACGTGGCTTCCGCTTTGGATGCGCGGAACTGCTCGACCGCGCACTTCGTGGGCTTAAACAAGACTGTCCCCAAATCGAAGGCGTACAATTTATCCAAGAAGTCATTGGTGAACTCCTCACACTCCGAACGCGAATCTTTGAGGGATCCAATTTTGACCACACCGGCGCCCCACTCTTCCTGAGCCGCCAGAATTTGTTCTTTGGTAACCATGATGTGTTGTGATTGAGCGTTGACACTACATCACAGGTGCGATGCTCAAGGCCAGTTCGGCTATCTTATGAATTCATGGGGTTGGCCTTGATCAAAAGGAGGGTGAGGTGCACTCTCCGCAGAGGAGGTGAAGACCTGCGTTCGCGGGCGACGTCAATGTCTGCGACGTTGCCACAGGCGACATCGTCTGGCTCGACTGAGCCCTCAGATTCGGGAAGGGTCAGCGTTGAACGCGGAAGGCGCGGCGCTGACCCTTTGCCTGGACGTCCAGAATTCCCGCGCCTCGGAATGATGCCAGAATCCGTCCATCGGGACTGGTGCCGGATTGGACCGTGCGCCCAAGGGCATCATACAGGATCCATTCCATGGGCAAAGGAATGCCTGTGACTTGCCAGCCTTGTTCGAAAGGAGCGCAGGACCACAATCCCATGTCCGACTCGTCCACGGCATCGGGAGTCACCGTGCCTTTGCGGTAATGGACGAGCCCTTCCGAGGGACGCTGGTAAACCAGGTGCACAGTGTTGCCGTGGACCCGTACGACCGGCTTCCGACTGTGTCCGGACAGGGAAGCAGTGACGTTGTCCTGAGTCCAATGCCAATTGGCCGGCCCCTGTTCGTCGTTGGGCCCCACTCCGACCCAGATGTCATAGCCACCGTCGTTGCGCTCCCAGGCTCCAAGAATGTGGTCCCCATCAGCCGCAATCGACGGGTGGTTCTCCACGGACTCCAAGTCCGGGGCAATCCGGTCTGAGCCGGTCAAGCTCCACGATTCAGGGTCGACAGTGCTCCAGTAAGTGCGGCTGCCGCCTTCGGCAGCAGACATGTAAACGAAGGCGAGGGTGCCGTCGCCCAGCACAGCGACCTCGGCCTCAGAAGCCGGGCAGGAATTGATGGTCCAGTTCGTGGGGTCAATGTCGAGGCTTTCCGTCCAGGCACCGTCCTCATCCGTTCGGGCGAGGTGGAAATCCCGGGTATTGTTGTCGTTGATGCGGACAGCGTTGTACCGCCTCCCCTCGTGCTCGAACGGCATGGACGCACAGCATTCGCAGGCGATGCCTCCGGGGAAGGCACTGCCGCCGTCCACCGCCGCACCGTATGCTCCGGCGTCTTCATCCCATGACAAGATGCCCTCGAGGGTGGTGTTGTCGCCCCATTTCACCGCCACCCACGGGTGGCCTTCTGCGTCGATGGCGGGCGTGGGCATGAAGTGGTCCTCCGTGGCCCCAGGAGAAATGGCGATAGGCCCTCCCCAGGTCACCCCGCCATCCGTGGACAGGACGGTCCGGCCACCTTGGGCCCATTGACCCGAAATCTGATATCCCACGACGACCAGGTCCCCGTTGACCGCCATCCTCGGCCCTTCGCTGTCGTTGATGAACAGCCCGGTTTCCTGCGTGATTTGCACCGGGGCGTCGAAGCCGTCGCCATTCGACCGGGTGCAGTACAAGCCGCCACTCGATCCGGTCTTGCCGTGCAGGATGATGGGGAGCCCATTGGCATCGAGTTCCATGCGAAGGTTGTTCAGCCCGAATTCAGGGGGCGCCACTTCGATTGGGTCTTCCCACACAATGGTCTGCGCATGGCTGGATAGCGCCAGGAAAAGGAGCAACAAGGCGGCAGCAAATCGAATCATGAGCAACAAGGTAGGACGGAGAAACCATCTTCCGCTGAGCGCACAGAGGGCTGCATTTCCTTTTACATTGATCCTATGAACCTGTCTTTGACCCGCCTGATGGGCGCCGCCAGCGTATCCGCCGGCCGGTCCTCATGGACTGATCAGTCGTCGAGGGACTCGAGGTAGTCCTGGTTGTCGCGGACGCGCTGCATCGGGTTGCCCGAGCTGCGGCCGTAGCCACGGGTGGCGTCGTTGTACAGGTCGATGCGCGTCGGGCGCACGTTCCGCGGCCACGCATTGTTGGAGAGATCGGTGTCGGCGAGCTCCAGGAACGGGTCCAGCACGATGCGCGTGGCCTCTTTCGGGGTCACAAACACCTTGGTGACCTCCTTGCCGCCCTTGCGCCAGATTTCGACGGGCACTCGGCGTACGTCCGTGGTGCCGTCGGTGTAGGTGAATTCGACGACCAGCGGCATCACCAGTCCCCCGATGTTTTCGAAGGTGAGCTGGTAGAAGTGCTTGCCGGAGGACAGCATGGCGAGCTCGTCCTCGTCGAGGGCCGCCACGTAGTCTTGGTATTCGCTGCGCTCGATCTCCATGACGGCGTAGGGGTCGACGGTGGTGTAGTGGTCGTTGAGCTCGGGCCGGGCCTCAAGACGACTCTCGGCGATGTATTCCTCGTCGCGGACGAGGGCAATGTCCACGGGCTCGGCGTCCTTCTCGGCCTTGGCCAACGGCTTCTCGACGTCGGGGTCGCCGGTCGAGATCTGGTACCACTGAATGTCGGACAGGGCGAGGTCCACGTGGTCGTTGGTGTAGAACCACCCGCGCCAGAACCAGTCGAGGTCCACGCTGGACGCATCTTCCATGGTCCGGAAGAGGTCTGCCGGGGTCGGGCGCTTGAAGGCCCAACGACGGCCGTACTCCTTGAAGGCGAAGTCGAAGAGCTCCCGGCCCATCACAGTCTCCCGAAGGATATTGAGAGCGGTGGCCGGCTTGCCGTAGGCGTTGGGACCGAACTGGAAGATGCTCTCCGAGTTGGTCATGATGGGCGAAATGCGCTTCGGATCACCGCCCATGTAGCCCGTGATCTTCCGGGCCGGTCCACGGCGGGTGGGGTAGTTCCGATCGAACTCCTTTTCGGCCAGGTACTGCACGAAGGTGTTCAGGCCCTCATCCATCCACGTCCACTGGCGCTCATCGGAGTTGATGATCATCGGGTAGAAGTTGTGGCCCACCTCGTGGATGATCACGGAAATCATGCCGTGCTTGGTGCGGGCGCTGTACGTGCCGTCGGGCTCCGGACGTCCGCCGTTGAAGCAGATCATCGGGTACTCCATGCCGATCCACTTCGTGTGAACGCTGATGGCGACAGGGTAGGGGTACTCACAGGCGAATTCGCTGTAGGTGAGCAGCGTCTGGGCCACGGCCTCCGTGCTGTACTGCTCCCAGAGGGGGTTGCCCTCCTTCGGGTAGAAGCTCATGGCCAGCGGCGTGCTGTTCTCGAGTTCCACAGCCATGGCGTCCCAGATGAACTTCCGGCTGGAGGCAAAGGCGAAGTCGCGAACGTCCTTCGCCTTGAACCGCCACGTGGCAAGTCCCTTTTCCTTGGTCTTCTCGTTTTCCCGGGCTTCCTCTTCGGTCACGATGAGGACCGGCTTGTCCGAGGCCTTGGCCTGCTCGAGGCGGGCCCGCTGCTCAGCCGTAAGGACCTCCTTCGCGTTTTGCAGAACGCCGGTCGACGCCACAATGTGGTCGCTCGGCACCGTGATGCTCACGTCGTAGTCCCCGAACTCGAGCGTGAACTCGCCACTGCCGAGGAATTGCTTGTTCTGCCATCCCATCCGGTCGTAGTAGGCGCAGAGGCGGGGGAAGAACTGGGCAATGGTGTAGAGGTAGTTGTCCTCCTCCGGGAAATGCTCGTAGCCGCTGCGGCCACCGTCCTTCATGCGGTCGTTGATGTTGTACCACCAGTCCACCTGGAAGGTGAACTTGGCACCCGGCGCCAGGGGCTTGGGCAGGTCGATCCGCATCATGGTCTGGTTGATGGTGTGGGCGAGGGCCTTACCGCCAGCGTCCTTGACCGCTTCAATTTTGAAACCCCCATCGAAATCAGGCTCGAGGTCGGCGATGCGGTCAAACGTCATCCGGTCCTCCATGAAGCCCTCTCGGATCATGTGGCTGTCGCTGTCGAGGTCGCGCACGTTTTGGTCCAGCTGGAGCCACAGGTAGCGAAGCTCGTCCGGGCTGTTGTTGATGTAGGTGATGGTCTCCTTGCCGTCGATGCGCTGGCGGCCGTCGTCCAGGCGGATGTCCATGACGTAGTCCACTTTCTGCTGCCAGTACTCGTGTCCCGGAGCCCCGCTGGCCGTGCGCACGCTGTTGGGCGTAGGGAGCACGTCATAGAGCTGGCGGAAGGGATTGTCGTTCGTGTTGCCTTCGAGCTGAGCACTGGCCGTCAGGGCCATGGCAACCAGCCCCGCAAAGAGCGGAAGGCGAAGGAGAATCGTCTGCATCGTGTTGTCTGCTTGCAAGGTCTCCGGCCACCGCGGAAGTAGGGCCGGAACGGCAAGATAAGACCTCCTGCATGATGTAGTTTCGTGCCCATGCTCCGGTTCGTTCCCTTTGCCGCTTTGTTCGCCCTTCTGTCCATTCCGTTCACCGGCTTTTCGTTGGCCCTTCCGTCCGCGTCGGACGCCGCACATCCCGACCATGGGGCTCCGTTTCATGAGCAGCTGTCTGGCCAATGGGTCATCGAAGGAGAGGACGGCGAGGCACGCCGCCTCCGGTTTTACGAGGATGGCCGGTTTGCCTTCCAAGGCGAATCGGGCTGGACCGCCGGATCCTTCTTCATCCTGCGTTCAGACGAGCGCAGCAAGGGCGTATTGAGGTTGGAGTACTACCTCGATGGAAACCTCCATTTCCAGGAGGTACGCTGCGAAATTCACTTCGAGGCCCATGCCGACCATGACGGCGACCATCACCATGGGGACCATGCCCGCGAGGACCACGATCACGACCATGGTGAGGAACATCACCAGGACGGGGACCATGACCATGGCGAAGCGGAGGGCGAGCACCACCACGAGATGCTCATGGTCGAGTCCCTGCCGGCCGCAGAGCAGTCCCTCGCGCTGGACGGGGACTACGAACACGTTCACTGAGCCCGGCGGCAGGCGATCACGCCTGCGACCAGGGCGATGAGGTAGAAGCTGCCCTGAACGAGGGCGTAATGCTTCAGAATGGTCCAATCGCCTGGGACAATGGGAGGCTGGCTTGTCGTGAACCAAGCGAGCCAGCCGGCCACCAGGACCAGATGGAAAACGTCGAGTGCCAGGGACCAAGACTGACGGCCGAGGTGGGGGAAGATGCCGGACAGTGAGGAGGCCGCGACCCATGGCACCATCCAGGTCGACAGGATGCACATCACGGGCAAGAGGTCAGCCCACCGTGGTCCCAGCAGGGAAACGACCCAAGCATCCGGAACCCCATGCAGCACCACGACGCCCAGGGCGGCAAGGCCCAGTAGCGGCAGGGCCCAGCGCAGGTAAACCGCAGTCAGTTGGGAGGCAGGAATGTCATTGAGGAGGCGAAAGAACACGTCGTTGACGCCGCGGATCAGCAGTCCGGCTGCCACAGTCAGGTAGGCCGCGGCCGCGCCGACCTGTCCGACGGTGTCCTTTGGTGCGGCTTCGAACAGGTACAGGATCAGCAAGGCGTTGGCGCCCATGGCCAGCAGATTGGCCGGGGTCGTGTACCGCACGTAATCCCGGTCGAGGGCCCAAGCGGTGCGTCGATCCTCACGGGAGGGGCGGTCGGCGGCGGTGAGCCCGTTCATGGAGCGGAGGGCCAGCCCGGCCGTGAGCCATTGTCCGGCGATCCGTCCGGCAATGAGTCCCGTTCCCGCCAGGCCGGTGAAGGCAAAGCGCAAGGCCTCACCGGACACGCCACCCCAACCCCGATGGCGTGCGACCAGATCGAAGCGGTTTGCCCGGGCGAGCCAGGCCGTGGCGAGGTTGCCGAGGCCGAGTCCAACGACCCCGAGGGGCAGCCAGAACCAGAGGCCGGACAGCCGGCCCATGTCGCTTCCTCCCCACCGCAGGCAGAGGACGGCCAGGCAGGACACGAGCGCAATCACACCGAGGGCGCGGAGGCCGTTGGTCAACGCGGCCCGGGCCATGTCGTCCCGGTCGTGCTTGACAACGGCCAGGTCCATGCGCACCGTGGCCACGGCGCCGAAAAGGCCGGCCCATTGGGAGTAAAGCGCAAAGTCAGCAAAGTCCCCTGGGCCATAGCACCACCGTTGGAGCAGGGGCAGGGCGAGCAGGGCGGCCCCTTGGACCCCGGCCGCCGCCGTCACCAACCGGACCACATTCCGGAGCGGGTGACCGCCGTTCGGGTCAGGATTCGATTTGCGGGGCATCATGGGGCGTGGGCCCCAAAGAAACGCGTTGGATGCGAGTCGGACTCAGTCTTGGACGGGCAACACCTCCTGATGGCCCACCGTCGGCAGGCTCAGGACGTAGCTGCCAGCCGGAACCGTCACTCCGTTGAAGGCCTCGATGCGGCCCTGCTGAACCGTGCGGCCGGTGAGGTCGAGGAGGCGCCAAGGCAGGCCCAGACATCCGTCACACTCCACTGAGAACCCACTGCCAATCCACGCCACCGAGATTGCCTCCGTTTCGAGGCCATCGAGGCCCAGGACAGACTCAGCCGAGAACGGGGAGGAGCCGTTCAGCTCCTCAAATACATCGCAGAGGCCGTCTCCGTCGGTGTCGGTGGCATTGGGTGAGCAGGGGTCTTCGGGGTCCCATCCGGACAGGAGCTCCTCCATGTCACACCACCCGTCCGAATCGGTGTCGGTGACCACGGGGCTGCAGGGGTCAATCTCATTCCAGCCGTTGGCCCGTTCGATGCCGTCACACCAGCCGTCGCCGTCGAGGTCTCCACCATCCGGTGAACAGGCGTCGGCGGGATCCCATCCTTCAAGGGTTTCAGTCACGTCGCAGTGTCCGTCGCCATCGGCATCCGCGTGATAGGGGTCACACGGGTCCTCCGTGGAGGATCCGATGATGAGTTCAATCTGGTCACACAGGCCGTCCGCGTCGGTGTCTGCGCCGAAGGGGTCGCAGGTGTTGTTCGGGTCGGTACCGTTTGCAATTTCGGCGCTGTTGCACTGACCGTCCATGTCGGAATCTGTTCCGTCCGGGCTGCACGGATCGTTCATGTCGGAGCCCATCACGATCTCTTCGTTGTCACAGTATCCGTCTTCGTCCGCATCCGAATTGGAGGGGGAACAGGCGTTGAAGGGGTTGGATCCCATCAGCTCCTCCTCGATGTCGCAGAATCCATCGCCGTCCGTGTCGACGCCCACCGGATCACAAGGGTTGTTCGGGTCGGACCCGACATAGGCCTCGAGCGCGTCGCAGGCGCCGTCGCCGTCGGTGTCGTCGATGCCCTCGCTGCCGAGGTCGCACGGATTGAAGGGGTCGGTGCCCCACAGCAGCTCGGCGGCATCGCACACGCCATCCCCGTCACTGTCCAGCATGTCGGCACCACAAGGCTCCTCCGAGTCAGACACCAACAGGCATTCAGCGGAGGACACTTCCGGGTTTTCGACCAGGTCGATGAGGAACTGGCGGTTGGTGTAGTCGTTCAGGTACGTGCCCAACCAGTCTCCCCGTGCCACCACCACGCCGTCGCAATCGATCACGACAATGCCGGCCGGCCGCATGAAATAGTGGGTGTACATCAGGTTGTCCGGCGAGTCGATGAGGATATCGTCAAAAGGAAAGTTCCAGTTCGTGTCCGAGCCGGGACCCATCCAGTCCATGACGATTTGGGCCGCGTCCATCCGCTCCTGCACCGTGCGGTGCTGGAGCATGTATTCGCCGTGCGGTCCGGGAATCGGGAAGTCCGGGCAATTGGAGGGGCAGTTCTCCATGTCGAGGGCGTGCGCCTCGGCCACATAGACCGGAACCCAATTGAACATGTCGAAGTGTTGCGTGACCCATTGGATGGGCGAAACGGCTTCCATCAGGTCCCAGTCATTCTGGAAACGGACGCAGGTGGCGGACCCGTTGAACAGGATGGTCGGTTTGTTCTCCTCCACCTCATTGGACAGGATGAACTCGTTTCCGTTCAGGGACCACAAGTGGAAGTCACCGACCGTGTCGCCGATGGCATAGCCTCCCGAGAAATCATTGGTCTCACCGCTGTAGGGGAGGGCATCGATGCTGTCCGTCGGGAGCGGTTCAGTATCGGATCCGAGCCAATCGAAGTGCTCGTTTTGGGCAGAAACAGGACCTGCGGCCACAATGGCCCACAGGGCGAAAAGGAATCGTCGGTTCATTGCGCGGTGACAAAACAACACCACAGAAGGGGTCGGCGTTGCGTCGCTCACAAGTTTTACGAACTGAGACAGTTGCATGAGGGGAGAACCCCCCATATAGCCGGTTGTTCACCGGGTATCAAATGCCTTCCACGGCCGAGGCCTCTAGCCAGCCCGAATTGCCATTGGCCAGTCGGACCTGACGCCAGTCGCCTTCCTCCCTGAGGAGCTCCACAACAGTGCCTTCGTGCAGCACGAACAGCTTGGAGGGGGGTTCCCCACCAGAAGGGGCACTCATGACCTCGACCCGTGGTGCCATCACCACGGCGCCTTCCTCGGACACGATGCGCTGGTGGGTCTGTTTGCTCAAGGCGCCCAATCCCAGCGCGAGCAACAACACCGCCGGGGCCGTGAGGCCGAGCCACCGCCGTTGGGCAATGTCTTCCCGGAACATTCGGAGGCCCAGCAGCCCGAATCCGAGCAGCCACAGGAAGAGGGAGGCAGCAGTCCATCCGGCCAGCCGCTCCTGGGAGATCAGTTCTCGCCAGAGGGAGTCGATGCCGATTTCCGGCATGCCCTCGATGCGGTCCGTGACAGCCGCCTGGGCGAGCAGGAGGTTGGCACTCAGGTCGTCGTCATTGGGACGAAGCCTCCGGGCGCGCTCGTAATGCAAAATGCACGGGCCGATCTGGCCTGCCTTGTAATGGGCTCCCCCGAGATTGTATTCCAATTCGAAAGAGGTCCACTTCTCGGCCACGGTCGTGTAGGCGGCGATGGCTTCCTCGTATTCCCCATTGGTGTAGGCGACGTTGCCACGTTGGAACTCGGCCAAGGCACCCCCCGGATCCGGAGCTGCCGAGGCCGCCAACCCTGTCCACAAGAGCATCGCCAGGACAGCGGCGCCTCCTCCGGCCGATCCCCGTCGGGGAGAGGTGTCCAGTTGCTTCAGGGCTTCGCGGATTCTGTCCGCCAAGGCGGCGGGTTCGGGCGCGCCAGGAGCAAACCGTCCGCGATCGACGGCACCCACGATGTCGAGCCAATCCTTTGTGGTGGATTCGGAGCAACGGTCCCTCAACGCGGTCTCGTAAGCTGAGCGGTTTGCTTCGCTTTGAGCGAGGTCGAGCAGGGCCTGCAGGTAGGCGTGCACGGCGGCCCCGAGTTGGTCGAGCGAGGCCTTGCCCCGGTCCGCTTCGCTGAGCAGGGCCTTCAGGGCTTTACGGGTCCGCTTCTTCCGGGCGGAAGCCGGGTCCGACTCCTCCCGCCTCCGCCGGGTGCGCATCATGGCCAAGGCGGCCAGCCCCAAGGGTGGAAAGGCCCAAAGGCCGAGGTGGAGGGGGCCACCGAAGAACGGCTGGGTGCGCGGGCGCAATTCGGTCTCCGTTCGAATGAACCGGACATCCCGGGTGAGGATGGTCACGTCGGATTTGCTGTTGAAGCCGAACGAAGGACCTTCCTCGGCCGATCCTTCGATGTCCAGGTGGATGGGCGGGGCAGACACGTGCTCGTGCCGGGCGGTTTTCCAATCGAAATAGGAGAGGTCGGGCAGGGCGATGTCATAGGCGCCCTCGGCCCGGGGAATGACCAGGTAGGTCAGGGTCCGTTTTCCGCTCTGGCCACTCACCGTCGTGCGGATGCGGTCCTTGATCTCCGGGTCGAAAACCTCCAGGTCCGCCGGCCAATCAATGTCCGGCGTGCCAATCAGCCCGAGGTTGCCTTGTCCACTGAATTCGAGGGTCAGGTTGATGGCCTCGTTGGACGCCAGCGGGGGTGAGCCTTCCGAGAACCACCTGACCTTGAGGTCGCCAAAGGTGCCGAGTGACGAGGAGGGGGCGTTCCCGGGCAGGGGCTTCACCTCGATGCTCACCGGGCGGGCGGACGAGGCGAGGGGCCGCGTGTTGAAGAAGGAGATGCGCGCCTGGGCCTCGACATCGAATCCCTCGAGCTGCAGGGTGCCGGTCTGGGTGGGGTACAGGATGTCCGTCCGGATGGTGGCCACCTGGAAGCGCTGCCCATTGATGACCGTGTTTTCCCATCGGGGGTCCTCTCCCTCGACGGTTTCCCTCCAGGCTCCGGTCAGGTCCGGAAAGGTGTAACTGCGCACGTCCACGGCATCGAGCCGGTTGTAGATGCGGTACTGGATGCGGACGGGCTCACCGAGGAAGACGGACCGCTGGTCCGCTTCGATGATCGCCTCGAACTGGGCCGGAGCGGCTGAATTGCGGTCCCCTTCGACCACCACACGCAAGGTGATGGGCCGGGTTTCGAGGATGTCCCTTCCCGATTTGAACCGCTGGGCCGGAATGCGCATGATCCCCACTTTGGAGGCCACGGCGGTGTAGGTGTAGCTCCGGCTGGACGACATGGATCCGTTGACGATCTGGGTGCTGTTCGAGGTGGAGGGGCCACTGACGAACCGAAGGCCTTCTACCGAGGGAGGAGCGGTGAAATTGACGCGGGCGTCCTTGAATTCGAAGGTGATCCGGAAGGGCTGGTTGGCCACGACGGGATTGCGGTCCACCGTGATGGAGGCGCTGCCCTGACCGAAGGCCGTCAAGGCGGACGCGGCGAACATCAGCGCCATCAGGACGCGGGTTCCGGCATGATGGGATCGAATCAGGGAAGACATCACCAGTCCTTTTCGATTTTCTGTCGTTTGGCCTTGCGCCGCTTGGCGTTTTCCTGCGCCTGCAATTTGGCACGGAGCGCGGCTTCGTTCCGTTCGAGCAGATCAAGGATCCGCTCGGCGTCCTCCGGCTGGATGCCCACCGGGCGCTCCTGCTCCTCTCCACTCTGCTGCTGCTGGCTACCCTGCTGCTCCTCGCTGTTTTGCTGTTGCTCTCCGTCCTGCTGCTGCTCTCCGTCCTGCTGCTGATCTCCGTCTTGCTGCTGCTCGCCGTCCTGCTGCTGGTCTCCGTCTTGTTGTTGCTCGCCGTCTTGCTGCTGCTCTCCGTCCTGCTGCTGGTCTCCGTCTTCTTGTTGCTCGCCGTCTTGCTGCTGCTCCCCGTCCTGCTGCTGCTCTTGTTCCTGCTGCTCCTGCAACAGGGCCTTGGCGAGGGCCAGGTTGTACCGGGTGTCGGCATCGGTCGGGTCGAGTCGCAACGAATTCATGTACGCCTGCACAGCACCTTGCGCATCCTGTCCGGCGAGGAGCACGTTGCCGACATTGTTCCAGGCATCGGCCTTGACGCGGGGAGACTCGGCTTCGGCCGCGGCCTGCTGGAAGGACTTCAGGGCGTCTTCTCCCTGCCCGGCCGAGGCCAGTGCCAGACCGCGGTTCATTTCCAGCTGGCCGGGTTCGGCTCCTTCCCAGCCCGCCGCCGCACGGAACAGGCTGTCCGCCGCCGGGAAGTCGCGGTCGACCATGGCTTGGGATCCGGCCACAGCCTCTTCCTTGCTCCCCCTCAGCCCAGTCTGGGCGGATGTGGTTCCTGCCATCAGCACCAGTCCGAGGGCCAGCCCCATGCCGCGGAGGCGAAGGCGACCGGTGGGCCAAGCCCCTTCCAGCATGAGCAGGAGGAAGCCGATCAGGAAGAAGGTCGCATACTGGTGGCGGTAGTCGGTGTAAGCGACGGTGCTGCCTTGACCCTGCTCCATGCCGTCCAAGCTGGAGAGGAAGGGGTCGAGGTCCACAAATCCCTGATTGGCTCGGACATAGGTTCCCTGACCAGCCTCGGCCATGGCGACCAGCATGCGCTCGTCCAGGGTCGACACCACGGGTTGACCGGATTCGTCCGTCTTGTAGCCCTTGGACCGACCATACCGGTCATACTCGGGTATCGGCCCTCCGGCTTCCGACGCCATGCCAACGGTGTGCACGGAGATGCCCCGCTCGGCCGCTTCCGAGGTCCGTGCGAGCGCATCGTCCTCGTGGTTCTCGCCATCGGTCAGGACCAGCACCACACGGCTCGCCTGGCTTTCCGGATCGAAGGAGTCCATGGCCAAGGCCAGCGCTGCGCCGACGGCGGTCCCTTGCAACGGGACGGTTTCCGTACCGATCGCGTCGAGGAACAGCTTGACGGCGGTCAGATCTTGGGTTAGGGGCGCCTGCACATAGGCCTCTCCCGCAAACACGATAAGACCGACCCGATCTCCGTCGAGTTGCTGGACGACCCGCTCGATGCTGCGCTTGGCCAGGTCCAGACGGGCCACGCCCACATCTTCCGTGAGCATCGACCGGCTCACATCGAGCGCAATCATGATGTCCACGCCCTCCGACTCCATCTCCTCCATGCGGGTGCCCCATTTGGGGTCCATCAGGCCCACGGCCAACAAGGCGATGCCGGTGCGCCAGACCAGGAACTTCCAGACGGCCCGGCGGGGGCGGGCATCGGGCCAAAGCGACCGGCTGAGTTCCAGTTCGGCAGCTTCGGCCATCCGCCGTTGTTTCCAGCGATAATGGCCGGCGAAGAGCAGCAGCCCGACCGGCGCCACCAACAGGGCGGGCCAGGCACCGGGGTAATGCAGGTCCAGCTGGGGGGCCACCTTCCGCAGGAGAATGGCGAGGGCCACGACGCTTGACCAGAAGACCAGCTCGAAGAGGACCAATCCCGTGACGTTGGCAAACACCTTGTATGCTCTGGACGGGGCGGTCATGGCAAGCTTCGGATGAAGAGGTGGCGAACGACGGCTTCAGCGGCGAGACACGCCAAGGCAAACCAGCCGACGAGGGGGAATTCCTCGGTTTTCTTGTTGTAGCGGAAGACGTTGAACCGCGTCTTCTCGAGGGCATCGATCTCGGTGTAGATCTCCTTGAGCTTGTCCCCGCTCGTGGCACGGAAATACCGACCACCCGTCTCTTGGGCGATGGATTTCAGGGTGGGCTCGTCGATGTTGACTTCCACCCAGTCATAGATGTAGCTGCCGTCCGGCCGCTGTCGGACGGGGCTCTTGGCGCGGCCGATGGTGCCGACGCCCACCGTATACACCCGGATGGATTCGAGCCGGGCGAGTTGGGCAGCATCCTGCGGCTCAATCTGTCCAGAGTTGTTCTCTCCGTCCGTGATGAGGATGACCACCTTGCTCTTGGCGTCGCTCTTGCGCAACCGGTTCACGGCCGTAGCGAGCCCCATGCCGATGGCCGTTCCTCCTTCGACCCGACCAGTTTCGAGCGCGTTCAGGCCGTCTTGCACCACGCGGTGGTCGGTGGTCAGGGGCACCTGGGTGAAGCTCTCCCCTTCGTAGACCACGACCCCGACCCGGTCAAAGGGGCGGTCTTCCACGAATTCGCTGGCCACGGCTTTGGCCGCTTCCAGCCGATTCGGCCGAAAGTCCTTGCTGAGCATGCTGGCCGAGGCGTCCATGGCCATGACGATGTCGATGCCCTCGCGCGTCATGTTTTCAATGCTGGACGAACTCTGGGGCCGGGCGAGCACGAGGACGATGAGGCCGAGAGCCACCGTCCGCAGTCCATCGGGCACCAGGGGAATCCACTGATCGCGCCTCGGCGGGATGAGGTCGAGGTGGCGGAGGTTAATTCGGAAGGCGGGAGCCACCATCGGTTGGGCAATCCGCCAGAGGCTCCAGCCGACCACCGCGGTGCCCCACCAAAAGGCCGTCGGGACGGCCCACTCAAAGCGGCGGTCCAGCGCGAGGAAGACCATCCCCACCACGGTCCACGCCGCCCCTTGCGCGGCGGCTTGCTTCAGCCTGGCGGCCATCCATCCCGACGCTGCATGCTCAGTCATTCAGATCGGAATTGGGCTCGGTTGGATCGGCCGCGGGCGACGTGCGGCGCACCCACGCCAACGCCTCGCGAACGGCGTGCAGATGGGCGTCGGAAGACAAATCCTGCTTGGCGAATTTGACCAGGTCGGACTGTCGAAGAAGGGAAACCAGCCAGCGGGCGTCGTCGCCGTCAAGTCCGCGAATGGGCGCTCCGGTGAGGTGGGCGGTCAACTCCTCGGTGGCCCGCTCCAGCGCCTTGACCCCGAAGGTGCCCTGCAGGTGCAGGCGCACGGCCTCGGACAGTTGGGCTTGCGCCTCCTTGCCTTCGCCGTCCTTCCACGGTTGATCAACCTCGAGGGCTTCGAGCATCCGGAGGGCGGTGAGGTGCGCCGGCTCGGCGGGTTCCTGCGGGACCAGAGGTGGTGGGATGACGGACTCGCGGTTGCGGAGCTGCTTGAGGACCCACCACGCGGCGGCGGCGAGGCCGAGCACGAGGAGGAGCGTGGGGAGGATCCGCATCAGGCGCTCCCACCATGTCCACTCGAAGTGGGTGTAGCCCTGCATCGGCCGCGGAGCGGGGTTGTCCTCGAGGGCATGGGCCCCAATCTGGATGAGCAAGGGGGCGCTCAGGACAGGGTTGTCTCCGCCCAGCTGCAGGGGTTCGATGACCCTGAACCCGGTGTCCCACGCGAGGATCTCCACGGCCTGGGTCCGCCGGATGCCGGCGTCGAGCGCGAGGGAAGCCGCGCTGTCGATGGCGCCGACCGACAGGATTTCCCAGCCCTGCGCAAGGGAGTCTCCTGCGGCCAAGGCAGGCCAAGTCCACTGTTGTCCTTCCGTGATGGACTCATCGGATTCGAGGGTCAGGGTCAGGACCTCGCCAATGCCGACGCTGTCCTGGTCCGCCGTCACCGAGAAGGCGGCTTGGGAGGCACACTCGGCCGAGGCGCACAGACCGAGGAAGAGCGCGAGGGTGCGGAGATCAGCCACGGCGGTCAAACAGCTGCATCAGGGGTTGGACGTAGGGGCGATTCGTGTGGAGAATGGCGTGGTCCACACCGGACCGCTTCATCTCCGATTCGAGGTGGGCCTGGTGCTCGGCGAGGGCCTTCTCATAGCGCTTGCGCCAGCGCAGGGACCCGGTTCCGATGTGCCCCATCGTTCGGGACTCCGGGTCGAATCCGGACACCCACCCCAGCTTCATGGCCTTGCCCTCGATGGCGTCCCGCAATTGCAGAGCGACCAGGTCATGACGTCGGGCTGTCCGCTTGAGGATGTTCTCGAAACCGCGGTCCTGGAGGTCGCTGATGAGGAAGGCGATGCACCGCTTCTTCATCGCCCGTCCGAAGTGCTCGAGGGCGGCGGCGATGTCGGTTCCCTGTCCCTGGGGTTCAAGGTCGATGATTTCCCGGACGATGCGCAGGATGTGGCTGCGTCCCTTCTTGGGGGGGATGAACCGCTCGATCCGGTCACTGAAGAGGAGGGCGCCGATCTTGTCGTTGTTTTGGCCGGCAGAGAAAGCGAGGACGGCGGCGAGTTCCGCGGCGAGTTCCCGCTTCGTCGATCCCCGGCTGCCGATGGTGCCCGACGCGGAGACGTCGATGAGCAGCATCGCGGTCAACTCCCGCTCCTCCTGGAAGACCTTGACGTACGGGGACCGCATCCGGGCAGTCACGTTCCAATCGATGGTGCGGATTTCGTCGCCATGCTGATAGGCCCGGTTCTCACTGAAGGCCATGCCACGGCCCTTGAACGCGCTGTGATATTCACCGGAGAAGACCTGATTGCTCAGGCCGCGGGCGCGCAGTTCCACCCGCCGGACGCGTCGGATCAGCTCTGCGGCTTCCATGCTCAGGGAACCTGGACCTGGTCGAGGATTTCGGTGACGATCTGTTCCTGGCTGATCTCCTCAGCCTCGGCCTCGAAGGTCAATCCAATGCGGTGGCGCAGGACGCTCATGGCCACGCTCCGGATGTCCTCCGGAATCACGTAACCGCGGCCGGACATGAACGCCTTGGCCTTGCCGGCGAGGGCCAGGCCGATGGTGGCCCGGGGCGAAGCGCCGAATCCAATCAACGGCTTCAGGTGGCCGAGCCCCTGATTCTCGGGGCGGCGGGTGGCGTTGACCAATTGGACGATGTACCGCTCCACCTTTTCATCCATGTAGACCTCGCGGACGAGCTCGCGGGCGGCGAGCAGGGCCTCTGCTTGGACCACGGGCTGGATGGCCGGGCGGGGGCCGGAGGCGACTTGTGCGCGGAGGATCTGCTGCTCCTCCTCCGCGGTGGGGTAGTCGATGACCACCTTGAGCAGGAAACGGTCGACCTGGGCTTCGGGGAGGGGGTAGGTGCCTTCCTGTTCCACCGGATTCTGGGTGGCCAGGACGAGGAAGGGAGAGGGCAAGGGAAAGGTCTCGGAGCCGATGGTCACCTGCCGCTCCTGCATGGCTTCGAGCAGGGCGCTCTGGACCTTGGCTGGAGCCCGGTTGATCTCGTCGGCGAGGACGAAGTGGGCGAAGATGGGCCCCTTGCTGACGGAGAAGGCCTCCTCCTTCTGGTTGTAGATCATGGTGCCGATCACATCCGCCGGAAGCAGATCCGGGGTGAACTGGATTCGGCTGAAGTCGACGGCGACGGCGCGGCTCAGGGTTTGGATGGCCAGCGTCTTGGCGAGGCCCGGTACGCCCTCGAGGAGGACATGGCCGTCGGCCAGCAGGCCAATCAGCAGGTGGTCCACCATGCCTTTCTGTCCGACCACGGCTTTGCCGACTTCATGCCGCAGGGGGTCGACGAAGGCGCTGGCCGCCGCGATGCGGTCCGTCAGGGCCTGGATGTCGGGATGCCCGTTCGGAGCCGGGTCCACGGAGGGAGCGAGGGGTTGACTTTCCATCGGTTCAGGTGTCATTTTCCGGGTGAATTCCATCAACAGGGACTGTCAAAAATAGGGGGGAGCCCCAGCCCCGGAGTGGGGGGGCGCGGTTAAAAGATGTTGCCCATCTTGTCCGCATGACCCTCAAAGAATGCACCGACGCGGTGGCCCTGTTCCAGAAGACCTTCGGCTTGCCGCATCGACACGTTCCGACCACGGCGGTGGATTCGGGAGAAATGGAACTCCGGCATCGACTGATGGCCGAAGAGAATGACGAATACCTCGAGGCGGCCAAGGCGGGCGACATGGTTGAGGTCGCCGATGCGCTTGGCGACATGCTCTACATCCTCTGCGGCACCATGGTTACCCACGGGATGCAGGAGGTTATGGTCGACGTTTTCCGGACCATTCAGGAATCCAATATGTCCAAGCTCGGGGCCGATGGCCAGCCCATCTACCGGGAGGACGGCAAGGTGATGAAGGGGCCGAATTACTTCCGGCCGGACATCGCCGGCGTCCTCGAGCGGTCCGGCGCCTTGCACGAAACGGCGGGTCAATGAACGCTGCCCTCGCCAGCCGGGCCGCCAAGGCCTTGGAGGAAGCCCGGCAAGGCCGTCCTCGGTCCATGGATCGGCTCATGCGCATGGCGTTGCCGTTTAACCGGCCGCACCGCATCCGCATCGCCGCCGTCACCGAGGAGCAGGTCGAGATCAGCCTGCCCAGCCGGAGGTCCAACCGCAACCACCTCGGCGGCATGCACGCCTGCGCCATCGCGACCGCCCTCGAGTTCGGCTCCGGCGCGTCCATCCTGCTGGAGGTGGGCATGCAGGATTACCGCATCATCATGTCTCGGCTCGAAATCGATTACCTCGCCAAGCCCAAGGGCGACTGTGTGGTTCGGGCCCAAAGGAACACGCCGGACGTCCTGGGACTGACCGGCGTGTTGGAATCGGAAGGGGTGGCGCGCATCGTGCAGCCCTCCTCCCTATACGACGCCTCGGGCGAACATTGCGCCGAGGCGGCCGTGCATTGGCACCTCAAGGCGTGGGGGAACCGTCCTTGACGGCGAGCTCCGGGCGGTGACGCTCATACCCCGTGAGGGCCCAGCGCTGTCCGTCATATTGCGCGGTCAGCGTGAGGTCACCCTGTGAATCCGACTGTTTCACGTAGTCTTCCCCGATGTAGCCGCGGACCTTGCCCATGCCGGGCAGGTGCGCCACCACCGGAGTCCACCGGACGCCGTCGCGCGTCAGGGTCCAGCGGGTCTCGTCGATGCGACCGGGCAGGGTGCCCGTGTCGAGCATCGCAATGATGTCCCCGGCGCTGCCGGCCTCTCGGCGGAACTTCACGCGGTTCCCGAGGATGTCGAGGTAGTGCGGCTTGCCGGCCGCCCGGGCGTGAAGGTTGGTCATGGTCCCGTCGGCATCGACGAGGGCGAACCCGTCGGCGTAGCGGGCGATGTCACGGCCGAGCTGTTTCCACCCGAAGCGCTGGGCATCGTAGCCGAGGGCGTCGCCGAAGGGTTCGGGGGCACAGTCGGCCTCCGTCAAGATGAGGGGGGCGAAGCAGTCGGCGATGCGCTCGGGGTCGCCCGACTCGGCTTCGGATCGGACGTGGCGGATGAAATCGTCGAAGTCCCTCAGGTCCTGTGGAGCGGCCTCCGCTAGCAACGGGAGAGCGACGAGGGCGAGGGGGGTGAGGAGGAGGGCAGGATGGAGTCTCATGGGCTGCAGGTTGGGGTTCCGGACCGGGGCGATCCCGGCCTTCATGATGACAATGCGGAAGGGCGGCCCTTCGGTATGCGCTTCGCCCGCCGCGGCCCCTCTTTTGGCATCCTTTGGACATCGGGGCGGGGCGCAGGGTGGAGATTATCTTTGCGCCGAATCTGGAACGCATGATCAACATCACCCTTCCCGACGGCTCCGTCAGACAGGCGGCCGATGACGCCACCGCCCTCGATGTCGCCCGCGACATCAGCGAGGGCCTGGCCCGCAACGTGCTCGCCGCGGAAGTGGATGGCGAAGTGCGCGATGCCCAGCGCCCGTTGGGGGGCGACGTCAAGCTCAACCTCCTCACCTGGGGCAGCGACGGCGCGCAAAGCACCCTGTGGCACAGCGGCGCCCACCTGATGGCGGAGGCCCTCGAGGCCCTCTACCCGGGGGTCAAGTTCTGGGTGGGTCCGGCCGTGGAGGGCGGATTTTACTACGACGTCGACTTCGGGGACCACACGTTTAGTGACAAGGATTTCCCCACCGTCGAGAAGAAGATGCTCGAGCTCGCCCGCGAGAAGAGCGAGTACGTGCGCCGGGACGTGCCCAAGTCCGAGGCCATCGCCTACTTCAAGGAAAAGGGAGACGAATACAAGCTGGATTTGCTCGAGAACCTCGAGGACGGCACGATCACCTTCTACACGCAGGGCGGATTCACCGACCTCTGCCGGGGGCCGCACATCCCGCACACCGGTTTCATCAAGGCGGTCAAGCTGCTCGCCGTGGCCGGTGCCTACTGGAAAGGGGATGAGACGCAGAAGCAGTTGACCCGCATCTACGGCATCGCCTTCCCGAAGAAGGCCCAGCTCGATGAGCACATGGAGCTCCTCGAACAGGCCCGCCAGCGCGACCACCGGAAACTGGGCAAGGAACTCGACCTGTTCACCTTCAGTGAAAAGGTCGGTCAAGGCCTGCCGCTGTGGCTGCCCAAGGGGGCGGACCTCCGTATGCGGCTCGAAACTTTCCTGAAGGAGGCCCAGCGGAAGATGGGCTACGAGGCCGTCATCACGCCGCACATCGGCAACAAGGACCTGTACGTCTGCAGTGGCCACTACGAGAAGTACGGCGAGGACAGCTTCCAGCCGATCAAGACCCCGGCCGAAGGAGAGGAGTATCTGCTCAAGCCGATGAACTGCCCGCACCACTGCGAGGTGTTCAAGAGCCGTCCCCGCAGCTACCGGGATCTTCCCGTGCGCTTTGCCGAGTTCGGCACGGTCTACCGCTATGAGCAAAGCGGTGAGCTCCACGGCTTGACCCGCGTCCGCGGATTCACTCAGGACGACGCCCACATCTTCTGCACCGTGGATCAGGTCAAAGAGGAGGTTGGCAAGGTCATCGACCTCGTGCTGTACATCTTCAAAACGCTCGACTTCCAGGACTTCATCGCCCAGGTGAGCCTGCGCGACCCGGAGAACCCGGCCAAGTACATCGGCAACGATGAGAACTGGGACAAGGCCGAGAAGGCCATCGCCGAGGTGGCCGTCGAGAAGGGGTTGAAGACTGTGACCGAATTGGGGGAGGCGGCCTTTTACGGCCCCAAGCTGGACTTCATGGTCCGCGATGCCATTGGCCGCAAGTGGCAGTTGGGCACGGTGCAAATCGACTACAACCTTCCGGAGCGGTTCGAGCTCGAATACGTCGGGGCTGACAACCAGAAGCACCGCCCGGTGATGATCCACCGTGCGCCCTTCGGCTCCATGGAGCGGTTCGTCGCCATCCTCATCGAGCACTGCGCCGGAAAATTCCCGCTGTGGCTCACCCCGGAGCAGGCGCGGATCCTGCCCGTCAGCGACAAGTTCAACGACTACGCAAGGGAGGTTTCAAAATCCCTTGAAAAGCGCGATATTCGCGCCCTCATTGACGACCGGAGTGAAAAGGTCGGGAAGAAGATCCGCGAAGCGGAGCTCGACAAAGTCCCGTACATGCTCATTGTGGGAGGCGATGAAGCCGAAAACGGAACCGTGGCCGTGCGCAAGCAAGGCGAAGGAGATGTCGGAGGCATGACCACTGCGGCGTTTGCCGATCGGATCGAAAGTGAAGTGAAGGAAATGCTCGGTGGCGACGAGATGATTGAACAACCAAACTGATAGCACCATCGCTATTCGACGCAGACGATCCCGCGGCCCTGCCCGGGTGATCAAAAAGAATCCGCACAGGACGAACCGGGAAATCCGGGCCGCCCAAGTGCGTTTGGTCGGAGACAATGTCGGAGACGCCGACATCGTCGAGCTGGAGGATGCCATCAAGATGGCCGAGGAGCAGGAGCTGGACCTTGTGGAGATTTCCCCGAAAGCGGATCCTCCGGTCTGCAGGATTCTGAACTACCAGAAGTTCCTGTACGACCAGAAGAAGAAGCAGAAGGAAATCAAGGCCAATCAGGCCAAGGTGACCCAGAAGGAGATTCGTTTCGGTCCCAATACGGACGATCACGACTTCAACTTCAAGGTCAAGCACGCCCGCAAGTTCCTCGAGGAGGGCAACAAGCTGAAGGCGCACGTCTTCTTCCGCGGAAGGAGCATCGTCTTCAAGGAGCGGGGAGAAATCCTGTTGCTGCGTTTCGCGCAGGAGCTGGAGGACGTGGGCACGGTGGAGCTGATGCCGAAACTGGAAGGAAAGCGGATGTTCATCACGCTCCGACCGAAAAAGTAAATCCCGGGGAGGGCCGCAGCCTGAACCACCATATACGGACGACATGCCGAAGATGAAGACCAAGAGCAGCGCGAAGAAGCGTTTCACCGTGACCGGCACGGGGAAGCTCAAGCGCAAGCACGCCTTCAAGTCCCACATTCTCACCAAGAAGGGGACAAAGCAGAAGCGCAACCTGACCCAGACGGGCCTGGTGAGCAAGGCGGACACGCCGAACATCAAGACCCAGTTGGGCATCTGACACTGAATCCAAACCGGCGTCCAGCCCCCAAGAGCCCGCCTGAGCGGGACGCTGTCCGCCAAATCCAATAGAACATGCCTCGTTCAAACAACGCCGTCGCCAGCCGAGCGCGTCGGAAGAAAGTCCTGAAAATGGCCAAAGGGTACTACGGTGCCCGAAAGAACGTCTGGACCGTCGCAAAAAATGCGGTGGAGAAGGGCCTGACCTACGCCTACGTCGGTCGCAAGCTCAAGAAGCGCCAGTTCCGCTCCCTGTGGATTACGCGCATCAACGCCGGTGCTCGCCAGCACGGCATGAGCTACTCCCAGTTCATGGGCCAGTGCCACAAGGCCGGCATTGAACTGAACCGCAAGGTCCTCGCCGACCTCGCGCTGAACCACCCCACCGCCTTCAAGGCCGTGGTGGACCAGGTGAAGTGATCACCGCTTCCCACCCAATGAAAAAGCCGGCCCTCGAGCCGGCTTTTTTCATGTCCAACCGGTGTCGAGGTCAGCGACCGAGCACCCGGCCCTTGGCGATGGCCGCCGGGGTGTAGGCCGGATCGATGGCGAGTGCGGCATCGTAGGCCTCGAGCGCCTCAGCACTCCGGCCTTGGCTCTCGATGGCCAGCCCCCGGTTATAGTGAGCTTGATGGTAGCGGGGCAGCCGGGCGATGGCCTCATCAAACCAGCGTTCCGCATTGCCATAGTCCGCGAGGTACTCGAGGTAGACGAAGCCCTTGTTGAAGGCGGCAGAGGCATTGGCGCTGTCGAGCACGAGGATACGGTCGTAGAGGTCGAGGGCCGCTCCGTACCGTGAGGTGTCTCGCCCAGCGTGTTCCTGAAGGAAGATGGCCTCGTCGTAGAGGGCCTCGATGCTGTTGGGGCGGAGGGACCTCGCGGTCCGGAAGTACTCCAGCGCGAGATCGTCATGGGCGGCCGCATAGAGGAGGCCCAATTGGATGAAGGCGTCGTACCGGTCCGGGTTCACCTCGGCGGCCGTCTGAAAGGAACTCGCGGCCTTCACGGTGTCGCCGGTCTCGAGGTACAACCTCCCCTTGAGGAAGTAGGCCTCATCCAGCCGGTCGTCCACCTGCAGGGCGGCGTTGATCCGCTTGAGCGCGGGGTCGTACGACCGGAGCAGCACGTCCACCTGGGCCAGGGAAAGTAGGGCAGGGGCGAACTGGTTGTCCACCCTCAGGGCGCCTTCCCATTCGCGCACGGCTCCTTCGAAATCGCGGACGCCGAACCGGAGCTCACCCAAAGTCTGCCGGGCCTCGAGTCGGGTGGAATCGGCCTGAACGACGAGGGCGAGATCGTCCATCGCCTCGCCGAGTTCACCACGGCGCAGGTGGAAGGCGGCCCGGTCCGCATATCCATCGGGATTCATCGGGGCCTCGAGGATGCGTGCGTTGAGCCAGGACAAGGAGTCCTGAATGACGGCCCCCGACTCCGTGTCCGGAGCCGGGGCGCCACATCCCGTGCAGAGGGCCAGGACTGTGAGCAGTCCGACCTGGAATCGGGTCATCAGGCTTCGGCCTGCTGGACCGTTTCTTCCGCGACCTCGGCGTTGAGGGCGGCCTTGATTCCGGTTTCGAGCTCCTCCATGAGCTCCGGGTTGTCCTCGAGCAGGTTTTTGACAGCGTCGCGTCCCTGGCCGAGGCGGGTCTCACCGTAGCTGAACCAGGATCCGGACTTCTTGATGATGCCGAGGTCCACCCCGAGGTCGATGATTTCGCCCACCTTGGAGATGCCCTTGCCATACATGATGTCAAACTCCGCACGGCGGAACGGTGGGGCCACTTTGTTTTTGACGATTTTGACCTTGGTTCGGTTGCCCATCACCACGTCGCCATCCTTGATCTGGCTGCTGCGGCGGATGTCAATCCGGACAGAGGAGTAAAACTTGAGGGCGTTTCCGCCAGTGGTCGTCTCCGGGTTGCCGAACATGACCCCAATCTTCTCCCGGAGCTGGTTGATGAACACGCAACAGCATCCCGTCTTGTTGATGGTCGAGGTCAGCTTGCGGAGGGCCTTGGACATGAGGCGGGCTTGGAGCCCGACGGCGGTGTCGCCCATCTCGCCTTCAATCTCAGCGCGGGGCGTCAGGGCGGCCACGGAATCGATGACAATGAGGTCGATGGCGCCGGAGCGGATGAGGTTGTCGGCGATTTCGAGGGCCTGTTCACCGTTGTCCGGTTGCGAGATGAGGAGGTTCTCAGTGTCGACACCCAGCTTCTCGGCGTAGTACTTGTCGAAGGCGTGTTCCGCGTCGATGAAGGCGCAAATGCCGCCGGCCTTCTGGGCTTCGGCGATGGCATGGGTGGCGAGGGTGGTCTTTCCCGAGCTCTCCGGACCGTAGATCTCCACGACCCGTCCGCGGGGGAATCCGCCCACGCCGAGGGCGATGTCGAGCGAGAGGGATCCCGAGGAGATGGCGTCAACCTTCTCCACGGCCTCATCGCCGAGTTTCATGACGGTGCCCTTTCCGTATGTCTTGTCGATGCGGTCCAGGGTGAGTTGGAGCGCCTTGAGCTTTTCCTTGTTGTCTGCAGCCATGTCGGTGGTTTTCGAATGAAGCGAGAGCAAAGTAGAAGACCCGCTCCGTAAGGGATTTACGTTGTGCCCGGTTTTTGTGAACGCGGGGTCAACTTTCATTCCCGAAGGCAGCGAGTACCTCGGCGGCATGCTCCTTGACCTTCGGCTTGCGGATGATGGCGGCGATGGTGCCGTCCCCGTCAATGCAGAAGGTGGTGCGGTGCGTTCCATCGTATTCTCGGCCCATGAATTTCTTGAGGCCCCAGACCCCGTAGAGCTCCTGCAGGCTGTGGTCCTCGTCCACGAGGAGGTCGAAGGGCAGGTCGAACTTGTCGATGAACTTCCGGTGGGAGGCAGCGTGGTTGATGCTCACCCCGAGCACCGTGATGCCAGCGGCCTGGAGGTCGGCCATGCCGTCCCGAAGGCTGCAGGCTTGGTTCGTACAGCCGGGAGTGTTGTCCTTGGGGTAGAAATAGAGGACGACCTTCTTTCCTTTGTAGTCTTCAAGGGTGTGGGTCTTGTCGTTCTGGTCGAGGGCGGAAAAGGCGGGGGCGGGATCGCCGACGTTGAGGTGATGCATGGGGAGAGAACCGGAAATGTGTCCCCGGGGTTCACGGGTTGACCGATGGCCTTGCAGGGAACTCGACTAAGGTACTTTCGCTTCTCGTGCAGTACGTCGACGTCATCCTTCCCCTCGCGCTCCCCGGTCTGCTGACCTATGCTGTTCCTCCGGAGCATGCGGGGACCGTTCGCGTCGGCAGCAGGGTGGTGGTCCCGTTGCGTGGGAAGCGGCTGCACACGGCCGTCGTGCGCGCCATTCACGGGCAAGCCCCTGGCCACCGCACCGAGGCCTTTGTGAGCTTGTTGGATGCCGAGCCCCTTCTCTCCGAGACGACGCTGCGGTTCTGGGATTGGATGTCGGGGCACTATTGCTGCTCTCCGGGAGAGGTGGCCCTTGCCGCCCTACCGGCGGGGATGCGGCTCGCGAGTGAGACCAAACTCCAGCCGGCTCCGGATGCGGAAGAACGCGACGACTCCGGATTGGATGACCGGGAATTCCAGGTTGTGGAGGCCCTCCGGTTGAGGGGGGCGATGACCTTCCGTGAGGTGGGCGATCTGCTGGGGGTGAAGGATCCGGCTCCCGTCCTGCGCAGTCTGGTCGAAACGGGTTGGATCCTCTCCAATGAGGAGATGAAGAGCGGTCCCGGTCGAAAGGTCGTGTCCATGGTGCGCCTTTCGGAGCGGGCGGTGGCCGACGAGGGCTGGCTCGGCGAACAACTGGATGCCTTGGATGCCCGGGCGCCCGCCCAATCGCGGGCGATGATGGCCCTGCTTGACGAGGCCCAGAAGGCCACGGGGGTCCCGGTGGTGGAACTGGTTCGGCGCCGAGACTTGGATGGCGCCATCTTCAAGCGGCTCGTCGAAAAGGGATTGGTCTTCTTGTTTAAGCAGGATCCATGGATGAGCGGGAGCGAGGAGAAGGGGCTGCCCCTGGCGACCTTGAGCTCGGCACAGCAGACAGCCCTCGACGCCATCAGGCAGGGCATGGGAGAGAAAGGACTGGTCCTCCTTGAAGGAGTCACCGGATCCGGGAAGACCGAAGTGTACACGCACCTCATTCACGACGTGTTGGCTTCCGGTCGCGACGCCCTCTTCCTCGTGCCGGAGATTGCCCTGACCACCCAGCTGATCGTCCGGCTCCGTCGGTTCTTTGGGGACCGGCTCGAGGTCTACCACAGCCGATTCACCCCGCGGGAGCGCACCACCACCTTCCGCCGCGTGGCCGAGGAAAAAGGCAAGGGGCGCCTACTCGTGGGGGCGAGGAGCGCCGTATTCCTGCCGTTTCGCAACCTCGGGCTCATCGTCGTGGATGAAGAGCACGACCCCAGCTACAAGCAACAGGATCCCGCCCCGCGCTATCAGGCCCGCGATGCAGCAGCGATGCTTGGCCACCTCCATGGGGCCCAAGTGCTGCTGGGGTCGGCCACGCCCTCGCTCGAGGCCCGGTGGGCCGTGGGCCAGGACCGGGCGGTGCATGTGCCGCTGAAGGAACGCTTCGGCGGAACCTCGCTGCCGACCGTCGAGCTGGTGGATTTGCGCAAGGCCCACAAACAGCGCCGGATGGAGGGGCACTTCAGCCGGACCCTGCTCGAGGCCATCGGAGAGACGCTGGAAGCTGGACGCCAGGTGATCCTGTTTCAGAACCGGCGCGGCTACGCTCCAGTCCACCAATGCCGGACCTGCGGCTGGGTTCCGGAATGCGCGCGGTGCGATGTGTCCTTGACCTACCACAAATACCTCAAGGACCTACACTGTCACTATTGCGGCTATCGGGAGTCGGAACCGCGGACCTGCCCGCGGTGCGGAAGCGAGGAGGTGGAGTCCAAGGGCATTGGCACGGAGCGCATCGAGGAGGAAATCGCCACCCATTTTCCGGAGGTCAAGGCGGCGCGGATGGATCTCGACACGACGCGCACCCGGACGGGACACGAGCGAATCATCCAAGCGTTCGAGACCGGCGACGTCCAGGTGCTGGTCGGAACCCAGATGGTCACCAAGGGACTCGATTTCGAGCACGTGGGCCTGGTCGGCATCCTCCAAGCGGACCGGATGCTGCACCACCCGGATTTCCGAGCGCTCGAACGGACCTTTCAGTTGCTGACCCAGGTGGCGGGCCGAGCGGGAAGGAGGGAGGACCAGGGCCGCGTGCTCATTCAGACCTTCGATCCGGAGCACTGGGTGTTCACGCATGTGGTCCGCCACGATGCGGTTTCGATGGCCAAGGCCGAGCTGCAGGAGCGCCACACCTTTCAGTACCCGCCGGTCGTCCGGCTCATCCGCTTGGTGTTGCGCCACCGCGATCCCCACAAGGTGCGCCATGGGGCCTCGGCCCTCGCTGGTCGCCTGCGCAGCCGATTCGGTGGACGGGTCGTCGGACCGGAGGAGCCGCAGATTCCCCGCATCAACGACCAGTACCACCGGCACATCCTGCTAAAGTTCGAGCGTGAGGCGTCACCCGGTGAGGTGAAGGCCTTGATGAGAGAGGACATCGAGGCCTTCCGGTCGGTGGAGGAGTACAAGTCCATTCGGATCATTATCGATGTAGACCCTTATTAATAAGGTCAAATTTTGATATCAATCGATTTTATGCCTATATTCAGGATATGAATTTGTGCGCCACGTGTTGTTGTCTCTGTTGTCCGGCTCCCCGGGCACGGTACCGTCATGTTGGCTGATTTCCATTGAAACATTCTCCTTGATCGTATTGCGCCCGGCCTTCCAGCCGGGCTTCTTGTTTTCCCTCATTTCACTTGACCATGATTTCTCCCTTTTCCCCGCTCTCCGCTTCTCTCGATACACGACCGGCCATCCACATCCTCCACGAAAACAGCGTGTGGGTGGAGCCCCTCATTGCCCAACTCGAGCTCCGTGGCCTTCCCTACCGGGAGTGGTTCATCGACGATGCTGAACTCGATCTGTCTTCGTTGCCACCGGAGGGCGTCTTCTACAACCGCATGAGCGCCAGCAGCCACACGCGGGACCACCGGTTCGCGTGGGAGGCGACGCGGGGCGTGATGGCCTGGCTCGAATCCCATGGCCGCCGGGTCGTCAACAACCGCAAGGCGACTGCGCTGGAGGTGAGCAAGGTCGAACAGATGATCGCCCTGCGCGACCATGGTCTGTCGACCCCGCGCACCGTGGCGGCCACGGGGGCAGATGCCTTCCGTCGGGCGGCCTCCCGATGGGACCGCCCCTTCATCGTCAAGCCCAACCGAGGCGGCAAGGGCACCGGCGTGACCCTGGTGCGCAACGCATCGGATGTTGACCGGGTGGCGACGTCGTTTGATGACTACACCCTCGACGGAACGGTGGTCCTACAGGATTACGCCAAGCCGGCGGACGGTCGGGTCTTGCGGCTCGAATTCATCGGAGGGCGGCATTACTACACTGTCAGCATCGACACGGGCGGCGGCTTTGACCTGTGTCCGTCCGATGCCTGCCAGGTGGGCAGCACGTTCTGCCCGGCTGATGGGCGCGCCAAGTTCGAGGTCCTCGCGGACCATGCGCCTGCCGATGTGGACCGGTGCCTCGCGTTCCTGGCCGATTCGGGGATGGAAGTCGCAGCCATGGAGGCGTCGCCCGATGCTGAGGGACGGCTCCATTTCTACGACGTCAACATCAACACCAACTACAACGCGGAGGCCGAAGCCCGCCTGGACAATGAGCGCCAAGGCATGCGCGCCATCGCTGAGTTCCTCGGTGCGGAGCTCGCCAAGGTGCCCGTCAACCGCCAACACCTCGCTTCGTCATGACCGGCCACCCTCATCTTCTCAGACAGACTCCTTCCTCGGGTGCCCGCCGCGTGGCGGTCGTGGGCGGGGGTGTCATGGGCGGTTTCACGGCCGCGAACCTGATCCGGGCCGGGGCCCAGGTGACCCTCTACGACCCCCACCCGATGGGGACCGGTCCGGGCGCCTCGGTGGACACCGGCCGCAGTTTCCGGGTCCACTATGGAACGGACGAGGGCCTCGTGTCCATGGCGGTTCGGGCCCGGCGCCTTTGGGCAGAGTGGTCCGTCCAGCTCGGGCGGCCTTTGCTCCACGAAACGGGCAAGCTGCTGGTGGAGCAGCCCGGAGACCGGCATGCGATGGAGAGTTGGCGCACGATGCGCGACATGGGCCTCCGGGCGGACCGCCTCGGGCGGGGCCGCGTGGCAGAGGAATGGCCAGGGTTCGAGGCCGAGCAGGCCACGGTAGACCGGCTGGGCGGCGTGCTCGATCCGGAGGTCATCCTGCAGGGCTTGGCGGCGTGGCTCGGCAATGAGGGCGTCGAATGGCGCAGGGAGGCCCTCGAGGTGCAGCCCAAGGCCGTCCGGTGCGCCCACGGCTGGGCCGAATTCGACCAGGTGGTCGTGACCACGGGAGCGTGGACCCGCCGTTGGGTCGATGTGCCCATGGAAGTCACGCGCCAGCAGCTGGTCTATTTCGACGCCTCCGCCCTCGGGGAGCGGCTCCACGGCCTGCCGGTCTTCAGCGATCTTGGTAGTGGATTTTATGCCATCCCCACAGTGAAGGACGGCCGCATCAAGGTCGCCAACCACCATCCCGGTCCCGCCGGCCACCCCGACGGCGACGACCGCAAGGTCAGTGCGGACTTCAAGACACGCGCCCGGGAGTTCCTTTCAGCCCACCTGCCGGAGCTCGCCGAGGCTCGCATCGATTGGGAATACGTCTGTTTCTACAGCGGTACCGCGGACCGGGACTTTATCCTCGACCGTACGTCGGACGGGCTCATTGTCGGCGCCGGATTCAGCGGGCACGGGTTCAAATTCGGCCCGCTCATCGGCCGCCTTCTCGCCCAAATGGCGCTGGGGGTACAGCCTGAATTTGACGTGTCCCGGTTTGCGATGACCCGCGAGGCCCTGAAGGGAGAACGCACCAAGCTGGCGGTCTGATCCGCCCTGCGATTCACAAGGAGGGGGTGGGCGCTCAGGCGTCTGCCTCCTCCGCGCCTTCGCCGTCGTCCTCTGGAGTCACCTTGACCCAGAGCCGGGCGATCACGACCATCAGCAGCGTGAAGGCCACGGTGCAGGCGGCCGCATAGCCGACGGTGCCTTCCGGCTCGTCTACCTGCATGCTGTCCTTGGCCAGCTGGGCCAATCGCATCCGGGCATTGAAGATGATGAAGTGGCTGCCCCACGCCACCAGTGGAGCGAGAATCAGCCAGGCCCTGAACCAGGGCTCGTAGGGACGGAGGCGCGCGTTCATCGGCTGCCGAAAATCGCGCTCCCAATGCGCACCATGGTGCTGCCCTCCTCCACGGCGATCCGCCAGTCTCCGCTCATGCCCATGGACAACGTGTCCCAATTGCGTCCTGCGCCCAGCTGTTCGTATTGACGGCGCAAACCCGCGAATTCCCGTCCCACCTGCGCGGCGTCCGGAGAAAAGGTGGCCATGCCCATCAACCCGGTGACCTCCACATGGGCCCAATCGCCCGCATCCAACCGGTCACACACGGCGGGCAGGTCCTCAGCACCGAAGCCGAACTTGGTCTGCTCCTCGGCAATGTGCACTTGGAGCAAAACCTGGATTCGCCGTCCGGCAGCCGCGGCCCGCTTGTCAATCTCGTCCAGCAAAGCCACCTGATCGACAGCGTGGATCAAGCTCACGAATGGGGCGATGTACTTGACCTTGTTGCGCTGCAGGGTCCCGATCTGGTGCCAATGCAGGTCCGGGTAATCCCCATGGCACGGAGCGTCGGGGTGGGTGAGGGCCTCGTGTTTGCCCACCAGCTCCTGCACCCGGTTCTCACCGAACACCCGGGCTCCGGCGGCATGGGCCGCGACCACGGCCTCGACGGGTTTGGTCTTGCTGACCGCCACCACGGTCACGTGGTCTGGGACGGCCTCGCGCACTGAGGTCCAAGCGGCTCCAATCTCCTGCATGAGGGCAAAGGTTACTCTGCGGGACCGAAATCAAAGAGGACAAGTCCACTGCGCAACTTTGGGGCGATCCAGGTGCTCTTCGGCGGCATGTGACGCCCGGCATCGGCCACCGACTTCAGTCCCTCGAAATCGAGCGGTGGCAAGACGAACGCCAGGTCACCCTCCTTCGCGGTCCACGAAGCCAGCTGGTCATCCGTCACGCACCGAAGCCGCTTGTCCGTTCGGGGTTTGAGAATGCCGAATACCGGACCCAGAACACGGTCCTGCAGCCATTCGGGCAGGGTCACGCCGGATGAGTCGGCGTCCACCACGAGTGTGCCGGATAGGGCGCCCCGCAAATGAATTCCGGGGGCTTCGGTCTCCTCACCTTCAATCCAATGGACGCCTTCCATGGCGTCGAATGCCAATTTGACCCGCTCCGGCTGGAGCGAGTGACTGTGGAGGTTGACGATGCGGTGGTAGCCCCGAAAGACCAGCTGGTCGCCGGGGACAAGAAGGGCCATGAAATGTTGGGCCGCATCGTGTTCAGGGTGGGCGTCGGCCATGCGCAGGCTCGAAGCGACGCGGTGGTGCCCATCGGCGATGTAGACCGCATCCAACGCGGCCAGCGAAGACTCCAGGCTTTGAGTCACATCGCCCACAACCCGCCACAGGGTATGGCGCACCCC
>JAYYEI010000041.1:0-34651 GCA_036159995.1 Bacteroidota bacterium
GCGGCCGTGCGGGAGAACCGCGCACTCGATGAGCGGCGGAACATTCCGCTCGAGGAGGCCAAGGCCGCCGGGGCCATGATGCTCTTCGGAGAGAAATACGGGGACACGGTCCGGATGATCGGGTTCGGGTCGAGCGTCGAATTGTGCGGGGGCACCCACGTCGGGGCCACCGGCGAGATTGGCCTGTTCCGCATCACCTCAGAAAGTGCGGTCGCCGCAGGAATCCGACGGATCGAGGCCGAAACCGGCCAACGCGCCGTGGACGGCACCGTGGCCCAGCGCGAGGTGCTCCGCCGCACCACCGAGGTCCTCAAGGGCCCGTCCGACCTGGTGGCGGCCGTCGAAGACCTGCAAGCCAAGGTGACCTCCCTCCAAAAGGAGGTGGAGGGGCACCGCCGGGAGCAGGCCATGGCCATCAAACGCCAGCTGCTCGCCGACATCGACCGGCCGGGTGGCGACGGCACCCCGGGCATGCTCGTCACGGAGGTTCCGCTTGACGCGGGCGCGATCAAGGACATCGCCTTCCAACTCAAGGCGGAGGCCGCCCCGCTGTACGCGGTGTTCGGCAGCCGGGCCGGAGGCAAGCCGACCATCACATGCCTCATCACCGAGGACCTGGCACAGGAAAAGGAATGGAATGCCGGACAGCTCGTCCGGGAATGGGGGCGCCACATCCAAGGTGGCGGAGGCGGTCAGCCCTTCTTCGCTACGGCGGGCGGCAAGAATGCCGACGGAATCCCGGCCGCACTCGATGCGGCCCGGGCCCTCTTCGAGGGATGATGATTCAGAAAGGGAATCAGGCGAAGGCCGTCTCGGTCTCCTTGGTGTAGACCGGGCCCTCGTACTCCTCGTTGTAGGCGAGGCCGAGGTTGAGCACGTAGAAGGCATTGAACAGGATCACGAGGACGTGATCGAGCCAATGGTGCTTGCCGAAGCTCTGCGCGAGCTCCACCATCCACTTGGCGAGGAAATACAGGTTGGCCACCGGCACCAGGAACCACAGGGCGTGGGTCTCGGGACGGCCGACGATCCGCATCAGGGCCACGATGTTGAGGCCGGGAATCAGGGCGTGCCAGAAGGGCTGTCCTGCCTTGGCGTAAAGCCGGGCCGCTCCGCAGGCGGCAATCGCTCCGAGGAAGACGATGAGGACGACGCGTTGATTGATATCCATGTCGAAGAGGAGTTGCTCTTGCAACATAGACGGTGTACTCTGGACATGGTTGCCTCCAACCAACTCCCCATCAACAACTTGACCTTGATGGAAACGGCTCCTGCGGCCTCAGCCGGCGGTGACGTGGCGCTTCACATCGGCCGCGGTCACCTCGTCGCCGCACAGGATGACGAGCCGCTCCACGACGTTGCGCAACTCCCGGATGTTGCCCGTCCACGGCGCCTTGGACAAGGCCTTCAACGCCTCCTCCGCAAACCGGGGTGGTTTCACCCCAAGGTCCGCTGCCACGCCCCCGAGGAAATGCTCGACGAGGAGGGGAACGTCCTCACTCCGTTCGGCGAGGCTCGGCACATGGATCGGAATGACGTTCAGCCGGTGAAACAGATCCTCCCGGAACCGGCCTTCCCGGATTTCCTCGGCCAAGTCCTTGTTGGTGGCGGCCAGGACCCGCACGTCGACCTTGATGTTCTTGTCTCCTCCGACCCGCTGGATGACGCGCTCCTGGAGGGCCCGCAACATCTTGGCCTGGGCGGGCAGGGCCATGTCGCCGATCTCATCCAAGAAGAGGGTGCCCCCCTGGGCCTGCTCGAAGCGGCCCTTGCGCTGCTTGACCGCACTGGTGAAGGCACCCTTCTCGTGGCCAAACAGCTCGGATTCGATGAGTTCCCCGGGAATGGCCGCGCAGTTGACCTCCACAAAGGGCGCGGCCTTGCGCTCGCTCTGGGCGTGGATGCGGCGCGCCACGACCTCCTTTCCCGTGCCGTTCTGGCCCGTGATCATGACCCGGGCGTCAGTGGGGGCCACCTTGGCGATGATCCCGCGGATCTCCTCCAGCGCCTCACTCCGCCCAATCATCTCATGACCGCCCGCCGTGCCCTTCTGCTGGCGCAGTTTCACGGTCTCCTTCCTTAGGTCCTCCCGGTCCGTGGCGTGGCGCAAAGCGACGAGCACGCGGTTCAGGTCCAGCGGCTTCTCGATGAAATCATAGGCTCCCGCCTTCAGCGCCTGCACGGCGAGGTCCACGGTGCCGTGGCCGGTCATGATCACCACCGGCGTTTCCACCCCCTTGAGCGTCAGTGCCTCCACGACCTCGATTCCATCCTTCCCCGGCATCTTCACATCGCAGAAGATCACGTCGTGCCTTCCGTCCAGGGCGGCCTTCAGGCCGGCCTCTCCGTCCTCCGCCTCGTCCACGGTGTGCTCCTCGTACTCGAGAATGTCCTTCAGGGCGTGGCGGATGAGCCGTTCGTCGTCGATGATCAGGATGTGGGCCATGGTGCGAAAATGCGGGAAAATCCGGGCATGGCCCGCTCGGACTCAGCGGTCCGTCAGCTCACCCCATTCCGAGGACAACCCCGAGGTGGGCAGGACCTCCGCCGCTTCCGACAGCACCCCCTCAGCCAGCGTGTGCCGCGACCGCAGCACCGTCGTGACCGAGGGCATGCGCTCGAGCAGGTGCTCGATGAGGGCGCAGGCGATGGACATGTAGGGGATGCGGTCGGGATGGAGGTTGGGAATGGTGGCCAGATCCGTCTTGCTCGTAGCCCGGAGGGCCCGGCACCGCGACCTCAAGGTCGGATAGGGCAACACATCGGCGATGTTCCGGGGATTCCAGTTGGCCTCGGGCGACTCGAGCGCAGCCAGGGTGTTGAAGGCGCCGCTCGTGCCTACGAGCACCCGGGGAGGATGATCGGAGGCCAGGGCCAACAGGGGAGCGAGGGCCTGGTCCGCAATGCGGGCGAGGGAGTCGAGGTCCTTGGCCTTGAGGGGATCCGAGGGCTTGATCCAATCGGTGAGCCGGGCCACGCCCAGGTCGAGGCTGAAGCGCCCTTGGATGGCCTGCCGGTCCCAGAGGACGGTTTCGACGCTCCCGCCCCCGATGTCGAGGGTCAAAGCGGTGTCCTCGCCGAGGACGTCCGGACCGACCGTGTCGGCCACACCGCGCTGGATCCAATCGGCCTCGCGGTCGCCGTCGATGACCTCGATGGCCCACCCCCTCTCGCCGGCCCCCGCCACGAATTCGGCCCCATTGGCCGCATCGCGTAGGGCACTGCATCCGATGGCCCGCACGTGCGTCACCCCGAAGTTGAGGGCCGTCTCCCGAAAGGAGGCCAGCACATCGAGTCCCCGGCGCATGCGGAGCGGCGACAACCGGCCCGTCCGGAAGCTGTCGTGGCCCAGGCGCACGAAGCGCCGCTGACGAAAGACCGGTTTCCACCCCCCGGGCTCCAACCGGGCGACGTGCAAGGTGAAGGTGTTGGTGCCGCAATCCACCACGGCGAGGCGGTGCCGATGCTCACCGTCCATGGCCACGCACCCATTGGAGCAACAATGCCCAACCCGACGCCGAGTCTCCCGCCAGCACACCGTGCCGGTACGCCCGGCCGGCGACCCACAGCACGAGACGGGCCGTGAGGAACAGCAGAAGGACGGAAAGCCCCAGCTCCCAGAACGGGACGCCGACCGCCACCCGGATCAGCATGATCACCGGAGAGGTCAACGGGAACCAACTCAGCCACGAGAAGGCGGCCATGTCGGGATTCTCCATGGCCTGCAGCCCGAAGAAGTAGGCAAACATCAACGGCATGATCAGGGGAAACACCATGCCCTGCCCCTCCTGTTCGGACTGCACGGAGGAGCCGACCACCGCATAGAGACTGCCATAGAGCAGGTACCCTCCGACAAAGAAGACCACGGTGCTGATCGCCATGAGGGCCCAATCGATGTCGAGCAGGACCCGGGTGAATTCGTTTTCCGCCATCACCGTCAGCAGGTCAGCGGGCACCTCGCCCGCTCCCACGGCCCCTCCTCCGGGAACCATCCCGCTGTCGAAGGCGAATTGGAACACCGTGAAGGCGAGGGTCGTCAACACAGACCAGGCCACGATTTGCGTCAGCGCCACGGCGCCCATGCCGACCACCTTGCCGAGCAGAAGCTCCTCCGGACGGACGGCCGCGATGAGCACCTCCACCACTCGGTTGGACTTCTCCTCCACCACGCTCCTCAGGATGAGCCCGCCATAGACGGCGAGGACGAGGAACAAAACGGCACTGAACATGAAGCCCACGAACCCGCGGATTTCCTCTCCTCCCCCCTCGGTGCGGTCGCCGGCGTCGGAGGCCGCCCGGTCCACCAGGTTGAGGTCAAATTTGAGCCGCTGGTAGGCCTCCCAATCGAGCTCCGTGCTCTCGAGCACACGGGCGTGCTCCATGGCCCGGCTGAGGTCCCTCTCGATGCGCCGCTTGGCCTGCATTCCCGGCGAGGTCTCATAGACGAGATAACCGGCCTTGTTCTGCAGGACGGATTCATCGAATTCCACCAGCGCGGTGTACCCTTCCGACTGCCAGACGCTGTCCGCCGGAGCCTCCCGCGTGAACCGGTATTCGAGCAGGTCGCGTTCGGGAAAGCATCCTGGGCACCGGGGCACAAATTGGCCGCTGGCCGCATCCAAGCGCGTGATCAGGCCCGGCATGTCCTCGACGAGCACGCGGTTCCGTGTTTCCGTGCCCTCGGTGAGCATGACCGTGAGGGCAATGAACCCCACCCCGAGGAAGGGCATGAGCAAGGTCGCCAGCAGGAAACTCCGCTTGAAGACCCGCGTCCGCCATTCGCGGCCGATGACCGCTCCGATCAAACTGCCCTTCATGATGCCGGCTCGGTTTTGGCGGCCCCGGACTGGACCGCTTGGATGAACAAGGACTCCATGGTGGGCCGCACCTTGACGAATTCGAGGAGCTCGACCGCCTGACCGAGGGCCTCAAGCACCTGCCCCGGCTGCTCGGGATTCCGGAGCCGGATGGCGGCCCGGCGGGTGCCCTTGGTCACGTCCGGCTGAATGCCGTCGAGGTGGGCCAGGGTGCCCAGCGCGTTGGTGAAAGCAATGTCATTGCCCCGGAAGACGACTTCCTGCTCGCCCGACCAACCGGACTCGCGGAGGGCATCCGCCTCGCCGGCAAGGACGATGTTGCCCCGGTCGAGGAGCACCACGCGGTCGCACAGGCGCTCCACGCTGGGCATGTCATGGGTCGAGAGCAGGATGGTCGTGCCCGATTCGGCCAGTGAGCGCACGACATCGACGATGCGGCGCGCATTGATGGGGTCGAATCCGCTCAGCGGCTCATCCAGAATGAGCAGTGAGGGCTGATGGACGACAGTGCAGATGAACTGGATCTTCTGGGCCATGCCCTTGGAGATGTCGGAGACTTTCTTGTCCCACCAACCATCGACCTCGAGCCGCTCGAACCACGCCTTGAGCGCGGTGATGGCCTCGGCCCGGTCCATGCCCTTGAGCCGGGCGAAATAGACGGCCTGCTCCCCCACCTTCATGTCGCGGTACAACCCCCGCTCCTCGGGGAGGTAACCGATGCGCCGGACCGCTTCGCGGCTCCATGGCGTCCCGTCCAGTTCGATGGTCCCGCCATCGGGCTCGACGATGCCCATGATGCTCCGGATGAGCGTGGATTTGCCCGCGCCGTTGGGCCCGAGCAGGCCGAGGATGGCTCCCTTCGGCACGTCGAACCCGACGCCATCGAGCACCTGCTGTTCACCGAACGATTTCCGGAGTCCCGAGATGCGGAGGGCGTGGGTCATGGGGTCAGCTGAACATGTCCCGCACGCGCTCGAAGAAGCCCTTCTCGCGCGGGTCGGGGTCCGGTTGGAAATTGGGGGCCTCCCGCCACTTTTCCAAGATGTCCCGCTCTTCCGAGCTCAATTCCTGCGGAGTCCAGACGTTGAGGTTGACGAGGAGATCGCCCTTGCCGTAGCTGTCCACGGAGGGCAACCCCTTGCCCTTCAGGCGCAGGATCTTCCCGCTCTGGGTGCCCGGCTCGACCCGGATCTTGGCCTTGCCCTGCAGGAGGGGGATCTCGATCTGGGCACCGAGCGTGGCTTCCACGAAGGAGACATAGTGGTCGAGGTGGAGGTTGCGGTTGTTGCGGGTGAAGAACTCGTGGTCCACCTCGCGGATCTGCACCAGCAGGTCTCCGGCCATGCCCCCGGCAGGGGCAGCGTTGCCCTTGCCGCGGAGGTTGAGCTGCATGCCGTCCTCCACGCCAGCGGGGATTTCAATCTCCACCACGGTCTCCTCGCGGCGCAGGCCGTGTTCGTCCGCATCCTTTGGCTTGGACTTGACACTCCGGCCAAGGCCTCCGCAGGCGGGACAGGTCGACGCCGTCTGCATCTGGCCGAGGATGGTGTTGGTGACCCGGCGGACCTGGCCTGTGCCACCGCATTGGCGGCAGGACTCGTATTCCACGCCCTCGGCTTGGACGAGACGGAACACCTTGACCTTCTTGGTGACGCCCTCCGCAATCTCCTCCAAGGTCAGCTGGACCTTGATGCGCAGGTTGGACCCCTTCATCCGACGCGGTCCGCCTCCGCCTCCCCCGAAGGCCCCGCCAAAGGCACCACCGAAGATGTCGCCGAACTGGCTGAAGATGTCGTCCATGTTCATTCCGGCGCCACCACCGGCCGCGCCCCCCATGCCCGCATGACCGAACCGGTCGTACTTGGCCCGCTTCTGCTGGTCGCTGAGGACCTCATAGGCCTCGGCGGCCTCCTTGAACCGGGACTCGGCCTCGGCGTCATCGGGGTTCTTGTCCGGGTGGTACTTGATGGCCAGCTTCCGGTAGGCCTTCTTGATGTCGGCCTCGGATGCCCCCCGGTCCACCCCGAGGATCTCGTAGAAATCGCGCTTGGACATGCTTCGGGTCAGTTGCCGACGACCACCTTGGCGAACCGGAGGACGCTGTCGTGGAGTTTGTAACCGGGCTCCACCACATCGACCACCTTGCCCTTGAGGTCCTCGGTCGGAGCCGGGATCTGGGTGATGGCCTCGTGGAGGTCCGTATCGAATGCAGCCCCCTTGGCCTCCATGCGCTGGAGCCCGCGGGCCTCGAGGATGCCGCGCATCTTCTGCCCGATGAGCTGGTAGCCTTCCTTAAGTTGGTCTGGCTCCTGCTCCGCGGCAGCGGCGCGCTCGAAATCGTCGAGGACCGGCAGCATTGCCTCGGTCAGGTCGCGGCCCGCGCTGCGCACGAGATCGGCCCGCTCGCGCATCGTGCGCTTCCGGAAATTGTCGAACTCGGCGTAGAGGCGGAGGTACTTGTCCCGCCAGGCCTCTTCCTCACCGGCCGCGGCCGCGTCGGCTTCTGGAGCCTCCTGAGTCTCCGCCTTGTCTGCGGATTCCTCGGTCGTGGTCTCCTCTCCGGCGGTGGTGGCACCGGCGTCCTGCAGGGGCTCTTCCTCGTTCATGGCATGCATCATCATGGGATGGCGAATTTGGCACGCGGTGTCCAATCGCCGTGCCATGGGGTCCACGGCCGACAACGTGACAGGCCGGGCGACCCGCTGTCAGGCCTGCCCGGTCGACATGACAGGAAATTCAGAGGCGGGCGACGTGCTTGTCGATCTGGATGTGCAGCTCCATGCCGCGCAGGTTCTTGGCGACAATGATGCCGTTCTCGTCCACGAGGAAGCTCATCGGAATGCTGCTGACTCCATAGAGGGCTGCCGCTTCGCTGTCCCAACCGGCGAGGTCGCTGCCGTGCCAATCCCAGTCCAGCTGGTCCTGCTTCACCGCCTTCTCCCAGCTCTCCTGCTTGCGGTCGAGGGACACGCTGGCAATGGTGAAGCCGTCGGCCGACTTGAACTTGGCCTTGCGGTACTTTTTGTAGGCGTTCACGACGTTGGGATTCTCCCGGCGGCAGGGGCCGCACCAACTGGCCCAGAAGTCGACCAGCACCAGCTGCCCCTTGAGGTCGCTGAGGCGGATCTGGTCTCCGTCGATTCCCTGAAGAACCAATTCGGGTGCCTGGTCGCCGACGTTGGTGCCCACCCGGGGATCCTGGGCCAGGACGGAGGCGCTGAAGGCGAGACAGCCCATCAGGAGGGCAGAAAAGCGGGGGAAGGTCAACGTGCTCATTTGAATCTACAATTTACGGAGGGAACGGCGGAGGGGGAAGGGTCAGTCTGCGAGACGCTCGATCTGGGCTCCCAACGCCCGCAAACGGTGTTCGATGTACTGATAGCCGCGGTCGATCTGGCCGATGTTGTGGATGGTCGAACGCCCCTCGGCCGACAGGGCGGCGATGAGCAGCGACACGCCCGCCCGGATGTCCGGCGAGGTCATGGTCACCCCGCGCAGGGGCGCCTTGCGGTCAAGGCCGATGACCGTGGCGCGGTGCGGGTCGCAGAGGATGATCTGGGCCCCCATGTCGATTAGCTTGTCCACGAAGAACAGCCGCGACTCGAACATTTTCTGGTGCACGAGCACACTGCCCCGGGCCTGGGTGGCGGTCACGAGGAGGATGGACAGGAGGTCCGGGGTGAACCCGGGCCACGGGGCATCCGCAACGGTCAGGATGGAGCCATCGATGAAGGTGTCGATCTCGTAATGGTCCTGGGCGGGCACGTAGAGGTCGTCGCCGCGCCGCTCGAGGCCGATGCCCATGCGCTCGAACACGCGGGGAATCTGGCCGAGGTCGTCCCAGCTCACGTCCTTGATGGTGACCTCACCCCGCGTCATCGCCGCCATGCCGATGAAACTGCCGATCTCGATCATGTCGGGCAGGCAGCGGTGGTCGCAACCTCCCAGGGACTCGACCCCCTCGATGGTGAGCAGATTGGACCCAACCCCGGAGATCTTGCCGCCCATGCGGTTGATCATCTTGCAGAGCTGCTGCAGGTAGGGCTCGCAGGCCGCGTTGTAGATGGTGGTCGTGCCCTTGGCCAAGGCGGCCGCCATGACGATGTTGGCGGTGCCGGTCACCGAGGCCTCGTCGAGCAGCATGTGATTGCCCTTCAGGCCGTTGGGCGCCTCGGCCCGGTAGAAGGTTTCGCCTGCATCGTAGCGGAAGCTGGCCCCGAGGTTCTCGAATCCGATGAAGTGGGTGTCCATCCGGCGCCGGCCGATCTTGTCGCCACCGGGCTTCGGGATGTAGCCCTTCCCGAAGCGGGAGAGCAAGGGCCCCATGATCATGACGCTGCCCCGGAGTCCACTGCCCTTCTGACGGAATTCCGGACTCTCGAGGTAGGCCATGTTCACGTCGTCAGCCTGGAATCGGAACGTACCCGCGTCGAGCTTCTCCACCTTCACGCCCATGGAGGCGAGCAGGTCGATGAGCCGGTTCACATCGACGATGTCCGGCAGGTTGGCAATGGTGACGGGTTCGGAAGTCAGGAGGACCGCACACACCACCTGAAGGGCCTCGTTCTTGGCCCCTTGCGGTGTGATGGATCCATTGAGGGGATGCCCTCCTTCGATGACGAAAGTGCCCATGGCGCGGTCAGTGGTTTGCCTCCCAAGGTGGGACAGGGCAAGGGGCAGGTGACCCGGCTCGGGGGTTGTTTTCGACAAGGGGGCGGGGAGGCCCGGAAACGGCCTCCTCGAGCGGGGGAATCAGCGCTTGCGCTTTCCGCCGCGGTGCTGACGGAAATTGTTGGAGGTCTTCCGCTTGCTCTTGAGGATCTCACTGGAGGAGACGAGCTCCTTCTCGGCGGGCACGTCAAGCGCCCCACCCGACATCTCGCGGAGCTGGGCGCGGATGAGGGCATCCTCCACAGCGCCCTTGTTCCACGTGAGATATTGACGCTTGAGCAGATTGGCGATCATCATCGCCAGCGCCGCGCGCTCCTCCCCTTCCGGCATCTCGATGGCCTTGGCGATCAGATCCTCCACGATCCGGCCGTAAAAGGAAGGACGCTTGCCGATCTGGGTGTAGGTGAGGGATTCCGGACCCGGGTCCTCCTCGGGCTTGGCGGGCGGCGGGAAGGGACCGTCGATGTCGAGTTCCCAGTTGGCCATGACGTGCAGATGGCCCCAGAGCTTCTCCTCGTGGTCCGTCATCTCCTTAGAGCCGGGGACGAGGGTGCGCATCACGCTGACGATGGCCGCGGCGCATTGGTTGCGCTCTTCGCGGTCCTCGATGCCGATGCAATGCGCCACCATCTCGTGCACCACCCGGCCGTATTCGGGGATGGAGATGTGGGGGCGGCGGCTGTTGTAAGTCAAGCCATCGAAGGCCGTCGTAGCAGGGGAAGTGGGCATGTCGCGGTGGACTGGAAAATGTGGTCGGCCCGGGGGCCGGAAGCTCAGCGCTTCTTGAAGGTCTCGGACCTCGCGCCGTAGTTGACGAAGTACTCGCCGCGTGCAAGATAGCGAAGGACGACCTCCTTCCCATGCCCTTGGAGGACCACGGTCCCGAAGGCATTGACCACCTCGTACTGGGTCTCCTCGCTGAAGGCCATCCGTTCGGTGCGCGGATCGTAGTCAAAGCGGATCGGAGCGGCATCAGACGTGAAGCGGGCCTCGCCCTTCACCTCGAGGGCCCCATCAGCGGCGAGGTGGGTCAGTCGAAGGATGTTCTCGCCCCGGACCGGCTTGAACCGGGCGTTGTAGTAGCGCTCACCGGGACCGCCGAGTCCATCGACCCGGACCACGTCCACCCATTTGCCCCACTTCAGCTGCTGGAGGACGAAGGGCATCCGGCCCCGCTCCTCGGAGGTCACCCAGCGGACTTCCCCGTTGTCGTCCGCCTCGAACTCGATGAGCTCGAAGCCCGGGGAGGGTGCGATGACCTCGGGATTGAGGATGCGCGGCGCACATCCCGGACGGTGCATCAGGCGCACGGCGACCCCCTTTCCCAGCGCAATGCCGTGGCTGCGGAGGTCGATTTCGAAGGCGTGGGAGTTGACCTGGTCGGCGGTCACGAGTCCATTGACCCGGACCTCATAACAGCAGAATCCGACGCCGTCGGGGTTGGTCTCGTTGACGACAAGGAGGTTCTCCCCTTGGTAGAGGCCGGCGACATCGATGGCCTGCTGGGCCCGGGCCGGCGTCGCGGACAACGCCGTGAGCAGGGCCGCCGTGCAGAGCACGGCAGGGCGCAGGGACCGGGCAGGGAGGGTGTGAACCGTCACGCGTCGAATCTACGACATCCGCCCCAAGTCGGGCCGGGGCCCGACCAAGCGGAAGGCCCGCCGAACCCGTAACTTGGAGCCGTGTCCAGACGCCGTATCCGACTGCTCATCCTGACGGGCCTGCTGTCCATTTTCGGCACGCTGGTCTTGCAGCTGATTTGGCTCCGCCAGGCGGTGGACCTCGGGGAGCGGGAATTCAATGACCGGGTCGTCATCGCCCTCACCGAGGTGGTGGACCGCATCCAATCCATGCGCGGGGACAGCGCCGTGGTGGAGCCGGTCCGCCAACAGGCCTCCAACGCTTTCGTCGCCAACCTCAACGACACCCTCCACCCCTTCCTGCTGGAGGCCCTGCTCCGCGAATCATTCGAGCGGGCCGCCCTGGACGCCCCGTTCGACTATGCGATCTACGACTGCTTCAGCGACAGCATCGTCTACGGCGGCCATGTCGGCGGCCAGGAATCCGAGGAGGCGATGCCCCCCCGGTTTGACCGGGACGGGCACTATTTCGGCATCCGCTTTCCGGACCGCCGGGCGGACATCCTGATGAGCCTCGACCGCTGGTTGCTCGCGAGCATCCTCCAGCTGCTGGTCCTGGGCACCTTTGTGTATGCGGTGGTCATCGTCCTGCGCCAGAAGCGGTTGTCCGAGGTCCGGGAGGACTTCATCAACAACATGACGCACGAATTCAAGACCCCCATTGCCTCGATCGAATCCGGCGCACAGTTGCTCCAGCGCGCAGAGATCGGAGGGGACGCAACGGCCCGCAAGCGCTATCTGGACCTCATCTTATCCGAGAACGGCCGAATGCGCCGACAGGTCGACAAGGTCATGGAAATGGCCACTGTCGAGAAGGGCGCCGTGCGGCTGGCCCGCGACCCGTTCGACCCGGCCGACTGGGTGCGCCGGAACGTGGAATCGGCCCTGCCCTCCGTGGAGCGACTGGAAGGCCGGCTTGTGGCGGTGGTGCCGGAGCAGGCTTCCGGCGCGCAACACGTGGGGGACCTCACCCACCTCGACGGCGTCCTGAGCAACCTCATCGACAACGCCATCCGCTATTCCGGTGACGGCCCGCCGGACATCGAAGTCCAGCTGGAGAGCCTCAAGGGAGGCCGCGCCGGTTGGCGCGTCACGGTGGCGGACCGGGGCATCGGCGTCCCCGCGGAGCACCTCGAGCGCATCTTCGACCGGTTCCACCGCGTCCCCACCGGGGACCGGCACGACGTCAAGGGCTTCGGCCTCGGGCTGCATTACGTCCGGTCCATCGTGGAAGGACACGGAGGCCAGATTCGCTGTGCGCAGCGGGAGGGCGGCGGCAGCGTGTTCACCATTGACCTTCCCAACCCGGCCCCATGAGCTCCGATTCGCCGCGCATCCTGCTCGTGGAGGACGACCCCTCCCTTGGTCTGATCCTGCACGATTTGCTCCGCCTCGAGGGCTACACCGTCGACCTGATCCGGGACGGGCGTGAAGCCCTGCCCGCCTACCATGCCGCGGAGGTGGACCTCGCCGTGCTTGACGTCATGCTCCCCGGGCGGGATGGCTTTGCCCTGACCGAGGATCTCCGAAAGGTCTCGACCACGTTGCCCATCCTCATCCTGACCGCCCGCGACCGGGTAGAGGATCGGGTCCGGGGCCTCAAGGCGGGAGCGGACGACTATGTGATCAAGCCGTTCGACAACGAGGAACTCCTTCTCCGCATCGGCAGTCTGCTGAAACGGGCACAGCCCCGGTATGAGGGGCAGGGCAACACGCTGTGCGTCGGATCGTTCACCCTCGACCGGGAGTCGTACATGTTGAGCTGGCCCGGAGGCGAACAGCGGCTCACCCGCAAGGAGGGCGACGTGCTCAAGCTGCTGATGCAACGGGAAGGTCGGACCACGGAGCGCGACCTCATCGGCCGCCTCGTGTGGGGCGAATCCGGGTATTTCATCGGGCGGAGCATGGACGTGTACATCGCCCGGCTCCGGAAAATCCTGAAGGCCGACCCCTCAGTCCGCCTGGAAACCATGCACGGCGTGGGATTCCGACTGGATGGCCCCGATCGGACAGGGGGCGATCATTCGCAGAACACCCCAAAGTAGGTCAGGAGCTCGAGCACATCGGCCACGCCGATCAAGCCATCGTCATTGAGGTCGGGCTGGCAGTCTTCGGCCGGACTGAAGGCGCAGCTCCCATCGTCGAAGAAGGCGTCCGGCTCGAAGTTGTCGGCCCCCGCGAGCGTGCACCCCACCCCGTTGCCGAGTCCACAGAAGGTGTCGTCTCCGGCAAACGGGGAGAAGCCGGGGTCATCCGGATCCGTGCATCCTGAACAGAAGGCCGCGGCCTGACCGAGACATGCCCGGATCACCTCGCCGTCCCAATCGACGGGCCAGGTGAGGTCCAGGGTCCGCTGGACTCCGTCGGGCTGGCCATCCGCCTTGAAACCGTAGGTCCAGATGCCATTGCCCACCACAAGGCTGCCCGTCCACGTTCCGAATCCACCCGCTTCGAAGGTCAGGGTGGGCAGATCGAGCCAAGCGAGGCCCACTGAGCCCGGCACCGTCCCCCATTGCGTGGCATCTACCCTGAATTCGAGCAGATACTGACAACTGCCATCGTCAAACGGCAGGGTCGAACAAGGGTTGTAGTTGAGGGCCATCGGATCGAGGCACTGGTCGTCTTCGGGGTCCGCGAAGGGAAACTCCCCCACGCACTCGCATTGGTTGTTGACCGCGTCCTGCACCGTGCAAGGATCCCCGTCATCGCACGGTGACCCGACAAACAGGCACTCGCCATCCACCACGGCCAGCTGGTCGTAGTTGCAGGCGGCTGTGTTGCGGCACCCGATGCGCAACGGCAGGGCATCCGCGGGCACCTTCCGGGCGCGGTAGTTCCAGTAATTCGCCGGGAAGTAGATGGTCCCGAGCAGCGCTCCGGAGGCGGAGTATTCCGAGACCATGCCCCCGTTGTATTCATCGGAGCCGGCCGTCCCCCAACCAATCAGGGTGCCACCGTCTTCGAGGCGCTGAATGCTGCCCTGCGACCCGGCGAAGTTGCCGTCCGGGTGGGGCCACGTCTCCACAACCGTGGCCGTCCAGTTGTCGTAGTCAAGCTGGTATTCCACACCGCGGGACGTCAGGGGTTCGCTGCCGGTGGCATTGTCGAAGACGATCATCCGGTTGCCGGGCAGCAACTGGGCATCGTGTTGCTGGGCGAAGGCGCCGGTCGCGTCGGTGAAGGTGAAATTGCTCTCGGGTCCGCCCATCTGCCAGGCGAGCCCTCCCGAGGCCCGGTCGATGCGGACCACAAGATCCATGTTGCGCATGCACAACAGGATGTCCCCATTGTCCTGGGTTTCGAAGGCATTGTGGTGGTAGGCATCGATCAGGGAGGCTTCCCAGTTGCAGTGGGAGCAGAACGTGGCCGGAATGTGGTCGGAGGCCCGCCACGCCCAGATGATGTTGCCGTTCTCGTCGAGTTCCTGAAGGATGCAATCGATGACCGCCCGAGACGGGTCATCCGGATCGGGCACACTGTCGGCGACATTCATGGTGATGATTTCCGACCCCATCAGGAGGGAGGTGCCATTCGCCCTCAGTTCGAGGTCATGGAAATCCACATCGGCCCCGACGAACTCGATGATGTCCGAGACGAGCAGGGAGCTGTCCAACTCGTGCCACCAGCCCTCCAGCGTCGAAAACCAGGCGACGGTGCCGTTCTCATGGAGGTCAAAGTTGAACCCCTCGAAAGGCCTCAGCTGGTTGTGCCGCGCGACCCCGGCTTCATCAATGACTAGGGGGTAGGTCAGATTCGAGCTGAAGCGCGGGGCAGAGAGGATCCAACCCGGCGCGAACTGCTGGCCCGGCTCCATCTCCACGGTGATGTCCAACCCGACGCCGGTCTGCGCCGAGAGCTCCCCCATCCAGCACGAGGCTCCGAGGCCAAGCACGACCAGCAGCACCGCGGAAAATCCGGAGGACAATTTTTTCGTGGCGGGTCCGTCTTGTGCGCGGAACACTCGACCTTCGACAGGCCGCCGGTTCCGGCGTCCGCCTTCACACTCATTGGAGAGAAATGACATCTCGTCTACAATTTACGATTTTTCATCGACACTTTTTTCATTTTCGACGAATGACAGCCGCAGGGAAATCAGGGGCTATGCTCGTCCTCATCGGGTTGGCCATGCTGGGTTCTGACAACTCGACCCATGCGCAGGTTCGCATCGAATCTGGAGGCCGGTGGGATCTCATCAATGCTGGGCTCGGAATGAGCACCCGCGGACTGCCCGTCTTCATCGGGTTGGAACAGACCGTGGACGACCACGTTTCCGCGGGGTTGATCGGCACCTTCCAATCCTACCGGGAGAGCGGTGCAGCCGGGACCTGGGCCCATCAGTTTTACGGGGTGGGCCTCCAGGGCAATTACCATTTCATCGAACTCGCTCCCGCCCCCTACGACTTCTTCGCGGGCCTGACGATCGCCTGGACGGCCCACAGTTTCCGCTGGGCCGGAACAGGCGCGGCCCCGGGGTCCTATGACGGCAGTGCCATTGGCGGTGCGGGTTTGAGCGCCCAGATCGGAGGACGCTACACGTACAAGGGCACCACCTTCCTCCTGCAATTGGATGGGGGCACCCTCACCAGTGGATTCCTCGCCGGCCTCAGCTTTCCCCTGTGATGATCCGTCTGTCGCTCCGCCCCGTCTTGGCGCTCACCTTCCTCGCCATCGTCTGGCTGGCCCCGGCGCAATCGGGGCCCAGTGAGGAGAAGAAGAGAGTTCGACCAGGGCACCAACTCCTGCTCCACACGGCGCTGCACGTGCCGTGGGGCGACCTGGCCGACCGGTTCGGACCGGCCAACACCGTGGGCATCGGATGGCGGAGGACCGCCGCTTCCGGCTGGCGATACGGAGTCCAATACCGCTTTCAGACCGGGGCCGACGTTCGGGAGCCGGGGCTCTTGTCCAACCTCATCGATCCCAACGGCCACGTCATCGACAACGAGGGCCGCATCGCGTTGCTCACCGCCCAGCAACGGGGCACGCTGCTGCTGGCCACCCTCGGCCGCAAGTGGTCATTGGGCGCCCGCCATCCCGAGACCGGCTTCATCGCCGAGATGGGGGCCGGATTCTGGGAACACAAGGTGCACTTCCAGAACCGAGGCAACCGCATCACCCAGCTGGAGGAGCCCCACCTGCAGGGGTACGACCGGCTGAGCGGCGGCTGGGCCCTCGTGCCCCGCGCCGGTTTCGAATACCATTCCCCCAACGGACAGGCCCGATTCCAACTGGGATTGGAAGCCCTGATTGGCCGGCTCCAGCCCAGCCGGGCATGGAACACGGATACGGGTCTGGCCGACGAAGGCACCCGCCGGGATCACGCCCTCGGCCTGTTCGCCGCCTGGATTCTGAGGCTGCAAGCGAGAAACACCTCGGTCGACTACACCTACTGATGTTCGGCCTGCTCTATCCCCTCGGGTCCGCGTTCTTCCGGGTCGGCCTTCACCTCGCCGCCCTCTTCGGGCACGAGAAGGCCCGGAAGGCGGTCACCGGGCGCAGGGGATGGGCGGATCGGCTCACAGTGGCCGCCAACTCGGTGGCCCACGAAAAGCCAGGGTCTTGGATTCACGTGCACTGCGCTTCCCTCGGGGAATACGAACAGGCCGCTCCCCTGCTCGAGGCGCTCCGAAACCGGGCTCCGGAACGCCCCCTCCTCCTCACCTTTTTCTCCCCGAGCGGGAAAGAGGCGGTGCCGGCCGAAGCGGCGGACCACGTGGATTACCTGCCCTTCGATACGCTTCGGAACATGCAGCGATTCGACGTAACCCTGCCGGTGGCGGACACCGTTCTCGTGAAATATGAACTGTGGCCGAGGCTCATCGAAGTCCGCCTCGCCCGGGGCGCTCGCCTGCACCTCGTAGCCGCCCGATTCGATCCGGGACGCCATCCGATGGGCCGCTGGGGCGGGTGGATCCGACAGCGTCTGGCGCGGTTCACCCACCTCCTGGTCCAAGACCCGGCTTCCGCCGAGACCCTCGGCACGGTCGGCCTTCGGGCCGATGTCCTCGGAGACCCCCGCGTCGACCGCGTGCTTTCCACCGTTGAGACGCCCCCGAATGGGGCCACCCAGGACCGCATCGACCAGATTGCCCACTGGGTGGACGGCCGCAACCTGCTCGTGGTGGGCAGCGCCTGGGAGGGCGACTGGAAGGCGGTCCGGCACCTCCTCCCCGTCCTGTCGGGATCGGGATGGTGCCTCCTTGTCGCGCCACACGAAGTGCAAGGGCGCCATGTTGAAGCCTGGGCCGAAGAATCCCGATTTCCACGGATGTCCAGAAGCCAGCCGGAAGACCGGATGGGTGCGGATGGCCTCCTTCTCGACGAAGTCGGCCTCCTGAAGCACGTGTATGGCCTCGGTGCCGCGGCCATCGTGGGAGGCGGTTGGGGTGCCGGAGTGCACAACACACTGGAGGCGGCGGCCTTCGGATTGCCCATGGCGGTCGGCCCCAAAATCGAGGGGTTCCGGGAAATCGAGGCCTTTCGTGCCGAAGGCGGTCTCGTCGTCTGTTCGACCCCCCATGAGATGGCCGAGACGGTGGGCCACTGGATGTCTTCCGAGGGCGAATCGTCCAGGGCGGAAGCGGGTGCCGCAGCGGCTGCTTGGGTGTCCAAACAGTCCGGCGCTGCGGGCCGGATTGCGGATCGGGTGTTGGACCTACGGGGGTAAAGCTGGAGACCGGAAATGCAGAAGGGCCTCCTTTCGGAAGCCCTTCACACGATTGAGCGAGAAACGAGACTCGAACTCGCGACCCCAACCTTGGCAAGGTTGTGCTCTACCAACTGAGCTATTCTCGCTAGCGGACGGCGAATTTACATCAAAACCCGTTGCCTGCAACCGTTTCACCGACAAAAGGGTGGAGAAGAACCTAGATAATAAAGTAGGGTTTTCTCGTTGTTCGGTGCATATTGACACGCCGGACTTGTCTGCCAGCTGAACCAACCAAACATGAGAATTTCCTCAACCTCCTTTTCCGTCGAACAGCGGAATTCCCTCTCTCCCTCCTTTCATCCAACAGCCTTCAAAAGTTCCATTGAGCGACTTCGTCTGGGCCTTTTGTTCACCAGTCTGATTCTAGCGCTTGTATTGTCTGGTAAAATGGTGGTACATGCCCAAATTGCCCAAGGTGGTGCCCCTTGGAAATGGGGCTCATCTATCGACTTGTCGAATGTTCCTCAGATTACAACTGGAGAGCTCGACCTGACAGTCCTCAATGCTGAGGACGCAGTAACAGACCAGTACAAAGAAGCACCTTGGAGGTTTGGCGTAGAGCGCGAAGTCAATCTTGGGCTGGACAATGCGGGTGAGTGGACGTTCGATAAGGATCGTTGGATTTGGCGTTTAGCCATTCACTGTCCCGGAGCGACTGGCATAGGCCTGACCCTTGGCAGCTTTGATGTACCGGAAGGTGCGGCTCTGTTCATATGGAACAATGACCGGACCCAATTCCTCGGCAGTTTTACTGAGGCTAACGAGAAGGATTGGGGCTTCTTGCCTGTCGGCCTTTTGGATGACGACCAAATTGTTGTGGAGTACCAAGAGCCACTTGGCGTCCACGGCTTAGGCGACGTGCGCATCAGCCAAATCATCCACGGTTACCGGAGTCTGCTGCTCCACCCACTAAGTCCCACAGCCAATCAATCGAACATGGGGCCCTTTGGCAATTCAGGCGCCTGCAACATCAATGTCAATTGTCCTGAAGGTTCAGCTTGGCAAACGCCCAAGAAATCCGTTGCCCTCATCACCAATGGTGGATTCGCCGTCTGCTCAGGAGCCTTGGTCAACAACACGTCCCAAGACGGAACGCCCTATTTCCTTACCGCCAACCATTGCCTCGGAAATCCCAACAGCTGGGTCTACTATTTCAACCATGAAAGCAGCACCTGTGGTGGAAATACAGGACCCACAGACCAAAGCATTTCCGGGGGAACGCTGTTGGTCAACAGTGGTGCAAGCGATGTGGCCCTGATTGAGTTAAGCTCCGTTCCTCCAGCCAGCTATGATGTAGAATATGCGGGATGGGATGCGAGTGGATCAACTCCAACCTCTGCAGTAGGCATTCACCACCCAAGCGGTGACGTCAAAAAAATCTGTTTTGACGATGATGCGCCGTACACCTCGACTGCCGGAGGCGCACAAGTTTGGTGGATTGATGCCTGGGAATTAGGCGTAACAGAACCCGGTTCATCCGGCTCTCCCCTCTTTGACCAAAACCAGCGCATCATTGGCCAGCTCTATGGCGGTGCGGCAGCGTGCAATGGCTCGGTCAACAACGGTGCTTATGACTATTACGGACGCATGGATGTGTCATGGGGAGTTGGGCTGTCGGGCTATCTCGACCCGCTGGGGACTGGACAACTGTTCCTCGACAGCTATCCCACCAACAGCAACCCGGATGCGGGATGCACGGACCCCACCGCATGCAATTACGATCCTGAAGCCACAGAAGACAACGGAACCTGCCAAGACGAAGACGTTTGTGGAATCTGTGGTGGAGACGGAACCAGCTGCACGGGCTGCACGGATTCCACGGCCTGCAATTATGATGAGACGGCTACCGTTGACGATGGATCCTGCATTTTCCCGCAAAACGATCTTCCCTGCGATTGTGATGCAGAAGGCGCAGTCGACGTTGTTCTCGGTGCCGAGGAGTCATCATCCCCCTACACGTTCAGCGCTGAAGGGACCCCCGAGAGCTTGGATATCAACTTGAATTGGACCAACCTTGATGGTGGTGGAAGCTGGCCTGCGGACTTAGCCATCTCCATCACTGGACCCGATGGTGGTTGCGTGGCCATTGGAGGTTACGACGCAAGCCCTTCCGGATGCACGAGTTTGGGCAACTATGACCTTTGGCCGGCCGACTGGCAGGTCACGGCATCGGGCAACTACACCGCCTCGGTTGACTTGACAGGAAATGGACTCAGCGGAAATGGAAGTTGGTCCGTCTCCCTGTTCAATGGTTACGGTTTTTCTGACAATGTCCAATACGACGCCTCGTGGTCCATTTCCGGCCTCTGTGGCTCCGGTGGTGGAGGCATTGGCGGCTGTACCGACAGCACCGCCTGCAACTACGATCCGTCCGCCGTTATCGACGATGGTTCCTGCCTCGCACTGGATCTGTGCGGCGTCTGCGGTGGCGATGACAGCAGTTGCGGTGGTTGCACCGACAGCACCGCCTGCAACTACGATCCGTCCGCCGTCATTGACGATGGTTCCTGCCTCGCCGAGGGCCTCGCCTTCTCATTGACCATCCTGCTCGACAACTACCCTGGAGAGACAACCTGGGGTCTGGTAGACAGCACGGGTACCACCATTGCCACAGGCGGGCCTTATGCGGTCCAGGGGGCTGCTGTGGTCGAGAACTTCTGTGCGAGTGATGGGTGCTACACCTTCACCATTTTCGACAGCTTCGGAGACGGCATCTGCTGCGCATACGGGATTGGCGATTACGCGCTCACCGTGGACGGCGCCCTCGTGGCCGCCGGCGGGGAGTTCGGTGACCTTGAATCCACCTCGTTCTGTGTGGGTAGCGGATTCGGCTGCACCGACGCTACGGCCTGCAACTACGATCCGGATGCCACCATCGACAATGGCGTCTGTGACTTCAGCTGCTACGGATGCACTGATCCGGCTAGCTGCAACTACGACCCGGACGCGACCATCGACGACGGCTCCTGTATCGGTGACGGCATCCCAGTCACGGTCAGCGTCACCACGGACACTTGGCCAGGAGAGACGACCTGGACCTTAGCCGACAGTGTCGGTACTGTCCTGATCTCCGGTGGCCCCTACACCAGCTCGGGTTTTACGGACGAACAGTCCGTTTGCGTCGGGGACGGATGCTACACCTTTGAAATCCTCGACAGCTTCGGCGACGGCATCTTCGATCCGGGCGGCTACACGTTGACGGTGGATTCCGCCGTCATCGCCTCCGGCGGCGCCTTTGGCACGGGAGAGTCCATCGAGTTCTGCACTGACAACCTCAACTTCGGATGCACGGACCCGGCGGCTTGCAACTACGACCCGGATGCCGGCATCGACAACGGCACCTGTGACTTCAGCTGCCTCGGATGCACGCTCGAGGCCGCATGCAACTACGACCCGAGTGCCACCGTGGACGACGGCTCCTGCCTCTTCGATGATGACTGCGGCGTCTGCGGCGGAGACAACAGCACCTGTGGCGGTTGTACCGATCCGGCGGCTTGCAACTATGATCCGGACGCCACCATCGATGATGGCTCCTGCATCATCGGCGGCCTGAACTTCACCATGACCACCGTGCTCGACAACTACCCCGGAGAATTCTCCTGGGTCCTCGCCGACGAAACCGGAGCCACCGTTTGGTCCGGCGGGACGTATGACGGACAGAGTGGCACCGTCGTGGAGACCACCTGCCTGCCCGAGGGATGCTACGACCTGACGGTCAACGACAGCTTCGGCGACGGCATCTGCTGCGCCTTTGGCGATGGCTCATACACCCTCGAGGTGGCCGGCACCACGGTTACTACGGGTGGCGATTTCGGCAGCACGGAGACGACGAGCTTCTGTACCGGGGACGACATCCCAGGCTGCACGGACGCGGCGGCCTGCAACTACAGCCCGTCCGCTACGCTCGATGACGGATCCTGCACCTACCCGCCGGGCGATAACCTCGATTGTGACGGCAACTGCCTCAACGACGCTGACAACGACGGCATCTGCGACGAGGATGAGCAAGCGGAGAGCAGCTTCGTCCAGCTTGGCTACGATGTCGTGGGCCAAAACACGGTGGCCGGCATGACCACCTACCGCGTGTGGGTGGAGCTCGCCGATCCGACCGAGCAGCTCGTTGCGGTCTACGGATTCGACAGCGTCCCGCTGACCATCAACACGACCACGGCCTTCTACCAGAATCCACTCGGCGGTGCCCTCGCCGTGGACTACAACCCGGCTGTGCTTCCGGTGGACCCGCTCCTCGAGTTCGACAGCTGGCTGACGGTGGGCGGACAGGACAACTCCGCGGACGTGAGCACGATCGGACTGGACTTCGCAGCCTTCGAAAGTGCCGGAGGGGCCATTGTGGCGGACGACGTCAACGGCGGCTCGGTGTTCATTTACCCCGACCTCGAGCCCACGGCCTTTCCGGATGCGGACGGTCACGTCCTCATCGCGCAACTGACCACGGACGGCGAGGTGAACCTCACGATCAACCTGCAGACCCGTACGGCAGACGGCGAGAACCCGCAGATCCTCCAGCAGAGCCTCACCTTCCAGGAAGTCTATGAGTGCTTCGGCGACTTCAACAACGACGGTGTGATCGGCATCGGCGACCTGCTGATGCTGCTCGGCGACTTCGGTTGTCCGGCGGACTGCAACCACGACATGAACGGAGACGGCAGTGTTACCACCTCCGACATGTTGGTCATGCTTTCACTCTTCGGCGAGTCCTGCGACTGATCCCGCCTCCAATGGAATCCAAAAGCCCCGGCCTTGCGGTCGGGGCTTTTTCGTACCCGGGGCGGGACTTGAACCCGCACGGCCCATTCGGGCCAACAGAGTTTAAGTCTGTCGTGTCTACCAATTCCACCACCCGGGCAGGCGAGCTGCAAGGTGCGAAACAAAGAAGGAAAGCGAGGCGAGTGTGGATGTCAGTCGAGGACGGACGAAACCCAGCGTAAGCCGGTCCAGACGAGTTCGGCGTAGCGGCCATTGGTCTCGAATTGGCGGGCCAGGGCCAGCCAGTTGCCGGCGGCGTCCTGAAGGTAGACCTGCTGGTCGTCCATGTCGGGCTGCTTCTCGACAGCCATGCGGAAGGATTGGCCGGGGAACTCCCCATCGGGCACCGTCACATAGAGGTAGGGGAAGGTGAAATCCTCGGCGATGTAGAGGTCGTAGCCAAGGGGCAGGACCGTGGTGGTGTCCGGGTCGAAATGGAGGACGCTCGGGCCGATGGACTCGACGTCATACGGAAGTCCATAGACGGCCAGGACGGCGATCACATCGCCCGCCCCGATTTGGCCATCTCCATTGGCGTCCGGATTGAACGCTTGGGCATGGCCCGGTCCGGCCAGAAGACAGATGAGGAGCGCAAACGCGGCGCGCAGGGAAAAGCGGGAAACGGCGTGCATGACTTTTCGGAATCTCGAAAATACGTATTTCTATCGATATATTATAAGTTTTCATCGAAGTTTTTCGGGCCAAGGGCTCGTGGTTTTCCCTGGCGAGAGGAGTCCGGTCGGACGGTATCTTCGCCGCACGCGATGGCCCAGGACTCCTCTCCCCTTCACATGGTTGACGTGCGCGGACAGTATGCGCGCATCCAGTCGGATATCGATGAGGCCGTGCTCGATGTCGTGCGGTCCGGACAGTACATCAACGGGCCAGCCGTTCGCGACTTCACCTCCGCCCTGGCCGATTGGCTCGGTCACACCGAGGAGCACCCGATTTACGTGGTGCCTTGCGCCAACGGGACCGACGCATTGCAGGCCGCCCTCATGGCGCTCGACCTCAAGCCGGGCGACGAGGTCATCACCCCGTCCTTCACCTTCATCTCCACCGTGGAGGTCATCCACCTGCTGCGGTTGACTCCGGTCATGGTCGATGTGGACCCGTGCACCTTCACGTTGGATCCGGCTGCCGTGGCCAAGGCGGTGACGCCCCGCACCAAGGCCATCATGCCCGTGCACCTCTACGGCCAGTGTGCCGACATGACAGCACTCCAGTCCGTCGCCGACGAACACGGCCTGTCGCTGATCGAAGACACCGCCCAGGCCATCGGTTCCGCGTGGCAGGGGGCCGATGGCCAATGGGGTGCTGCCGGAACCATGGGCACCATCGGCACCACGAGCTTCTTCCCCTCCAAGAATCTGGGGGCCTACGGGGACGGCGGAGCGTGCTTCACCCGAGACGCGGCCTTGGCCGAGCGCCTGCGGATGATCTGCAACCACGGATCGCGCCAGCGCTACCAGCACGAAATCATCGGCATGAACAGCCGGCTGGACAGCATTCAGGCGGCCATCCTCGGCGTCAAGTTGCCTCACCTCGACGGGTACAACGCCGCCCGGAGCGAGGCCGCGGACCGCTATGATGCCTTGTTGGGGGATCACCCGATGGTGTCGGTGCCTTATCGCCATCCGCGGTCCCGTCATGTCTTCCATCAATACACGATCAAGCTCAACAACAAGGGCGAGGGACCAGGCCTGAGGGACCATGTGGCCGCCCACCTGCAGGCCGAGGGCGTGCCTTTTGGCATTTATTATCCCAAGCCGATTCACCAGCAGGCTGCCTTCTCCGATGTGCCCGGCGGGACGCCGGAACTGCCGGTCACTGAGGACCTCACCGATCGGGTCCTGAGCCTCCCGATGCACACGGAACTGACGGAACCCCAGCAACGGCGGGTGGTCGATGCCATCCTAGGGGGGCTCGATTCGTATATTTGAGGAAACCCTGTCATTCCCCTCTTGTCATGAAAATTGCTGTTGTCGGTACCGGTTATGTCGGGCTGGTCACCGGAACCTGTTTTGCAGAAACGGGCAATGAGGTCGTGTGTGTCGACATCGACGCCAAGAAGGTCGAGACGATGCGCAATGGGGAGGTCCCCATCTACGAGCCGCACCTCGACGTGCTGTTCGACCGCAACATTGCGGCTGGACGCCTGAGCTTCACCACCAATCTGGCTGAAGCCGTCGAACCTGCCGAAATCATCTTCCTCGCCCTGCCCACCCCTCCCGGGGAAGACGGCAGCGCCGATCTGAGCTATGTGCTCGGGGTGGCCGACCAGCTCGGCCGCATGATCACCGACTACAAGGTCATCGTGGACAAAAGCACCGTGCCCGTCGGCACCGCCGAGAAGGTGACCGCCGCCGTGGCCGCCCACGCCACCGTCGACTTCGATGTCGTGTCCAACCCCGAGTTCCTCCGCGAGGGCTATGCCGTGGATGACTTCCTGAAGCCGGACCGTGTGGTCATTGGCGTCGGCAGCGACCGTGCCGAAGAGGTGATGACCCGCCTGTACAAGCCGTTCATCCGGCAGGGCAATCCCCTCATCGTCATGGACGAGCGCAGCGCGGAGCTGACCAAGTACGCCGCGAACGCCTTCCTCGCCACCAAGATTACGTTCATGAACGAGATTGCGAACTTCTGCGAGAAAGTGGGCGCCGACGTCGACAAGGTGCGCCGCGGCATCGGCACGGACACCCGCATCGGTCCGCGCTTCCTGTTCCCCGGCATCGGCTACGGGGGAAGCTGCTTCCCGAAGGACGTCCAGGCCCTGCACCGCAGTGGCCGGGAAGCGGACTACGAATTCGAGATCCTGACCAGCGTGATGGAAGTCAACGAGGCCCAGAAGACGGTCCTCTTCGAGCCCATCCGCCGGCGCTTCAACGGCGACCTGAGCGGCGTCCGCATCGCCCTTTGGGGCCTCGCCTTCAAGCCGGAGACGGACGACATCCGGGAAGCCCCGGCGCTGTACATGATCGAAAAATTCCTCGATGCCGGAGCCACGGTGTGTGCCTACGACCCGGAGGCGATGGACAACGTGAAGGACCGCCTCGGCGACCGCATCGACTTCGCCGAGGACCCCTATGCCGCGCTGACCGGGGCCGATGCCCTGTTGATCTGCACCGAGTGGCAGGTCTTCCGGACGCCCGATTTCGACAAAATGAAGGGCGCACTCAACAACCCCGTCGTCTTTGATGGCCGCAACCTCTATGATGTGGAGGACATGGCCAAGCACGGCTGGGAGTACACCTCCATTGGCCGTCGCGGCACCCACGCAGGATGAAGCGCGTCCTGATCACCGGCGCGGCCGGATTCCTCGGCTCTCACCTGTGCGACCGGTTCATCGCCGAGGGGCACCATGTGATCGGGATGGACAACCTGATCACGGGCGACCTCCGCAACATCGAACACCACACTGGCCTCGACCGCTTCGAGTTCCACCACCACGACGTGAGCCAATTCATCCACGTGAAGGGGGGTCTCGACTACATCCTGCACTTCGCTTCGCCGGCGAGCCCCATCGATTACCTCAAGATTCCCATCCAGACCCTCAAGGTGGGCTCGCTTGGGGTTCACAATTGCCTCGGTCTTGCCCGGGCGAAGGGGGCCCGGATGCTCATCGCCAGCACCAGTGAGGTGTACGGCGATCCAGAGGTTCATCCCCAACACGAGGAGTACTGGGGACATGTCAATCCCGTGGGACCGCGCGGGGTCTATGACGAGGCCAAGCGCTTCCAGGAGGCGATGACGATGGCCTACCACACCTTTCACGGCCTCGAGACCCGCATCGTCCGGATCTTCAACACCTACGGGCCCCGGATGCGACTCAACGATGGCCGGGTGCTGCCCGCCTTCATCGGACAGGCCCTGCGTGGAGAAGACCTCACCGTCTTTGGTGACGGCAGCCAGACGCGGAGCTTCTGCTACGTGGACGACCTCGTGGAAGGCATTTACCGCCTGCTCCTGTCGGACGAGCACCGTCCTGTCAACGTGGGCAACCCCGACGAGATCAGCATCGCCGACTTCGCCGAGGAAATCATCGCCCTGACCGGGACCGACCAAAAGGTCATTTACAAGCCCCTGCCAACCGACGACCCGAAGCAACGGCGTCCGGACATTGCCCGCGCCCGCGAGGTTTTGGGGTGGGAGCCGAAGGTGGGTCGCGCCGAGGGCCTCGCCATCACCTACGAGTACTTCAAGGGACTCTCGGAGGAAGACCTCCGCAAGACCGAGCACAAGGATTTCACCTCCTACAGCAAATGAGCGGTCTGGTGGAACACAACGGTTGGTTCGCCCACGAAACGGCGATCATCGACGAGGGATGTTCCATCGGAGCCGGCACCCGCATCTGGCACTTCAGCCACATCATGCGAGGCGCCACGCTCGGCGAGGGCTGCAACGTGGGGCAGAACGTGGTGATCAGCCCCGACGTCATGCTGGGTCGGAATTGCAAGGTCCAGAACAACGTCAGCCTGTACACTGGGGTGACCTGTGGGGACGATGTCTTCCTCGGACCGAGCTGCGTGTTCACCAACGTGACCAACCCCCGCAGTGCCGTCGTGCGCCGCGACCAGTATGCCCGGACCCATGTCGGCCGGGGGGCCTCCATCGGAGCCAATGCGACCATTGTGTGCGGCCACGACATCGGCGATTTCGCCTTCATCGGCGCCGGAGCCGTGGTCACCAAGGACGTCCCAGCCTATGCCCTCGTCGTCGGCAACCCTGCCCGACAAGACGGCTGGATGAGCGCCTTTGGCCATCGCCTCGCCTTCGATGCCGACGGCCTGGCCACCTGCCCCGAATCCGGTGAGCGATATTCCCTCCGGGATGGACGCGTCCACCCCATTGACAAGACACCATGAGCACGAGAGACTTGCACCAGCGACTGCTCGACAAGGACGCCACCCTCGCCGTGATCGGCCTGGGCTACGTCGGCCTGCCCATTGCCTTGGCCTTTGCCCGGCACATCCGCGTCATCGGCTTCGACATCCACGCCGGACGGGTGGAGCAGATGAAGCAGGGCATCGACCCCAGCGAAGAGCTGGAGAAGGAGGCCTTCGACGGGTGTGACATTACGTTCACGGCGAACCCGGCCGACCTCAAGGCGGCCCAATTCTTCGTGGTAGCAGTTCCGACCCCCATCAACGCGACCAACCAGCCCGACCTCTCGCCGCTGATCTCGGCCTCCCGCACGGTGGGCGATGCGCTGTCGCCCGGAGACTACGTCGTCTATGAATCCACGGTCTACCCCGGTTGCACGGAGGAGGACTGCGTGCCCGTTCTCGAGGAGCGAAGTGGCCTGACCTTCGGGCAGGACTTCAAGGTGGGCTACAGCCCGGAGCGCATCAATCCGGGCGACAAGGTGAACACCATCGAGACCATCGTGAAGGTGGTCAGCGGCAGTGACGCCGAGAGCCTCGACGTCATCGCCCGCACCTACGACCTCGTGGTGAAGGCCGGGACCCACCGCGCCTCGAGCATCAAGGTGGCCGAGGCCTCCAAGATCATCGAGAACACCCAGCGCGACGTCAACATCGCATTGATCAACGAGCTCAGCATCATCTTCAACCGGGTGGGCATCAACACCTTCGAGGTGCTCGAAGCCTCCGGAACGAAGTGGAACTTCCTCAAGTTCACTCCCGGCCTCGTCGGGGGCCATTGCATCGGCGTCGACCCCTATTACCTCACGTGGCGGGCGGAGAAGCTCGGTTACCACGCCAAGGTGATCAACTCGGGCCGCTACGTCAACGACAGCATGGGCTACTATGCCGGCAAGCAGGTCGTCAAGCGCCTCCTCGAAAAGGGGGTGAATCCGCTCGAAGCCAAGGTCCTGGTGATGGGCGTGACCTTCAAGGAGAACGTCGCCGACATCCGGAATTCCAAAGTCTTCGATGTGATTCGCGAACTCCGCTCCTTCAATGTGGAAATGGACGTGGTCGACCCGTTCGCTTCGCCGGACCAGGTGGAGCACGAATACGGCGTCCACTTGTCCGAGGCGGCGGGCGAAGCCGCCTACGACGCGGTCATCGTGGCGGTCAACCACAAGGAGTACACCGGGTACGACAAAGCCTCCTTCGACCGGCTCTTCCGCAATCCGGACGTCGGCTTCCTCGTCGACATCAAGGGCATCTACAGGCACCTGGCCGACGACCTCAACTACTGGAGCTTCTGACATGGCCAATACCCTGCACACCCCCAAGGTCCTTCTCGTCACCGGCGGTGCCGGCTTCATCGGATCGCACGTCGTGCGCCGCTGGGTCACCCGCCACCCGGACGTACGGGTCATCAACCTCGACGCCCTGACCTATGCCGGCAACCTGGCCAACCTCCAAGACATCGAGGGTGCGCCCAACCACCGGTTCGTCAAAATGGACATCCGCGACACGGACGGCGTGACGGCCCTGATGAAGGAGGAGAACGTCGATTCGGTCATGCACCTCGCGGCTGAGAGCCACGTCGACCGAAGCATCTCCGGCCCGATGGCCTTCCTCGAGACCAACATCATGGGCACAGCCTCCATGCTCTCCGCGGCGCGGGCCGCCTGGGCCGACTCCGAGGGCGGCATGGAAGGCAAGCGTTTCCACCACGTCTCGACGGACGAGGTGTACGGCTCGCTGGGAGAGACCGGCTTCTTCACCGAAGAGACGGCCTACGATCCCCGCAGCCCCTACAGTGCCTCCAAGGCCTCCAGCGACCACATCGTCCGGGCCTGGCAGCACACCTATGGGATGCCCGTGGTCCTGTCGAACTGTTCCAACAATTACGGGTCCTTCCAATTCCCCGAGAAGCTCATCCCCCTCTTCATCCGCAACGCCGTCCAGAAGAAGGCCCTGCCGGTCTACGGACAGGGCGTGAACGTCCGGGATTGGCTCTGGGTGGAGGACCACGCCGCCGCCCTCGAGGTCATCATCACGAAAGGCGCCAATGGGGAGACTTACAACATCGGGGGAGAGAACGAGTGGCGCAACATCGACCTCATCCGCCTGATGTGCCGTCAGCTGGATGCCAAGCTGGGCCGGGCCGAGGGCGAAACGGAGGAGCTGATCACCTACGTGACGGACCGCGCCGGGCACGACATGCGCTACGCCATCGATGCCACCAAGCTCTGCGAAGACTTGGGCTGGCGCCCGTCGATCACCTTCGAGGAGGGACTCGCCAAGACCATTGACTGGTACCTCGCCAACGACGCCTGGCTCGAGCACGTCACCAGCGGGGCCTACCGCGACTACTACGAACAGCAGTACGGCGACCGCTGATGGGCTGGCTATCGAGGTGGTTCCGACCTGGCGCCGACCCGGCGAAATCCGCGGACCTCGAGCCGCTGGACCTGTCCGTCTTCCGCTATGACTTCCACAGCCACCTCGTGCCGGGGGTGGACGACGGAGCGTCCGATCTCGCGGCCTCGCTCGAGATGATCGATGGCCTAGTCGCCCTCGGCTATCAGGGGGCCGTGACCACCCCGCACATCATGGTGGGCACCTATCCCAACGACCGTGGCACGCTGGAGCCGCCATTCGACAAACTGCGTCAGGCGGTGGCGGAGCGGCACCCCGATTTCCAGCTGGCCCTCGGCGCGGAGTACTTCCTCGATGCGTCGGTCCTAAGCGCCCTGCGCGATGGTGACGATCTGCTCGCTCCCGGGGGACGCCTGCTCTTCGAATTGGCCTTTGGAGCCCCGCCCGAAGAGGGCCTGCTCCAGGAGTTCCTGTTCGAGGCGCAGGTGCGCGGGTTCCAGCCTGTGATGGCGCACATCGAACGCTACCCTTATTGGCACCGAGAACTCCACCGCTTCGGAGACCTCGCCGATCAAGGGGTCTGGTTGCAAGTCAATGCGGCCTCCCTCGCCGGCGCCTATGGACCGGAAGTCCAACAGGCGGCCGAGACGTGCATCGACAACGGGTGGGTGAGCCTGCTCGGCACGGACGCCCATGGCATCCGGCACATCGACGCGCTCGCCGCCTCCCGGGTCCGGCCCGCCGTGCACCGCTTGGCGGAGACGGCGCGGAATGCTTCGCTGTTCTGATCAGCCCACGGGGGCCAGGCGGATGACCATGCCGTCCATGTCATCCTTGAGGTGGAGCTGGCAGCCGAGGCGGCTGTCGTCCGTCACATGGAAGGCCTCGTCCAGCATGTCCTCCTCATCGTCGGACTTCTCAGGCAGGTCGGCGGAAGCGACCTCCTCCACATAGCAGTGGCAGCTGGCGCACATCGCCATGCCACCACACGTGCCCTCGACGGGCAACTCGGCGCTCTTGCAGAGCTCCATGACGTTCATGTTCATGTCGGTCGGGGCCTCCAGCTCGTGGGAGACGCCCTCGCGGTCGATCACGGTGAGGCGGATGGTGGACATGGTCAGAATCCGTTGACCCCGTTGACCGTCGTGTACTTGAGCACGAGGTTCTTGTCGGGGTAAATGCGCTTGAAGGCACTCTGCACCATCAGCGTGGCTTCGTGGAAGCCGCACAGGATGAGCTTGAGCTTGCCGGGGTAGGTGTTGATGTCCCCGATGGCATAGATGCCGTCGACGTTGGTGCTGTAGTCGAAGGTGTCGACCTCGATGGCGTTCTTGGAGATGTTGAGGTTCCAATCAGCAATCGGGCCGAGCTTCGGGCTCAAACCAAACAAGGGCACCCAGTGATCGCACTCGAGGCGGATGTCCCCCTCGGTCTTGTGCTTGACCGTCACGCCCTCAATGTGCTCCTCGCCGTCGACGCCGACGACTTCTCCATTGGTCAGGAGGCGGATCTTGCCTTCGGCGGCCATGTCCAACACCTTTTGGACGCTGTCCGGATGGCCGCGGAAACCCTCCCGGCGGTGGACCAGGGTGACCTCGGAGGCCACGCCATCGGCGAGGAAGTTGGTCCAATCAAGGGCGCTGTCGCCCCCTCCGCTGATGACCACCTTCTTCCCGCGGTAGAATTCGGGGTCCTTGATGATGTACTCGACGCCCCGATCCTCGTACTCCTCGAGGCGCTCCACCGGCGGCTTGCGCGGCTCGAAGCAACCGAGGCCGCCCGCAATGGCGATGATGGGGGCCCGGTGGACGGTGCCCCGGTTGGTCGTCACGATGAATTGGTCCTCGTCGTCCTTGACGATGGTCTCGGCGCGCTCTCCGAGCGTGAAGCCCGGCTTGAACGGGGCCGCCTGCTCCATGAGGCGGTCGACGAGGTCGCCCGCCAGGATCTCGGGATAGGCGGGGATGTCGAAAATGGGCTTCTTGGGATAGATCTCGGCGCACTGTCCGCCGGCCTGGGGCAAGGCGTCAATCAGGTGGCACTTGAGCTTGAGCAGCCCCGCTTCGAACACGGTGAAGAGGCCGCAGGGCCCGGCACCGATGATGAGGATGTCCGTCTGGATCATGGGTTTCGCCCGGCGAAGGTAGGAGTCACGGCCGGCTGTCCGTGCAACAACGGCAAGTCCGACGTGTTCAACCCTGGGCCGACTCCGGCATGTTGACCGCCCGGACGGCGGTCACCTCGGGCACAGCGCGCTTCACGGCCTCCTCAACGCCCGCGCGCATGGTCATCGCGGCCTGGGCACAATGGGCGCATGCCCCCTGCAGCTCCACCTCGACGGTCCAGTCTTCGAGAACCCCCACCAACTGGATGTCCCCCCCGTCCGACCGGAGGAAGGGGCGCAATTCCTCCAGGGCCCGGTCGATGCGGGCGTGGAGGTCCTGGGTGGTTGCCGGGGTCTCGACCATGGTGCGAATTTACGATTCGCCCGCTGCCGGGGCGGCGGGGCGGGGTCTGGCCAGTTCCTCCAGCATCCGGTCGGCCACGGCCGCGATGGCGCGAGCCGCCTCCGTCCCGTCCTGCAGGGCCGCCGGCCGGCCGGCGTCGCCCGCTTCGCGAATGGCCTGGACGAGCGGAAGCTCGCCGAGGAACGGCGTGTCCGACGCCTCGGCGTAGCGCTTGACCCCATCCCGACCGAAGAGGTGGTACTTGCGGTCCGGCAGGTCTGGCGGGCTGAAGTAGGCCATGTTCTCGACCAAGCCCAGAACGGGCACATTGATGCTCTCCAACTGGAACATGCTCACCCCTTTGCGGGCATCGGCGAGGGCAATGTCCTGCGGTGTGCTCACCACGACCACGCCACTCAACGGCACGAGCTGCACCAGCGACAGGTGCACATCCCCGGTTCCCGGAGGCAAATCGACGAGCATGTAGTCCAGTTCGCCCCAGTCCCCATCGGTGAAGAGCTGGCCAAGCGCCTTGGATGCCATCGGTCCCCGCCACACGATGGCCTGGTCAGGGTCGGCAAAGAATCCGATGCTGAGGAGCTTCACCCCATGGGCCTCGACCGGCCCGATGAGCGGCTTCCCGTCCTTGTCGACCGGCTCGGGCTTCTCCCGGACCACGTCAAACATGGTCGGCATGCTCGGGCCGTGGATGTCCGCGTCGACGAGGCCGACGCTATGGCCCCGGCGGGCGAGCTCGACGGCGAGGTTGGCGGTGACCGTGCTCTTGCCCACGCCCCCCTTCCCGGAGGCGACGGCGATCACGTGCTTCACGCCGGGCAGCACCTTGCGGGTGTCCAGCGTCCGCTCCTCCTCCGGAAGGGGCACCACCTCCACGTCGGCCGTGATGGCCGTCCCGAGGTGGGTGCCGAGCTTTTCCAGCGCGAACTCGACGGCCTCGCGCATCCGTTGGCGGGCGTGCATCGCCGGACTCGACGACTTCACCCGAAGGCGCAGGCTCCATCCCCCCTCCTTCTCCTCCATCTCGAGCAACTCGACGAGGTTCAAGGTGATGATGTCCTTGCCGAGGTCTGGCTCCATCACCCCGGAGAGGGCCTCCAACAGGTGTTCACGGGTCAATGTCTCCATGGGTCAAAGTTCGGTCGAGGGATCCCAGAAGCGGGCATCGAAGTCCACCACCCGATCGTCGCGGACCTCCACGCCCTCGGCGATGAGGCGTTCGGCCATGGCGGTGGGGGTTGGAAAATGCAGGCGGCCACTCAGCATCCCGAGCCGGTTGACCACGCGGTGGGCCGGTACGGGTTGGGCATCCGGGGCGCCGTTCTGGTCGGCCTCGAGGGCGCGGTTCATGGCCCAGCCCACCATCCGGCTGGACCGGGCGGCCCCCAGATAGCGGGCGATGGCGCCATAGCTGGTCACCCGGCCGGGCGGAATGAGGCGGGCCACCGCGTGCACGTCGCGTTCGAATTCCCCGCTGCCCGGACGGGCCGTGGCACTGCCCTGTTCCCCGTTCATGCCCGGGTCCGCAAGTAGTGGATCTTCTTGCCTTCTTCGAGCCACCGCGATTCGTAGTAGGTGCGGATGCGGAGGACGTCGGCGAAATCAGCGTCCACGCGGTGCACCAGGTCCCCGTAAACGTCCTGGCTGTCCTCCAGGATGGGGAAGCCAGCCTCCACCCAGCCTTCCTTGGAGAGGGCGTACAACAGCTCGCTGTCGCTTTTGACGTGGATCAGCCCGCCGGGCACCATGAACTGCTGGTACCGCTTCAGGAACACCTCACTCGTAATGCGTTTGGTGCCTTTCTCGTCCTTGGGCTGGGGATCGGAAAAGGTCAGCCAGACCTCGGCCACCTCCCCTTCGGCAAAGAAATTCTGGACGAACTCAATCTTGGTGCGGAGGAATGCCACGTTGTCGAGCCCCTCCTCGCTCGAGGTCTTGGCCCCCCGCCAGAAGCGGTGGCCTTTGATGTCGACCCCGATGAAGTTGCGGTCGGGGTGGCGCCGGGCCAAACCCACGGTGTATTCGCCCTTGCCGCACCCGAGTTCCAACGTGATCGGACGGTCATTGCCGAAGACCGTCTCCGCCCATTGGCCCCGGTTCAGGGTCGCGCCGTCCACGATGGACTTCAGGTCCGGTTCGAAGACGTGGGAAAACGCAGCGTTCTCCTTCCACTTGCGGAGCTTGTCTTTGCCCATGGCGGGCGAAATTACAGCGCATGTCCGGCGCGTCCACCTTTGACCGACCTCCCGCTCCCCATGTGCTCTTCGCCATCCTCGACTGGGGCATGGGGCACGCCACGCGGACCTGGCCACTCATCGTCTCGGCCCGAAAGCTCGGGGCGCGG
>JAYYEI010000042.1:0-2556 GCA_036159995.1 Bacteroidota bacterium
AACAGCACGGGATGGACCGTCAGACCTTGGATCGGTTGTTCCATCTGTATGCGAGTCAAACGATCCCTGAGCTCGCCAACGCTCAGGAAGAAGAGGACGGCCTGCAAGTTCAGACTTCCACCACTTGCGAGGACATCGGCCAAACCGTCTGGGACGGGATGTTCGGTGCAGAGGATGTGGACAGCTACGAAGGTCTTCGCATGCAGGAGTCCGTGTTTGGTGCCAAGACCATCGACGGGCCGGATGACTGGGTGTTCCGGTATGTCCACGTGATGGATTTCCGTGGTCATTCCGTCGTGTCTGCGGTGCTCACGGCGGCCCAGACCAAGTCGGACATGCTCTCTGACAAATCGGTGTCTGAAAAAATGGAAGCGATGCGGGCTGCGACCGGGGAGTCCGGATGTCAGACCTTGATCATGGTCGGTTCCCTCTTGAGCGAGGGCAAGGTCTTCGTGGACCGGAGCCATCCCAATGTGGACAAGGCCATTGCGCGTCTTTTGGCTGAAGCGGAGACATTCCGAGAGGACATGGGGGCGGACGGCGTTATGATGCGGGGACTCAATGAGGCCTCCGTGTCGAGTGCGGATATGCTGGATAGGGGGTGGGTGAGTGTGAATCTTCCCGATTCCCATCGCATTTGCGGCATGGAGTGGGAGACGCCTCAAGCGTTTCTTGACGGGCTTCGCTCGCGGTATCGCTACAGCGTGCGCAAGGAAATCCTGCCGCATGTGGACCGATTCGAGGTGCAGTCGGATGGCGAGCTTTCCCAAGAGGAGAAGGATCACCTGTTCAGTCTGTATCAGCAGGTCAAAGCGCGTGCGATGGAGATCAACACGTTCGAATTGCCCAAGGCTTGGTTCATGGCCATGATGGAGCACCCGGATTGGGACGTCATGCGGCTGCATCTCCGCGATGGAGGCAACGGGGGAAAGCCGGTCGCCGTGATGTTCAGCCACAAAAATGGTCCTGCGTATTCTGCCAAATTCGTTGGTCTCGATTACCGCTTCCTCGGGTCGCACAATGTGTACAAGCAGGCCTTGTACCAGTGCGTTCTCCGCGCCCGTTCACTTGGCTGTACCGAGGTCAAGCTGGGCTTGACCGCCACCATTGAGAAGAAGAAGTTGGGCGCCATGGTGGTGCCCCAGCGGGGATTCGTCAAAATGGAGGATCACTTTGCAGTGGACCAGATGCGCTGGGCCTCCTGATCCGGGTCAGCCGGTGATGTGGTAGCCGCCGTCGATGTGGCGGATCTCACCGGTGATGCGCAGACCCGGCTGCATGAGGTGGACGATCTCGAGGGCGAGGTCGCGAGGTCCGGCATTGCCCAGCGGACTCATCGATTCGGCCTTTTCGACATCCGACGGCTCGAGCGTCGCCGTGCCGGCTTTGCTGCCGAGATAGGGGGAGAAGCGCAGGGCGTTGACACGGATGCCGCGGCTGCGGCCCAGCTCGTCGGCCAGCTCGATGGTGATGCGCTCCAGCGCCGCCTTGGCGACGCTCATGTTGCGGTAGGGATGGAAGGTCACTTTCTCCGCGGCGATGTAGCTGAGCGAGCTGATGCTGGCCCCATCGCGCAGTGCGCCGGTCTTCAGCAGGTGGTGGGTGATCCGTACGAGGGAAAAGGCCGAGACCCCAAGTGTGTCGCAGAACTCGGCTTGGGTGACCTCGAGCAGTGGCTTGACTTGCTTGTTGCGGATGGTGCGGTCCATGGCGATGGAGTGCAGGAATCCATCGAGGTGTAGGCCTCTTTCCGCGAGGCCCGCTGCCAGGTCGACCATGCTGTCTTCTTGTGTGGCATCGAGGATGAGGATGGGGGTGTCCTCGCCCAATTCGGCCTTCACCGCCTCTCGGAAGGCGGCTTCGTTGGCGGAGAGGTACGCCCGGGCCTTGTCGGAAAGGTCCGTGTGGTGGGGGGTGACGCCGAGGCCGGCGCAGACGACCTGACCGCCCTGTTCGACGATGGCCTTGGCGGCGTGCAGGGCGAGGGAGCCGGCGTCGGAAATGCCGGTGATGAGGAAGCGCTTGTCCTGAAGCATGCTCAGACTTTGTAGAGAGCGGTGCCCCATGTCCATCCTGCGCCGACAGCGGCGAAGAGGAGGTGGTCACCCGGTTCGAATTCGGTGGAACGCCAGGTCTCGTCGAGGACGATGGGGATGGTGCCACCGGAGGTGTTGGCGTAGCGGTCCATGTTGGTTTTGACCTTTTCCCAAGGTAGGTCCACGCGGCGGGCGACCTCTTCGAGAATTTTGATGCTCGGCTGATGCGGGAGCATGCAGGCGATGTCGTCGATGGTGACGCCCGTCTGGTCGAGCAGCGTCCGAATGGACTCCGGAACGGCCTGCGTGGCGGTGTTGTAGACAGCCGGTCCGTCCATCTGGAAATAGTGGAGGCCTTGGGCAAGGGTTTCCTCGCTGGCTGGACGTTCGGATCCGCCGGCAGGCACGGTGAAGCCGTCGCGTCCGGTGCGGTCCGTGTTCTGGTCGAATCGGTTCCATCCGCGGTCCTCCTCGGTGGCGGTAATCTGGATGGCGCCTGCCCCGTCTCCGTAAATGAAAG
>JAYYEI010000043.1:0-51571 GCA_036159995.1 Bacteroidota bacterium
TTCGGCCCGACTCGGAAAAAGGGCGAGCCGCTCACCCAAGAGCACATGGACCTTGCGGCGTCCGTCCAGCGCCATTGCGAGGAGGTCATCTTTCACCTCCTTCGTCGCCTCCACGAAGAGACCGGGCTGGACCGGGTGTGCATCGCCGGGGGTGTAGCGCAGAACAGTGTGGCCAATGGCAAGATGACCCGCAATACGCCCTTCAAGGAGGTCTACATCCCCTCGGCGGGTCACGATGCGGGCATTTCGATGGGCTCGGCCCAATACCACATCCATTGCGGCCTCAGCCAGCCGCGCGTGCCCTCTCTGAAGTACGCCCACACGGGCTGCCGATTCAGCAACGAGGAGGTCGAGGCGTTCCTGAAATCGGAGGGTGTGGAGTACATCCGTTACGAGTCGGATGCCGAGCTCTACGACGTTGTCTCCGATGCGCTCGTGGACGGCAAGGTGATTGGCTGGTTCAATGGCCGTGCCGAGTTCGGCCCCCGCGCCCTCGGAGGTCGGAGCATCATCGTTGACCCTCGCCGGGCAGACGCCAAGGATTTGCTCAACTCCAAAATCAAACGACGCGAGAGTTTCCGCCCCTTCGCGCCCTCCATCCTGAGCGAGCACGTGAAGGATTGGTTTGAGTTGGATGAGCCGGTGCCCTTTATGGAAAAGGTGTTCCCCATCCGACCGGAACGCCATGACGAAATCCCTGCGGTAACCCACGTTGATGGATCAGGACGCCTGCAGTCGGTTTATGCGGATGCAACGCCCCGATACCACGCACTCATCAGTGCCTTTCACGCCAAGTCGGGGGTGCCCATTTTGCTCAATACGAGCTTCAACGAGAACGAGCCCATTGTCAATGCGCCCGAGCACGCTTACGCCTGTTACGCCCGCACATCGATGGACATGCTCGTGATGGAAAACTGCGTGGTCCGGAGGGACTGATCAGACCAACTCTCCGACGAGCTTCTCGACAGTGATGCCTTCGGCTTCGGCCTTGTAGTTGCGGACGATGCGGTGGCGCAGGATGGGCAGGGCCACAGCGCGCACGTTTTCGATGTCCGGGCTGTATTTGCCGGCAAAGGCGGCGTGGCACTTGGCCGCGATGATGAGGTATTGCGAGGCGCGCGGTCCGGCCCCCCAGCTGAGGTACTGGTTGACCTGGTCGGGAGCGTGTTCGCGTCCCGGGCGCGTTTTGGCGGCCAGTTTGACGGCGTATTCCACCACGTTGTCGGCCACCGGCATTTTGCGGATGTGCTGCTGGAAGGCGGCGATCTCGTCGCTCGAAAGCACGGCGTTGACGGAGGCCGAGGCTCCTCCGGTGGTGCGCTTCACGACCTCGAGCTCGTCGGCGTACTCCGGGTAGTCGACCCAGACGTTGAACATGAAGCGGTCGAGCTGCGCCTCGGGCAGGGGGTAGGTGCCTTCCTGCTCGATGGGGTTCTGCGTGGCAAGCACGAAGAAGGGGTGCGGGAGTTCATGCCGCTGACCGGCAGCGGTCACGGCGCGCTCCTGCATGGCCTCGAGGAGGGCGGACTGCGTCTTGGGCGGCGTCCTGTTGATCTCGTCAGCGAGGATGATGTTGGCGAACAGCGGGCCCTTGTTGAACTGGAACCGGCGCTGCTCATCGAGGATCTCGGAGCCGATGATGTCGCTCGGCATGAGGTCCGGGGTGAACTGGATGCGGTTGAAGCTGAGGCCGAGGGCCTGGGCAATGGTGTTGACAAGCAACGTCTTGGCCAGTCCCGGCACACCGACCAGCAGGCAGTGCCCGCCACTGAAGACGCTGACAAGCACCTGCTCGACGACCTCTTCCTGTCCCACGATGACCTTGCGGATTTCCGCGGTCAGTTCCGCGTGCTTGCCCCGCAGCGCGTCCAGCGCCTCTTTGTCCGATGCAAATGCCATGGTATAAAGTTACGACCTCACGCGCCGCGCCCGGCCACGACGGGATTGCGGATGATGCCGAGGTCCACGGCTTGGTCTTCGCCCGCCCATCCGCGGAGTTCGAGCACGTCTCCATCTTCCAAAAACGTTCGCTGGCTACCGTCATCCAAGGTCAGCGGTTCAGTGCCGTTCCAGGCGAGCTCGAGGAGACACCCCCAGCTCTCGCGATCGGGCCCACTGATGGTGCCGCTGGCGAGGATGTCACCGGCACGGACGTTGCAGCCATTGGAGGTGTGGTGCACGAGTTGTTGGCGGATGTCCCAGTAGAGGTGGCGGTGGTTGGAGCGGGTGAGCAGGGTCCGCACGCCTTCCGCCGTCTCGTGCCATGCCTCGAGCGTGATGTCGAAGTGGGACGGACCGATGCGCTGTAGGTAGGGCAGAGGCTCTGGGTCCTGCACCGGACCCTCGATGCGGCAGGGCTCGAGGTCGGCCAGAGGCACCACCGTGTCACCAATTGTGGTCGCGAAGTTCTTGCCGAGGAAGGGGCCGAGGGGGACGTACTCCCACGCTTGGATGTCGCGGGCGGACCAATCGTTGACGAGGACGAGGCCCTCGATGTAGCTGTCGGCCTCCGCCATGGTGATGGGCTGGCCGCGTTCGGAGTCGCGGGAAATGACCACACCGACTTCCAGCTCGAAGTCCAGTTTGCGGGTGGGTCCGAAAGTGATGCTGCCGTCGGCTTCCTTGCGTTGGCCGGAAGGCCGCCAGACGGGGTCGCCCGAGGCGATCAGGCTGCTCGATCGGCCGTGGTAGCCAACGGGCAGGTGTTTCCAATTGGGCAGAAGCGCATTGTCCGGGTCGCGAAACATCTTGCCCACGTTCCGGGCGTGGTGCTCGGACGAATAAAAGTCGGTGAACTCTCCCCACTGGCGCATGCCCCCAAGTTCGGGCGGCGCGGGGGAATCAGCGGTTGCCGGCGGCGGTTTCTCCAAACCAGCCTTGGTCGAAATCGCACCCGGCGAAGTCGGAGGTCAGGCGCACGTAGGTCTCGGCGAGCTGCCGGGTTACCCATTTGTCGAGTTTCCCTTGGCGGAGATCGGCCTCGACCTGCATCTGAAAGAGCTCGTAATCCTGCTGCGGATTGGCCGCATGGGCCGGCTTCCGCTCATCGAGGCGGTAGAGGGCGTAGGCCTCCTGCTCGGCGCCCTGGACAGAGGTGGGCTGTGAGTGCTCACCGGGGCGGAGCTCATTGATCAGGAAGAAGTCGGTGCGCTCGAGTTCGTCGACCCCGTGGTAGAGGCCGCCGGTGCGCGGGTTGATCACGCGCCCGCCTTGGTTCTTGGTGTCCTCCTCGGTGGAGAAGCGGGTGACGGCCTCCTCGAAGGTGAGGGAGTCGGCGGAGAGCAGGATGGCCACACTGTCGGCCAAGGCCGCAGCGTCCTCGAGGGCGGAGGCGGGCACGGCCGGCTTCATCAGCACGTGGCACATGGAGAAGACCTCGCCGCGGATGTTGGTGGTCTTGACGAAGTGGAATCCGTAGTCCGTTTCGAAGACCGGGCTGAAGGCGCCCTCCGGCGTGGCGAATACCTGGGCCTCCATTTCCGGGACGAATTGGCCGCGGCGGATGTCTTCATAGCAGCCACCCTTGTACTTGGAGCCGGGGTCCTCGCTGTGGCGCATGGCGGCCAGGGTCAGGCTCAGCTTGCCAGCCACGACGTCGGCTCGAATGCTGTCAAGGGCGGAGCGGGTCACGAGCTTCTGCTGTTCGGTCAATTCCGGCTCGATGAGGATGCGGCTGTAGCGCACTTCCTCTGGGATGAGCGGTAGGCTGTCGGCGGGGATGGCCGCGAAATGATCGGCGATGTCGCGCGGCGTGGCGCGGACCTGACCCTCGATCTCGGCCTGCATGCGGTCGGCCATGATCTGCTCCTTCATCGGCTCGCGGAACTCGGCTTTCCAGGCGGCGACGGTCTTGCCGTACTCGGCTTCGAAGGCCTCCACGCTGCCGAACATGCTGATGTAGTACTCTAGTCGTCGGTCGATCTGGGCGGTCACTTCTCCATCGTCCACCTCGATTGAGTCGAGGCGGGCTTGGTGTAGCAACAGCTTCTGCATCATCAATTGCTCGACCACCGGGCAGACGTCACCGACCGGCATGCCGGAGGCCTCCATCTGGAAGACTTGTGCGTCCACGTCGCTCTGGAGCACGATTTCGTTGCCCACTACGGCCACGATCTGCTCGAGCTTCTGAAGCTCGGGCTCGGTCTGGGCAATCAGGCCGGTGGCGAGGAGCACACAGGCGAGGAGGGCGAAGAGGCGCGTCATGGAGTGTCGTTCGATGCGGAGTTCGGGTCCGTGGTGCTAGCCGGGGCAGTCTTGCTGAGCGCGTCTTCGGCCCAGGCGGCCTGGACGGCTTGCTGGCGCATGTCCGCCAAGGTACGGTTGCGGCGCCGGTGCAGGAGCAGCTCGGAAATGCGGTCGGCGACGCGCTCCACAGGGCTGACGGCGCCCGAGGCGAGGCGTTCGGTCACGAGGAGCAGGGCCCGCTGGTCGAGGGGTCGGCCGGCGGCCGTGTCGGCGGGCCAGTCGATTTTGGTGACGCGCCGCGAGGATTGTTGGCGGGCGGCCTTGCGGGGGTCGAGGGGGACGACCGAGCCCAGTTCTTCCCATGTCCACCAGCGCTCGGCGTCGAGGTCGAAGGGGAGGCCGGCGTCGGCGCACCGGCTGGCCAGGGAGGAGAGCTCTTCGGGGTCCTTGGAGGCCAACTGCTTTTGCAGGCCTCGGATGTCGCGGGGGAAGGCGGCTTCGTCGGGGAAGACCATCCAGCGGGCGCGGTAGAGGGGCTCGACGAGGCGAAAGAGGTCGGGTTGCTCGTCCAGGAAGGCCTGCAGTTCGGCGACGGAGATCGCGGTGTCGAGGTGGTCGCGGAGATAGCGGTCTTCGTAGGCGTGGAGGTAGAGCGTTTCCCGGTACTTGGCAACCTCGCGTTCGAAATCGAGCTCCATCTCGGGGAGCTCCGTCTTGGCGAGGTGGACGAGGGTGCGGCGCTGCTGCCAGTCGGCAATGACACGGTCAGCCCATCCAGCACTGTCCCGGGCGGTGAGTCCGGGGGGAACTTCGGCGAGGAGGTTGGCGACGGTCAGAGCGTCCCCGTAGGCGGTGGCCACGACGACGGCGCCAGGGTCCGCCGTTTCGGGTGCCTTGCAGCCGGACCACCCCCACAGGCCAATGAGGCCCAGCAGGGCCCAGCCGGCGAGGGCGCGGGGATTCGACTCGGGGCCCGGGCGGCGCATCAACGGATGGCGTGCAGGACGGTGCGGTCCACCTCGTAGGGGTAGCGGGCGCGGAGCTCGGCGAGCCAGGAGGTCTCGAGGTGGTCCTGGAAGTCGGCAATCACCTTGCCGCGGGCTTCGTCCAGCGTCTTTCCGGTCGGGGCTTCGACAGTGCGGATGCGGACGAACTGGACCATGCCGTCGACCTCTTCGAAGTCGGTGATGCCGGGCTGGCCACCGAGGGCGTCGAAGGCGGCATCGAGGACCGGGTTGGTGCCGATTTCGGTTCGGCTCTCCTCCACGGTGATGCTCAGCGGATTCTCGGACACCATCTCGCGGCGCATGGTCTCCACGTCGCCGCCTTCCTCTTGCGCCACGGCGAGGATGCGTTCGGCGGAGGCGACGTCGGCGCAGCGGAAGATCTGTCCGTCCACGCGGGTCTTCCAGGCGTACTCGTCGCTGTGGGCATCCCAGAACTCCTTGAGGCCGGTCGTGTCGCGCACGGCGCGGCTCCACACCTTGCGGTCGGTGAGTTCGAAAAGCAGGATGCCGTCGTGGTACTCTTCCATCAGCAGGCGGAAATCGTTGTGCTTGGCTTCGAGACGGGCGTCTTCGTAGGCGATGGTGGCGTCGTCCCCGAAGGCGTCGAGGGCCTCCCGGAGGATGGATTCGGCGGTGCGGTCCGTGACGTCGATGCGGGCGCGCTTGCTTTCCACGAAGTCGAGGAATGCGCTCACGGGGGTCTTTTCCTTGCCGATGGTGAGGATGGGCTTCTTGGCGAGGCTCTTCTTCACGGCGATGGGCTGCAGGACGCTGTCGACGACCGTGGCCTCGACGACCTGGGCGAACCGCTTCTCGTCGATGGCAAATCCGTACTCGGCCTTGCGCTTGTCGATGAAGCTCTCGCGTACACGCTCGGAGCGGCTGTCTCGCTGCAGCTTCTTTTCGAGCTCGCGCTTGGACTCCTCGAAGGTGGGCGGGGCCTTGTACTCGAGGCGCTTGATGATGTGCCAACCGTATTGGGTCTGAACCGGTTTGGAGAGGTCGCCGTCGGCGGCCAGGGCGAAGGAGGCCTCTTCGAAGGGCTCGACCATGCGGCCCGTGCCGAACATGGGCAGCTCGCCGCCTTTGGTGCGGGAGCTCTGGTCGGCGCTGTGCTGGCGGGCGAGTTCGGTGAAGTCGGCGCCGGCAGCCAGCTCGGCGGCGAGGGCGTCGATTTTGGCCTTGGCCTCCAAGTCGCCACCCTTGGCGTCGTCGGGGCGGATCATGATGTGGGCGACCCGCATTTCACCGCGGGCGTCGCGGCGGCCAGTGACCTGGATGATGTGGTAGCCAAACCGGGTGCGGACCGGACCGACGAGGTCCCCGACGGACGCGCTGTAGCAGGCCTCCTCGAAGGTGTGGACCATCATGAAGGCGCTGAACCAGCCGAGGTCGCCGCCGTTGTCCTTCACGCTCGGATCATCGCTTCCGCCACGGGAGCTGGCGATGGCGGCGAAGTCCTCTCCACTGGCGATGCGCTCCTTGAGGGCGAGTGCCTTGTTCCAGGCGGACAGCGTGTCGGTCGGCGTGGCCTCGGGGCTGACGCGGATGAGCAGGTGGGAGGCGCGGACCTCCTCGAGGGTGCGGTCGTAGGCCTCGCGGACCATGGCGTCGAGCAGGTCGTTGTCGACGAGATAGGGACGGGCAAGTTGCTTGCGGTAGCCGGCCAGTTCGCTCACGAACGAGGCGGCCGTGTCCATGCCGAGGTCTTCGGCAGCCTGAACCTTGAGCTTGAAGTCAATGAAGAGCTCCATGTACTCATCGAGGCTCGATGGGGTGATGAGGCTGTCCCGGTTGTTCTTCTTGAAGATGTGGGCGAAATCGTCCGCGGTCACGGCTTCACCGGCCACCGTCACGACGGTTTGGGCTTGGGCTCCGGGCAGGGCGAGGAAGAGACAGAGAAACAGTCCCGACAGGGTGGACAGGATCGCAGTGGAAGGGCAGTTGTGGCGCATCGTGGCGAATTGACGGCCGAATTTAGCGCCTGTCTGAGCATTCTCTCTTCCCCAAAGACGGTGGAATCTCGTTGCTGTTGATTGTTTTGAAGTCTTTTGGGTCAGGCAGACTTTCCTGTTCGATTGAAGGTGAGTTCTTCTATTGCTCTAAAGCATAGGGTGCAACTGGAGTTTGCATCATTGGATGCGATTGCCCCTCCAACTCAATATCGCATGCGTCGCCGATTCGGAGACCGTTTGATTCTGCGTTTGTTTCCATACCGACTTCGATTGCGACTGAAGTAGTGGTTCCGCTGGTTGACGACTTTTCCGAAAGAGACCATGATGGTTCCGTACCAATCATCATTGGTTTGATTTCCTCTGATGACCGGGGCGTCTTGGATGAAGCTGTGTGCGGATAGGCTGCCGGCATCTGGCCCCGCATCATCCAAAACTGCTTGATTCGATTGGCTGGATAAGGCGGCTCCGACACCCTCCATCTGCGACGGGTCGGCATAAAACGATGAAATGTCGTCGAGATAGTCTGAATTGGTCCACCGCACCCCCATTTCGAGACTCAAATAAAAGTCGGTGACGCCACCTCTTTTTTGGCCGGCAATGAGGGCCATGAGTCCAAATGGGATGGTCGTGATGGATGTTTCGTAAGCAACGCCCTCTGTTTGAAAGGGAGCAAGATCATACCAGCGGTCGGGGTCAAACCCGAATTGAGATGAGAATTGGGCATACAACCGGTTCCCTGGGTCCAGTTGTGCTTGAGGGTTGTGATGCAATCGAGCCACACCCAAGAAGCCCCTGACGGTCACTCTTGCTCTTCGCTGGCGTGCCCATGTCAACGGTGCCTGAAAGAGGTCGCGTTCCATGCGGATCGAGACTTCAATCATTCGGTTTCTGAAGTGGAGGTTCCGTCCTCTGCGCGGGGCATATTGGGTATTCTTATCGCTGCCTGCAATGTGAATCTTGTTGAAGTCGCTGCGGATGTGCCACAATCCAGATTGGTCAAGTTTGCGACGAACAAAGACTCCGAGAGCGGGCCGACTTTTCAGTTCCTGAAGATCCCAGATGAAGGCTCTGCCTGGTCCGGTTCCATCACCAATATCACCGATGTAATTTGAGATGCCTGCGGAAAGACCGATGTCCCAGTTGCCTTGTGCACTTGCCGGTGAATCAGGCATTCCAAAGAGGAAGGTCAGCATGGCCATTGAATGGATATGCACAAGAATCAGGGGTCTCCATCGCCTAGCAAATCGGACCTTGAATCGGAGAGGCGACGTAAGGTTTTCCATCTGATTCATGTTAAGACCAAGATATATTTAATCTTGTGTTACGGGATTGAGACGTTGGGGGTTGCCTGAATCTTGAGATTGTTTCCATGTCCAGTGCGCATCATCATCCGCAGTTTCTCTGCGACCTCCTCGGCACCCGGCACCCCATCATTCAGGCTGGCATGGTCTGGTGCACCGGGGCGGAGCTCGTCGTGGCCGTGGGGCGCGCCGGAGGCTTGGGTACGTTGGGCGCCGGCTCGATGTATCCCGACGAGTTGCAGGCGGAGATTGCCCGGGTCAAGGCGGTGTGGGACGGCCCGTTTTCCGTCAATGTCCCTCTGCTATATCCGGCCGTCGAGGAGCACATGGAGACCATCGCCCGGGAGCGCGTGCCGGTGGTCTTCACCAGTGCAGGCTCCCCGCGCAAGTGGACGGACCACCTCAAGGCCGCCGGGTGCACGGTGATCCATGTGGTGTCCAGTGCGGCCTTCGCCAGGAAGGCCGAAGCGGCCGGGGTGGACGCGGTCGTGGCCGAGGGCTTCGAGGCCGGTGGACACAATGGCCGCGAGGAAACCACCACGATGTGCCTCGTTCCCGAGGTGGTCGATGCGGTCGGGATTCCCGTTATCGCGGCGGGGGGGCTGCACGATGCCCGAACGTTGCTTTCGGCCTTGGCGCTCGGCGCTTCGGGGGTTCAGATGGGCAGTCGATTCGTGATGACCCAGGAAAACCCCGCCCACCAGGCCTTCAAGAAGCGCATCGCCGAAGCGGGTGCAGGGGAAACCCGGCTCATGCTGAAGGACGTGACGCCGGTCCGGCTCTTGCGTGGGCCGGAGGGCAGCTTCTTCGATCAGGTGGCCCGGGCCGAGGAGGCTGGCGCCGACGTGGAGGCGCTTCGGGCTCTGCTCGGCCGGGGCCGCGCCAAACGCGGCATGCGGGAGGGCGATTTGCTCGAGGGGGAGCTCGAGATCGGCCAGGTCAGCGCTTTGCTGGACGATTTGCCCGGTGCCGGAGAGCTGGTGGAGCGCATCGTGGACCGCTATCGGGCCTTCGGGACCGCGGACATGGCGCCCGGATTCCACTGGGACGCCCTCGCGCACAATCCCGGGTGACGTCCGGAAAACAATCGGCAAAGGCAACCGTTCCCTCCCTGTTGGCGTACAACTTGCGCCCGCGATGATGTCCTGTTGGCCCTCCATCCGTCCCGCGTTCCTGCTCGTGCCGATGCTCGCGCTCGCCAGCGTCGTGCCCGCCCAGGACTGGGAATGCATCCAGGTCCTGAACGATGGTTCGGTCGACCTCGGTTGGGCGCCCGACACACAGGGTGCCGCTGCCTACAGCGTGGTGCCGCTCCTGCCGCCGCCGGACTACACGCCGCTTCCTGCTACGGATTACGACCTCGCGACATACCCCACCGGGGTCAATTGGCCCCTGCTCACCACGACCCAGGAATTCTGCTTCACGATCTATGCGCTCGATGGAGGGGGCAGCACCATGGCCGGTCCGTCGGACACGGTCTGCAGCATCTTCCTGGAGCTCGAGGCCGGGGTGGTGCCCGGAACGGTGGACCTCGCCTGGAACAGCCCTTTCCATTTCAGCCCGCCACCCGGTTTCAGCGGGACCTACGCCGTGGAACAGCTCTTGCCCGACGGATCGTGGACGGTCATTGCCTCCGCACCGTGGCTCATTGGCAATTCAAACACGTCCTTTCCGGTGACGCAGTGCTCCGGTTTCGTGACCTACCGCGTCACCCTGACGGAGGACGGCCCGTTTGGCATCCCCGGCTGCGTGCACCGGTCCAACGAGGCCTCGGTCGCCGTGGCCGATGAGGTCGACCCAAGTCCGCCCCAGATTGTGGCCATTGACGTCGATTCGCTGAGCGGGCTCGCCGAGATCAGCTGGGAGCCCAGCCCAGAGCCGGATGTGGCAGGCTACATCGTCTACATCTGCTCGGGATCCATCGAGACGATCCTGACCACCATCGAGGACCCCACCCAGCTGAGTTGGACCAACCCGTTCAGCAACGTGGCCAACACCATCGAGTACTACAACGTAGCCGCCTTCGACAGTTGCTATGTCGGCGGGGTGCCCGACCCCGGGGCGGCCAACCCGGCCTGTGCTCCGTCGACCTATCTCGACGTGGATTGGACACAGTGCACGGACCGGGCGGACCTGCAGTGGTCGCCTGTGGTGCACTGGCCTGGTGGGGTGGACCGGTACGAGATCTGGATTAGTGAATTGACCCAGGACGGCGTGCAGAGTGGGCCGCAGTTGCTCGATGTGGTGCCGGGCACCTTGACCATCTACGAGCACGTGGGGGCCACCATCGGCAGCCTGTACCGGTACCGCGTGATCGCTCACGCCGCACAGGGCCCGTGGACGCAGTCGTCCAATGTGGCCGAGAACCTCTTCACGTACCCCGGAGGACCAGAGTGGATTCGCTGGAATGAGGTGAGCATCGTGACCGATTCGGTGGCCGTGCTGCGCGCCGAGGTCGACGCGTCATCAAGCGAGCCTCATGTGTATGAACTCTGGCGCAATGAGCCGTATGACGACGACTACGAATACGTCACGAGCCGCTGGTCGACAGGCGGTCCGATCCAGATGCTGGACAGCACCATCGAGGGAGGGTTGGGCCAATACAAATACTACCTCAAGGTGGTCAACGCGTGTGCCGATTCCGTGTTGGGGACGTCCATTGCTGAGACGGTCTATTTGACGGGGACGGTGCTCGAGGACCGCCTCGCCAATGCCTTGTCCTGGACCCCCTTCGAAGGGTGGGACGTGCCGAGGGACCGGCAGGTGCTGATGCGCGGGATTCAATTCGGCGGAGCGCTTGACGAAATCGAGGATTTCGGGGCGTTCGACTTCTCCCACGACGACGAGCTGGAGGACCAGTATGACACACCCGGGGAGTTCTGCTACCGCGTTCGGGCCGAGCAGACGGACAGCGGGTGGGCCTCCATCTCCAACGAGGTTTGCTTGACCCTGCCGCCGGTGGTGTGGATCCCCAATGCCCTCGTGCACAATGGGTTCAACAACACGTGGAAGCCGTCGGTGGTCTTTGCGGACGTCACCGAATACCGTGTCGATGTCTTCTCCCGGTGGGGCGACCTGATCTGGACCACGGATGACCCGGACGCAGCGTGGGACGGGACCAAGGACGGTGCGCTTTTGCCCGAGGCATTCTACCCATACACCCTCCGCATCCAGGATGGCGCCGGTCGGGTGGTGGCCCGGATGGGCCATGTGCAGGTGGTGCGCAGACCGTGAAAAACCGGTGCCCGAAAGGGGCTTGAACCCAGCGAGTTGTGGGCTACTTTTGCCGGAATATCCGGACCGCACCCGATTCACCCCCATGCCCGCCGACGCCCCCCATCTCAACCCCAAGTTCATCGGAGAAGGACTCACCTATGACGACGTCCTGCTCGTCCCGGCCTACAGTGAAGTGTTGCCCCGCGACACGGATCTTCGCAGCCGATTTTCCCGCAACATCGTCCTGAATGTGCCGGTCGTCGCGGCCGCCATGGACACAGTGAGCGAGGCCAACATGGCCATCGCAATGGCCCGCCAAGGCGGCATTGCGGTCATCCACAAGAACATGACCATCACGGCTCAGGCCGCGCAGGTCCGGAAGGTGAAGCGGAGCGAGAGCGGGATGATTCAAGATCCGATCACCCTGCCGGTCGACGCGCTCGTCGGCGACGCCCACCACATCATGGCGGAGCACCGCATCGGAGGCATCCCCGTGGTGGACGACGGGGGCTTCCTCAAAGGCATCGTGACCAACCGCGATCTGCGGTTCGAGGACGACATGAAGCGCCCGATCGCCGAGGTCATGACCGCCGAGGGGCTCGTCACCACACCCAATGGGACGGACCTGAAGCGCGCCGAGGAAATCCTCCGCGACAAGAAGATCGAGAAGCTGCCTGTGGTCGACGCCAAGGGCAAGCTCGTGGGCCTGATCACCTACCGCGACATCATCAAGCTCGAGGAGTACCCCAACGCCTGCAAGGACCAATTCGGCCGCCTGCGCTGCGCCGCCGCCGTGGGCGTCACCGGGGACACCATGGAGCGCGTCGAGGCGCTGGTCAACGCCGGTGTGGACGCGCTCATCATCGACACGGCGCACGGCCACAGCCGTGGGGTCATCGAGATGCTGGGTCACGTCAAGAAGGCGTACCCGGACACCGACATCGTCTGTGGCAACATCGCCACGGGCGAGGCCGCCAAGGCGCTGGTCGAGGCGGGTGCTGACGGCGTTAAGGTGGGCATCGGGCCAGGGTCCATCTGCACCACCCGCGTCATCGCCGGGGTGGGCGTCCCGCAGCTCGGTGCGGTCATGGCCGTCGCCGAGGCGCTGGCCGGCACCGATGTCCCGCTGATTGCCGACGGTGGCATCCGCTACACGGGCGACATCGCCAAGGCGCTGGCCGGTGGTGGCCATTCGGTCATGGTCGGTAGCATGCTGGCCGGCACCGAGGAGAGCCCGGGCGAGACCATCATCTACGAGGGTCGCCGCTTCAAGAGCTACCGCGGAATGGGCAGCCTCGAGGCCATGCAGAAAGGCTCCAAGGACCGCTACTTCCAGGACGCCGAGGACGACCTCAAGAAGCTCGTTCCCGAGGGCATTTCCGGCCGGGTCCCCTACAAGGGCACGGTCCAGGAGGTCATGTACCAGGTGATTGGCGGCCTGCGGGCAGGCATGGGCTATGTGGGGGCCAAGGACATTCCCGCCCTGCATGGCGCCAAGTTTGTCCGCATCACTTCCGCCGGTGTCAAGGAGAGCCACCCGCACGACGTGATGATCTCGCGCGAGGCTCCCAACTACAGCATCCGCTGATTGTCCGCGCCGGTCAACGGCCGGTGAACTGTCCCAATTTCCTGAGCGGCTTTCGGAGTCGGAGCAGGGCAGGAGGGCGTGCGCCGTTGAGGCGCCAGGCTTCGGCATCCTCGGCGTTGGCCTTGAGCCGATTGGCGAGCGAGGCATTGGACTGTCCCCCAGCCCGCATCTTGACGGTGACCCGCGGGAGGTAGGCGAGCTCCGCCCCGCGGAAGTGGAAGAAGCGGAGCATCAGTTCATAGTCCGCCGCGCTTCGCAGGCTGAGGTTGAACAGGCCATGCTGCTCATAGACTTCGCGCCGCACGAACAGGGTCGGGTGGGGCGGCATCCATCCCTTGCGGAAGTCGCCGGGCTGTCCTGACGTCCAGCGGCGCGTGACGGTCTCGCCATCTTGGGCATCCACGTAATCGAGGTCGGCGTAGATGCCGTCTGCATCGGTCGCCTCGAAAGCGCCGAGCACATCGGCGATGACCCGTTCATCCGCGTAGCGATCATCGGCATTGAGGATGCCGACGATGTCGCCCTTGGCCCTCGCCACGCCGCGGTTCATCGCGTCGTAAAGACCGTCGTCGGGCCCGGTCGTGATCTCGGTAATGCGGTCTTGGAAGGGCTCAATCTGCTCGAGGGTGCCATCGTTGGAACCGCCGTCCACGATGTGGTAGTCGAGTCGGAAGTCGCCCTTCTGCCTGATTACGCTCTGCACCGCGTCGGCCACCGTGTCGGCGGCGTTGTAGGTCACGGTGACGACGGAGACGGTCATGGCTCGAACAGGGCGCGTTGGTCTGTAAGATGGCCCTGAGTCAGCAGGCAGCGGTGGTGGGTGTCCTCCGAAGTCCTCAACAGGTCATCCACGGGCATGGCGAGTAAGTCACCGGCGGCGTGGGTCCATCTCCCTAGGTCCAGAGGAAGGCAGCGTACGCTGGGCCCCGGATCGAGTGCAGACCAAGCAGTCTGGTCGCTCACCAAGGCGGGACGTCCGGTGGCCACGGCCTCGGCGACGGCGTGGCCGAAGTTCTCGTTGAAGCTGGGCACCAGCACGAGGTCGGCCCAGGCGAAATGGTCGCGTGTCTCCGTGGGGGGTACACCCCCGACGAGCTCCAGCTGAACGGCCGCGGCCTGCGCCTTGAGGCGCTCAGCTTCTTGGGCTTCTTCGATGGGGCCGACGATGCGGTACTGGACGGTCACGCCGTCCTGCACCAGCGATTCCGCGACCTCCAGCCCGAAGCGGTAGTTCTTGATGGGGTGGATGCGCCCGACGCTCAGGATGCGCAGGGTTCCGGGTTCTCGGGTGAGGGGGGCGGGATTGAAGGGGACCGGTAGGTTGAGGGCCACATCCACCGTCGCGTCGGGGAACCACGCCCGAATTTCGTCGGCCTCTTGCTCCGTGCTGGCGTGCCACCGGATGTCGCGGTAGGCGCCGGTCAGTTTCTGCATCCACAGCCAAGCCCGCTTGCGCCATGGCTTGACGGAGAGGGCCCCGGCCCCGAGCATGCCCCTGGGTGCCAGCGTGGTGGGAACGTCCATGTCGCGGGCTACCCGCCAGGGAAGCCGGCTGAAAGGACCGCTGTAGAGGCTGTTCAGGTAGAGGCGGTCCGGCTGGACTTCTCGGAGGAGCGCAGACCAGCGGCTGGCCGTCCACTGTGCCCGGGGGAGGTAGAGGATGGAGGCCTTGTCGCGCGGTTGCCATTGGTCCATTTCTACCGGCAGCGGGTCCGCTGCACTGAGGTCGCGGTCGCCACACACGATGCGGAAGTCGAGGTCATCACCGAGGGCGGCCACGAGGTTGGCCACGCTCCGGATGGGGCCACCGGCCCGATAGGCGGGCAGGTACCAATCGATGGCGACGAGCACCACGGGGCGGGGGTCAGGAGAGGCCATGTCGATCAATCCATTGTCCCAGAGCGACCAAGGTCCATACGCGGGACCACGTGGTGCGTCCGCTGAGGAATCCGTCCCACAGCGACTTCGCGGCGTCCGCGTGGAGCAGGTCGCGCTGGACGAGAGCGTCGAGCCCGGCCTGGCAGGTCGCTTCCAGCGGCCCGTTCATCCAGATTTCCCAGGGGAGGGTGAATCCCATCTTCGGACGGTCGATGATTTCCCGCGGGAGGCGGTCTCCGAGGGCGGCGGTCAACAGCGCTTTCGGGGTGTGCGGGAATTTGACCGGATCGCCGATGGCCAGCGCCGTCTCCACGAGCCGGTGGTCGAGGAAGGGCACACGCACCTCGAGGGCATGGGCCATCGACATCTGGTCGGTGTCCCGCAGGAGCACGTGCTGCATGTAGGTGTGCATTTCCGCCAGGCTGATGCGGCTCAGCACTGGCAGGTCGCGGGCCGGGACTTGGTCGAGTACCTGCCGGCACCAGGTGGCGACGCTGTCGGGAGTGGGGGGCAATGGGGTCGCCTTTCGGATGTCCGGCTCCAACAGGACGCGCCGGCTGATGGGGTAGGTGGAGGTCGGGTCCAGCCGGTCGCCGGCGAGGAGGGTGGCGAATTTGTCTGCTGCCACACCGGGCCGAGCTGCGCGGTAGGCAGCACCAGCGAGCTTCCGGAGGCCGCGTGGCCAGGCCATGGCCCACCGTTTGTCGAGGAGGTCTTGGGTGCGCCGGAAGACGGGGTAGCCGGCAAACAGCTCATCTCCGCCCAGTCCACTGAGCGCCACCGTCAAGCCGGCTTTTTTCGTCGCCTGGGAGACCACGTAGGTGTTGGGGCCATCGCCGCTTGGGTGGTCGGTCGCGGCCAGCGCATCGGGCACGGATTCGAGAAAGTCGTCCGCTGAGAGCCGGATTTCGTGGTGGTCCGTGTCGTACCGTCCCGCGATCATCCGGGCAAACCGGCTTTCGTCGAATTCGTCCTCGTGGAAAGCGACGTTGAAGGTGGCCACTTTCCGTTCGCCCACCTCCGACATGAGGGCCACCACGGAGCTCGAGTCGATGCCACCAGAGAGAAAGGCGCCGAAGGGCACGTCGGACCGCATCCGAAGTCTCACACTGTCCATGAGCAGGTCCCGGACCTCGGTGGCCGCGGGTCCACTCCTGTATGTCCACGGCTGTTCGTCTTGGACGGCGGCTGTCGCAGCGGCGGCCGGATTCCACCAGACCTCCGTCCGGACTTCGTTGTCATCGGCCCAGATGAGGTGGCCTGCGGGCAGCATCTCCACCCCCTCGATGAGGGTGTCCGGCCCATGAACCGTTTGGTAGCGCAGGTAATCGATGACGGCCCTCCGGTTCAGCTGGCGCTTCACTTGACCGGAGGCCAGCAGTGCCCGGATTTCGCTGGCCCACAGAAGTCGCTTATCGGACGTGCACAGGTAGAGCGGCTTGATGCCCATGCGGTCCCGGGCGAGCAGCAGCCGTTCCTCTTGGCAGTCCCACAGGGCCAACGCGAACATGCCGTTGAGCCGGTCCAATGCGGACACGCCCCATTCGCGCAGGGCGGCGAGGACGACCTCGGTATCGCCTGTCGTCATAAACGGGTAATCCAGTTCCTCTCTGAGTTCGGTATAGTTGTAGACTTCGCCGTTGAATGTCAAGACATACCGCCCGCACCAGCTGGTCATGGGCTGGTTGGCCGTGTCGGAGGTGTCGAGGATGCTTAGGCGCCGGTGGCCGAGGACGATGGAGCGGTCATCGGTCCAATGCCCTTCGGCATCGGGTCCGCGGTGGGCTAGGGCGGCCGTCATTCGGTGCGTGGCGGCCCACGCCGCTCCGTCCGCATTGCCGTGGATGCCCGTGATGCCGCACATGCCGGATCAGTCTTCGTCTTCGTCGCTGTAGCGCTGGTCTCCGTAGCCGTACCCTCCGTAGCCCGTGTAGCTTCCGTACCCGCCGTACCCATAGCCGTAACTGTAGAAGTAGCGGTATGCGTACTTGGAGGCGAAATACCGCCACCGTGTGGGCACGATGCCGTTGAGCACCATGCTCACGTGGACAAGGCTGTTTTGCTCGAGGAGATTTTCCAGTTGCCGCATACCGCGGGCATTGGCCCTCTTGACGTTGGCCACGAGCAAGGCTCGATCTACATGCTTCATGAGGACGAGGGCGTCGGTGATTAGCAGGATGGGGGGCGTGTCGATGACCACGAAGTCATACACCTTGCGAGCTTCGGCGATGAGCTGGTCTGTCCGGTCGTTGAGGACCAGCTCGGAGGCATTCGGAGGTACGGGCCCGGAGGTGACAACGTCCAGACCGGAAATGTCGGTTGGTTGAACGGCTTGTTCCCATGGGACCTGACCAATCAGGTATCCACTGAGTCCGGTTCCCCGGTCCACGTTTAATGCCCTGTGGACCCTTGGTTTGTGGAGGTCATAGTCGATGAGTAGGGTCTTCTTCCCCGCTTGGGCGAGCAGGGCCGCCATGTTGGTGGCCGTGAAGGTTTTGCCCTCCCCGGGGTGCATGCTGGAAACGAGAATGGTGTTCTGTCCTTCTTTGTTGAGCAGGTATTGCAGGTTGGTCCTCAACCCCCTGAAGGCCTCGGTGGTCGGATGGCGCGGGCTTTTGCTCCCCACCAATACATATTCTTCCTTCGTGATGTCCTTGTATGCGGGGACGCCCCCGCTGACCGGAAGTTTCGTGGCTTCTCGCAGTTCGTTGACGCTTTCGATCCTTTCGAACAGCAGCAGGCGGAGGACGGACAATCCTATGGCCACGACGAGGGCGAATAGGGTGTAGTCCCGAATGGTCTTCGCCTTGTTGGGGCCGGTGATGCCGATGCTCCGTGCTGCTTCGATAATGCTCGCATTGGAGGTGATGGCGGCCCGGGCGATAAGGTTGGTCGCCCGCTGTTCGAGCAGGTAGCCGTAAAACCTGTCGTTGATGGTCAGGCGCCGCTCGATGGCCAGGATTTCCCGCTCACTCTTGGGCAGACGGAAGAGTTTGGCTTCCAGGGTCGCCACCCTTCCGTCTAGATCTTCATCTTCTTCCTCCAGGGCCCGACGCGCCGACCCGATGTAGTCGAAGAGACTGAAGCGCGTTGTGGAGATGAGCGAGTCGAGCCGCTTGATTTGGAAGCTGCTCGGCGTCACGTCGAGGAGCATTTGGGTTCGCTGAAGCTGAAGATCGTATAGTTCACCCACCTTGTCGGCCGCCACGGGGTCGGAGGAGAGGAAGGCCGATGGTGGAATGCTCGTGTTCTCCACCCCGCGTCTGAGGTAGTTCTCCAGGGCGCCAAGACTGCGTAGGTTGAGTTTGAGTTCCTCTTGTTGGGACTCGAGTTGAACCAGTTCCTGGAAGTAGGCCTGTTCGTTGCGGGTCAGGTCCAGATTTCCGGCTTTCTCACGCTGTTCGTCGATGATGCCCTGCAGGCTGTCAATGTTGGCTTCGATTTGGATGAGCTGGGTTTCGATGAACTCATCCGTCTTGCGATTGACCTCCTTTCGCGCTGCCGTGGAATACTCGATGTACCGGTTGGACAGTGCGTCAAGGAATTCGATGGCGCGTTCCGGACGGATGTCGTTGATCTGCAGCTTCAGGATGCTGGTTTGGCCCACCCCATTGACGCTGAGTCTGTTTCGATATTGGCGGATGATGTCCTCGTCGTTTCGCACCTGGAAACGCTGGCCTTGTGCGATGGCCTGTTCAATCGAACCGCGTCCATCACCCGCCCGGCGGATGGACAGCTTGAAGTCCCCGGTTTGCACCACGTCGTAGAACTGATGCTCGCCATTGTATGTCTGTCCGTTGCGCAGCTCAGTTCTGAGGCGGTAGCGCTCTGAATCCAGGACTTCCAAATCGAAGTCCACCCCGAGAGCGTTGTTGCTGAAATGCTCTGGCCAGGCTTCGACTTCGACACCACTGAGCCCGCCCACCGGCAAGGCGCGCACCCGGCCGACAATGAAGTGCGTGATGTTGTGGTCGAGGTCGCCGACTGCTCGGGCGACGAGATCACGGCTCTTGAGGATGCGGACCTGGTTGGCGATGTCCGGCCCTTGACGCTGGAAGCGCCGGCTGATGACGCCCTCTACCACCTCGCGTGCCTTGTCGTATTCGTCTTTCTCTTCGAGCAACAGTTCCGCCTGAGCTCCATGCTGATCGAGTTGCTGGTGGGTCACGAACCGCCCATACCCATAAGCCATACCGGGCAGCAACAGCAGAAGAAGCCAATTCTTGGCCGCTACTTTCAGCACCAACCTGAGTTGTTTCAGACTGTTGTTCGTGGGCCCCACTTGATTCGACGGCATGGGGTAAAAGTACCCAAGCCCTTTCCTCCCCTTGAAAGCGAATCGCAAGACTTAACTTTCAAGGATGTTCATGAAGCGTGTTTTGCGGGCAGCGATGATGGCCTTAGTCCTGTCATTTTCGACGACGTTCATGGCCCAAGATTGTTGTCAGGATTGTACGTGTACATTCTGCGCTGACATCGTGAGCTGTCAGAGCAACCCATTCTACACAGACCCAACTCAATGCGAGGAGGGCGGACTCGGTGTTTGTGGCATAGGTACAACACTACACTGCTCTACTTTTTTTGAGAACAACACAGAGGGCGTTGTGACAGATGAGTCCCAGACGACCTACGGCCCCGGTGGATGCATTCCGATTGATGGGGGGTTGGGATTCCTGATTGCTGGGGGGCTTAGCATTGGGGTGATTGGCATCCGGCGCCGGAAGGAGGAGCTCGAGTTGGAGCGCGGTTGAGCGTCTGAGTGGTGGACCGCGATCTCATTCGATTTCTGGGACTGGGCTTCGTGGGATACCTCGCGTGGTATGTGGCCTATCAGTATTTCCTAAAGGACCAGACGCTCCTCGATGAGTACCTGATTCATTCGATGGTGCTGTCGTCGGAGTGGGTATTGCGTGGCCTTGGTTATGCGCTTTATGAGGTCAGCACGTCCGATTTGCGGTGGCAGATTGGCATCGCCGACAGTGTGGGGCTCCTTCAGATTGGGGCGCCGTGTGATGGGCTCGTGTTGTTTGCCCTCTTCACCGTGTTCATCCTGGCTTTTCCCGGACCGCCGCGGCGCAAGCTGTGGTTCATTCCGGTCGGCATCGTGCTGATCCACCTCGCCAACCTGTTGCGGGTGGTGAGCCTGGTCATCATCCAGTTCAACCGTCCGCAGTCGCTCAAATTCAACCACGACTACACGTGGACGGTGTTGGTGTATGGCTTCATCTTCTGGCTATGGTACTTGTGGGCGACGCGTTTCAGCCAGACGACTCGGGAAGGGGGGGCTCAAAGCGCAGCGGCATGAGTGGAGGAGGAGTTGGCGGATCTGAAGGGCGGAGGCCATTGTTGCCGTGGAAGCGGCCGTGGTGGGCGCTCGTGCTCGCGGCGATGATCGGGTTCGGCTATGTCCAGGAGGACACCAAGGTGAAGCTCAACCATTACATGTCCGTGGGGGACCGGTATTCGGACTTCTACGACTATGGGCATGAGGAATGCGAATGGGACCGCGCTTGCATGATTGAGAAGCGCAAGGGCTGGTGGGATGGCTATGCGCCATTGTGCCGGACCAACTATGCCTACACCCGGGACACCTATGAGGTGTTTCACGGCTGGGGCCGGGAGGAAATGACGCGGGCCAAGTGGGTACTGATGGCGGCCATCGTGTTGTGCTTCTTCTCTTTGGATGCCTTGTTCCTGAGGGCGGCCGGGGTGGCGGACCGCTGGAAGGAACTGCTGCTCATCTACGTGTCGGCTGGATTGCTGACCGCCGGCTTCTGGTTTGTGGACGGACAGGCTGGAGCCGAAGAGGCGGGGTACAATGTGGCCCGGGAAGTGTTGGGCTTCCTGCAGTCGCCGATGCCGTCGCTGATGCTGGTGCTGTTGCCGTGGTTGCGGGAGCGGGCGCTGGCCGGACAACGCTAATTTCACGTCATGACGTTTCACGATTTGCCGGGCCATGCCCGGCTGTGGGTGCACACCGCGGACCGCGATCTGACCGCGGGGGAACAGGAGGCAGTGCTCGAGGCGCTTGCGGGATTTCTCGACGGATGGGCGGCCCATGGAGCGGCCTTGACGGCCGCCGGGGCCATCCTGTATGACCGGGTGCTGGTGGTCGGGCTGGATGAGCAGCGGGCCGGGGCGACCGGGTGCAGCATCGACAAGTTGGTGGGCTTCGTGCGGACGCAGGGCGAGGCGCTGGGCGTGGATTGGTTTGACCGGCACCAGGTACTGTGGCGCCAGCCGGGGGAGAAAGCGTGGCAAGCCACACGCACCGCAGAGTTCTGGGCTTTGCGCAAGGCGGGGGTGGTCCATGGGGCGACCGAGGTCGTCGATCCCCTCGCACAGACGGTAGGGGACGCCCGCTCCGAGAAGGGGGTGTTGGTGAGTGCTTTCGACAAAAGCTGGCACGCCGAGATGTGGTCTTGAGGGGATTTTAGGAGGGTCGGAGGCAAAATCGAACGGACTTTTTGGCCTTTGGTCTACAGAATCTTACGCTTCGTCTTTCATTAGAACCTTGGGCAGAATTTGGGTTGGGGCGGTTTTCGCCGTATCTTTCGGGGTGACCAAAGGGTGTAAAGTGGCGACCAATGCCGCCGCCCGGTCACGACCGAATTAGCAAACGCTGAACTATGAAGCTCCGCTTTCCTTGTCGTCTCCTGCGTTCGTGGGGGATTCTGCTTGTCGCCTTCGCCTTCGCCCTGCAGGCACAGTCGCAGTCCATTACGCTGTATCCTGACTTCTATGCCACCCAATATGGTGTGGCCGTGACGAGCCTGACACAAGGTCAAATCGTGAACATCAGTGAAGGGGGGTTGTGGAGCACCAACGGATTCAACCAGAGCTACGTCATCGACCTGTCTGACTACGGGGAAGACACGTACACCATCATTCTGCTCGATGCGGGCGCTGATGGAGGCATCAGTTTCGAGGTCAACACGACCAACCTTCCGTTCATCTGTGGCGGCACGTGCGAGGGCGAATTGACTGCTGGGCCGGCCGCTGCCTTCAACTTTTCCCTGACCGAACTGGATGGCATTCCCGGGTGCATGGACGAGACGGCCTGCAACTACGACCCGGAGGCCGGCTTCAACGACGGTTCTTGCTGTTACAACTCCTGCGTCACGGTTCGCTTGTATGACGCCTTCGCCAATGGCTGGGTGGACGGACAGGGCAACATCGGTTCGGCCACGGTTGGCAACCTGTCCGGCATGGAAATGGGCAGCATCGAATTCACTGACGGGGCGTCCATTGACCTCGATCTCTGTCTGGTGGACGATTGTTATGTGCTCCAGCTGGACTTCGACAACCTCGCTGTCGAGGCGTCCTGGGAAATCATCCGGGATGGCCAGGTCATCCTCGAGGGAGGGCCTGGGGTCGCGGGCGGCACCATCGAAGAATTCTTCTTCGTGGGCGATCCGGCCTGTCTCAATGAGGGCTGCACGATTGAGGGGGCATGCAACTATGATCCGTCTGCCAACTTCAACGATGGCAGCTGCGAATACATCAGCTGTCAGGGCTGTACGGACCCGACGGCCTGCAACTACGATCAGACGGCGACCATCTCCAATGGGGACTGCGACTACGCCTGCTACGGATGCACCGAGAGCGGGGCGGTCAACTATGATGCAGGGGCCATCTATGACGACGGCACCTGCTGCTACGAAGAGTACTTCTTCTTCCTCGAAGTCGGCGGTGGAAGCTGGGACGGCGAGATCAGCTGGAACATCCGCAACATGGAGACCAACACGGTGGTCGACTTCGGTGGAGCCGGCACCCATGCGGTCTGCCTCCCGGAGGGCTGTTACAACTTCGAGATGTTCGACAGCTTCCAGGATGGCTGGAACAATGGCATCTACACCTTCTCCACCTACGATGGAACCGTGGTGTACACCGGTTCCCTCGACGAGGCCGAATTCGGAGACCAGCAAATCAGCGGTGCGGATCGCATCACCCTCGGCGACGTGGACTGCCCGGTGGGCTGCACGGATCCGACGGCCTGCAACTTCAGCCCCAACGCCGTCTTCGACAGTGGCTTCTGCAACTTCTCCTGCTACGGCTGTACGGACTTCAACGCCACCAACTTCACGCCCACCGCTTCCATCGATGACGGGACGTGTATCTACTGCGCCGCCGGTGAGCTCATTCTCGAGGTCCGGATGACGGATGCCTTCGGAGACGGATGGAACGGCGCGGTCTACTACATCTCCGAGCTCGACGGCGACATCGCCGCCACAGGCGACCTCGATCAGGCCGACCAGGGGGACAACCTCACGACGGGAACGGACCTGGTCTGCCTCGCTCCTGGATGCTACCTCTTCGACATCACGCCCGGAGATGACTCCGACGACATCGGATGGTACCTCGAGGATGTGGCCGGCAACTTTTATGGCACCGGCACCGATGAGGTGAGCAGCTACGGCATCGACTTCGGGGAGACCGGTTCCTGCACCTTCCTCGGTTGCACGGACCCCTTCTGCCTCAACTACAACCCCAGCGCCACGGACGACGATGGTTCCTGTGAATGCCCGCCGGCCAACAACTACGCCTACAGTGCCCAAGCCGTTCAGTGTGGCGCGCAGGTTGCCGGAACGTTGACTTATGCGGTCGACGGGGAGGATCTCGTGGGCACGACCTGTTCGGGTCAGGACATCAATGCGGCCGGCGTGTGGTACGTCTTCAACGCTCAGGCTGATCAGCAGATGGTGGTGAGCACCTGTGGTACGGACGCCTTCAACCCGGCCGGCAACCCGCTCTTCGACTCGCAGGTCTTCGTGTTCAAGGCTGTGGATGGTGACCTCGACAACCTCGAGTGCCTCGGTGGAAACGACGACGGCTGTCCGGAGGGCTTCATGAGTGAGGTCGCCTTCAATGTGGAGCAGGGAGAGGATTACTACATCCACGTTACGCGCTTCAGCCAGTACACGAGCGGGGATGAGTTCCTGCTCTCCGTCGAGTGTGTGGATTGCACGAGCGGGGCGCCGATCAATGACGACTGTTCCGCCGCCCTCGAGCTGCAGAATGGCGTGCCGCACATCGGTTCGGTCTGTTGCACGAGCCCCGACAACGTGGACGTGAGCTTCCTCGCTGGATTCCAGACGAGCTACGGTTCTTGGTTCCAGTTCAACAGCGGTGACTACGAGACCTTCTTCTTCGACCTGTTGAACCTGACTGCCGCCAACATCGGCCTCGCCATCTTCGACGTGGGCGAATGCGGCGACCTCGAGGCCCAGGTCGGTTGCCTGGTTTCCGAGCAGTGTGCCGGAGAGATCAGCCAGTTCACTGTCCTCCAGCCCAACACGGACTACCTCTTCTATGTCTTCACGACGGACCCGGAGGACTGTGGCCAGTATCAGTTCGTGACCAACGGCGTGTACCTCGGGTGCATGGACCCCGTGGCGCCGAACTACGATCCAACGGCGACGATGGATGACGGCACCTGTGACTACCTCAATGTGGTGCCCGACAACAACACGTGCGGCACGGCCACCCTGATTGAGTGCGGAGTGCCGGTGGTCGGCTCGACGGGTGGCGCCACCAACCTCGGAGCTCCCAACCTGATCAACGGCTGTGATCCCGTTCCCGGACCGGGCGTGTGGTTCACCTTCGAGGGCACGGGTGATTTGCACACCCTCAGCCTGTGCGGCTCCAACATCGACTCCAAGCTCAACCTGTATGTGAGCGATGCCATCTGCGCTGGCGGCATTCCCGCCCTGTTCGAGTGCGCCATGACGGTCGAGTCGGGTGTCTACGCCTCCGAGGAGAGCGACTTCATCAACTGTGGCTTTTTCGACCAGGATGATGCCTGGGTGCAGTTTATCTCCGAGCCCGGACGTCATTATTATGCTTACGTGTCCGCTGAGGACGCCGATGGCGATCCCGTGACCGATGACAATGGCACAATCGAGCTACTGTTGGACTGCGCTCCCGCCGTGGAGGGCTGCACCAATTTGGTGGCGTGCAACTATGACCCGGCCGCCAACATCGAGGACGGTTCCTGTGACTATCTCGGCTGCACCTGTCCGGCCGGTTTCGATGAGGGCATTCCGCTGATCCTCGAGATGAACGACAGCTTTGGTGACGGATGGAACGGGGCAGACTACGTTCTGACGGACGCCGCGGGCGACACCTTGTTGAGTGGGACGCTCGACAGCGCCCTGTACATCCTCGACGTCGACAACTTCCTCGGTGGAGATGAGGGCTTCGATACGTTCTGCCTCGTGGAGGGTTGCTACAGTTTGACCGTGGGCGGTGGTGATTTCGACGAGGAGATTAGCTGGAGCCTGTCCGGATTGGATGGGGAGATCACGACCGGGACAATCGGCTCCGTGAACTTCTCCCTCGGCGGCGTCATCTGCGGTTGCATTGATCCGATTGCCTGCAACTACGATGTGACGGCCACCTCCGACAACGGGTCCTGTGATTATGAGACCTGCGCGGGCTGTACCGCTTCGGAAGCGTGCAACTACGACAATGACGCGACCATCGAGGATGGCTCCTGCTGCTACGACTACTGCATCCGGCTCCAGATGACTGACGACTTCGGTGACGGTTGGAACGGCGCCCAGTACAGCCTCTACTCCGTGGACGGGCTCCTGCTCGCCCAAGGCGGTTTGCCGAGCATCGGCTTCACCGTCACGGCCGAGGGCACAAGTGGGACGGACAACTTCTGTCTCGCCGACGGGTGCTACTACCTTGAGGTCTCCGCCGGTGTGATTCCGGTCGAGGTCGGATGGACCCTGCTTGGAGCCTCCAGTGGCATCACGTCGGGTGGAGCCCCCAGCTCGCCCGTTTATTTCGAGGTGGGGGAGACCGACTGTATCGCCGGTTGTACGGTCCCTGTGGCCTGCAACTATGACCCGACGGCCAACATCACGGTGCTCGAGGACTGCGTCTTCGAGGGGTGTGGTGGTTGCACCTACGACATCGCCGAGAACTATGATTCCGCGGCGCTTCAGGACGACGGCTCCTGCGAGTTCATCCTGCAGAGTCCGTGCCCGACCGACCTCAACCAGGACGGTGCCACGACGACCGCCGACCTTCTCGAATTCCTCATCAGCTTCGGTGATCCGTGCACGGAATGAGGTGAATCTCAGGGTCTGACGACGCTGACAAAGTTTTTTGGTCGACCCGGCTGAGGTCGATAAGCCCCGGGAAGAACCTCCCGGGGCTTTTTTGACTCCGACCGATGATTATCAGTCTTCTATGAGTCACGCTGAGAATCGTGTCTTTCGGACAGCCTGATTTTGCGGCTGAAAGTCTTCCGGATTCGCCGACGTTTCCGCTATATTGCTCCGGCAATTGGAAAAAACCTTAATCATGAACCTGAGAACTTCCATTCTCCGAGGTGCTTTTGCGACGTTCGCAGTGGCCCTCTTTGCGTCTCTCCAGGCGCAGACCATCACCTTTACTGCCGACGCTTGGCCGGGTGAGGTCACGACTTGTATTGTCACCTTCAACGGCGACACCATTTTTAACGTCTCGGACAATACTGTCCTCTGGCCCGGTGGGGCAGGCTCTTCCTCCGACTTCAGCATCGCCACGTTTGGCGCTGGTGATTACACGGTGGAGATCAACGACACCTTCGGAGATGGAGGCACCACATGGTCGCTCGATCCGACCCCGTTTAACTGTACGGGTGAATGTGGTGGAACTGTGGCCGGAAACGGGTCCACGTTCGCTTTCTCGCTTATCAGCGATGTTCCGGGCTGCACAGATACTGGTGCTCTGAACTATAACATGGATGCCACGCTCGACGATGGCTCTTGTCTTTACGATCAGTGTCCGGATTCTTCCGAGACCATGGTCTTCATCGAAATGACCGACACCTGGGGTGACGGTTGGAACGGCAACACCTATGAAATTCTCGTGGGCGGAGCGGTAATCGCTTCCGGTTCTCTCGACGCCTCCATCATTGGAAATGGTGGTACGGCTGGCGGCCCGAATCTTGGTCAGGACACCCTCTGCATTCCGAACAATGCTTGCTTCGAGGTTACTTCCGGTGGCGGAAGCTTCCTCGGTGAGATCGCTTGGACCATGTACAATGTGTACACCGGTGACATCATCGCTCAGGACCAAGATGGCGGCACCGTGAATTTCTACTTCGGAGACACTGCTGAGACCTGCGGATGTACCGATGCTACAGCCCTCAACTTCGATGGCAATGCCACGGTGGACGACGGAAGTTGCGTTTTCCCAAGCTGTCCCGACGGCGAGACCCTCGTGCAGTTTATGATGTTCGACACTTTTGGTGACGGATGGGACGGCACGACTTACACGCTGACATCCGGTGATGGCACGCCTGTGGCTAACGGTAGTCTTGACAATGCCCAGTTCACGGTGGCTGCCGGTTCTCAGGGTTACGATTTTTTCTGTCTCTCCGAAACGGAGTGCTACGTGCTCGAGCTCGCCGGCGGTTCCTTCCCAGGAGAGAAGGAGTGGCAGATCATCGATTACAATACTGGCGAGATCCTTTATGACCAGACCAACAATGACGGATTCGGCGCCTTTGGTGTGGCTGGACCTGGTGTGGCTTGTGGTTGCACGGATGCTACTGCCTTCAACTACGATGAAGATGCCACGGCAGATGACGGATCTTGCTTCACCCCGTCCTGTGACGCTTCTGGTGCGGGTGACAGCACGAGCTACATCCTTCACCTGAATCACGACATCTACCTATACTGGGGCAACAATGCTGCGTACATCTACGAGGCCGGTGGCGACACCATCCTTAACGCGGGTTACTTCGACGGTCTTTACGCCCCGGATTATGAGGGCACGGTGGTCGACGGTTACTGGGAGTTCTGCATCCCGAGCGATGCCTGTCTCCAGTTCTCCGGTGGCGGCGGTTCCCCGGCTGGTCTGCCGATCTGGGAGATCATGGACTTCTCCGGCAACGTGATCCACACGGGTGGACTCGGTGTCTACGACATCGGTTTCGGTACCAGTGCTGACAACTGTGTGAGCGGTTGTACGCTGACCGCGGCCATCAACTACGACCCCGCTGCCACCATCGACGATGGTTCCTGCGTTGTGTGTGACAACGGCCAGCTCGGTCTGTACCTCACCCTCCAGGATGACTTCGGCACGGGCTGGAGCCCCGGCAACGACTACTACGTGGTGGACGAGGAGACGGGTGACACTGTGCTGACTGGCACGATGGCTCCGGGTCCGACGACCACGGAGGTCATCAACTGCCTCGACATCGGTTGCTACACCTTCAGCACCGGTGCCATCTTTGGAACGGAGGGTTGGGCCATCGCCGACAACCTCGGCAACGTCTACGCCCCGCTCACCTACGGTCAGGCGAATGCATACCCTGTTGCTTTCGGTGGCACGGATGTGACCGACTGCGCGTTCCCGGGATGTACCGATCCACAGGCCAACAACTACAATATCTCCGCCAGTGTGGACGACGGAAGCTGCCAGTTCCCGCCGGACAACGACAACCCGGAGACCGCTCAGGCTATCGCCTGTGACTTGATTCTCACCGGTACGCTCGAGAACGCCAATGGCGACGAGTACAACGGCACGAGCGTCCTTGGAAACTCCATCTCCGACAACGCAGCCATTTGGTACGAGTTCAACGCGGACCAAGACTACCAAGTGACCTTCAATACCTGCGCTTCCGCTGACGTGGACAACGGTGTGACTGATACGGATGTCATCGTCTTCATTGAGAATGCGGATGGCACGCTGACCGCTATCGCCACCAACGATGATTCCGGCGTCCCCGGCTGTGGTTTCGGTACGACCGGCACTTTCAACTCTATTGTGAGCATCAACGCTGAGCAGGGCAACAATTACTTCGTTCGTGTGGGTACCTACAGCAGCTTCACAACCCAGACGGGTATTGTGATCGAAGCCACCTGTGCTTCTTGCCCCGACGGCTTCCCGGTCAATGACGATCTCTGTGACGTGGCCCTGCCGCTCGTGGATGGTGGCTCCTACGATGGAAGTCTGTGTTGCAGCGGTCCGGACGAGGACTTCGGCCTCGGATCCTTGAGCACGTTCGCTACGACCTACGGTGTGTGGTACCAGCTCGAGACCGATACCGCTTACAACCTGTACAACGTCACCGTAGATGCTACGGGAACGGGTGCCGTGGGTTACGCCATCTACAGCGGTGAGGATTGCACGGACCTGTCCGACCTTTCCGGAGGTGTGGTCATGGGCTCCGTCCAAGAAGAAATGAACCAGTGGTTTGCTCCCGAGCAGGAAGGCCCCGTGACGGCGGGCGTCTCCAACCCAGCGGGCGACCTGAATTACTACGTCTACATCTGGACGACCCAGACCGACGAGTGCGGTTCCTATAGCATCGCGGTGTCCGCCGAAGTCCAGGGCTGTACTGATGCAACTGCGTCCAACTACAACCCGGATGCGACGGTCAACAGCGGATGTCTCTATATCGGTGTGACTCAGCCCAACGACAGTTGCGACAACGCCATCGCCATCGCGTGCGGCGAGACGCTGTCCGGCAACACGGGTGGTGCGACCGCCGTGGGCGGGGACAACGCCTGCGGAGGCAGCGGAACCGGTGTGTGGTATACGCTTGACAACGGTGCTCAGGAGCAGCTGATCACGATCAGCACCTGCGGCTCCACCGTCGCGACCGAATTCGAAGTCTTCCAGGAGGTTGACGCGCCGGACGCCACGCTCGAGGTGAACAGCCTGAACTCCGACAATTACCTGAACATCAGCGCCGTCATCGAGTACAATGGTGACACCGTGGCGACGATTCCGGCCGGCGAGCTCTTCCCGACCGTGTTCAACGACTTCTACTACGGTTTGTCCGGTGGTGACTACACCGTGTACTTCACGAACGAGGGCACCGAGCTCGATGGCATCGCTGCCGCGGTCATCACCTCGGATGGAAGTGCCAGCCCGCTCTGCCTTGGTAGCTGTACCACCGACCCGCAGGTGTGCTTCGATTTGAGCATCAACACGGACACGTTCGTTGGAGAGACGAGTTGGACGATTACCAACAGCAGTGGTTCTGTCGTCGCCAGCGGTGCTCCGTCTTTTGCCAATGCAACGAACACGGAAACCCTCTGCCTCCCGGCTGGTTCCTACACGCTCAACGTAGCGGACAGCTTCGGTGACGGTATTGCCGGAACCGGTTCCGACGACGTGAACCTGACCACCGCCAGCGGTGACCAGTTGATTGTGGCCGGCGACGTGCTCGGAAGTGGCTCCAGCTTCGACTTTACCCTCGAAGCCAGCCCATTCAACTTCCCGGCTGGAGCTACGGTTGAGCAGTCCTTCACCATCTTCGGTGGTACGGGCATCTGCTCCAGCCTCCTCTGCTGGAACGAAGGCGACAACACGGAGACGATGTCCGAGTCCTGCGATAACGGGGAGACCTTCCAGTTCATCTCCGACGACAACGCCAGCACTTACGCCATCCTCGTGGCCGCCGGTAGCGGCTCCCTCGGTGGGCCGTTCGACTTGAGCGTCACCTGTGAGCCGGTTGTTTATGGCTGTATGGATGACATGGCATGCAACTACAACGCAGACGCCAACGTGGACGACCCGAACGCCCCCTGTGACTTTATCAGCTGCCTCGGCTGTGACACGGAGACTTGGGAGTACTGCTACGACAATAACGAGAGCTGGAGCTTCACGCTGGTGAACCCGAACGGCGGTACGATCGTCGTCGACCTCACCGGTACGCTCATCGAGCAGGGCTGGGACGAGCTCACCATCGACGACGCTGCCACGGGGGCCAACCTGTACAACAGCGATGTGGATCCGGATGAGAGCCTTGTGCTCGGCACCGACTCCCTGACCGTCAGCTTCACTTCCGACGGTTCCGTGAGCTGTGTGTCCAGTACGACGGGCTACTACATCAGCTTGGCCATCACCTGTGCTCCGGCTCCGTCGACTGGTTGTGCTGACGAGACCGCTTGTAACTACAATGGTCCGGTCGACTTCGCCGACAATACGCTTTGTGACTACAGCTGCCTCGGTTGCACGAACCCCGACGCTGTGAACTACAACCCGTTCGCCTCTGTGGATGATGGTTCCTGTTGCTTCGGTGCGTTCATCGAGTTCAACATGTTCGACAGCTTCGGTGACGGATGGAACGGTGCCACGTACACCTTCTACGATGCCGCTGGCAACGCAGTTGCTTCCGGAGACCTGCTTTCTACCGAGAATGGCGGAGATTCCGACACCGACCAGATCTGTGTGGATACGCCGGGTTGCTACACCCTCATCGTGACAGACGGCACGTTCCCGGGTGAGATCTCATGGACGATTTCCGGCGCTGCCTTCAACAACACCGAAGGTGGAACGGGAACATACCTAGTGGGTCTCGGCACCGCTTGTACGGAAGGCTGCACGCTGCCGTTCGCTCCGAACTACGTCTCCGCTGACAGCGTCGACATCGAGAACAACGCTCTGTGTGACTTCTCGAATTACGTGATGGGTTGCACCTACCCGGATGCATCCAACTTCGACGAGACCGCCACGAACGACGATGGTTCCTGCGAATTCGAGATCGCCAACCCCTGCCCGACCGACCTCAACGGCGACGGACAGACGACGACCTCCGACCTCCTGATCTTCCTCGGCGCCTTCGGTACTGACTGCTGATCACAGGATCGCCGGAACGGAAACGTTTCGAACCTCTTGGAAAGGCCCGACGCAAGTCGGGCCTTTCTCTTTTCCCCATCTTCGCAACATGATGACGGCAGTGATGGTGACCGGAGCGGGCACCGGGATTGGACGGGCGTCGGCGGTTCGCCTGGCGCGGGAAGGACATGCGGTTCTTCTGGTGGGGCGACGGCGAGAGCCGTTGATCGAGACGCTGTCCTTGTTGGATGGGGAGGGCCACAAGGTCATGGCGGTCGATGTGTCCAATCGACGAGCGATGCATGCGGCGCTGGCAGAGGCGCTGGGCGAACCTGGATCGGGTCCGCTTCACTTGGTTGGCGTGTTTGCCAATGCCGGCATCGGTGGGGCGAATGCCTATGACGTGGAAGGGGAGGCAGACCGTTGGGAGGAGATCCTTCGGGTCAATGTGACCGGAGTGTACGTCACGTTGCAGGAATGTCGCCCCTACCTTGTGGCGGCCCAGCGGGAAGTGACCCATGCTGTGGTAACGTCCAGCGTGCTCGGGCGTTTCGGTGTGCCCGGTCAATCAGCGTACGTCACGTCCAAGACGGCTGTACTCGGACTGGTCCGGAGTCTTGCTGTAGAGTGGGGGGGAGAGGGCATTCTGGTCAATGCAATTTGTCCCGGATGGGTGGAGACCGACATGGCAAGGGAAAGCATCCAACGCATGGCGGATGCACAGGGCATCAGCTATGCCGAATGCCATGCCCAACAGTGCGCGGTGTTGCCCACCGGCAAAATGAGCAGTCCGGAGGAGATGGCCGAAGCCGTTGCGTGGTTGATGTCTCCGGCCCAGACGGGCATGACGGGCCAAGCGGTGGACGTCAACAATGGCAGTTGGATGGGATAAGACCATGAACGGAATGAACAAGACACTCGCCTTTTTCATGATGATGGCCGTGGCCTTGTCCACGGCGCTGACTGCAGGGGCCCAGGAACAACGCTGGTCCTCGGAGGACAGTGCGATGGTGGCCCGCATTCACGACCATGTGCTGGGTCAGGGTGGATGTGTGGAGGATTTGCGGGTCCTCTGCAAGGAGGTCGGTGCCCGATTGAGTGGGTCGCCAGAGGCGGATGCTGCCATCCTGTGGGGGGCGAAGACCTTGCGCGAGTCGGGAGCCCCGGAGGTTCGGATGCAGACCGTGATTGTGCCGCATTGGGAGCGCGGTGATGTCGAGCGGGCTTGGCTGCGCATCGATGGGGGAGAGGCAGAGCCGCTCAAGATCAGTGCTTTGGGCGGGAGCATTGGAACGGAGGGCGTGATCGAAGCGCCCGTTCGGGTGTTCCGTCAGTTCGAGGAGCTCGACAGCCTTGGCGAGAAGGGATTGGACGGTGCGATTGCCTTCTTCAATCGCCCCATGGATCCGCTGATGATCAGTGCCGGCGGAGCGTATGGTGGGGCCAACAACCAACGCTCACGCGGGGCGGTGGAGGCGGCCGATCATGGAGGTGTGGCGGCGCTGGTGCGGTCTTTGACCCATGCCCTGGATACGTTCCCGCACACCGGAGCCATGCGGTACGACGATGCCGTGCACCGGGTGCCTGCTGCGGCGGTGAGCACCGTGGATGCCCGTCGCATTTCCGGACTGTTGTCGGATGGCCACGATGTCCGCGTGGGCCTCGAGATGGGCTGCATCCTGCACGATGACAAAGCGCAGGCCAACGTCATCGCCGAATGGACTGGGACAGAGCATCCCGACCGCTACATCGTGGTGGGCGGTCACCTCGACAGCTGGGATATAGGAGAGGGCGCGCACGATGATGGGGCGGGCATCGTCCACAGCATTGAGGTCATGCGGACCCTGGTGGCCCTCGGATATCAGCCCCGGCACACGATTCGGGTCGTGCTCTTCATCAATGAGGAGAATGGCAACAATGGCGGTAAGACCTATGCCCGCAAGGCCCGGGAGAAGGGAGAATGGCACGTGGCGGCACTCGAGAGCGATGCCGGAGGGGATGCTCCGCGGGGCTGGGCCATCGATGCGACGGATGTGGGGACCGAAGCGGTCCGAGCCTGGCGCGAATCGCTGGTCGACTATGGCATGGGCGACCTCCGTCGGGGAGGAGCCGGAGTGGACATCGGCCCGCTGAAGAAGGAGAAGCCCGCCGGCCAGCGTCCGCTCATGGTGGGCCTGCGGCCCAACAGCCAGCGGTATTTCGATTACCACCACAGCGACCGGGACGTCTTCGAGAACGTCCATCCCAGGGAGTTGAAGCTGGGCGCCGCAGCGCTGACTTCGATGGTCTATCTGCTTGATCGCCTGGATTACGAGGCGCTGGGCACTGAAGACGAATGACATGAGGCACAGCATCAGCGATACGAGCACGCTCATCCTCGACCGCCGGAGCATTTCGCCTGAGCGGTTTTCCGGCCGGCGCGTCCACCGCGAAATCGTCGAACAAGTACTTCAGCACGGAACCTGGGCGCCGAACCACGGCCTCACCCAGCCGTGGCGGTTCCATGTGTTCATGGATGATGCGGCCCAGCGGCTGATGGAGGCGCTGTCTTCAGCGTACCGTGCCCATTCCGGAGAGAAGGCCATGGAGTCCAAGGCGGAGAAGATTCGGGCCCGGGGAGAGCGTTGCAATGCGATTGTGGCTCTCGGATTGGCCCATGATGCTGAAGGGCGGTTCCCCTTGTGGGAGGATCAGGCGGCGCTGGCGGCCTGCGTGCAGAACATGTATCTGATGTGCACGGCCCACGGGATCGGTGGGTTCTGGTCTACGCCGGGATTCCTGGCCCACCCCGACGCCGTTTCGGCCCTTGGCCTTGAGGACGGCGTGCAGGGGATGGGGCTGTTCTACATGGGCTACCCGGAGGGCGAATGGCCCACCAAGGGGCACCGCAAGCCCTTGGAATACGTGACCCGCTGGACGACGGAGTGAGCATGCGCCTGGTCAATTGGTACCCCCACCCGGCGGACAACCGCTATCAGGTCTTCGAATTCCGGAGTCGGGAGCTGGCGAAGGAATTTGCCCGTGACCTCGAGAGAGAAGGCATCGAGGCGGAGCGTGGAGAGCGGCAGGAGGAGGGGGACACCGTCGCGCTGTTCGGCGTGCACCGGGACCAGTTCAAGGCGGCTTTGAGGGTCAATCACCTGCTTCATGGGCGCCACCGCCGACCGTTCATTGCCCACCGTGGATTGAGGTGGGCGATGCTGCTGATCACGGCGTTGGCCGTGGGGTTGGGTGTCATGGGATGGATGAAGTCATGACCCTTGTTCGCCATGCTTTCTTGTGTGCACTGCTCTTGGCGGCCGGTTCGGTGGCCCAGGGGCAGACGAAGGAGGATTGGTCCCTTGATGTCCGGTTGCTGACGAGTTTGCCCTTTGGTCGTCCGGCCGTGGGAGACGGCAGCGGTTGGAGTGGACAAGCGTTGGCGGCCTCGGACGGTCCGCTGTTTGGACGTTGGGGTCTGCGGGGGACCCGCAGTTACGGGGTGTCGATCCGACGGAGCTTGGGCAAGGTGGGTCAGTTGGCGTTCGGTTTCGAACAGACCCGCCGGATCTGGCAAGTGGAGGCGGATTGGATGCCACAGATCGCGTCAGCACCGGTGTCGAGTGGGAGCATGGAATGGGTCGTGGCGTCCTATTCCTGGCCGATTCTGTACCGGACGGAGGTGACGCTCACGCCTGGTTGGCGGCTCGGGGCGGGAGGTGGCTTGTTGCTCGAGATCCTGCCGACCAACGCGTTCACTTCGACCAGTACTGAGCAGGACGGCAATGTCCTTGCGCTGGAGCAGGAGTCGCTGCGCTACAACTGGAACCGCTGGGGCATGGCGCTCGAGCTGGGCCTGGTGAAGGAGGGAGAGGAAGCGGATCTGCACATTGGTGGTGTCCTGAGACCATTGATCCAGCCGTTGTCACAAGCGGGCCTGACGGCCCGGTGGAATGTGGGGCAGGGCGATGCGGACACCCGGACCATCCTGCGGACACTGGATGGGAGCTGGTGGGGCCTGGACGTGCGCCTCATCCTGCATTGACCCCAAGAAAAAGCCCCCGACGCCAGAGCGCCGAGGGCTGGTGCATTGGAAGGAACCGGAATCACTTGCCGGCCACCAGTTCGAAGCCGATGGTGAAATCGTTGTAGATGAGCTTGTCGCCGAGCTTCTTGGCGTCAAAGAAGGACTTGCTGCGGAAGCGCACATCGAACTGGGAGCGATCGAGGATCATCTCGCCAGAGATGCGGGCGCCACCGTCGGACATGTCCACCTTCACGGGAAAGGTCACTTCGTCGGTGCGTCCCTTGATTGTCACCTTGCCGGTGGCGGAGAAGTTGGCGCCGTTCTCCCCACCGCGGAGGGGGTTGAGCTTGAGCAGCTCGAACTGGGCGGTCGGATAGGTCTCCACGCCGAAGAAGTCATCGCTGCTCAGGTGGCCGTCAAGACTCTCCTTGGCGCCGCCGTCGAGGTCGAGCGTGTTGATGGTGGTCATGTCGATGATGACCGTGGCGGCACTGATCAGGCCGTCACTCACGGAGATCATGCCGTTGCTGATGGCGATGTTGCCATTGTGGGCACCCGTGACCTTGGTGCCTTCCCAGGTCACCGTGCTGGACTTGGCGTCCACCTGGTAACGGGTCGGGGCATCGTCGTTGCCGCCGGCGAAGGCGAGGATGGGTGCGAGGAGCAGGGCTCCGGCGTAAAGCAGTTGCTTCATTCTGTGTTGGATTGTGTGGTTGTGTTCAGTTCTGGGTCGCGATGACGTCGTCCGTGTTGTTCAACACGTGGGCGAGTGCTCCGTTCAATTGGATGCGGGTCGTTTCGTCCACGCCGCTGAGGGAGTGGGACAGCATGGCATTGATTGGGGCGTCGAGGCCGGTCAAGACCGTGATCCCGGACGGGGTGATGCTGACATCGGCCCTTCGGCGGTCTTCCGGGCAGACCTGTCGGTTCGTCCACCCCTTCTCAACCAGTTTGTCGATGATCCGGGAGGTGTTGCTCGAAGGGTCGATCATGCGCGCGGCCAGCGATTGGACGGCAATCGGCTCGCCCTTCTGTCCGCGCAAGATGCGCAGCACGTTGTACTGGGGCGGCGTGAGTCCGTGGGGCTTGAGGATCCGGCGGAGCATCAGGTCGAGCTGACGGGCGATGACCAGGATGTGCATGTGCAGTTTCTGCCCTTCATCGCGAAAGGTGGGTTGCACAAGGTGGTCTTCGAGTTTCATGGCCCAAATGTATGTATCAACATTTAATGTAGAGGAATGAAATGCGAAGGAATGCAAATGCGGCATTCCGAATTGGGGGGTGGTCAGAGGGTGAGGGTGCCCGGCCTTAGGCGAGGTGCTGGCGGACGAGGGCACTGATGGCCTTGCCATCTGCCCGTCCGGCGAAGCGCGCGGAAGCGGTGCCCATCACGCGGCCCATATCGGCCATGGAGGTGGCCCCGAGTTCGGCGATGAGGGCTTCGACGGCGGAAGCCAGTTCGGCTTCGCTCATCGGTTTGGGGAGATAGACGCGGAGGGCGTCTGCCTGCGCTTCTTCCTCGGCATACAAATCCTCGCGGCCCTGCTCCTTGTAGATGGCCATGGTGTCCTCGCGCTGCTTGAGCTGCTTGGAGAGGATTTTCGTGACCGCCGCGTCGTCTAGGGTGTCCGCTCCACCGGTTTCCGTCAGGGCGAGCATGATCTTGCTCTTAATGTCGCGCAAGGCGGCGAGGCGCACTTTGTCCTTGGCCTTCATGGCCTCCTTCATGTCTGCGCTGATGCGCTCCTGCAGGGTCATCGGCGTCCGGTTCAGTCCACGTTGTCGTGGAGGAAGGGGTTGTCCGTCTTCAAGCCGCCCGTCTCTTCATCGATGCTCAGGCGTGTGGCCTGTGACTCATCGCTGGAGGGGGTGGGCTCGAGCTGGATGTTGCGCCGCTTGAAGGCGGGCTCGCTTTCGAGTTCGGTCAGGCCGTTCGGGGTGCGAAGGCGCTTGGTCCGCTCTTCGATGTTGAACTGACGCTGGGCGGTGCGTGCGGCCAGGTCGTCCATGTCGACGCCCTGTTGAAGGGGCCGGGGCGCCAGCGCTGGAGCCGGCTCGGTATCCACTTCCGGTTGGGGCGAGGAGGGGGTCGGGACTGGTTGGGCGTTGGCGGCCACGTCTTCTTGCGGCGTGTCTACCTCTCCGCTGATCTCTTGGTCGGTGAAGGTCACGCCGGCCACCTGTTCCGGGGTGATGGTTTCTTCTTCGACCTCGTCGAGGTTGAGGACGGTGAAGCCACCCACCTGCTCCGCCGAGGCGGTGATGGGCTCTTCCTTTGGTTCGACTTCGGAAGTGGCGTCGATGGTGGTCTCCATGGGGGCGGTCACCTCCGGAGTTTCCTCGAGCATTTCGTGGCGGAGCTGGACTTCTTCCACTGCGTCGGTCGGGGTGCCAAAGAGGTCGAGCGCGGCATCCGGGGTGTCAGAGGTGACATCCTCGGCCTGCCATGTGTTGGTGAGCAGGCTCGGCTCGGCATCCTCGGCTAGGGCGGTGGGGGCGGCGTCCGTTTTCAGCCGGGGTTCGTCGTCTGCGACCGTGGACGGGGTTTCCCAGGGCTCGGCGGGAATCGGGCCATCGAGGGGCTGGGTGATTTGCCGGGCTCCGTCACCTAGATGCTGGCGCGTTCCGGTGGGTCCTTCGGGGAGGTCTGCCCGGGCTTCGAATCCGGTGGCGATGACCGTGACGCAAATCTTCTCGCCGAGGGTCTCGTCGTGGCCGTAGCCCCAGATGACTTCGGCGGTGGCGCCGGCCTGATCCTGGATGTAGTCGGTGATTTCGGAGATCTCGTCCATCAGGAGTTCGTCGGTGCCGTAGGTGATGTTCAGCAAAACGAAGTTGGCTCCTGTGATGTCGTTGTCGTTGAGGAGCGGCGACTCGAGGGCCTCCGCTACGGCGGTCATGGCCCGGCCGTCTCCACTGGCGGCACCGGCGCCCATGATGGCGGCACCGGAATTGCGCATGACCGTCTTGACGTCGTTCATGTCGACGTTGATGTCTCCGGTGAGGGTGATGACCTCGGCAATGCCTTTCGCTGCGGTGCACAGCACTTCATCCGCGTTGGAGAAGGCTTGCTTGAGGGCAAGGTTGCCGAAGAGCTCGCGGAGTTTGTCGTTGCGGATGACGAGCAGGGTGTCTACTGCGGCGCGCATCTGCTCGAGGCCTTCGCTGGCCTGATTGGCCCGGCGCTTGCCTTCGAAATTGAAGGGCACGGTGACGATGCCGACGGTGAGGATGTCGAGGTCCTTGCAGGCCTTGGCGATGACCGGGGCGGCGCCGGTTCCGGTGCCACCGCCCATCCCGGCCGTGATGAACACCATCGTGGTGTCGTCCGTCAGCTGGTTCAAGACGTCATCGAGGTTCTCGATGGCGGCGTTTTTCCCGATCTCGGGGATGCTGCCTGCTCCTTGACCAGCGGTCAAGGTCGTGCCGAGTTGGATGCGGGTCGGAACCGAGGAGGCTTCGAGGGCCTGGTTGTCCGTGTTGCAGACGATGAAGTCGACCCCGTTGATCCCCTGCTGGTGCATGTAGTTGACGGCGTTGGAGCCGCCGCCTCCCACACCGATGACCTTGATCGGGGAGCCTTGGTTCTTGGGAATGTTGAATTGCATCGTCGCGCGGTTGGATGGGGAATGTTCGGTCACCGTGAATTGGGCGTTTCCCTACTTCATAGGTGGACAACAAGAAACACCCTGACCCTCCCGGTCCGGAGGGCAGGTTCGGGTTTCCATCCACGAAGTGGCGGTGGAAAACGCGATTTGGACGGTCCGGGCGTGGGAATTACTCCTCCGCTTCCTCTTCGAAGAAGTCCTTGATCTTCTGCAGGAACTTCTTGGCGCCACGGCGGGTTTCGCCGGCCTCTTCGTGGCGGGTGTCCTCGTAATCCCGCTCATCGTCGAAGCCGAGCAGAACGAGGCCGATGCCCGTGGCGAAGGTGGGCGCGGTCAGCTCCCGGTTCGGGGCTTGGGCGAGGTGGGTGTTCGGGTAGCCAATGCGGCAATCGAGGGTGGTGACGTACTCGAACAACTGGCGTACGTGGCGCAGCTGGCTTCCTCCGCCGGTGACCACGATGCCGCCGATCAGCTCGCGCTCGAGACCGCTGTTCTTGATCTCGTAATGCACGTGTTCGATGATCTCGGACATCCGGGCCTGGATGATGCCGGCGATGTTGCGGCGGGAGACCTCTTTCGGAGCACGCCCAGGCAGGCCGGGAATCACCACGATGTCGTTCTTGTCGGTCTCCTGCTCGAGGGCGGAGCCAAACTTGTTCTTGAGCGCTTCGGCGTGCTTCTTGAGGACCCCGCAGCCCTGCTTGATGTCATCGGTTATGGCGTTGCCGCCGAACGGAATCACAGCCGTGTGGCGGATGATGCCCTCCTGGAAAATGGCAATGTCAGTGGTGCCGCCGCCGATGTCGACGAGCGCCACGCCAGCTTCCTTCTCTTCCTCGCTCAGGACGGCGGAGCTGGAGGCGATGGGCTCGAGGATGAGCTGGTCCACCTGCAGACCGGCTCGCTTGATGCAGCGGTAGATGTTCTTGGCCGCGGACGTCTGTCCGGTGATGATGTGGAAGTTGGCTTCGAGGCGCACGCCGGTGTGGCCGACGGGCTCCTTGATTCCGGGCTCGCCGTCCACGGTGAACTCTTGCGGAAGCACGTGGAGGATCTCCTCCCCGGGCAACACCTTGAGCTTCTTCATGTCCTCGATGAGCTGCTGGACGTCCTGCCGGTTGATCTCCTCCTCCGTCTCGGTCCGGATCAGCTGTCCCCGATGCTGTAGGCTCTTGATGTGCTGCCCCGCGATGCCGACGTTGACCACCTCGATGCGCACGTTGGCGGACTTCTCGGCGGCTTCCACGGCGGTCCGAATGGATTGGACGGTCTGCTCAATGTTGGCCACCACGCCACGGGTCACCCCGATGGATTCACTCCGGCCATATCCGATGACCTCCAGCTTACCATGGGCATTCTTCTGGCCCACGATGCAGGCGATCTTGGTGGTTCCGATGTCGAGTCCGACGACGATGTCCTGGGGGGAATGGTTCTGGTTCATGGGCGTGGGGATGGGGTCATTTGCTGGCTACGAGCTGTCCGTCGTAGCGGAGGTCCAGGGTGCCATATTGGCGCAGGTCTCCGCTGTCGAGCAGGGCGCGGTAGAAGGTCTTGAGGTGTCTCAACTGGTCGTCGAGGCGGTCGTCGAGTTCCTCGGCATTGCCGAGTTCCACGACGAGGTCGCCGATGCGGGGGTGGAAGCGGACGTTGCCGTCGTCCTCTACCGCCACCTGGTCGATGAAGCCGTTCCAGAAGGCGTCGCGGTCCATGGTGCGCAGGAGCGGCATGGCGTCCCGGGCGGATTCCCGGTCGGGCGCGTGGACGATGGGCACCTGGGCAGTGTAGCGGTCGGAAAGGGGCATCCAACGGCCTTCGTCATCGAGGTAGAGCACGCTGTCCGGCGTCCAGACCCGGGCAATGGGCCGTTGCTGTTGGACGCGGATCTGCAGGGAGCCTCCCAGGGTGGGCACGATTTCACAGGACGACACGCCATGGTGATCGAGGATGGCCTCGTGGAGCTGTGCATTGGGGAGCGACTCCATCGGGCGCTCGAGCAGGGCAAATTGCTGAATGACCTCGTTTCGGAGCGAAGGGGCATCGACGAAATACATGCCGTCGAGCTGGTCCACTTCGATGTCGATGGCCCGACAGGGGACCGCTTCGGCCTCGCGGTCGGCTGCGGTGAACACCACCAACGTGACCGCCAGCAGGGGCAAGGTCAGCCACCAAGCGCCCCGGGAGGGCGACATCGAGGGGGTGGGGGTGACCTTCTTGCTCACGGTTTCTGCGGGGTTTCCTGGGTGGGTCGGGAGGCGGAAAGCCGCTCAATGGCTCGGGGAATCCACTGGTCGAGGTCCCCCGCTCCCATGAAGAGCAGCACGTCCGGATCACACGTCTCCAGAACATCCAAAAACCGGCTTTCCGCGGGGCATTCCACTGGACACCCGACCATCTTTTCCCCAACGGCCTGTGCATCCACCCCGGGGAGGGGCAATTCCCTCGCTGGGTAGATCGGGAGCAGCACAGCGTGGTCCAATTTCGAGAGGGCGGTGGCGAACCCGTCGAGGAAGTCGCGGGTGCGGGTGAAGAGGTGGGGTTGGAAGACCCCGACGAGCCGCCGGCCGGGGAAGGTGGCCCGAGCAGCGGCAATGGTGTTGTCGATTTCGCTGGGGTGGTGGGCGTAATCGTCGATGACGGTGAGGCCCGGCGCGTTGTGTCGGATGTCGAATCGCCTGGCGATGCCGGGGAAGGAGGCGAGCCCCTTGGCGATGGAGCCGGGGTTGACGCCCGCCCGGAGGGCGAGGGCCGCGGCGGCGGTGGCGTTTGCCGCATTGTGGGCGCCGGGCATGGACCAGGCAATGTCGATGGGGGCGTGACCGACCAGGTGCAGGGTGAAGGCGGCGCCTCCTGCGACATCTGCCGTCGGTGAATGGGCTGCCGTCCAGCCTGCCGGGAGGTTGGCGCCCGGCGCCAAGGGGCCATAGACGGTATGCTCGGGGAGGCCAGGGACGTCGCGCAGTGCGGCGGCGGCTTGCTCGTGAAGGATCACGCCCCCCGGCTCGATCTGGGTGGCGAAGTCGACCATGGCCCGGTGCAGGGCGTCGGGGGTTCCGTAGATGTCCAGATGGTCGGCGTCGGCGGAGGTGATCACGGCGTGGCGGGGATGGAGCGTGAGGAAGCTCCGGTCGAATTCGTCTGCTTCGGCCACGGTCCAAGGGTGGGGTTCCTCGGGGTCCGCGACGAGGAGGTTGGTGCCGGTGGAGCGGGCGATGCCCCCGAGGAAGGCTTCGACCGGCGTGCCGTTCTGTTGGAGCAGGTGGGCGAGCAGGGTGGAGGTGGTCGTCTTGCCGTGTGTGCCGGCCACCGCCAGCAGGGGGCGGTCGGCGGTGATGCGTCCGAGGAGTTCCGACCGTTTGAGGATGGGGAACCCGGCCTCGCGCAGCCGGACGAGGAGAGGGAAGTCCTCCGGCACGGCCGGTGTGCGGACGATGGTCCAGCGGTCCGTGCGGCCGGCGTGGAGGTCGTCCAGCAGGTCCGGGGGCAGGGCGTCTTCCCGACCGGTGGTGTCCACGGCAATGCCTTCGGCCTCCAGGGCAGCGGTGAGCGCGGTGGCTGTGCGGTCATGACCGGCCACGGTCGCACCGTGGTGGCGGTGCCACCGGGCAAGGGCGCTCATGCCGATGCCGCCGATGCCGAGGAAATAGAGCTGGTCCGTCATCCCGCCGGTGATGAGCTGGAGAGAACGGACAGAACTTGGTCTACGACGCGGTCGGCCGCATCCGGGCGGGCTGTCCTGGCCAGCGCCTCCGAAAGCGAGGTACAGGCCTCTCTGTCCTCGAGGAGCGCGCGGACTTCGGCGCCCAACGTGTCCACGATGCGGTCGTCCGGGATGAGGACGGCGCCACCCCGGTCCACGACGGAGCGGGCATTCTTGGTCTGGTGGTCCTCGGCTACGTGGGGCGAGGGCACGAGGAGGGTGGGCTTGCCGACCAGGCCGAGTTCGGCGATGGACATGGCCCCCGCTCGGCTTGCGATGATGGAGGCCGCATCATAGGCGAGATCCATCCGGTCGATGAAGCCTGTGACGTGGAGGTCGGGGTCTCCGTGTGCTGCCGTCCATGCGGTATGTTCGTCGGCGTAGCGCCCGCCGCATTGCCACAGGACCTGCAGGCCCTTTTCGGTCAGGGGGCCGGATTCGGCGAGGGCCCGGACGGCCCGGTTCATGCTGGCTGCGCCGAGGCTGCCGCCGAGGACGAGCAGGACGGGACGGTCTTCGACAAGGCCGAAGTGGCGGCGGGCTTCACCCTCGCTCCGCTCGGCGCCGGAGGCCTGGCCGAGGCGGTCGATGAGTCCCTTTCTCAAGGGGTTCCCGGTCTCGATGATCTTGTCGGCGGGAAACCACCGGTCGAGGCCGGGAAAGCCGGCGCAGACCCGGTCCACGTGCCGGGCCAGCAGCCGGTTGGTGATGCCGGGAAATCCGTTCTGCTCCTGGATGACGGTTGGGACGCCAGCCTTGGCGGCCGCCCAGAGGAGCGGGCCGCTCGCAAAACCGCCCACGCCGATGGCCACGTCCGGTCGGAACCGGCGGACGATGCGGCGGCTCATCCAAAGGGAGCGGAGCAGGCGGAAGGGGAAGAGCAGGTTGCGCGCGGACAGTCGCCGGTCAAAGCCGGTGATGGGCAGGCCGGTGATGGTGTGGCCGGCGGCCGGCACGCGGTCCATTTCCATGCGGCCCCGGGCGCCGACGAATTCGATGACCGTGTCCGATTGCCGGGCCTGCAAGGCTTCCGCGATGGCCAGGGCCGGGTGGATGTGCCCGCCGGTTCCGCCGCCGGAGATGAGGACGCGGAGGGGGCGGTCAGGCATGGGCGCGGTGGGCCGGTTGGGGGTCGAGGGTGCGCGCGTGGCGGGGACCGGGTGTCTCGATGGGTTCGGCCGCTTCCGGGTCGGTCAGAGAACGGCTCACGGACAGGATCATGCCGAGGGCGATGCAGGTCACCACGATGGAGGTGCCGCCCATGGAAACGAGAGGCAGGGGCTGGCCGGTCATGGGCAGCAGCTGGACGGCGACGCCCATGTTGACCATGGCCTGGAAGGTGAGCATGAGGCCCAGCCCGATGGCGAGCAGGCTTCCGAAGGGCCGGGGGCACCGGGTGCCGATGCGGATGGCCCGTGAAAACAGGATGAGGTAGAGGAGCACGAGGCCGAAGCCGCCGAGGATCAGGCCCCATTCCTCGATGATGAAGGCGTAGATCATGTCGGCATAGGCGACCGGCATGGCGTTCCGGCTGACCCCGGAAGCGGGGCCCTGCGGCAAGAGGCCACCCTGGTGGATGGCTTGCAGGGCGAAGTCGATCTGCGTCGTGTCGGAACCGCCCTCTCCACCGAAGAAGCCGGTTGCCCGCGCGACCCAGGTGTTGAAGCGGGGAAACAGGCCGGGGGCGATGGCGCCGAGTCCGGCCACGGCCAGGATGCTGCCTGCGCCGAGTCCGGCGGTGATGCCGAGGTTGCGCGTGGAGACGCCGGCGACCGCCATCAGCAGGAAGCAGACCGCAGCCAGCAGCGCGGCCGTCGAAAAGTCGGCGGGAAGGATGAGGGCGCAGGTGGCGACGATGTAGAGCAGGATCGGTTGGACCCCCTTGCGGAAGTCATGCAGGATGAGGCGGTTGCGGTCGAGCATGCGGGCCACGTAGGCCACGAGCGCCACCTTGGCGATGTCGGAGGGCTGGAAACGGAATCCGGCGATGTCCACCCAGCGCCGTGCGTCGTTGATCTCCGATCCCACGAGCAGGGCCATGAGCAAGAGCCCGAGCGAAATGTGGATGCCCAATTGGCTCAGGCGGGAGAACCACGCGAATTTCATCCGGTGGACGCCCCACATGGCGACCATCCCCACCCCGAGGAAGGCCGAATGCTTGAAGAGGACGCCCAGGGAATCGCCGCCGGCACGCCACGCGAGGGTGGCACTGGCGGAATACACGCTGACGATGGAGGTGAGCACCAACAGGAAGACCACGACCCAGATGACGCGGTCCCCTCGCAGGTGTTCGGACAGGAAATCGGCGAACCGGCCTGTCATCTCAGAGGGAGCGGACGCCGCCCTTGAAGCGGAGGCCCCGCTCCTCGTAGGATGAGAACAGGTCGAAGCTGGCGCAGGCCGGGGACAGGAGCACGGTGTCGCCCGGCTGGGCCACATTGTACCCCAGGATGGCGGCCTCTTCGGCGCTTTCCACCTCGAGGATGCGCGAGACGGCGGTGCCGAAGGCCTTCTTGAGTTTGGCGTTGTCCTTGCCCAGGCAGATGAGGGTGTGGACCTTCTCTCCGACGAGTGGAATCAGCTCCGTGTAATCGTTGCCCTTGTCGACGCCGCCGGCGATCCAGACGGTCGGTCGGGTCATGCTGTCGAGGGCGTACCACGCGGCATTGACGTTGGTGGCCTTGCTGTCGTTGATGAAGCGGATGCCGTTGACGTCGCCCACGCGCTCGAGGCGGTGCTCGAGGTTGCGGAAGTGCTGCAGGCCTTCGCGGAGATCGGCGTCATTCAGGTCGAAGAGCCGGGCGGCGACGCCGGCGGCCATCGAGTTGTAGAGGTTGTGCTTGCCCTGGAGGGCGAGTTCCTGGATGCTCATGGTGAGGGTGGGGTTGGGGAATGTGAATCGTTGTGTATCGAGGGAATGGGCTGCGATGGCCGGTCGGCCGGCAGCGGGGGTGTCCGCGGTGATTTCGTGGACCGTCGCCGCCGTCTTCCGTCGGCTGCGCAGCGCGCGCAAACCGGGGTCGTCGGCGTTGACGATGAGGTGGTCGTCGGCCGTTTGGCGCGACGTGATGTTCCATTTGGCATCCCCGTATCCGTCGATGTCGCCGTGGCGGTCGAGGTGGTCGGGGGTGAGGTTCAGGAGAAGGGCGACGTCCGGGCGGAAATCGACGGTGTCCTCGAGTTGGAAACTGGAGGCCTCCACGACCCAGATGTCGCGGTCGCCTTCACGCCGCTGGCGGGCCTCGGCCACGGCGCCGGCGAAGCTGTCGCCGATGTTGCCGGCGCATCCGGCATCCAGACCGCCGGTCACCAGCAGGTGGTGGAGCAACCCGGTGGTGGTGGTCTTCCCGTTGGTTCCGGTCACGGCGGCGATCCGGCCGGTCGTGTGGCGGGCGGCGAATTCGAGTTCACCGATGACTTCAATGCCGGCTTCTCGGGCCCACTGGACCGGGGGTGCTGTGGGTGGCACGCCAGGGGACTTGACGAGCAGGTCGCAAGCGGTCAGGGCTTCGCGGTCGTGTCCGCCTTCCTCCACGTCCACGCCCAGCTCGAGGAGCCGCTGCTTGCGTTCGGCCTTCACCGCGCCCGCATCCGTCACCCGACAGGACGCGCCGAGGCCGAGGCACAGCTTGGCTGCCCCTTCACCGCTCTCGCCGGCTCCGAGTATGGTGACGCGGTCGTACATCAGCGGACCTTGAGGGTGACGATGGTGACGACGGCCAGCAGGATGCCGACGATCCAGAAGCGCGCGGTGATTTTGCTCTCGGGCATGCCGCCCTTCTGGTAGTGGTGGTGCAGGGGCGACATCCGGAAAATCCGGCGGCCCTCACCGTATTTCTTCTTGGTGTGGCGGAACCACGCCACCTGCAGCATGACGCTCAGGTTCTCGATGAGGAAAATCCCGCAGAGGACCGGGATCAGCAGCTCTTTGCGGATGGCGATGGCGAACGTGGCGATGATGCCACCGAGGGCGAGGCTGCCCGTGTCGCCCATGAAGACCTGGGCGGGGAACGCATTGTACCAGAGGAAGCCGATGCAGGCGCCGACAAAAGCGGAGATGAACACCACGAGTTCGCCCGAGTCCGGAATGAACAGGACGTTGAGGTAGTCGCTGAAGACGGCATTGCCCGAGACGTAGGCCAGAATGGCGAGCGTGAGTCCGACGATGGCGCTCGTTCCCGTGGCCAGGCCATCGATTCCATCGGTCAGGTTGGCCCCATTGGAGACGGCGGTGACGATGAAGGTCACGATGAGGGCGAAGACGGCGAAGCGCAGCCAGGGCAGGTCGCCCGCCCAGTTGGTCATCCAGGCGTAGTCGAATTCATTGTCCTTGACGAAGGGGATGGTGGTCTTCTGGGAGCGGCGCTCGACGCGCACCCACCCATCGCCATCGAGGTCCTCCGCCTGTTGGGCGATGGCTTCCGTGCTGTCGACGGGGACGAGTTCCTTGACCCGCACCTGGGGATTCCAGAAGAGCATGGCGGCCACGAGGAGGCTGGCGGCCACCTGGCCGACGACCTTGAACTTCCCGGCCAGGCCCTCCTTGTTTTTCATGAAGACCTTGATGTAGTCGTCGATGAAGCCGATGCCGCCGAGAAGCACGGTCACGAGGAGCATGCACTGGATGTAGACGTTGGTGAGGTCGGCCAGCAGCAGGGTCGGGATGAGGATGGCGCTGAGGATGATGATGCCGCCCATGGTCGGGGTGCCCTGCTTCTGCATCTGGCCCTCGAGTCCGAGATCGCGGACGATTTCACCCACCTGCTTGAGTTGCAGCCATTCGATGATGCGCCGGCCCGCCAGGATGGAGACGAGCAGCGACAGCATCGCGGCGGCGGCGGCTCGGAAGCTGATGTATTGGAACAGGCCGGCTCCCGGGACGTCCGCAATCTGGTGGAGATGGTCGAAGAGGTGATACAGCATCGATCAGCGGGTGAGGGCGTTCAGGGATTCGGACAGCACGGCCACGTCGTCGAAGGGGTGGCGTTCCCCGGAGACGTCCTGGTATTTCTCGTGTCCCTTCCCGGCGACGAGGATGACGTCGCCCGGTTGGGCCTGCATGCAGGCGGAGCGGATGGCTTCGGCCCGGTCGGTGTTGGCGGTCACCTTCCGCATCTGGACGGGGTCCAATCCATCCCGCATCTCGGCGATGATGGCGGCGGGGTCCTCGCTCCGGGGGTTGTCCGAGGTCAGGATGACGAGGTCGGCGAGGTCGGCGGCGGTGCGGGCCATGATCGGCCGCTTGGTCCGGTCCCGGTCACCTCCGCATCCCACGACGCAGAGGATGCGCGCTTCCCCTTGGGTCCCGGCGGCGGGTCCGGCGGAGCGGACGGTCCGCAGGGTCTCGAGGACCTTTTCCAGGGCGTCGGGGGTGTGGGCATAATCCACGATGGCGTGCACGTCGCCCGCTCCGGCGCGCACCTGTTGCATCCGGCCAGCGGGGGCCTCGAGCATGGACAGGTGGGTCAGGGTGTCCATCGCGTTCCATCCGAGTTCGCGGGCCACGGCGTAGACCGCGGTCAGGTTGGATGCGTTGAATTCGCCAATCAGCCGGGTGTAGAGGTCCTGCCCCTCGAGGTGGAGTTGCAGTCCGCCCAGGCCGTTCTCCACGATGCGGGCCTTGTGGTCGGCCACCTGATGGGTGCCATAGGTGACGACGCGGGCGCGGGTGCCCTGCACCATGGTGTCGCCGTGCCGCGCATCGGCGTTGGTCAGGGCAAAGGCGGTGGCGGGGAGTTTGTCGAAGAGGGACTTCTTGGCCCCGATGTACGCGTTGAAATCCCCGTGGTAATCGAGGTGGTCGTGGGTGATGTTCGTGAAGACTCCGCCCGTCAGTTGGGATCCGGCCAGGCGGTGCTGGTCCAGGGCGTGCGAGCTCGCTTCCATGAAGCAGTGCGTGCATCCGGCATCGAGCATGTCGGCGAAGAGCTTCTGCAGGCCGACCGGGTCGGGTGTGGTGTGGGTCGCGGGGACCACGCGGTCCACGATGCGGTTCTCCACGGTGCTCACCAGGCCGGCCTTGCGGTCGAACATGCGGGCGAGCCGGTGGAGGAGGGTGGCCACCGTGGTTTTGCCATTGGTGCCGGTGATGGCGATGACCTTGAGGCGCTCGGTCGGGTTGTCATGGAAGTTGGCGGCGAGGTGGCCGAGGGCAGCCCGGCTGCTTTCCACTTGGATGTAGACGACCTGGTCGTTGCGATCGTCCTCCGCGGGCATGCGCTCGCAGACGATGGCGGCGGCTCCCGCTCGAACGGCGCCGGGGATGTGCTCGTGGCCGTCCACCGCGGTGCCGGGAATGGCCACGAAGCAGCCGAACGGCTTGACCTGCCGGCTGTCGGCCACCACGGATTCCACCGCGATGTGGGTGGATCCGGCGACTTCGGTGATCCGCGCTCCGTAGAGGATGTCCTTGAGCAGCTTCATGACAGTTCGAGGAGGATGGTTTGGCCGTTGCGGGGTTCGGTCCCGGGCGCGAGACTCTGGCGTCGGACCGTGCCCCGCCCCTGGATGTCCACGCGCAAGCCTTGACGCTCGAGCAATTGGAGGGCGTCGCGGAGGGACATGCCGCGGACATCCGGGACGGCGTCCTCGGGGACGCGCCGGGCGGTGAGGGTGACCTGACGCTCGCCCGTCTGGGCGGCGACGTGGGTCGGAGGCGTGGTGCCCTGTCCGGCCGTGTCCACCAGGAAGGGCATGTCGAGTTCGTCGTACAGGGCCCGCAGGGTGGCGAGGTGCCCGTTCATGGAGACGGGAAGGCGGGGCGCTCCAGTGAGGGCGCCGCCGTTGTCTCCGGCGAGTTCGGGCCGGGTGCCGTACAGGTGGTCGGCGACGGCCCGGAAGACCGGCGCAGCCACCACGCCGCCGTAGTAACCGGCCTGGGTCGGGCGTTGGACGACCACGGCAATGGTGAAGGCCGGACGCTCGGCCGGGAAGTACCCGACGAAGGACCCCCGGTGTCCGTCATAGCCGCCTCCCGGTCGGCTGGCCCGGGCCGTGCCCGTCTTGCCCGCCACCCGGTAGGGCCGGTTGCGGAACACGTCTTCGGCCGTACCGTGCCCACCGGGGGCACAGACCATGGCCATCATGTCCTGCAGGGCGGAGAGGGTGGTGCGGCTGGCGATGCGCTCCTCGAGGACAATGGTGGGGAGTTCCTCCACGACCGTGGACCCGTCGAGCAGGGCATCGGCAAACCGGGGGCGGATGAGCCGGCCGTCGGCGGCGATGGCATTGTAGAAGGCGGCTGTCTGCAGCGGGGTCATCGCCACCTCATAGCCAATGGACATCGAGGTCAAGGAGCAGGAGCTCCAGGTGCGCTCCCCGGTGCTCTTGTGTACGGTCGGTGTGCCTTCGCCGGCGAGTTCCACTCCGAGTTTCCGTCCGATGCCGATGTCGGACAGGGCATCAAGCCAGGCTTGGGGATTCTCTCCGAAGACCTGCTGCACGGCCAAGGCCGTGCCCACATTGGAACTGCGCTCGAAGACCTCCTCGAGCCGGAGGGGGCCGTAGCCACCTTGGGGATGGCTGGTGTCGGTCATGCGCGAGCACCCTCGGGCCGGCTGGTAGGCGCCGTCTCCGGTATCCAGCGTGTCGCTCGGGGCAATCCGCCCGGTCTCGAGCATGGCCATGAGGCTCGCCAGCTTGAAGGTGGATCCGGGCTCCACGGCCGAGCCGAGTGCGTGGTTGTAGGACTCGGAGCATTGACCGGTCTCGGGGTCCCGGGCTAGGTTGGCGATGGCCACCACGTTGCCGGTCGCGACCTCCATGACCACAGCGCACCCCCATTCGGCCTTGTGCTTGCCGAGCTGGGCGCGCAGGGCATCGGAAGCGACATCCTGGGTCCGGAGGTCGAGGGTGGTCCGGACATCGAGTCCGGGCTCGGGGGAGCGCAGGAAATCGTCGGTGGCGGGGATCCAGTAATTGCCGTGGATCCGGCGCATCCAGCGTTCGCCGGCCTGTCCGGATAGAGCGGAGTCGTAGGCGGCTTCGATGCCCACGCTGTTGCCTTCGGGCCGGTGCAGGCCGATGGTCCGGTTGGCGAGCGGGCTGAAGGGCTTGTCCCTGCGGGGCTTCTCGGTGAACATGAAGCCGGATCGGTTCTGGCCCCGTCCGTCAATCCAGGGGAAGGACTCCACGGTTTGGCGGCGGTCCCATTCGATGTTGCGGGCGACGGCCACGTAGCGGCTGGTGCCCGTTCGGTGGGCGGAGAGCAGGAAGTCTCGCCATCCTTCCGTGCTGCGCTTGCCGAATTCCCGGCGGCAGGCTTCGGCCAAGGCGGGGAGCTCGGTGTAGAACTCGTCCTTTTCCTGCTCCGTGTCGATGACGGTGGGGTCCCAATGCAGGTCGAACCGGGGCACGCTGGCGGCCAAGAGATGGCCTTCCGCCGAGAGGATGCGGCCCCGTTCCGGCTCGATGGTGCGCAGTTGGGGCAGCATGGCCTTGCCGGCCTCGTACTGAGGGTCGAGCTGCACCAGGAGGATGCGCGCGACGATGCCGACGCCGAAGAGGGCGAAGAGGGCGAAGATGAACCAGGCCCGGGAGGCGATGTGCTCGGTGCGCTT
>JAYYEI010000044.1:0-16095 GCA_036159995.1 Bacteroidota bacterium
GAGCATCCACAATCATAGATGGCTCCGGGCCCATTGCAGATGCCACAGTCATCGTAGGCGCCAACGCAGTCGTCCACGTCGTCGCAGATTCCGTCACCATCGGTGTCGGCTGCACAGTCCCCGCCGCACACGCCGAGAGCATCGAGCTGGTTGCCGTTGCAGTCGCAGTCTCCGACTGGGATGTTGGTGCAACCACAATCGTAGATCGCGCCGGGCCCATTGCAGATGCCACAGTCATCGTAGGCGCCAACGCAGTCGTCCACGTCGTCGCAGATTCCGTCTCCGTCCAAGTCGGCGGCACAGTCTCCTCCGCACATGCCGAGAGCATCGAGTTGGTTGCCGTTGCAGTCGCAGTCTCCAGCGGGGATGTTGGTGCAACCACATTCGTAGATGGCGCCGGGCCCGTTGCAGATGCCGCAGTCATCGTAGGCACCGACGCAGTCGTCGGCGTCGTCGCAGACGCCGTCACCGTCGAGGTCGGCTGCACAGTCACCACCGCAGACGCCGAGGGCATCGAGCTGATTTCCGTCGCAGTCGCAGTCTCCAGCGGGGATGTTCTCGCAGCCGCAGTCGTAAATGGGGCCGGGTCCGTTGCAGATGCCGCAGTCGTCGAAGGATCCGACGCAGTCATCCACGTCGTCGCAGACGCCGTCACCGTCGAGGTCGGCCGCGCAGTCGCCACCGCAAACGCCGAGGGCATCGAGTTGGTTTCCGTTGCAGTCGCAGTCACCAGGGGGGATGCCGGCTCCGCCACAGATACCGCACTCGTCGAGTTCTAGGCAGGAACCGTCTTCATCGGTGGCGTCGGGGTTGAAGTTGCAGGCAGCATCATCTGTACAGCCGGGGATTTCATCCGTGTCGCAGACGCCGTCGCCATCGAGATCAGCGGCACAGTCTCCTCCGCATTCGCTGAGGGCGTCGAGCTCATTTCCGTCGCAGTCACAGTCGCCAGCGGGAATTCCGGTGCATCCGCAATCGTCGATGGCGCCGGGTCCGTTGCAGATTCCGCAGTCATCGTAGGCGCCGACGCAGTCATCCACGTCATCGCAGACACCGTCGTCATCGAGGTCAGCGACACAGTCTCCTCCGCATTCGCCGAGGGCGTCGAGTTGATTGCCGTCACAATCGCAGGCGTCCTCTCCGGGGCCACCGCCACCGCACTCTCCGCATTCGTCCAGCGTCAGACAACTGCCGTCGTCTTCCGTGGCCTCGGCATCGAAATTGCACGCGGTGACATCGGTACAACCGAATTCTGGAATGGTGAGATTGAGGTTGACGGCGTCCTCGTTGTTGCCGCCAAGGAAGACCTGGACATGGAGGTTCCCGCTCAGTTCTCCATCCGTGGTGAGCTGGGCAATTTGAACGCGCTGTTCTGGACCGGCGATGCCATTGGAATAATTGCTCAGAACGAACCACATGCCTCCGACCAGGTCATCGAGTTGAAAGCTGGATCCATACCCATCATTCTCTGGCTCGAACACCGGAAGCCAAGGATTGGAAGAGGATTCTGCCGTCTGGACTGCCCCTTCGTTGTTTTCCGAGGAAGGGGGAGCATCAATGCCGATGGTGACGTAGCTGTCGAATTCGTTGGAAGGGTAGAAGTCCCACACATCCGACAGGATGCCCGCCGGGGTATAGGAGCCCAGGGGAGAGGATTGGAAGAAGCTGCCTGTGGTCTGCAAGGAAGAGGGAGAGGCACTGTTTCCGTAGACGGCGGAGACCTGATCCGTAGGGTCGGAGGTGGTCACGAACAGTCGGTACGTGCTGAACCCAGTCAAATCGGCATCGGCGAGGACGCCGATGTTGCTGGCCATCGTATCCACTTCGATTTGGAAATCAGTGGGGTCGAAGGCGGGGCTTGCGATGCCGTTGAGGATGGGCAGGAATGGCTCTTCCATGGCCGTTTGCCCTACGGCGACATCCATGGTGAACATGGACAGCAGTAAGGCCCAAAAAGGCCCGTGGATTCGGCTTGGCATGAGATTTGATTCGGCCTCTTGAAGGTCATAAAATCCAATGGGAATGCCACTGACAATGACGAAGTGGATTATCCGGCGGGGCGGACCATCTTGCAACATGCGCATCCTGCATTTGGCGAGCTGGTATCCGAATCGGGCCCACAATCAGCTCGGCAATTTCGTTCGTCGGCACATTGATTCTGTGTCCAAAGTTTTGGAAAACAGGGTTTTGCATGTGTGGCCGGCCTCAAGTGCGGTGCGTGGGGCAGCCCCTCTCCCCGAGGGACAGGGTGCAGGGGCCAATCGACTTGAATTCATCCGGTATTGTGCCGATTTACCACCCAGAAGGATGAGAATTGGTCGCGTATATATGGAGTTACATCGAGAGATGAGGTCGGCGGGGTATCGCCCGGACCTCGTTCACCTGCACAATGCGGCGGAGGCAGCCGTCCCGGCGTGTCGGATGGCGGAGGCGTGGGGTGTTCCCCTCGTGGTGTCCGAGAATTGGACCGCCTACCATGCCGAACATGGACGGTCCTTCCGCCCCATGGAGGAGCGGGCCGTAAAGCGCGCCTTGCAGGCGGCTGCGGTGCATTTGCCTGTCTCGGAACACCTCGGCCGGGCGATGTCCCGCTATGCTCCGGACGTGCGTCAGGTGGTCATTCCCAACGTGGTGGATGCGGCCTTCATGTCGCCGGCCACACTGCGTTCAGAGGAGGGGCCGCTTCGGTTGTTGCACGTCAGTTCCCTCATCGACGATCACAAGGACATCACGGGCATGTTGCATGCCCTGTCCGCTGCGGTGGAGCAAGGTGCTGACCTGACGATGGACTGCTGGGGTGGTGCCGGGGCGGGCGGTTCTGAGGTGCCCCGCTACGAGGCCTTGGTGGATGAACTCGGGCTGACTGGACGGGTGAAGTTTCACGGTCCGGCCGAGCAAGGTCAGGTGGTCGCGGTCATGCAAGAGGCGGATGCATTCGTGCTGTTCAGCCGGTATGAGAACCTGCCGTGCGTCTTGTTGGAAGCGTGGATGACGGGGTTGCCGACTCTCGCCACGGATGTTGGGGGAGTGGGGGAGCACCTTGGCCGCTATGAGGCGCTCGGCACCCTCATTCAATCAGGAGACCGCGAGGGCATGACGCAGGCCATCGTAGCGGCTGCGAAGGCCAAGGCCAGCGGCCAGAGGCCGGACCACGAGGCGATCCATGGGTACGCTTCAGCGCGATTTACACCGGAAGCCGTGGGGGGTGCCATTGAGGCGGTTTATCGTTCGCTCGTCTGAGGCAGGGCGAGGCCGTTGACGAAGTCACGGAGGACCGCCAGGCTGTCGGCCGTTTCGGCGCCGCTGAACGGGGCGCCAGTGAGATCCCCTTCGGAGACCAGCCGATTGTAGGCGGTTAGCATGGGGCCGGCGATGGGCAGGAAGGACCAATGCCAGCGCTCGAGCTCATAACCCGTGCGGCCGGTGGACTTGTCGTCGTAGACCTGGTGGAAGCCGTATTCGCCGGCGTGGGCCGTCAGCCACGCGTAGACCTCGGCGCCCTCGCCGCTCTCGAACCAGTCGTTTTCGAAGGAGTTGAAGTCGATGTCTGTGCCCCAGTGGTGGCGGGAGGCGCCGGGCATCGCGCTGTAGGTGAGGATGTCGCGGGCCTTGTCGACGGCTTGCCAACCCATGTATTGCGGGCGCTCCCATTTGCGCTCCCAGATGCCCTTCTGGTAATCGAAGTTCCGAGTGGCGCTGCGGATCACCAGCGTCACGCCATCGGCAGCTGCGGCAGCGCGCATCTGGCCGCAGGCGTCGAGCACTTCGGTGCGGAGGTAGATGCCGTCCTTGTCGGTCCACGCGTCGGGAATCCGCGAGAAGCCGGGATGCGCAGCCGGGTCGAACCGGCCGAGCAGTTCCTCGCGGGTGTAGGCCGGTAGATTCTGGGCCGAGACCACGGCAGCGTCCGCCTCCACTTCAGGGGCGTCCAACGGTTCAGCGACGACTTGGGCGGCAGGTTCCGCGCAGGACGCGAGTCCCATGGCCAACGCTGCGAAGGCGGTGGCGAAAAGGAGGGAGGCCGGCCGGGGGCCGATCAATGGATGCCCTTTTCGGCGAGATAGCGCTCGGCGTCGAGGGCGGCCATGCAGCCCGTGCCGGCGGCCGTGATGGCCTGGCGGTACGTCTTGTCGCAGGCGTCGCCACTCCAGAAGACGCCCTCCACATTGGTGTAGGACGAGCCGGGGCGCGCGGCGATGATGTAGCCTTCGTCGTCGAGGTCGACCTGGCCGGCGAAGATGTCGGTGTTGGGCTTGTGGCCAATGGCCAGGAAGAAGCCGGTGACGGGCAGGACGGTCTCCTCGCCGGTCTGATTGTTGCGGACCTTGGCGCCTTCCACTTGCTCCGCGCCGAGGATGTCGACGGTCTCGGTGTTCCAGTGGATTTCGATGTTGTCCATGCCCATGACGCGGTGCTGCATCGCCTTGGAGGCGCGCATCTGGTCGCGGCGAACGAGCATGTGGACCTTGGTGCAGAGCTTGGCGAGGTAGCTCGCCTCCTCGCAGGCGCTGTCGCCAGCTCCGACCACGGCGACCTCCTGGCCGCGGTAGAAGAAGCCGTCACACACGGCACAGGCGGAGACACCGCCGCCGTTGAGGCGCAGGCGGGTTTCGCTCTCGAGGCCCAGCCACTTGGCGGAGGCGCCCGTGGAGATGATGACGCTGTCGGCGCTCACCACGTGCTTGCCCTCCTCAATCTCGACCAGCTTCTTCTCGCCGGAGAAGTCGACGGCGGTGACCCAGCCGGTGCGGACATCGGTCTCGAAGCGCTTGGCCTGGTTCTCGAGGTCCACCATCATGGCCGTCCCGTTGATGCCTTGCGGGTATCCGGGGAAATTGTCGACGTCGGTCGTCTCGGTGAGCTGTCCGCCGGGCTGCATGCCCTGATAGAGGACGGGCTTCATGTCCGCGCGGGCGGCGTAGATGGCGGCGGTGTATCCTGCGGGGCCCGATCCGATGATCAGGCACTTGACGTGTTCCTTGGCTTCCATAAGAGGGCGAATTTACTGACCCGGACGCGGGTCGGCGCCGCCAGTTTTCACCTTTTCATCCAACTCGAGCATCTTGTCCCAGAGGTTGTCCTCCGGCGGCGGGGCGATGATGCGGACGACCTCGCGCCGCACGGGGTGCACGAACTCGATGCGCCGGGCGTGGAGGTGGATGGAGGCGTTGTCGTTGGTCCGGCGCGCCCCGTATTTGATGTCGCCCTTGATCGGGCAACCGAGGGAGGACAGCGTGACCCGGATCTGGTGGTGGCGGCCGGACTTCGGGTGGACCTCCACGAAGTGGTAATGGTCGCCCTTGCCCAGCAGGTAGTACTTGAGTTCGGACTCCTTGCGGTCCTTGCCCGGCGAATCGTAGGCGTAGCTCTTATTGCGCTCGCTGTTCTTCCGCAGGTAGTTGACGACGTGGCCGACGGATTGGGGCGGTTCGCCCTTGACCACCGCCCAATACGTCTTGGCGACCTCACGGTGCTTGAACGCCTTCATCATGCGGCTGAGGCACTTGGATGTCTTGGCGTAGAGGATGACGCCGCTGACCGGGCGGTCGATGCGGTGGATGGTGCCGAGCCAGGCCTCACCGGGCTTGTCGTATTTGACCCGCAGGTATTCGCGGATGACGTTGTCGAGGGTGCGGTCGTTGGTGATGTCGCCCTGGACGATGTCGCTGGAGCGCTTGTTGACCGCGATGATGTGGTTGTCCTCGTACAGGACCTCCAGGTTTTGCGGGGTGCTCATCACGATGGGCACCTTGGGCTTGTGGGCAAACGGGGATCCGTCGCGCTCCTGGCCCATCAGTACTGCTCGCTTTCGTTGGGGAAGTCCTTGGACCGCACGTCGGACACATACTGGCCGATGGCGTCGTGCATCTGCTGGCCCATGTCGAGGTAGCGGCGCAGGAAGCGGGGCGAGAAGTCCTGGGTGATGCCGAGCATGTCGGGCAGGACGAGCACTTGGCCGTCGCAGCCGACGCCGGCGCCGATGCCGATGGTCGGGATGTCCAGGCTTTCGCTGACTTCGGTCGCCAGCTTGGCAGGCACCTTCTCGAGCACGAGGCTGAAGCAGCCAATCTCTTCGAGCAGCTTGGCATTGGCCTTCAACTCCGCGGCCTCGGCTTCTTCCTTGGCCCGGACGGTGTAGGTGCCAAACTTGTAGATGCTCTGCGGCGTCAGGCCCAAGTGGCCCATGACGGGAATGCCGGCGGTGAGGATGCGCTCGATGCTCTCGCGGACCTCGGCGCCGCCCTCGAGCTTGACGGCGTGGGCGCCGCTCTCCTTCATGATGCGGATGGCGCTTTGCAACGCTTCGAGCGAATTGCCCTGGTACGTGCCGAAGGGGAGGTCGACCACGACGAGGGCCTTTTTGGCCGCCCGCACCACACCTTGGGCGTGGTAGATCATCTGGTCCAGCGTGATCGGCAGGGTGGTCTCGTGGCCGGCCATCACGTTGGAGGCGCTGTCGCCTACGAGGATGACGTCGACCCCAGCACCGTCGACAATGCGGGCCATGGAGTAATCGTACGCGGTGAGCATGGCGATTTTCTCGCCATTGTGCTTCATTTCCTGGAGCACCTGCGTGGTGATGCGCTTCGCGGAGGCGTGAACGGACATGGTTGCAAGGTACGCCGCGCCCCCGGCCTGACCGCCTGCTAAGACGGGCTCAGCGGAAGTGACGGAATGTGAGGTTCAATCGCGGTGCATCGACCCGCGCCCGCCTCGGCAGGGCGTGGTCGAAATCGGATTGGAGGTGCTCCATCGCGAGCAGGTCGCCGTGCCCCAGCGAGACCGTCCAGCCTTCTTTGGTCTCGCGGTGGCGCACCTTAAAATCGCGAGCCGCTCCAAAGCTGACCGAGGCGATGATAGCGGGGTCGATTTCGGGTTCGTTGTCCCGGTGCCAGCCCATGGCATCTTGCCCGTCGCGGTAGAGGTTGCACAACACAGCGTCAAATTCTCGACAACTTAACTCCTTAGAAACAAGCTGGTTGAGACCCTTCAGTTCAACCGGGATCTGGGCGGCGGGCCAGTCGATGGAGCTGTACCGGTAGGCCGGTCCGAACCACGCGGTGAGGCGCGGCTCGTCGTAGGTCTTGCCGTAGACGGTGATGCGGTTCTGCCGCCACGGGATGCGGTCCACCCAAGCGTCAAGGGACTCCGACGCGAGGAGTCGGGGCCAATGCCGGCATCGTGCGGTGCCGGCCGAGAGGACGGTCAGAGGCCTGTCCACGTGGTGCCGATGTAGACGAGGTAGGCGAGGACGAAGAGGCCGCCTTGCCAGCGCCCGAGGCGCGGCGTCCGGAGCCCGCCAAGCAGGGCCAGGGGAATGAGGGCGGCGGCGGTGCCGAGGACCCACCAGATGTCCCACGACAGCACTTCGGGTCCCATGGGCAGTGGCATGATGGTGGCGGTGGTGCCGAGGACGAGGAGCAGGTTGAAGAGGTTGCTGCCGACGACGTTGCCCACGGCGAGGTCGGATTGTCCCCGCCAGGCGGCCATGCCAGACGCCACGATTTCGGGCAGGCTCGTGCCGAAGGCGACAACGGTCATGCCAATCACGTGGTCGCTGACCTCCATGTGGAGGGCGAAGCGGCTGGCCCCGTCCACAAAGGCTTCTGATCCGAAGTAGAGTGCACCCGTTCCCGCCAGAATCACCCCAAGCAAGGCGAAGACAGACTTCGATGCCCACCCGCCGGTTTCCGACACGTCTCCGTCGTCCGGGTTGTCCTGCTGTTTTGCCCGTCGGAAAAGGGAGGCGATGAACAGCCCCATCAGCACGAGGGCGCCGATGCCTTCCGATCGGGTCATCTCCAGATCGGAGGCGACGGCGACGAAGAGCAGGCTGGCGCCGAGCATGAGGGGGATGTCAAGCCGGAGGGCCATGCGGTCCACGGTGACGGGCCGAATCAGGGCGGTCAAGCCGAGGATGAGGGCGAGGTTGGCCACGTTGGATCCCAGTACGTTGCCAACCGCCAGGCCAGGGTGGCCTTCGAGGGCGGCTTCCACCGAAGCGAACAGCTCCGGGGCGGAGGTGCCCATGCTCACCACGGTCAGGCCGATGATGAGCGGGGGGATGTTGGCCTTGAGGGCAAGGGCGGCTGCACCGCGGACGAGTAGTTCGCCGCCGCCCACGAGGAACACGAGGCCCAAGACGAGCGCCAGCAGGGCCGGGATGTCGGCGAGGAACTCCATTCAGGCGTCGGGCTTGGCGTCAGAAGTTTCCTCCGCGCCTGAAACGTCGCCATCGTCCTCGGGCGGCATGCCGTCGGCCGGGGTGCCGGCGGAAGCGCCCGTGGAAGAGCGGGGGGTGCCCGACGGGGCCTTCATCGCGTCCTCGAAGCCCTTGGTGGCAGCGCCGACGGGGTCGCGGAAGGCGGCCGCGCCCTTGCGCAGGTCGTCGGTTCCGCTGAGGATTTCGCGCTGGATGTCCTGCTGGGCGTCGCGGACCTGCCGCATGAACTTGCCCGCGGACTGCGCCATGGAGGGCAACCCCTTCGTCCCGAAGAGGAGCAGGTAAATCAGAAGGATGAAGACGATTTCCGTCGTGCCCATGGAGCGGCAAAGGTAGCCGACTGCCCGGCGTCCCCACACCGACGGAAAAGGGGCGGTCATGAAAGGCAGAGGCCCCGCGACGCATCGGGGCCCTTATGAGCATGTTAAGGCCGAAGCCACATGAGAAAGTGCTTTGGTCAAGCGACATCATGGTAAGACGAGTGTGTTCTGAAACCACAACTATGCGTTCCAAAAATCAGGCGGCTCATCGCCTCTTTCCGAGGATTACACCCTTCCCGCCCTGTCTCCCGCCGTCAATTGGCCACCTTCAGCCAGCAAAAAGCCCCGCTCGATGGCGGGGCTTTTCCTCATTCATTGGCTGAATCGGCTTTAGTACGTGCAGGCTCCGTTGGCCGGGTCGGCGTAGTTCGTGGCCGTCTTGTCGGTGCAATTGTCCTCATCGTCGCAGAGGCCATCACTGTCTGCATCGCTGACACCGCAATCGCAGCAGAGCGCGTACGTCATGATGAGGGTCAGTGCATTGCTGGTGCAGCCATTGGCATCGGTGGCGGTCACTGAATACAGACCAGGTGCGATTCCATCGAGGCTTCCAGGTTGGGCGAAGGAGTAGTCCCCAGCACCGTTGATTCCCGTCAGTGTGAGCGACGTTGGATCTCCTGCGTTGACGAGGAGAGTGGCTTGCCCATCTGTCCCATCGATTGTCGTTGCTGGAGTTTCCGTGACAATACTCTCCAGGCTAAGCGCTGAATTGCTTGATTGGGCTTGAATGTGGCCTCCACTGCCATCTGGAGTGAAGGACCATTTGCCAGCGGCTAACGCTTCGTCATTGTAGTTAGATGGTCCGATTCCCGTTCCGTCTTCCCGGGCAATGCCGATGGTGATGTATCCAAATGCGATATAGGGATGACCACCATTCCAGATTTCGATGACATTGCCTGCTTCGTAGAGCACAATCTGAAAATCGTGCAGTAGACTGTTGTCATCGTAACTCGGAATGCCTCTCCAACTTGCGACGAAGGCTCTGTTTGGGGCCATTCCATGTATGCCGTAAGAAATGAGTGAAGATGCCGATGCCGACGGATTCAAATCATGGTGTGCTCCCAAAATGACATCTGTCTGGTAGTCTGCAAGTGCCTGAGGATAGGGGTCGCTTGTCGAACTTGAACCGAGACCAAGGACGCCATTAGACGCGATGGTGACTGATTCGTACGAGGTGCCTGAGAAATCAAATGGGAAAGGCAAGGCAACATTGCTGTAATCGTCATCTCCTGTGGACAGCACCATGTCGGGCTGTCCGAAATCGAGTGCAAATGAGGGTGCAATTGCAATGATGCAGGGGTCTGACGGGGTTTGACAGCTGCCATCGTCGCTGTTGGCGGCAGGATTGTATTCAGTGTACTCCGGATCGGTGCATCCCTGAACAATCTGCGTTTCGCAGCTTCCGTCGTCTGTGTTGGCGGAAGCGTCGTACTCGATGTAGTTGGAGTCCGTACATCCTTCGACCACAAGCGTGGCGCAGCTGCCGTCGTCTGTGTTGGCCGAGGCGTCATACTCGACGTAGTTGGCGTTTGTGCAGCCTTCCACCACGAGCGTGGAGCAGCTTCCGTCGTCTGTATTGGCGGAAGCGTCGTACTCGGTGTAGTTGGAGTCCGTGCACCCTTCGACCACGAGTGTGGAACAGCTACCGTCGTCGGTATTGGCCGCGGCATTGTACTCGGTGTACGCAGGATTGGTGCAACCTTCTACAATCAAAGTTGCGCAGCTGCCGTCGTCCTCGTTTGCACTGGAATCGAACTCCAAATAGTTCGGGTCAGTGCAGCCGGGCGTGATGATGGGGCAGCCATTTTGACCTTGCGGTGTGGTGGGGACAGTGATATTAGCTGTGAGTTCACAGCCGCTCGCATAGATCATTTGCAGTTGATAGTCTCCAGGGTAGAGCCCATAAAGCACATCGGACTGAGCGTCTTCTGTGTTGGATTGGTAAGGGGTGCCGGATTCATTGTCCGGACCGGTCCAATGGAAGGTGACCTCTCCCAGACCATCCACTTCAGCTGAGATGGAGCCCTCTGCTTCACCGGCGCACGTTGCCACAGCGGTGGAGTTGATGAGGGAGGCAGTTGGTTCTTCAAGGCTGAAGAAATAGACGCCCCCGATGTCACTGACTGAGCCGTCCTCCGCATTTCGTTCATTGGCTCCAATGATGAGGTGGCCCCCTGATTGTGAAACGCCTCGACCGAATTCGGACTCCTCGGCGATCCCGCAGGCAATCAAGAGTTCGAATGGTTCCCAGCCGGTCTCATTGTGGATGAAACTCGAGTACAGGACACCTTCGGCGGACTCATCCGTTGCGATGTCTTGGTCCCATGCACCAATCAGCAGGAGGTTGTTGTCAAGTTCGATTCCATCTCCGAAGTTGTCGTCGTCGCCGAGGTCGTTCGGTGTCAGGAGCTCCATCTCCACCCAACCTTCATTTCCAGCGTATTCGAAGATGTAGGCAGCGCCGGCATCCGCGTTTCTCCAAGGAGCTCCAATCACCAAGGTGTTGCCGTCCACATCCAGCTCCCAGCCGAATCCATCATAGGCTGTGGCGTCGCTTGCCGTGATCAACCCACCCAACTGAGTGAAAGTCGAACCATCGAAGCTCCAGCTGGCTGCACAACCGGCTTCCTCATCGTAATACGGGCCACCTGCGCAAATGAAGTTCCCGGAGGCAGCGAGGCCTTGGCCGAAGAATGAATATTCATCCAGACCGTCTGGCACGAGGGTGTCCAAAAGTTCCCATTGACCTTGATTTAATCCAAAGGCATAGACGGCTCCGGTTTGAATGATTCCACTTGTGGTCTCCGTCTCACCGTCAGGAGCTCCGACATAGAGGACTTCATTGGCGTAGGCGACGTTGTTTCCAAATTTGTCATACTCAGCCCACATGATCGGAGCTGGGTTCTCAATGGTCTGTACTGCATTCCACGAGTCACCGTCATGCTCGAAGACCAAGACTGCGCCACTGTTTGCTACAGTTCCACTGTAATCATCGGCTCCGATGAAGAGACGTCCATCCGCGACCAATACAATCTCTCCGAAGTCCGACCCGGCGGGACCATTCAGCACTTGAGCCTGATGCCAATTTCCATCGGCATTCAAATGATAGACGTGGACTTCGTCGACATCCTCTGCTCCAGCGACGGCAATCGTATCCTCGATGTGCACGTACCGGCCGAGATTAGAGTTGGAATCATGCTCGAAGAATTGACGCTCATGGAAGGAGATGGGCGCGGCTCCGATGCTGAAGGTGGCCTGAGTCTCGCATCCTGAACCCGATTGGATTTGGATCAGGTAGGCACCTGGTGCAAGTCCGGACAGGGCAACTTGAGAGGCGGATGTCGCCGTGTGCACCGTTTCGCCGTCTCGTTGGATGGTCCAGTCTGCTGTCCCTTCGCTCGCCGACAAAGTGGCCGTTCCATCCGGGTCAAGGGATGACGAAGCATTCTGCGTCACAATGGTGAGGTAGTCAGGGTCGGTGCAGTGGGTGCAGCTGAGCGACTCGCAGGATCCATCGTCGTTCGTGGCGGTGGCATTGTAGTTGCACGCGGTGTCATCGGTGCAGCCAAACACAACCGGGGTGGTGCAGCTGTTGTCGTCCACGTTGGCACTGGCATCGAACTCGAGGTAGGCCGGGTCCGTGCAGCCTTGGGACTCGGTGTGGTCGGCATTTCTGAGACAGCGAATGGAGAACCCTTTCCCTGGATCGGTGCTGCCCCGGCTGATCCCTGGATTCTGGTTCATGTTCCGGGACCAAGCGTCGCTCCCATCGGGAGACGAACTCCACCAGCGGCCGATGGTGCCGATACCGGTGAAGCTGTCGAAGTTGCCATTGTTGCGCCTTCCGCCCGGGAGGGCAGTAAATCCGAAGTCATCGGTGCCATTGCCTGCAGACCAGCCCGAAGTCGATTTCAAGGCTGTTCCCTCAGTGCCATCAAACCCTTGGGACGTGATGTAGTCTTCCAACCCTGTCCATTCCCCATCTGTTGGGACATGCCAACCGGAAGGACACAATCCGGAGGCATCTGTTGCCGCGTGCCAATTGTAAAGCCGTCCGTAGGTGGCCACGTTGAGGGGAACATTGTCATAATCACAGCGGGCGCCGGTGCTCGCGGCCGCCCATTCAGCGTGGTCGGTCAGTTCTGGAATGGCGGAGCCATCCGCGTAGAGGGTTGTCCGAAGGTTTTCCGCAAACCAGCACTGGTCACCGATGGTGGTCAGGCCATAGTTGTATCCATCCATGCTGGCCATGTCCGAATCGGTGCAGCCGAGCAAAGTGGCGCAGCTTCCGTCGTCAGTGTTGGCGGAAGCGTCGTACTCGGTGTAGTTGGCGTCCGTACAGCCCTCGACCACGAGCGTGGCACAGCTTCCGTCGTCGGTGTTGGCCGAAGCGTCGTACTCGGTGTAGTCAGCGTCCGTACAGCCCTCGACCACGAGCGTGGCGCAGCTTCCGTCGTCCACGTTGGCACTGGGGTCGTACTCGGTGTAGTCTGAGTCCGTGCAGCCTTCGACCACGAGCGTGGCGCAGCTTCCGTCGTCTACGTTGGCACTGGGGTCGTACTCGGTGTAGCCTGAGTCCGTGCAGCCTTCGACCACGAGCGTGGCGCAGCTTCCATCGTCTGTGGTAGCCGAAGCATCATATTCGATGTACCCTGGGTCCGTGCAGCCTTGAGGCTCTGTTTGGTCGGCATCTCCTAGACAGCGCACGGACATTCCTATTCGTGCAACAAGGTCGGCTTCGTACAAGATTGAATTGGTGTTCAGGGCTCGCATTTTAATCAGGTAAGTATCGGGCATGGTTGGAGGAACACCAGAAATAGTTGTACTCCACCAATTGCCCGCTTCTCCAGCATCAATAAAGCCCAATCCGGTCCAGCGGCGGCCGCCCGGAAGGGCTGAAAATCCAAAGTCGTCCGTGCCGTTGCCTCCAGCAATCCAGCCTGACGTAGCTTTTAAAGCCGTGCCTTCAGTGCCGTTGAAATTCTGAGAAGTGATGTAGTTCTCTAGGTTTGTCCACTCTTCATCCGATGGAACGTGCCAACCGCTCGGACACAGGCCACGTGGATCGTCCGCTGCGTACCAATTATAGAGGCGGCCATAGAAGGCCGCGTTGCTTGCATTGTGGTTATAATCACAGCGCGCCCCGGAACTTAACCAATTCCATGTTCCCTGGTCCGTGACCTCCGGGATGGCCGTGCCATCGGCGTAAACCGTCGTCCGCAGATTCTCGGCAAACCAGCACTGGTCGCCAATCTGAACGGTTTCATAGTCGTACCCGTCAAAGTTCACACTGGTCCCGCATGCGCCCGCACTCAGGATGGAGAAGGTGGCGGTGAAGTTGTTGCCTGAATCGTTGTCGTATTGGGTCTCGCCGCAGCCGGACGGATTGCTGTTATTTCCATCGGCTTCCCAGTAGAGTTCGAGGACGTAGTCGCCCGCAGTGAGGGCGTCGAGCAAGTCGATCGCTTGTCCAGTGGTGGCCCATTTCTGGTCCGAGCCATTGAGGTTGGCGCTGAAGGGCAGCCCTAGGACGGTGAAGGCGCCCGGGGTGTCGCCCGAGGCGTAGACGCGGTAGTTGAGGGTGCCGCCGCAAACGTTGGAGCCGCCATTCTTGTAGGTCTTCAGCTCTCCGCCATTGAGGGTCAAGGCGTCGGCGGCGGTAAAGTCGCCCAGGTCGGTGCCGGCAAAGGCGCTGGCCCCATCGGCGTTGAGGCCGCCGGCGAGGTATTGGTCACCGGATCCGCTGTCGAGGATGACGTAGGATTGGAAGATGTCCCAGGCCGATTGGCTTTGTGCGGGAAGAAGAAACAAGGCGAATGCGCCCAGGACGACAGAAAGCCGCATGAGAAGTCAAATTTGGTCTTTCTAAAAGTAGGGAAACTCTTGCCTCCTGATGCTGTTGAGAGTCGGGTTTTCGCCCTTGATATCAGGGGGTTAGTCTGCCAAATCGTTCATTATTCGAAAGGGATGTCACATAAACGAAAAAAGCCCCGCTCTGTGGCGGGGCCTCTTCTTCATTCATTGACGGAATCGTCTTCAGTATGTGCAGGCTCCGTTGGCCGCGTCGGCGTAGTTCGTGGCCGTCTTGTCGGTGCAATTGTCCACGTCGTCGCAAAGGCCGTCACTGTCTTCGTCACTGACGCCGCAGTCGCAGCAGAGGGAGTACGGCATGATGAGCATCAGGGTGTTGCTCGTGCAGCTGTTGGCGTCGGTGGCCGTGACCGAATAGGAACCAGCGGCGATGCCGTCGATGGCGCCCGGCTGTGCGATGGTGTAGTCGGCGGCACCGTTGATGCCGGTCAACGTGAGGGACGTCGGGGTGCCCGTCATGACAGTGAGGGAGGCGCTGCCGTCCTCGGCCGTCAGGGTGGTGGTGGACAGGTCAACGGTAATGTTGCCCAGCACCAGGGCGTCCTCACACGGATCCACCAACGTTGCGCAGCTGCCATCATCCGTGTTGGCCGAGGCGTCATATTCGGTGTAGTTGGCGTCTGTACAGCCTTCCACCACGGGTGTAGCGCAGCTGCCATCGTCAGTGTTGGCGGTGGCGTCGTACTCGGTGTAGGCGGGGTCCGTGCAGCCTTCCACCACGGGCGTGGCACAGCTGCCGTCGTCGGTGGTGGCGTCGGCATCGTACTCGGTGTAGTTTGAATCCATGCACCCTGGGATTGCAGCTGCGACTGTGGGTGCATCCAGCATACACCGGAGGGTGGTGCCATATTTCCTGCGGTTTCTGGCAATCTGAACGTGGTTCGTGCTGGTGGTCATTTCAATTCTGAAATACTCGCCTCCCCCAACATTCGAGCTGTTTGGGTCTTGCATGTCGAAGAACCACGTGCCCTTCACATGAAGGTCTTTGGTGCCTTGGCCTGCACCATGAGAGCGACCACCCATGAGAGCATTGAATCCAAAATCATCTGTTCCACCAGCTGAGGTTCCGCGCAACTTCTGGCCGGTGAGTTCTTGTGCTCCAATGGTTTGGAGGTGAGACAAATTGAGGGTGTCTTCTGCAGGGGCGCCTGCTTCCACCATCAGGATCATCCAGTCATTCTTCGTGGGAATGTGCCACCCCACGGGACACACATTCCGTGCGTCCGTCATGGTCCATCCACTGTAATGGTAGCCGTAGAGGTCAAAGTTGGCATCGCTGTTGCCCGGTCGACGGCGAATGGGGGTGGTGTTGCCATTCCATTGCCCATTGGTTTCTTGCAGAGGAATCAAGTCTCCATTGTTGAATGAAGTGGCCTTGAGGTTCTCCGCAAACCAGCACTGATCGCCAATCTGTATTACGTCGTAGGTGTACCCTTGATAGGTAGGGGATACACAACTGGAGCTTTGGACCACGGAGAAGGTGGCAGTGAAGTTGTTGCCTGAATCGCTGTCGTACTGGGTCTCGCCGCAGCCGGACGGATTGCTGTTATTTCCATCGGCTTCCCAGTAGAGTTCGAGGACGTAGTCGCCCGCAGTGAGGGCGTCGAGCAAGTCGATCGCTTGTCCTGTGGCGGCCCATTTTTGGTCTGAGCCACTGAGGTTGGCGCTGAAGGGCAGGTC
>JAYYEI010000045.1:0-4345 GCA_036159995.1 Bacteroidota bacterium
CTGCGCAAGGCCTTCCGGGAAGTCGGCCTCGCCACCTTCCTGACATCGCTCACCACCGCCATCGGCTTCCTCACCCTGTTGTCCTCCGCCATCGGCCCGATCCGGGAGTTCGGCCTCTACACGGCGGCGGGCGTGTTCATCGCATTCGGGCTCGCGTTCAGCCTGCTCCCCGCTGTGCTCATGCGGTCGCAAGCGCCCATTCAGCATGCCACCGGCACCCAGGAAGATTCGTCCTCACCATGGACACCCTGGCTTTCGCGCTGGTTCATCCGCATCCTCCGGAACCGCAGACCCATCCTCGGCTGTGCCGCCTTCCTCACGCTCGCCAGCCTGTGGCTGCTCAGCGGCATCCAGGTCAACAACTACCTGCTCGAGGATTTGCGGGAGGATGATCCATTGCGACAGGAATTCAACTTCTTCGAGCAGGACTTCTCCGGAGTCCGTCCCTATGAGCTCGCTCTGCGGTTCGAGCCCGGAAGCAACGTGATGGCCCAGCCCGGTGTCCTCGCCGCCGTGGACAGCGTGGAAACCTGGCTCACCCAAGATGTGGAGGCCGGCAGCGTCTTGGGTCCGGCGTCCATCGCGAGCACCGCGAACCGCTTGTTCAACGGGAACCGCTCCTCCGCCGATCGGATTCCAGAAGGCCCCGCACTGGAGCGACTGCTGGACCGGTTGAAGAAGTTTGACCGAACCTCCGCTGAGGGAAACGGGGCCGGCTGGAGCACCGCAGTCCGGGATGACCTCGGCCTTGCGCGCATCACCGCCAAGACCGCCGACCTCGGCGCCAAGGTGCTGGCCACCCGGAACGACCGGTTCCTGAGTCGGGTCAATGCGCACCTCGAAAACACGTTCGAGACCCCACCCTTCTCGGTGGAGGTCACCGGTACCGCCAACCTCATCGATCTGAACAACCGGTTCCTTGCCTCCGATATGGTGCTGGGCCTGCTCATCGCCTTCGGCATCGTCGCCCTCATCGTGGGCCTGTTGTTCCGCAGTCTGCGCATGACCCTGATCTCCCTCGTGCCCAACGTGCTTCCGCTGCTGTTCATCGCCGGGTTCATGGGCGCGTTGAACATCGACCTGAAGGTGTCGACCTCCATCATCTTCACCATCGCCTTCGGCATTGCCGTTGATGACACCCTGCATTTCCTTGCCAAATACCGCATCCTGCTCCGGCAGGGCAGGCAGCCGATCTGGGCGCTGAGGCGGACCTTCCTTGCCACAGGGAAAGCCATCATCATCACGTCCATCATCCTCTGCGGCGGCTTCGCCACCCTCATGCTGAGCAGCTTTGAAGGCACGTTCCACATCGGTTTGCTCGTGTCCCTGACCCTGTGCTTTGCTGTGGTGGTCGACCTTGCAGTGCTGCCTCTCCTGCTCCTGCCTCGACGCACGTAACTTGGGGGCATGCTCCCGCGACGCACCTTCCTCCGCCGGGCGGCCGCCATGGCCGCTGTCCTCGGTCTGGACCCTGCCCGTTTGCTCCGTGCAGCCGATCCCACCACGTCGCCCATTTCCCCGCCGCTCCCTTCCGGTGCCCGCTTCAAGGGTGGCCACATGCTGGCCACGTGGAACCACGGCCTTGCCTCCAACGAAGAAGGGTGGCGCCAAATGCAGGCGGGCGGGACCGCATTGGACGCCGTCGTGGAAGGAACCGCTGTGGTGGAAAGCGATCCCACGGGATCCAGCGTGGGCCTCGGTGGTCGGCCAGACCGCGACGGCAAAGTGACCCTCGACGCCTGCGTGATGAATGCGGCCGGAGATGCCGGCGGCGTCTGCTTCCTCGAAGACATCGAGCACCCGGTCCAGGTGGCACGGGCCGTCATGGAGGACACCCCCCACGTACTGCTCGCTGGCCAAGGAGCCCGCGACTTCGCCATCGCCAAAGGCTTCAAGACCCGAGACCTCCTCACCGAGGACAGCCGCAAGGCTTGGGAGGAGTGGAAGAAGAGCGCCGAATACAAGCCCATCATCAACATCGAGAACCACGACACCATCGGCATGCTCGCCCAGGACCTCGAAGGAAATCTGGCGGGAGCCTGCACCACCAGTGGCCTGGCGTTCAAGCTTCGGGGACGCGTGGGCGACAGCCCCATCATCGGAGCCGGACTCTTCGTGGACAATGAAGTCGGCGCCTGCACGGCCACCGGACTCGGAGAGGCCGTGATGAAGACACTGGGCTCCTTCCTCGTAGTCGAACTGATGCGCCAAGGCGCCTCGCCAGCCGAAGCGTGCCTCGAGGCCACGCAACGCATCGCTGCCCGTATGCCTGTCGAGGACCTGCAGGTGGGCTACCTCGCCATGGACATCAGTGGCCGCGCCGGTGCTCACGCCATCCACAGCGGGTTCAACTACGCACGGACCCGGGGAGAGCGGACCCAACTCATCGACGCCCCTTCCCTCGACTGACCATGGCCGCCGACCGCTCCTCCCTGTCGAGCAAACGCGGCAACCTCCGCGGCCTCATCCGGTTGGCGCGTCCATTGAACCTGGGCATTGCCGCCTCCACGCTGGTGCTCCTCAAGTTCGGGTGGTTGGCCCGGTGGCAGCCTGAAGGAAGCGTGGGCCTTCTGCCCACGGTCTCGTTCGCGGAAGGGACGCTGGTCGTTGTCCTGTTGATGATGTCCGGCAACTGGATCAATGCCTACTTCGATGTCCACGAGGACCGAATCAACCGTCCGGACCGGGCCATCGTGGGCCGAACCGTCAAACGGCGCGTCCTCATCATCGCCCACCAAACGGTCAACGCGCTGGGCTTGCTCATCGCCCTTCACCTCAGCTGGTCCCTGCGCAGCATACTGCCCATCCTCATCGCTGCCCTCGTGTCCTTTTCCTTGTGGCGGTACAGCACCCGCTGGAAGGCCACTCCCCTCCTCGGCAACACCATTGTCGCAGCATTGCTCGGGATGGTGCCCGTCTGGTTGGCCGCACTGGAAGTTCCTTTCACGGCGCAAGACGAACGGTTCAGCCTTTGGCTCGGCCTGGCGGCCTATGGCACCATCGCCACGGGCATCGGATTGGTCCGGGAACTGGCCAAGGACGCCCTCGATGTGGCCGGTGACCGGGAAGCCGGAAAGAACACCTTTGCTGTCAGGCGCGGGACCGGCGCCGTCCGCACCCTCTGCCTCATCCTCCTTGCGGCCATCGCCATCGGCTATGCTCTGGGCATTGGGTTCTTCGGCACTCTGAATGCATCGATCTCGCTGTGGATGGCCCCGCTGCCCTTCTGGCTGTGGTCTGTCGTGGTCAGCTTGAAAACAGAGCCTCACTGGAAGACATTATCACAGGCCACGTTGTGGATGCTTCTGGCAGGGACGGTTCAATGCCTCTGGATTCCCGGTTGACGGTGGATTGAACGCCAACCAGTGTCCGTGTGAATCTCTCGGTTTTCACACGGGCTTAACCCCAAAGTGCATTATCAGAAACGCAGGCCACGCTGGCTTAACACAGGCCCGGGATTTGCCCTTGCGTGTTTCACATTTCAATAAAATCCGTTCAACGGTCTGGCTAAATGCGGTGAACAGTTTTGGCTCGGAGAAATCCACCAACACGTCAACCAATCAACCAAACCATGAGAACAGTTTTCTCTCTGCTTGTCATGCTCAGCCTCACCATCGGGGCCATGGCGCAGAATACGGTCCAGGTCTCCGGCAGCACCGGCAGCACGACCTGGACAGCCAACAACACCTACATCCTCAACGGCTACGTCTTCGTGAGCGCAGGACAAGTCCTGACCATTGAAGCTGGCACCGTCATCAAGGGTGCCGCGGGAAGCGGAGCGGACGCCTCCGCCCTCATCGTCGCCAAGGGCGGACAAATTTTCGCCAATGGAACGGAAGCAGCGCCCATCGTCTTCACGTATGAAGCCGACCCGCTCGACGGTTCCGTCGCCTATGACACCCGCGGCCAGTGGGGTGGCGTGATCATCCTCGGTGACGCCTCCACCAACTTCGGTGGACCCGCCCAGATTGAGGGCATCCCTGCGGACAACAACCAGGCGATTTACGGAGGATCCAATGACGCGGACAATTCCGGCGTCATGACGTACTGCTCCATCCGGCACGGCGGCACCGAGCTCGGTGCGGCCAACGAGATCAACGGCCTCACCCTTGGCGGTGTCGGCTCTGCAACGGTGCTCGACCACATCGAAGTGGTGTCCAACCTGGACGACGGCATCGAGTTCTTCGGTGGAACCGTCTCCATCACCAACGCCCTCGTGGCCTTCTGTGGCGACGACAGCTTTGACTGGGACCAGGGCTACCGCGGGCAAAACAACGCCAATTGGCTCGCCATCCAGGACGTGCCCAATGCAGTGGGCGACCGCGGCGGCGAGCTTGACGGCGAC
>JAYYEI010000046.1:0-2703 GCA_036159995.1 Bacteroidota bacterium
GGAGATTTCGACGGGGATGGCCTCGTCGGATCCGCCGACATCCTGCTGTTCCTCGCCCAGTTTGGCGAGTTCTGCCCGGATTGACCGGGGTCAGGCGGTCTGGGCGTCCCAGTTGGCCCGCATCTCAAGGCAGGCTTGGGACGTCCATGTGTGCAGGCGCTCGCGCAATTCCTCCATGTCGTCTCCGTATTGGACCTCGCCGAAGCGCAGGGCCACATCGACGTAGCGGCGGCGGAAGACGCGGAAGGCGTGGGGCACAAACAGGTCGTCGGACACCCACGCCACCTCCTGGTTGCGGAATTCCATGGCGATGGGGCAGATCGGGAAGTTGCCCTCGGCGCACATCTTGAACATGCCCATTTTGTAGTCCAGCAGCTCCGGCCCGCGGTGGGTGGTGCCCTCCGGGAAAATGATGACGCTCAGCCCTTCCTCGATGCGCTTCTTGACCTCCACGCGGGTGGCCTTGCGGCTTTCCGCACTCGACCGGTCGACCCAGATGGTGCGGAGGGCGTTGCCGCCCCAGCCGACGATGGGCCACCGCTTCACCTCCGCCTTGGCGACGAAGACGAGCGGGTGGGGGGACGGCACCATGACGGCGTCGATGTAGCTGCGGTGGTTGGCGACCAGGACGCAGGCGTGGTCTGGCAGTTCACCCTCGACGGTCACGCGGATGCCGGTGGCGCGGTGGATGTTGCGGCAGAACCACGTGTAGGGCTTGTACAGGCGCCGGTGGTCGGCTCCACTCAGCTTGCGCGCCAAGGCACTCACGGTGCCAATCAGGGCCAGCCCGATGAAGGCGAAGAACCGGCGGGTGCTCCGCCAGTTCCGGACAACCCAGTTGCCGTCGTCGAACGGGGCGGGCAACTCGGTCAGGAAATCGAAGGATCGGTGGGCCATGCGAACAAGTGCGAAGGACGAAATGTACTCCAACCATGACGGACCCCACTTCACCCCGGGAACGCGCCGAGGCCTTCGAGGCCCTCGCTGACGCCCGCCGCAGCGTGCGCCGCTTCTCGGACGCCCCTGTGCCGGAAGAGGTGATGCGCTCCGCCTTCCGCTCGGCCCACCTCGCGCCGAGCTCCAACAACCTGCAGCCCTGGGAATTCTACTGGGTCCGCTCCGGCTCCCCGCAGCGCGCCAAGGCCGTCGAGGCCTGCCTGTCCCAGCCGGCGGCCGCCACTTCGGCCGAGCTGGTCTTCCTGATCGGCCGCCCTGACCTGCTGTCCGACCGCGCCGCGGCCATGGTTGCCCACTTCGAGGCGGAGGGCAACGACGGCACCGCCAGCTATTACCGCGACCAGGTCGCCCGCAACGTCCGGAACATGGCCCCCGAGGTCCGCAACGCGTGGGTCGACAAGAGCGTGGCCCTGGCTGCCGCTCAGTTCATGCTGGCCATCAAGGCCGCAGGCTTCGACAGCTGCCCCATGGAGGGCCTCGACCCTGACAAGGTCCGCAACCTCTTCGGCCTCCCCGAAGACGCCACGATCACCATGGCCATCTCGGTGGGCGAAGGCACCCCGGAAGGCCTCTATGGCCCGCGCCTCCGCTTCCCGCTCGCCGACCACCTCCGCGAGCACTGACCTTCTTTTTTAGGACAGAAGGGGCGAAGAGGTCTCCCGCGCCCTCTTCGCATCCCTTGCAGTTGGAGTCGGGTGCGAGTGGATTGATCGTTTTAGTGAATCAAAACGTTTGGGTGGCAGATAAGAATGCCAATGACAAAGTCGGTTTGGCCCTCTCTTCTGCAACGGCTAATTTGTAGGAATGTTCCGACGTGTTCTATTGGCTGTTCTGTCTCTCCCGTTGTGCGCTCTGGGACAGGAATCGCCTTCGTGTGATGACGTGTACATCGATTTGGATGGAGACCTGTCCGTTGGTGCTCCAGATTTGTTGATTCTTTTGACCGCGTTCGGAACCGATTTCGACGTAGATGGAGATTCCATTCTGGACTGCAACGATGACTGCATCGGTGCATATGACGAGTGCGGCGTCTGCAACGGTTTGGGGCCGACCGTGTTGTCGATTGACACCATTCTGTTCACCTATGACAGTGTCTATGTCGATTCTTCCGACCAATGGCTGGTGACCGTGCTGGATTCAGACACCCTGCTGCACCTCATCTGCGACAGTCTCGGGTGCACAGAGCCTTCGGCGGACAACTATGATCCCTATCTCATCATCGGCGGAGACTGCATCTACGATGACTTCGACTGTGGTTCCCCGATTCTGTATGATGGCCATTTTTATCCAACTGTGTCCATCGGAGATCAGTGTTGGTTCGCGGAAAACCTCAGGACCACTCACTATTCAAACGGAGCGGACATCGCGATCACGGGAAGCGCTTGTTTTCCAATGAGCCAATTGTGGCAGAACACGTATTCTCAGGCGAAAACGGTATATGGGGAGTACGGAGAAATGATGGGCGCCCCATGTACACCTTGTTCGGAGTCCAGTCCGACCATCAATGCTTGTGATCCCGATCAATCGCTTGACGAATACGGTCGCCTGTACAATTGGTATGCGGTGACGGACAACAGGGGATTGTGTCCGTCTGGTTGGGTGGTCCCCAACAATGCCCAGTGGGACGGTTTGTTAGATTATGTCTCGGGGGAAGGGTTTCAGACGGGGTCGGCTTTGAAATCGCAAGCCGGTTGGGCACAGCATGTGAACTCAGATGGTGTTGCCGAAGACGGCAATGGAGAAGAT
>JAYYEI010000047.1:0-152191 GCA_036159995.1 Bacteroidota bacterium
AATCTCGGTCACGACACGGTCCTTCATTTCCTGCGCGGCCTTGTTGGTGAAGGTCAACGCCAGAATCTTCCGGAATGGAAAAGGCTGGTCACTCGTGAGGCAGCAGGCGAGGTAAGCTTCGACCAAACGAAAAGTCTTGCCGCTTCCCGCGGAAGCGCCCATGACCCGGAAACCCGTCGGCATCGTTCCTTCCCTCTCCGTGGCGACCATGCGCTCAAGTTCGTCCCTTCCCGCCCATTCCCCAAGCCCCCTGCACACCCCGTGGAGGACAATTGCAACCTGAGGAACCCCCAGACCGTTGTGAAATCAGGAACTTCGAATCATGCGCTCCTCCTCCAGACGCCCCCTGCTCCTTCCGGCCCTCGTGCCGGTCGCCCTGATGATGCTCGTCCTCGCTCAGGGATGCAAGCCCGAACCGCTCCACGGCGGGCCAGGCACGCTGACCCTGACGGCAGACTTCACCTTTGGTGGAGACAGCGTCCTCGTCGGACGGACGGCCACGGACGCCAAAGGCAATGCCCTGCGACTGGAGACCTTTTCGCTCTACCTCGGTGGCATCGAACTGCTCAACGACACCGGCGCCATCCGGCTGTCGGAGGCTGAGCGCTGGAATGCCGGGGACGACAACGTCTGGAGCTACATCATCGAGCCCGGAACCTATGACGGCTTCCGGGTGCACCTCGGTGTACCGGCCGAGTTCAACACGGACACCGACCCCACCATCTGGCCCAACGACCATCCGCTCGGTGTCAGTGGCAGCGCCGGCATGTTCTGGAGCTGGAACACCGGCTACATCTTCTCCAAGTTCGACGGCAAGGCAGACACAACAGGCGGCACGGAGTTCCTCCATCCGTTCGCCTACCACATCGGCGGGGACGAGCGTCTGGTGGAAGTCCGCTATGGATCCCCTTGGGAGGTCAACGAATGTTCCAACCACGCCTTCTCCCTGAGCGGCGAGCTGCTCGACTTCCTGGTGCTCGGAAGCGACACGATCGACGTTGCGGAAGACAACATCACACACTCGGGGGACAACCCAGCGCTCGCCGACCGCTACGTGGCCGCCCAGACGGCGGCGGTGACCCTCACCAAGCAGTGATCCCGGGAGCCACACGATCTTGATCTCATGATGCCCACAGCCCCATTCCGCCCCTCCGTGCGCCTCCTATTTCCGGGAGCGCTGGTGCTGGCTGTGGTGTGGATGGCCGGGTGCCGCCCCGACGAGCCGACGGAATGCAAAACCCCACCCGGCGCCACGGCCTTGGAGATTGACATCCCGCCCTTCTTTCCCCCGATGGACATTCCGCCGGACAACCCCACCACCGTCGAAGGGGTGGAACTCGGCCGGCTGCTCTTCTGGGAAAAAGGGCTCAGCGCGGACAGCACGCAAAGCTGCGGCTCCTGCCATCTGCCGGCGTTCTCGTTTGCCGACCCCAACCCCGTGTCCACGGGCATCACCGGCGCCCAAGGCACCCGCAACGCCATGGCCCTCGTGAACATGGGGTGGGCCCAGCGCTTCTTCTGGGACGGCCGGGCCGCCACCCTCGAAGAACAGGTACTCGAACCGATTCCCCACCCGGACGAGATGAACCTACCGTGGCCCGAGGCCGTGGCGCGGTTGGAGGCTGACTCTGGCTACGCAGACCGGTTCCAGGTGGCCTTCACCGGCGAAGCCATCTCCCCGGAAACCGTCTCCAAGGCCATCGCCCAATTCCTGCGGACCATGGTGGCCGCCGACAGCAAGTTCGACCAATGGCGCAGGGGACAGGCACAGCTGACCGACCTCGAATTCCAGGGCTATGAGATCTTCAACCGCGAAGGCGGGGACCCGGAGATCGTTCAAGGCGGCCAGTTCGGTGGGGATTGCTTCCATTGCCATGGAGAGGCGGGACTGCAGTTCACCGATTACCTCTTCCACAACAACGGGCTCGACAGCACCTTCGCCGCCGACCCTGGATTGGCCGGCATCACGGGAATCGCCCTCGACAGCGGCCGCTTCCGCACCCCCACCCTTCGCAACGTTGCCCTGTCGCCGCCCTACATGCACGACGGGCGGTTCAACACCCTCGAAGAGGTCATCGACCACTACGATTCCGGCGGTCACCCCTCGGCCACCATCGACCCGTTCATGAAGTACAGCAGCGGCGGTCTGATGCTGCAGCCCCAGCAGAAGGAGGCCCTCCTTGCGTTCCTGCATACCTTGACCGACACCGCGTTCGCCTCCAACCCGGCGTTCTCGGACCCGCACTGATCCATGACCCTCCGCCGACTGATGCTGACCCTCGGGCCCGGCATCCTGTTTGCTTCCACCGCCATCGGCACCAGCCACCTCGTCCAGGCCACCCGGGCGGGCGCCGACTATGGATTTGCCCTCCTGTGGGCCGTGCTCGCCGCCAACATCGCCAAGTACCCCTTCTTCGAATTCGGCACGCGGTATGCCAATGCCACAGGCACCTCGCTCATCGCCGGATACCGCACCTTCGGCCGCTGGGCCTCGTGGACCTACCTCATCCTGACGGCCCTGACCTGCGCGTTTGTCATGGGCGGCGTCGGCATCGTTACAGCCGCCTTCCTCGACCACCTGTTCGGGGCTTCTGCCCTCCTCGGATTCAACGCCACGCCCCACGTGGCCGTCGCCACCTTCACCGGGTGTGTGGCCGTGCTGATGGTCGGGCGGTACGCTGCCCTCGACAAGGTGATCAAGGCGATCAGCCTGGTGCTGCTCATCGGCACGGTCGGGGCGACCGTCGGCGCCCTGATGCACACCCCCCTCTCCGCCGTGCCCGCCACCCCGGATGGTTTCAATCCCTGGCAGGGCGCGGAATTCACCTTCCTCATCGCTCTCCTCGGCTGGATGCCCTCGGCCGTGGACCTGAGCCCGTGGATCAGCATCTGGACGCTGGAGCGCTACCGGCAGACCGGGTTCAAGCCGGCCCTGCGTGACGCCGTGCGGGAATTCAACCTCAGTTACGCCTTCTGCATCCTGCTCGCCTTCTGTTTCCTGCTTCTCGGCGCCCTGCTTCTGCGCACGCAAGACATGGCCCTACCAAACGGCACCGCCGCCTTCGCGGCCGGCATCATCGGCCTCTACACCGAGGTGCTCGGAAACTGGAGCACCCCCTTTGTCGGGTCCGCCGCCTTTGCTGCCATGCTCGGCACCTGCATTGCCTGCCTCGACGGCTTCAGCCGGAGCTTTGGTCACGGCATCGCCGCGCTGCGGGAGACAGAAGTTGAGCCCCGGTACGAGCGGATCAGCCTGATCCTCATCTCCCTCGGGGCCCTGCTGCTCATCATCGTCTTCCCGCAGGACATCCGGACCCTCCTGGACTTCGGGAACATCCTCAGCTTTTGCGTCGCTCCTCCTGCCGCGCTGGCCATGCTCGTCCTGGTCACCCGCCCGCAATTCCCAAAGGACGCCCGACCCCGGCCATGGCTCATCGGAACCGCCATCCTCGGACTGGGCTTCCTTGTGCTGCTGACAGTGCTTTATCTGCGGCACGTGATGGGCTGACCCCATCGGGTGCAGATGTGACCATGTCGGGGTTTACAAGTCCCCCTCCCCCCGGGATTCGAAGGGATGGACACCGGTAATTTCAATACATGGTTGGATGCAACCCCGGCGGCGGGTCCGCCGTAACCTCATTCATGGGCACCCGCTTCACGAAGATTCTCCTGCTGTCCGCCCTCGCGGCGGTCCCAGCCGGAGACCTCGCGGCCCAATGTCCGCAGTTCCTCGGAACCGAAGTGGTGGCCGACCTTCCCGCCACCGCCGCCAGTCCGCATTGGTTCCACTGCATCGGAAGCGTCACCGCCGACCCGGCACCCTTCACCTTCGAGCTGACCGCCCAGCCTGCCACACATACGGGCGTGGTCATCGATTGGGGCGACGGCTCTCCTGACGAAGCCATCGGCAATTGGAACGGATCCACCCCCATTGTCCACGGATACGCTCCGGAAGAGTGGCGCAACTACACCATCACCGTGACCACGACGGCCTGCCCCGCCGGCGTCTCGGGCACCCTGGTCTATGAGCCCGACACCCCCGGAGCCGGCCTGGTCTATGGCGACAGCAATGCCGGCTGTGCCCCCTTCACCGGTCTGCCCCGCATCGACGTCAACCTGGCCTTCAGCCCCAACTGGAGTTTCTCCCTCGACTGGGGAGACGGCACCGGGACCGACTCCTTTACCATGGAGCAGGTGCTCAACGACCCCACCTACGACACGCTCAAGTTCGTCGCGGGTTCAGGCGATGAGATCATCCGCATTTCGGGGATGTCGCATGACTACCAATCCCTCAACTGCTCAACGGGGAATTGCGACCACGACCTGACCCTGGTCTACTCCAACTTCTGCTCGGTTCGCGGAGCCAGTGCCCCATATGTACCGGGTGGCACCCTCGTGGGCACCGGATACAACGAAGCCTTCCTCGGCAACGCCTTCCTCACCTGGGATGTGGACGAGGCGGAAATCCAAGTGGCCGACCCCGTGGTGTGCTGGCCCGAGAATGAAACGACCGTGAGCAATGCCTCCTGCCCGGATTGCTGCGATGCCTCCAGCGGCAACAATCTGGCAGGAAACGGGACCATCCGGACGGAGAAATGGGATTTTGGTGGCGCCACGTACATCGGGGGAGGGCCCGACCCCACCAATTGGATCGACTGGGCCGGCGATTGTGCCAGCGAACAGGCCCACGCGCTGTCCTTCCCGGGTCCAGGGATCTACACGGTGACCCTCTTCTCTCAAAACCACTGCGGAATTGACACCGTCACCCAGGACATCACGGTCGCTCCACCACCCACCGTGACTGCCACGAGCAGCCAGACCAGTCTCTGCCCGGGGGAGCCGTTCCAATTCGAGACAGTGGGCTGGAGCGCGGACCCACCCCTCACCGCGGACGACCTGAGCTTCAATTTCACCTATGGTGATGGGCCCTTCTCCATCACCATCGCTATGGTGGGAGGCTTAATTCCCTTCAACAACATCCCCGCCCAACCCGGCAACGTCTACGCCGCCGCGGGCAACTATGACGCCACGGTCCAGGTGTTCCCGACCCAGTCCCCCACCTGCCTGGGCGCCGCCGTCATCCCCGTTACGGTCCTCGCGTCGCCTACGGCCGACTTCAGTCTGCCGCCAGACGCCTGCGACACCGAGGCCACCGTCCAACCGGTCGACGGCTCCACGGATGCCGTGGACTACGCGTGGTCCCTTTCCGGTGTGGGGAGCATCGGCACCACCGCCGTGGTCGACCCCATCGTGCTGAACGGACCGGGCAACTTCACCTTCGACCTCACGGTGACGTCCTCCAACGGGTGCAGTGATTCCCGGAGCCGCACCTTTACGCTGGCCGATCTTCCGGTCGCCGACTTCGCCGTGGAAGACGCCTGCCTGGGAGTTCAGACCCTCCTCGACGCCACGGCTTCCACAACCGATGTGGCCTACGGCGGCGCCATCGTCTCCTACGAGTGGACGCTAAGCGATGGTTCCGTTCTTACCGGAAACACCCAGAGCGTGGACTACGGCGGGCCCGGAAACCAAGCGGTGGAACTCATCGTGACCACGGCCGCCGGGTGTGCCGACACCCTCAGCCAGACCTTCGACATCCTGCCCAGACCCGCTGTCGGACTGTTGGAGGGCGACACGATTGGATGCAGTCCCTTCACGGTCGAACTCAACGCCCTCGACTCCACGGGCATCACAACGCCGTCCAACTTCATCTGGGACTACGGTCACGGCGGCGCAACCGGCCCCGATGCCGACGGCACCCACACCTGGCCCCCCAACAACGGGGAGGACACCTTGTACTACGATGTCATCGTGGAAGCCGGACTTGGCGGATGCACGAGCACCGACCAACTCACGGTCGCTGTCGCCCCTTCCCCCTTCGTCCAGACAGATGGCGGTGAGGTCTGCAGTGGAAACCCCTTCCAGTTCGAGGGCAACGCCTTCAACCTGGGCGAGGATCCCGAATGGTTCTGGGAAGTGGACGAGGTCTGGTCCCCCTTCGTGGAGGATTACGGCACCATCACCAGCGATTTCGATGACTTCCAATGGACCTTCGTGAACCCCGGTTTCGCCTCGGACACCGTGCCCATCTCCCTCACGGTCAGCCGGCCCAATGGGTGCTCAGCGACCGACCTCGCCACCCTCTTCGTCCGCCCGTCTTACGCCCCCTTCGTCGAGGATGCCGACGGCTGTGTGCCCCTCGTCGTGGCCACGCCTCCCCAGGCTGCCCTGGATGTCCAATGGGATTTCGGAGACCTGAACAACCCCAACGTCCCGGGAGCCACGGCCCACTTCTACACTGAGCCCGGCACCTACACGGTGGTGGCCGATGGCATCAGCGTGTTCGGTTGTGCGGGATCGGACACCTCCACGGTGGTTGTCTACCCGACACCCACACCCGCCCTGACGGCCGAGGATGCCCTCTGCGCCCCGGATCCGGTGAATCCCGTGCGCTCCGACGGGCCCACGGATGGCGCCAGCAGCTGGAGTCTCCAAGTCGATCTCGGAACCATCTATCCCTGGAATGGAGGCACCGATACAACCCTCTCGCTCGAACCGGGCAACCACCTGTTGACCCTCATCGCCACGACCGTCGAGGGATGCGTGGCCGAGGTCAGCACGGGCGTCTTGGTGCAGGACGAGGTGACGGCCGGATTCACCCTCCCCATGGATGGATGCTCCCCCGTGGCCTTCAACGTGACCGACGTGGACATCCCCACGGGGACCACGGCCACCTGGACCATTGACACCCCGTTCGGCATCGACACGGTGGAGACGACGACCCCGTTCGCTCCGGATTGGTTCACAGACCCGATCGCGGGACCCGCCACGTACTCGGTGGTCCTCAACGTGGAGGACCCCCTCACAGGATGCACCGCCCAGCACACGGACTCCATCACCGTCATGCCCCAACCGGTGGGCGAGATGTCGGTGGCCGGGCTCAATGGGTGCGACGTGATCGCCACATTCGCCTACAGTGGTTCGGCGGATGCCTTGACCTGGACCTTCGGTGACCCCTTTGACCCGGCCCCGGAAACGACCTCGGCGACCACCATCTCCCATGCTTATCCCAACCCCCTCGGCACCGGCTACATCGCCACAGCCACGGTCACGGCCAGCATCGGAACCTGCACTGATACCGACCAGGTCAGCTTCGACATCCCCGCCATCGTCGAGGCCGAAATCAGCCTGCCGGACACCGTCTGCATGGGCACCTCGGTGCCCCTCGAAAACCTGTCCACCGGCGTGCCTCTCGCCATGGGCATCGCGAGCGGAGCCTGGACCTGGACCGTCGGCAACGACACCCTCGTCGGGTTTGAGCCGGTGCTCCCTCCACTCGATTCCACCACCGTCAATGCAGGGCCCCAGACCAATGCGGTGCTCCCCATCTCCCTGACCATCGTCCATCCGGAGAGCGGGTGCACCGATGAAACGGAGGCCAACATCGTGGTGCTGGGCAATCCCGTCGCCAGCTTCATCGCCACACCCGACATCCTGTTCGAGGAACCCTACACGACCAACCTCATCGACTTGAACCAGGTCGCAACGGGCGGGGCGGCCTTGTGGAGTGTCAGTGGCGGCGGAGAATTCAACGAATCCGAGGCGACCGTGACGTGGCCGGTCAACACCCACGGAATCCAGACCATCACGGTCGTCCTCGACAACTCAGGCTGCACGGACACCTTTAGTCAGGAAGTCCTGCTCATCCCGCCGGCTCCTGCCATCAGCTTTGAAGGCGACACCACTTCCTGTGCGCCGTTGCAGGCCAGCTTCGCTCCGAGCATCATCGGGGTCGTGGACAGCGTGGTGTGGACCTTCGGCCAAGGCACATCCCGGGTCGTCCAGGACCAGCCGAGTGACCCAATCAGCTTCGGCTACTTCGAGCCGGGGACGTATACAGTCGGTGTGACCGCCTATGGACCGGGCGGCACCGCCATCGCCCAGACCCAGACGGTCGTCGTGCTCGATCAGGTCAATGCGGGCTTCTCCATCTTCCCTTCGGAATGTGTGGAGGTAGGCGACGTCATTGAATTCACACCCAACTTCAATTATGACGGGTCGATTTACAGCTGGTCCTTCGGCGACGGGGCCGAAGTGGAGACGACACAAGGAGAGATCGTGACCCACACCTACACGGAGGCGGGCAGTCCCACCATCACGTTGACCATCGAAAACGCCCTGTGCATCGACAACACCTCCCGTGTCGGCTGCATCATCGAATTCCAAGGGGGCAGTGTCGGCGTGCCGAGCGCCTTCACCCCCACCTTCGGCGGCGACGGCTCCGGAGCCCAGAACTACGGGGACGATGACCTCCGCGACAACGACGTCTTCTTCCCCCAGATCGACGGCACCCCCGCCGCTTACAGCTTCACCGTCTACAACCGGTGGGGAGAACAGATTTTCAGCACCTCCGATCCCTCCGTCGGGTGGAACGGCCACTTCCAGGGCAAGCTCTGCAAGCAGGACGTCTACGTCTGGCGGGTGGCCGCCGTGTTCATCGATGGAACATCGGTGGAACAGGCCGGGGACGTCACCTTGATCCGCCGATGAATCCACTCCGCCCCCTTCTCCTTCGGAGCGCGACCGTGTTGGTCGCGCTGCTCTGCCTCGGCGGACTGCGTGCGCAGGATGCCCAGCTGACCCAGTTCTATGCCGCGGCACCCCACCTGAATCCGGCCTTCGCCGGCGGCACTTTGGAGAACCGCGTGGCCTTCCATTACCGCAACCAGTGGCCCGGACTGCCGGGACGGTTCGTGTCCTACGGCGCCTCCTATGACGTCTTCATCCCCAAGATCAACAGTGGCATCGGCGTCATCTTCTCCTCTGATGAAGCGGGCACCGGCGCGCTGGGATCCAGCTCCTTCGCCTTCCAATACAGCTACGAGGTTCCGATCAACGACAAGCTGTCGTTCCGGCCCGGATTGCAGCTCGGATGGAGCAGCCGGGGCCTGCTGAACTGGCAGGACCTCGTCTTCGGAGACCAGATCAACCGCGGTGTGACCGACGGAGGTGCTTCCGCTTCGCTCGAGGGGCTGGCCAACTTCCAGCTTGTCCGCAACTTCTTCGATGTGGCCGCCGGCGGCGTCCTCTACGGCAAGAAATTCTGGCTCGGCGTCAGCAGCCGCCACCTCAACACGCCGTCCGAGAGCCTGACCGATGCGACCACGGCCCCCGTGCCCATCTGGTTCAGCACCCATGGCGGCCTCCGGATCCCCATCGAGGGCGGTCCGACCGGCATCGACCAGGATGTCCTCATCGCAGCCGGGTACCGGACCCAGGGCCAATTCGACCAGATGGACTTCGGCATCAGCATCGACAGCCCTTTCCTCACCTACGGAGTCTCCTACCGCCAGATCCTGATGAAGCAGGCCCCAGACGGAGCGCCGAACCACGATGCCGTCTCCCTGTTGCTCGGCCTCACTGAGGAGAACTTCCGGATCGGATACAGCTATGACATCACCGTCTCAACCCTGGGTTGGGGCATCACGGATGGCGCCCACGAGCTGACGTTGACCTACGTCTGGAAGACCCCCAGCCACCTTCGGACCCGACCCCACCGGGTGCTGCCCTGCGCTGAATTCTGACGGCGCTCAGACCGCGGGAAGCACATTGACCTCCCGCTCGAGGGCCACCCCAAACCGGGCGTGGACATCCGCCTGAATGTCTTCGGCAAGCTTCACGAGATCCGCCCCCGCTGCCCCGCCGCGGTGCACGAGCACGAGGGCCTGGCGGTCGTGCACACCATGGGTGCCCCGGTCGTGCCCCTTCCATCCGGCCTGGTCGATGAGCCAACCGGCCGCCACCTTCACCCCGTTCGGAGCCGGATAATTCGGTACCTCCGGGTGGGCCGCCTTCAAGGCACCGAAGGCCTCCCCGGTCAGCACCGGATTCTTGAAGAAGCTGCCGGCATTGCCGATGACCGCCGGGTCCGGGAGTTTGCTCCGGCGGATGCGGATCACCGCCTCGGACACACTTCGGGGATCGGGTTCCTGCACACCGGCCGCCTCGAGTTCCTGCCGGATGGCCCCATATCCGAGCCGCAGGTCCGGAACGAGGGGAAGACGGAAGGTGACGTGGGTGATCACGAATTGCCCCCTCAGGGCCCGCTTGAAGACACTCTCGCGATAGCCGAAGGCGCACTCGGCGTGGTCGAAGGTGCGAACCTCCCCCGTGGCGATCTCCACCGCCTCCAGCGACTCGAAGCGCTCCTCGAGTTCCACCCCGTACGCCCCGATGTTCTGCATCGGACCCGCCCCGGTGCTCCCGGGAATGAGCGACAGGTTCTCGAGGCCAAACCAGTCCCGGTTGAGGCTCTCCATGACGAGGTCATGCCAAACCACCCCGGCGCCCACGCGCACCCGAACGGAATCGGCATCCCGCCCCACCTCGTTGATGCCCTCGATGCCGAGGCGCAGGACGAGGCCCGGGAGGTCGCCGGTCAAGAGCACATTGCTGCCGCCGCCGAGGACGTGCAGAGGACAATCCTGCTGGCGCTGCCATTCCAAGGCTTCGCGCACGGCCTCCACAGAACCGCAGGAAACGAAATGCTCAGCGATAGAGGGCAAACCAAAGGTGGTCAGGTCGGCCAGTGAACGGTGGGATTCCAGCTGCACGTCACGAAGTAACGGCGCGGAGGCCGTCGTCAGTCTGCCTCAGGAGAGGGGTTCCAACGTCTCGATGTTCCTCACCGCTTCCGCATACTCCTCCGCCTCCATCCGGACCAGCCACCCGGCCTCGACCCGCTCGAGCAGGGAGGTCACATGCAGCCGGTCCGCATAGGTCTTGACCTCCAGCACATGCATGCGATACCGACGGCCAATCCTCTGGTGTTCCACCATCCGGTCCGGCCCGGTCAGCGCGTACAGCGTGGTGCCATCAGGCGTGGCAAACCAGGAGGGAGTGAACGGCGTGTCCATGTGCGAAAATTAACGGGCACACCGCCTCCGTTTTTCGGAACTTCAAACCATGAGACCTGCCGCTGCCCTCTCTCTCTCCGTCCTCGCCTTGTCGATGCTCTGTGGATGTGCCTCGTCCCAGGAACCGGACCGCGGATACCGCGTGGCCGTGGGCGACCCCGTTCCGGAATTCAATTTGACGGACCTGGACGGGCGCACCTGGTCGAGCGAGGGACTCAAGGGGTCGGTCTACATCCTCCAGTTCACCGCCTCCTGGTGCGGCGTCTGCCGCAAGGAAATGCCGCACCTCGAAGAGCGGGTCTGGCAGCGCTTCAAGGACGACGGGCTCCAACTGCTCGGCGTGGACCTCGACGAACCGGCCGCCAAGATCCAGGGCCTCGTGGACGACACCGGCGTGACCTACCCGGTGTGCCTCGACCCCGGCGGGGCCCTCTTTGCCGAGGTGACCGTCCCCAAGGCCGGCGTCACGCGCAATGTCGTCGTCGACCGCGAGGGGAACATCGCGTTCCTGACCCGGTTGTTCGATGAGGCGGAGTTCGAGGCCATGATCACCGCCGTGGACACCCTACTCGAGGACCAGTGATGACACCCGGACAACAGGACACGCGACGCCGCGCCGAAGCGCATTACCAAGCTGGGGAATGGGCCCCGGCCCTCTCGGAATTCGACACCCTGCTCTCCGAAGGGGTGCGGGATGGAGACCTGTTGCATGACCGCGCCGTCTGCATCTTCCAACTCGGTCGCCAGAAGGAGGCCCTCCAGCAACTCGATGAGGCCGTGGCCCTCGAGCCGGACAACCCCTACCGCTACTCGTCCCGGGCCTGGATCCGGGCCGCCCTCAAGGATGTCGACGGTGCCATTGAGGATTACCGGAAGGCGCTCGAGCTCGATCCCGACGACGCCATCACCCTCAACAACCTCGGCCTGCTCGAAGAACAATACGGCATGCGCAAGGCGGCGCAGGAAAAATTCAAGCGGGCGGACACCCTCATGGGCATCCTCCGCGACGCAGGAGTGGATCCGGCAGACGCCCCGGAGCCCTCCGCGGACGACCGCCCCGCCGAGACTGCCGCCAAGCCCGCGACCCCGCCCACCTTGTTGGGCGAAATCAAGGCCGTCTTCACCACACCGGAGCGCCGCCGCGACTTCGTGCGGTTCCTTAAGAACGGCCTCCGCCCATGATTGATGAAGGGGACTTCCTCGGCGGGCTCATGGCCCGGATCCGGAAGCGCCCCACCGCGGAGTGGTCGTCGCTGACCGTTCTGCTTCCCGGCCGCCGGGCCGCACGCAAGATGGCCGACGCCCTCGCCCGGGACACTCCTCCGGGCACCTGGCTGCCCCGGTTCACCACCCTCGGCGAATGGGCGGGCGAGCAACTGGGCCTCACTTGTCCCCCCAAGCTCGAGCTCCTCGTGGAATTGCAACAAGTGGCCGAGGCCAGCCGGGCCACGCTGACCCTGCCGGAGTGGTCCTCCTTCGAACGGTTCCAACCCTGGGGGCTCGCTGCCTTGGGCGACTTCAACACCATTGACCACCACCTCCTGGAGGCCCGTCAGGTGTTCCGGGACCTGCGCAACATCAAGGACATCGAGTCGTGGAGCTTCGGCGAACCCGAGCTTCGGCCGGGGCAGTTGCGGTTCCTCGAACAATGGAACTCCCTGCTTCCGCTGTATTCCGCCTTCCATGCCCACCTCGACAGCCGCCATGCGACCACCACGGCCCACCTCCTGCGGCGCATGGTCGAGGAAGACGGCTGGCTGGGGCGGGTCACCGGGGAGGTCTGGATTGCTGGGGCCAACGCCATGACGCCGGCCGAGCGACGGACCGTGGAGCGCCTCGTCCGGGCCGGCAAGGGCCATTGGATCTGGGACACCGATGTGTCCTACGTGCGCAACCGAATGGAAGCCGGGCGATTCATCCGGGAAATGGTGCCGGAAAGCCAATGGGGCGAGCTGCCCCACCCCATGGCTGACGCCACCCGCGGAGACGGAGTCGGACGGGAATGGCGGATGATCACCTGCAGCTCGCGCACCCTGCAAGCCCAATACGTCCGGCACATCCTCGAAGAAGCCGGCGACCGGTCCCTCGACCGTGTCGCCATCGTGCTGCCCTCAGCCGACCTCGCCCCCACGGTGCTCACCGCCCTGCCGCCGGAAGCCGGCCAGGTCAATCTCACCATGGGCATTCCCCTGGACAAAACCCCTCTCCGCAGCTTCCTCTCCATCCTGCTCGGGCTGCACGGGGACCGCGGCCGGCTGCACCACAGCCGCCTCAAGGCCCTGCTGGCCCACCCGTTTGCCCGGGTCCTCCAACCTGCCGCCGCCGCGCGCATCGAAGCCCTGTCCCAGATGGCAGCCCGCAAGACCTGGATCCGCATCACCGAAGACGACCTGACGGACTTTCCTGCGGTGAGCGAGGCCCTCAATCCGTGGTGGAAGGCCCGCGACCACGCCCGCGACCACCGGGACGATGGCACCTCGGTCGTTCTCGAAGCCGTGGCCGCCTGGTCCGTGGTCGCGGAAGACGACATCCGCGATCCTTGGCTGTCGGCTGCCTGGGCTGGATTTCGGGACATCGTGGCCCTGCACATCCGGTGCGTGGAGCGCCTCGGGCGCGAACCCGAACTGTCCGATGCCCGAGCCCAGCTGCAGCGGTGGATGGGACAACACGCCGTGGACCTCGAAGGCGAACCCTTCACCGGCCTGCAGGTGCTGGGCCTGTTGGAAAGCCGGGGGCTCGATTTCGACGAGGTCTTCGTGCTCGACGTCAACGAAGGCATCCTGCCGGACGGATCTCCGCCGCCCAGCTTCATGCCGCTCGACTTGCAGCGCGCCAACAAACTGCCCGGACGGCCGGAGCGGGACGGCATCTTCGCCGCCTACCTCCACCGCCTGCTGCACCGGGCCCGCACCGTTCACCTCGTGCACGTGGGCGCCGACCTCGGAGACGGCGGAACAGAACCCAGCCGCCACATCGCCCAATTGACCCGGTGGGCAGGAGAGTCCCTGCCCGGGGTCACCGTGCGGACCCAGCATTGGTCCACCCCCCTGCCCGAACCGGCCCCACCCGTACCCGACCTCGCCTGGACCTCCCTCGCCCAGGACGCCATCGACCACATGGCCCTGAACGGCATCAGCCCCTCCGCCCTCAACCAGGCCCTGCGCTGCAACCGCCAGTTCCACTACCGCTACATCTTCGGCTTCGGGGAAGCGGCCTCCGTGGAGGAGCACCTGGAAGCAAGCACCATCGGCTCGGTCATCCACAAAGCCATCGAAATCGGGCTGGGCCAGGCCGTCGGGAAACAACTCCACCCCCATCACCTTGAAGCACTGCGGGACCAGATCCGTCCGCGGTTGGAAGAGGCCCTGCTTTCCGTGAAGGAGGGCGCCCGCATCGACGTGGGAGAAAACGTCCTCATCCTCCGCATGGCCGCCACGATGGTGGGCCGGTGGGTGCGGGAGGAACTCGAGGCGTGGACACGCGACGAAACCGTCCACCTCGTGGGCATGGAAGCCCCCTTGCGGCGGACGTTCGCCCTGTCCGATGGGAGCCAGGTCACGTTCTATGGCCTCGCCGACCGCGTCGAAAAGCGGGAGCGCGGTGGCCGGGTCACCTGGCACGTCCTCGACTACAAGACCGGCAAGGTGGAAGGGAAGGACCTCCGGCTGAAGGACGACTGGGAGGAAAAGCTCGCCGACGGCCAGCATGACAAGGCCCTCCAGCTCCTGCTCTACGCCGCCATGCTCCGGGCCAGCCACCCGGAGGCAGACCGCATCCGTCCCTCCATCCGGGCCGGACGCAAGGGCGATGGCGACAAGTCCAGCCTGCTCACCCTGTCCTGGCAGGGGGAGTCCGACCTCGGACCGGAACACGACCGCCGGCTCCAAACCTGGCTCGAGGGCGTTGTCCACGTCCTCCGCCCACACGAGCACGATGTCGACATCCGGCACAACACCGACAGCCGGTACTGCGCGGATTGCCTCGTGCTGGAGTAGATTTCCGACATGGAGGACGGCCCCCGGACCGAAGACGAACACCCCACCGAGCGGAGGGTGCTCATCGTCGCCTACTACTGGCCTCCGGCCGGCGGACCCGGCGTCCAACGCTGGCTCAAATTCGCCAAGCACCTCCCCGACCACGGCTGGCGGCCGACGCTTCTCGTGCCCGACGGCGCGGCCTACCCCGTGCTCGACCCCTCCCTCGAGACCGAGGTGTCCGCCGATGTGGAGGTCCTCAGGGTGCCCATCTTCGAGCCCTATGAGGCGGCGCTGTCCCTGGTCCGCCGAAAAGGAGCCGAGCGCCTCGGTTCCGGCAACCGGAAATCGGGGCCGGTGGACCGGTTGGTCCGTTGGGTCCGGGGCAATGTCCTGCTGCCCGACCCCCGGGTGCTCTGGCGCAGGCCGGCCGGCCGTGCGGCCCTTCGTCACCTCCGCCAGGCGGAAGCCGACGGGCAGCCCTTCAAGGCCATGATCACCACTGGGCCACCGCACAGTGTGCACCTGATCGGATTGGACCTTCGGAAAGCCACCAGCCTGCCCTGGATCGCCGACTTCCGGGACCCGTGGCGGGAGATGGATTACCTCGAAGACTTTCTGCCCACCGCCCGGACCCGCCGGCGGCATCGGCAGATGGAGGGTGCGGTTGTGGCCGCCTGTGACGTGGCCCTCATGACCAGCAAAGGCATCCGCACGTCGTTCGCCGTGCACCCCGGAGCGGAGGACAAACTGCAGCTCATCCCCAACGGCTGGGACGAGGACGATGTTCCCTCCATCAGCGCCAACCGTGCGGAAACAGGGACAACGGGCGGAGCTGAGACTTGGAATCTCGGTCACTTCGGCTCGGTTTTCCCCATCCGCAACGCCCCGGGCCTCTGGGAAGGCATCGCGCGCTGGAACCGGGAGAAAGGCCGCCGCATCCACCTCCACTTCTATGGCGTGGTCAATCCCGAAGTCCGGGCCGATCTCGATCAGCACCTGCTGGACCAATGGACCGACCACGGCTATGTTGCCCACCGCGAGGCTGTCTCCGCAATGGCCGCCATGGACGGCCTGCTCATCCTGCAGAACCGATCGGAAAGCGGCCGGCACGCCATTCCAGGCAAGGCCTTCGAATACCTCGCCCTTGGCAAGCCCATGGCGGTGGTGACCCCGTCGCCGAGCGATCTGACCGACCTGGTCGGCGAATGGGGCTTCCCCTCCATAGGCTACGACGATGCGGACGCGGCCTTCGCCTTGCTCGAGACCCTGATGGACCACCCGGGCACTCCGGAAAACGTTCGCTCCACCTACACCCGTCGCGCCCTCACCGCCCGTCTGGCCCAGAGCCTCGACGCCCTCACCGCAGAATCCCGCTGACCATGGCCCGCCACCGCGTCCCCGTCCAAGCCCTGCGCAACTTCATGAGCATCCTGTTCGGCTTCGCCATGGGCGGCCTGAACAACCTCGTGATCCTGCCCTGGGCCTTCGCGGGCGACTTCAGCACCTGGGGCCTTGTCCGATTCTCCGCGGCCTGGGCGACCGCCCTCGGTCCGATCCTCGCCTTCGGTTCGTCCTCCTCGATGAACCGGTTCAAGGGACGATGCGGCCGGGACGGCACCCTTCCCCAACTCTACGGCACACTGGCCCAACCGGGATTGCTCCTGTTCTCGGTGCTCATCGTCGTCCCCGCCCTGCTCTTCCCGGAGACCACCGCCGACCTGTTCGGCCTGCAGGGAAACCAGCGGGATGCCGTGCGGCCCATTGCCCTGCTCACCGGCCTGCAGACGGCCCAGATCTACTTCATCGGGTTCCTCACCTCCCGGCTGAAGACGGCGCTGGCCACCTTCGCCAAGGAGACCCTCTTCAAGGTCGGCTACCTGCTCCTTGCGCTGGCCGTCGGCTACGGCATCGTCACCAAGCCGCAATTCCTCCCCGCCTTCATCGGTCTCTACGTCGTCGTTCTCGCCGTCCTCGTCGCGCAAGCGGTGGCCAACCGGTTCCGCATCGACCTTCGGGGCCTTCGGGACCGGGAATTCCTGCGTTCACTTCGCCGGTATTCCGGGACGATGATCCTCGGCAACAGCGCCTGGGTCATCCTGAACCAGATCGACATCATCATGGTCGGCCGGCTGATGTCCACCGAATGGGTGCCCCTGTTTGCCATCGCCTCCTTCATTGCCGCCGTGACCCAGATTCCCCAGCGGGCCATCACCCGGCTGTGGCAGCCGCTCATCGCCGAGGCCATGGACCGCAAGGATCACGGGGAGGCCTGGCGGCTCGTCCGACTCAACCACCGCGCCATCCTGCTCGCATCCGGCTGGATCCTCGCCTGCATCACCGCCTGCCTGCCCGAACTCGACCACCTTCTTCCCGGCGCCTTCCAAGGGCTCGGGGCCATCATCTTCACGGTGGGATGCTTCCGTGTCATGCAGGGCAGTGCCGCCGGCAGTTCCATCCTCATCGGACAATCGGACCACTTCCGCTGGCTCATCGCCCTGAACTGGACGATGGTGGCCCTCGCCATTCCGCTGAATCTGGTGTTCATTCCGGATTCCGGTCTCGGCCTCGGCCTTCACGGCGCCGCCCTCGCCACCCTCATCGCCATGGGCACCTCCATCACCTTCCGGCAATGGGTCGTCTGGCGAATCTGGAAGCGGTTCACCCCCGACCTTCGTTCCCTGGGCATCGTCCTGTGTCTTGCGGTCCCCGCGGGACTTCTCATGGTCTGGACGCCCGGTCTTCACCCGCTCGTCTCTCTGTTCGTCAAAAGTGTGGGCATGACGCTTTGGGTCGCGGGAGCAGCACGGGGACTCAACCTGGCACCGGAGGCCACGGCCTTCCTGGTGAAGTCAATCGGAAAATCCAGCGGAGATCACTGACGGATCCACTCTTGCGTGCGATACAGGAACCCCCAGTATCCCCGCACCTTGAGCACATCCGGTTCGCCCTCCTCAAACCACATCTTGCAGTCGTAGATGCGGCCGTTCTTCGGGTCGCAGATGGTGCCCTCGTCCCATTCGCCCTCCTCAGCGACCATGTCGCGGACGATCTGCATGCCGAGCACGCGCTGGTCCTTTCGGTCATCACCACACTTGTCACAGTGCGGATCCTGGTCCTCGTCCGGCAGGCGGAACAGCTCCACAACCGTTCCATAGTAGCGCCCGTCCTCTTCCGTGATCTCCACGATGCTCTTCACCCGGCCTTCGATTTCGTCGTCGATGGTCTTCCATTTGCCGGTGAGGCTCTGGGCAGAAAGAGAAACGGTCAGGGCCGTCAAGGCGGCGGTGAGGACGAGACGAATCATGGGATGAAATTAAGCGGGTTCGTCAGAACCTCCGTCCATCCAATCGGCGCGCTCTCCACCCTTGCGGGCCTTGTTGAGGGCCGTGTCGAGGTCGAAACCGAGGATGAGAAGGAAACAGTTCACGTTGAGCCAGACGAGCAAGAGGAGCAGGGTGCCGAGCGAACCGTACAGCCGGTTGTAGCTCGACAGTGACGTGGCAAACCACGCGAAGGCCACGGAGGTCAGCAGGATGAGCAGGGTTGTGGCCACCGCTCCTGGTGTGATGAAGCGCCACCGCTCCTTCGAGAAGTCCGCCGCATTGAACAGGGCCGCAATGGTCGCGTAAAGCAGCACGATGGTCACCCCCCACCGGATGAGATGGATGAGCGGCAAATCCTCCAGCGCCACCAACCCCTGGGCCGTCAGCCAGTCGAGGGCCGTGCCACTGAAGATGATGAGCAGCACCGCCACAATGAGAAACAGCGAGAAGACCACCATCAGCAACATGGAAATGGCGCGCAGGAGCAGCCAATTGCCTTTGCGCTCGAGGTGGTGGGCCTCATTGAGGCCGGACAGGATGCCGTTGATGCTGCTTGACGCGTAGAACAGCATGAGGACGAAGCCGATGCTGGCGATCTCGGGATGCACCCCGTTGGCGAGCAGGTCCGCCACCGTGTTCTCCACGAGCCCGAACGTGTCCCCGGGGAAATACGACCGGAGCGCGTCGAACAGGCTCACCTGGAAGTCCTCAATGGGCACAAGGGGCAGCAGGCTGAGCAGAACGAGGATGACCGGGAAAATGGCCACGAAGACCTGGAAGGCAATGGCCGCCGCCCGGATGCCGAGCGCCCCTTCCGCGACGCCCACCACGAAGAAGCGGAAGACGTTCCACGCGCTCATTCCCTCGAATCCCCAAGGATGGATGCGCTCGAGCGGCGCCACGAGGAGCCACCTCAGTGGCGTCTTCTTCATCCAGACTTCCCAGGGCTGCTCGCTCATTGTTGGAGGGCGGCCAAGGCGGCCGCGCTTTTGAGGCTGATGTCGAGGGACGCCGGGCTGTGGGTCAGCCAACCGAGGGACACAAAGTCCACACCGGCCTCACCGTACGCCCGAACCGTGTCGGGGGTGAGTCCGCCGCTGGCCTCGGTCGGGATCCGGCCAGCGATGAACGCCACGGCTTCCGCCGCCTGGGCCGGAGAGAAGTTGTCCAGCAGCAAGCGATCCACCCCGCCAACCTCGAGGGCCGCCCGGACCTCATCGAGGTCTCGAACCTCCACCACCACGGGGACGTTTGTGCCCACGGACTCCAGGTGCCGGTGCGCCCCCCTGACGGCAGCCTGCACGCTTCCCGCGTAGTCGATGTGGTTGTCCTTGATGAGGATCTGGTCGTAGAGGCCCATGCGGTGGTTGACTCCACCGCCGATGATCACCGCCCGCTTCTCGAAGAGCCGCAGGCCCGGGGTCGTCTTGCGTGTGTCCAGCACCCGAGTGCCAGTTCCGTCCAAGGCGTCCACCGCCTGCCGGGTCGCCGTGGCGACCCCGCTCATGCGCTGCAGGAAGTTGAGGGCAAGCCGCTCGGCCGTCAGGATCTGCGCCGCCGGTCCTTCCACCCGCGCCACCACGACCCCGGGCGACACGCGGTCCCCGTCTTCTGCCAGCTTGTGGAAAGCCACGTCCGGCGCCCCGTAGGCGAAGACGGCCTCGGCGACGTCCAAACCGGCCAGCACCCCTTGGGCCTTGACGAGGAATCCAGCCGCCTCCCGGGCATCGGACGGCACGCAGGCTTCCGAGGTGATGTCTCCCGGGCCGACATCCTCCGTCCACGCCGCCGCGATGGCCTGGCACATCGGCTCCGGCAACGCCGCAAAGGGGTCGGTCTCCAACGGTCGTGAATCCGTCATCGGCGGCAAGTTAATTCGACGCACCTTCGGGCATGCGCATTTCCCTCATCGTCATCGGCAAGACGTCCACACCGTGGTTGAAACAGGGCATCGATGAATACGTCAAGCGGCTCGCTCGCTACGCCCCCTTCCAGTACGTGGAGCTGCCCGACGTGAAACTGCGCAACGCCCGGATCACTCAGGACCAGCTCAAGGCGGCCGAAGCCCCCGTGCTCCTCAAGGCCATCGGGGATGCGGACCACGTGGTCCTTCTAGACGAGCGCGGCAAGCAGCCGCGCAGCGTGGAACTCGCACAGTGGATCGAGGACCGTCACCACCGGGGAATACGACACCTTGCCCTCGTCGTGGGAGGCGCCTATGGGTTCGCTCCAGAAGTGCAGGCCAAGGCGTCAGAGAAACTCGCCCTGAGCTCCCTGACGTTCAGTCATCAGATGATTCGGCTGCTGGCCGTGGAACAGCTCTATCGCGCGCAGACCATCCTGCGCGGCGAGCCGTATCACCACGAATGATCAGCTGGCGAGGATAAGGACTTTGTTGTCCAGGACCTCGACCGTGCCCCCGTTCAGATCGAATGCCTTCTCCCCTTCGCTCGTGTCCACCTTCACCGTGCCCTTGGCGAGCGTGGTGATCATGGCCGCGTGGTTGGAAAGCACACCCAACGCCCCGTCCGATCCCGGAAGGAACACGTGGCGGGCTTCCCCTTCGAAGAGGACCGCGTCGGGCGTGAGGATTTCGACCTTCATCAGGCGGCGCTTTCGGCGAGCATCTTCTCACCGGCCTCAATGACCTCGTCGATGTTGCCCTTCAGGTTGAAGGCGGCCTCGGGGTACTGGTCGAGTTCCCCGTCAAGGATCATGTTGAAGCCCTTGATGGTGTCCTCGATGGAGACGAGCACACCCGGGATGCCGGTGAACTGCTCGGCCACGTGGAACGGCTGGGAGAGGAAGCGCTGGACGCGGCGGGCGCGGTGCACCACCTGCTTGTCCTCCTCGCTGAGCTCATCCATACCGAGGATGGCGATGATGTCCTGCAGCTCAACGTAGCGCTGGAGGGTCTCCTTGACGCGCTCGGCGGTGCGGTAGTGCTCGTCGCCGACCACTTCCGGGGTGAGGATCCGGGACGTGGAGTCGAGCGGGTCCACAGCCGGGTAGATGCCGAGGGAGGCAATCTTCCGGGACAACACCGTCGTGGCGTCGAGGTGGGCGAAGGTCGTGGCGGGAGCCGGGTCGGTGAGGTCATCCGCAGGAACGTAGACGGCCTGCACAGAGGTGATGGAGCCCTTCTTGGTGGAGGTGATGCGCTCCTGCATGGCACCCATCTCGGTCGCCAGCGTCGGCTGGTATCCCACGGCGGACGGCATCCGGCCCAGAAGGGCGGACACCTCGGAACCGGCCTGCGTGAAGCGGAAGATGTTGTCGATGAAGAACAGGATGTCCTTACCGGCGCCCTCACCACCGCCATCGCGGAAGTACTCGGCCACGGAAAGACCGCTCAGGGCCACACGGGCACGGGCTCCGGGAGGCTCGTTCATCTGACCGAACACGAGGGTGGCCTGGCTCTTGGCGAGCTCGTCCATGTCCACCTTGGACAGGTCCCAGCCGCCTTCCTCCATGCTCTTCACGAACTCCTCGCCATACTTGATGACGCCGGACTCAATCATCTCACGGAGGAGGTCGTTTCCTTCACGGGTGCGCTCTCCCACACCGGCGAACACCGACAGACCGTCGTGTCCCTTGGCGATGTTGTTGATGAGCTCCATGATGAGGACCGTCTTGCCCACACCGGCACCGCCGAAGAGGCCAATCTTACCGCCCTTGGCATAGGGCTCGATCAGGTCGATCACCTTGATGCCCGTGAACAGGATCTCGGTGGAGGTGCTGAGCTCGTCGAACTTCGGAGCGGCCTGGTGGATCTCCCGCGGGCCGGCGGTGTCGACCTTTCCGCCGGCGATGCCGTCGATGGCCTGACCGGTCACGTTGAAGAGGCGGCCCTTGATGGCCTCGCCGGTCGGCATGCTCATGGCGCGGCCCATCACGCGCACGGCCATGCCGCGCTGCAGCCCCTCGGTGGCGTCCATGGCGATGGCGCGGACGGTGTCCTCACCGATGTGCTTCTGGCACTCCATGACGAGCGGGGGTTGACCTTCCCGGTCCACCTCGAGGGCTTCCAGGATCTTGGGGAGGGCCATGCCGGCGGGGAAACTGATGTCCACGACCGGACCGATGACTTGTTGGATGGAACCGACGTTCTGGCTCATTGCAGCGAAAATTGACGCGTGTGTTCGGGCTCGAATGGGCCCTGATTTGGGCGCAAAATTAATCCAAATCATCCACCCGGTCACCCCCAATGGAATGGAGCGTCCCCGGGGAGTTTTCAACGGCGCCCAACTCGCGTCCCGGACCCCTTTCCGAGGGGCCGCCGAACCGCCCCTCTACCTTTGGTCACAGTGAACGTTCACCGCGGTCTTCCCCATTTCCCCCAAGGCGCCAAGCGCATCGTGACCACGGGCACCTTTGACGGGGTCCACCTCGGTCACCGCGCCCTGCTGGACTGGATGGTCGACCGAGCCCGTTCAGAAGGCGCGGAGTCCATCGTCCTCACCTTCGACCCCCACCCCCGTCAAGTCTTGTTCGGGGACGACAGCGGTCTGCAGTTGCTCCAGACCCTGGACCAGCGCATTGCGGAGCTCGCCGGCACGGGCCTCGACCACCTTGTCATCCAGCCCTTCGACCGGGATTTCGCCCGGCTCAAGCCCACGGACTTCGTGCGCGATGTGCTCGTGGAGGGCCTTGGGTGCACATCCGTCGTGGTCGGCCACGACCACCGGTTCGGTGCCGGACGGGAGGGCGACGTCGACCTGCTGCGGGACTGCGGCGAGGCCTACGGATTCGACGTGGTCCACATTCCGGCCCACATCGAGGATGAACTGACCGTCTCCAGCACCAAGATCCGCCAGCGGCTCACCGCAGGCGACTGCGATGGTGCCCGCCTCCTGCTGGGCCGACCCCACGCCTGGTCCGGTCGCGTCGTCCACGGCGATGCCCGCGGCCGCACCCTCGGCTTTCGGACCGCCAACCTCGTCCCAGTCGGGGAACATCAACTCACCCCGGGCACCGGCGTCTATGCGGTCCATGTCGAGGGGGAGAGCGGCCACTGGAAGGGCATGGCCCACATCGGGCCCCGCCCCACGTTCGACGAAGGAGACGAGCCCGCCACCGTGGAGGTTCACCTCTTCGATGATGCTCCGGACCTGTATGGCTCCGTCCTGTCGGTCCATTTCGAAACCCGGCTCCGGGACGTGATGAAATTTGACGGGCCCGATGCCCTCGTGGCCCAGCTCGAGCAGGACGCGCGGGCCGCCCGGGCGCACCTCGGCGAACGAAACGGGTCCTCTCCGCGTTGAGTCCATGATGCGGCCCACTCCATCCTCCCGCACGGTCCTCCCCAGCCTCTGGCTTCTCGCCGGATGGCTCCTGTCCGCCGTGCCCGCCACGGGGCAGCTGGAAGCCAAATGGGACACGGCCCGGGTCTGGACGGACTTCGAAGCCGCCCTCCAACGGCCGGAACGGGTCCTGCGTCTCGATCTGACCCGGTCCAAATGGAAGGAGGTCGACCACCGCCTGCGCCGGTTCCGTAACCTTCACGAACTCGTCCTCGACCGCAACCGCATCGACACCCTGCCTGATTGGCTCGGGGAGCTCCACACCCTCGAGCGTCTCAGTCTCCAAGCCAACCGAATCCGGACCATCCCCCCTTCCCTGCTCGCCCTGTCAGCCCTGCGCGAACTCAACCTCGCAGACAATGAGATTGAAGGCATCCCCGAAGACATCGATGCACTGGAGAACCTCGAGCGCCTCATCCTCTGGTCCAACATGATCGGCCACTTCCCCCCTTCCTTGAGCCGGCTGGAACGGCTCGGAGAGCTGGACCTGCTTCACAATGAAATGTCGGTGGACGAGCAGATCTGGGTGCGGGAACTGTTGCCCGACGCCACGCTGCATTTCAGCGAACCCTGCCGATGCCGATTCGACGATTGACCCCCCGCCGCGTGGTCATCACCGGGGTGGAGAACGCCGGCAAGAGCACCCTGGCCCGCCACCTCTCCGACGCCCTCGGTTGGCCTCTCGTCCCGGAGGCCGCCCGGACCGACGCCGCCGTCACGGAAGACCGAACGACGCCGGACGACCTCCAGCGGCTGCTCGATGGAATCCGCAGCGCCCTCGACGTGCCACAGGACACCCTCTTCGACACCGGCCCCATCGTGCTGGACCTCTGGGCCAGGGCGGTATGGAACCACACCCTCGAGGGCGTGGAGGCCGCCCGAAACCACGTCGACCTATTCCTCCTCTGTGACACCCTTCCGGACTGGGAACCCGACCCACTGCGATCGTTGCCCCGATGGGAAGACCGTCAGGCACTCGAAGCCCAGTATGTCAAGGCGCTGGACCGGAGCGGTCGGCCCTGGGCCCGCCTGCCGGTGGCCTCGGTCGCCGAGCGGGTCGAATGGGCCCGCCAAGCCATAGCCCGACACGCATGAGCACGATCGAGACCACCGTGCGGGCCACCCCGGGCGAACGCTGGACCGAAGGCCTCGCCGTGCTCCTGAGCCTCGGCTACACGTGGGGCTACCTGCAGGGGTGGACCCCCTGGTGTTTTCTCCCTGCTGCCTTGGGCGCGGGACTCTTGGCCTGGCTCTGCTGGCGGCGCAACATCCTGGCGGAAGCGGCTCTCCAGCTCTTCTACGTGGCCTTCGCCGGCTACGGCGCTTGGCTGTCCTCCGGAGCGCAGGATTGGACCCCGCAAGCCGAGCCCCTCTCCTGGCACCTGACCGCCATCGTCCTCACCACAGGAGCCACCCTCACCACGGCCTGGGCCCTCCAACGGTGGACCCGCAGCGCGATGCCCCTGACGGATGCCTTCACCACCGTATTCAGCCTGTGGGCCACCTGGCTCATGGTCCAGAACCACCACGCCAACTGGGCGTACTGGATTGCGATCGATGCCGTGGCCATCGTCCTGTACGCAAAGCGCGGCCTTCCTTTCGGGGCCGCGCTCTACGCCATCTATCTCGTGATGGCCGTGATGGGGTGGTTCGAACTCTGAACCGTCCGCATCAGCGGATGATGAACTTCACTGGAATCGTGTACTGCACGCTCACCGGCTTGCCCTGTTGGCGTCCCGGCTCGAAATCCGGCAGGGAGCTCACGACGCGGAGGGCCTCCTCGTCGAGTCGAGGGTCCACCGGACGCAGCACGCGGCCGTCCCGCACCTTGCCGTCCTTGCCGACGACGAAGTAGACGAACACAGTACCCTGGATGCCCGCGTCCTTGGCGATGGGCGGGTACTTGGTGTTGGAACTCACGTACTTGATGATTTCCAACTGAGTGCACTGGTCGCGTTCCGGGCCGGTCTTGCTCTTGCAGGGGCCGAATCCGGGCATGTCCTCCACGATCATGAAGGGGATGTCCTCTTCGACGACCTCTTCTTCCTCCACCTCGATGATCTCGATTTCGGTGTCCTCGTCAATCTCGATGTCCTCGATTTCGAGCTCCTCCTCGATTTCCTCCTCGTCATCCACGATCTCGATGACCGTGTTCTGCTGGGGAGGAGGAGGCGGGGGAGGAGGCGGGATGACGTTCACGGGGATGACCTCATCCTCGAGGAGGTCAACCTCGAAATCAAGGGCGCGAACGATGTTCACGTCGTAGCTCGTCCAGGCGAGGGCCGCGAGGAGGAGGGCCAAGACGGAGGTGAATCCGACGGACCTCCAGGTTCCCCGCTTGTTCTCGAGGTCGGCTTGGGGTGTCTTGCGTGACTGCATGGGTGGCGTGTTGCTGGGCCGTGCCAATGGGCGGCCAAATTAATCTAAAGGGTGCGCTTGCCCACAGGCCACTCCAAATACAATGCCCGAAATGCGAATCCCCCGGCAATCAAACCGAAAACGTCGGCGATTCCGTCCCCGACATCCTGCCCCCGGCCCGCGAACAGCGCCGCTTGCGCCCACTCGAGTCCCACGGCGAGCCCGAGTCCGAGGGCGACCACCACAGGCCAAGCTTGACGACAAGCCGCCGACGCACCACCCGATTTCCTCAAGGCAATGAGGCCCGTCACGGACCAGATTCCGAAAAGAAAGGCGTGCAACAGAAGGTCCAGCCTCCATTCCATCCACCAGTCCTGGCCGTCCAATTCACGACCGGGCAAGGCGTGCAACGCCACGAGAACGAGGGTCATGGCCGCCCAGGGCAGACCGAGGCGGAATGCGGAGGAAGCGGCGGTATCAGCCGACCTCCGCGGCATAGGCCTCGGCGTTGAGCAGGCCGGAGAGGTCCGCCCCGTCCGCCAGCTTGACCTTGATAATCCAGCCTTCGCCGTAGGGATCCTCGTTGATGAGGGCCGGGTTGTCCTCCAGGCCCTCGTTGAGCTCGGCCACGGTTCCGGGCACCGGCATGAACAGGTCGCTCACCGTTTTGACCGCCTCGATCGTGCCGAAGACCTCTTCGCCATCGAGTTCCTCGTCGACCGTTTCCACCTCGACAAACACGATGTCGCCGAGCTCGGATTGAGCGAAGTCGGTGATGCCCACGGTGGCTACGTCACCTTCGACGCGCACCCATTCGTGGTCCTTGGAGTAGAGGAGGTCCTGCGGGATGTTCATGGCGCGCAAATTAGCGCAGCGCACGATGCCACGCCCACCTTATTGCGTGAGGTTGAACCGGAGCGCAATGCCACTCTTCACGTTGGTCGTCGCGAAGCTCGTCGACACCTTCGGGCGGGTGATCTGCTCGTCGAAGAAGGCCTGCAGAATCAGCTTTCGCGAGACCTCGAGGTCAGCACTGAACTTGATGCTGGCCACCTTCTGACCGGCCGTCACCTGGTTCTCGCGGTTGAAGTCATCGCCCTGACCCGGCTGCTGCACAGCACTGAGTGGATCGAGCTTCCGGATGATCGTGGAGTTGTCCCGGACGGTAATGTCGAGGCGCAAGACCACATCAGTCTCCTTCAACATCTGGATCGGCAACTTGCCCCGGGTCCGCAGGAACGGATTCGGCACATTGGCGATGCGGTATCCGGTTCCGATGACGAGCGCACTGCTCTTGGTCTCGGTGATCTGGTTGTTGGTCAGGCCGAAGTTGATGGTCCGGTCCCGGCGCATCTCCACCTTGATCTGGGGCTCGTTCTTGCCGCTGGCCTTGAGCGTCACGTCCACCCCGATGAGCGGCGACATCTGCTCGGAGATGGTGACCTGATTGTACTGGCGTTCGTTGACGTAGTTGCCGAACTGGCTCTGGTCAAACGCCGTGGGCCGCCCGAACTCGTCCGCCTCGTAGCTGAGGTTGGTCACATAGCTCGTGGTCATGGTCGACCGGTACGAGTGGTTCAGGCTGAAGCGCTTGACGCGGTTCTTGAAGAGGTTGCCCTTGGAGAGACCATCGTAGCTCACGCGCCAGTTCGGGGCGAGGCGGGTCTTGAACGGGTCGAGCGACACCTGTTCAGGGCGCTGGGCAGTGTACGCCGCGATGAAAGACGGAATGGTCACCGCCGGACTCGTCGGGCCCCATCCGGCGTAGTAGCCGTTGGGCTCGCTGTTCGGCAGGTTGTAGTTCTGCGCGTTCAGCCGCTCGCTCATGTCGAGTCGGGTCAGCTTGAACTCGCGCCACGTCTCGCTGTCGAAGTCCTCGTCGTCCTGCACGAAGGCGGTCGGCCACGTGAAGACGGTCGTCGTGAAGTTGCCTCCGTCCTGCGGCGACTCGAATTGCCAATCGCCGATCGCCTCGTCGTAGCGGAAGAAGCTCTGCTGGTTGCGGCTCTCGTTGCGCGTGGCCTCGAGGTCGATCTTCAAGTCGTCGAATGGCTCGAGCTGAGCCCGCATGTTGAGGTTGGCGCTGTAGTTCTCCTGGTAGGTCTGGTTCTGGTACGGATTGTCGCTCAGCCAGCCGCGGCTTGCCGCATCCAGGGCGAAGTCGCCCGTGCGGTTTCCGTAGAGGTCGGTGTTCTGGTGGCCCAGCAGGAACGGCAGGCCGGGGGCCTCGAGCGCACTGTCGAATCCAGCGTAGCGCGCCTTGCGGCTCGTGGCCAGGCCGGGCAGCAGGAGGCCCTCGTTGCGGGAGTAGCTCACGTTGATGCTCTTCACCGACATCATCGCCTTCAGCACGAAGGACACGGGGTCGATGTACAGTGGCGGCTTCTCATCGTCGTCGTAGTTGCCGAATCCATCGCGGTCCTCGTTCTCGATCTCCTTGCGCTTCTTCTCCTGCTCCTTCTCCCACTCGCGCTTGCGCTTGCCGGAGTTGATGTCCTTCAGGATGGGCACCTTGTCGTACAGCTTCTTGAACTGGGCCGCGGCATTCAAGGTGATGTTGCGGCTGTTCTGGATTGTGTGGCCGAGGCTGTCCTGGGCAAACGGGGCGCGGTCCCATCGGTAGGTGCTCTGGTACCGGATGTCCGCGGTAGTGAAGTCGATGAGCGGGAACTTGTCCAGCGGCAACCGGTAGGTCGCCGAGATTTGGTGGTCGTAGCTCGTGACCTCCCCGAAGTTCTCGATGTTGGCCCGCACCGTGTCGCGGTACTGGGCATACGATTCGGCGTCATTCCGGTCGATCACGCCCGTCGGCTCCCCGATGAGGGCGGTGGCCCGGCCGGTGTAGTCCAGCTTGAGGCTCTTGGTCACATCGTACTTGACGACGTAATCCCGGTTCCAGTTCCACTGCTTGAGCACCTGCGTGCTGACAAGCACTCCCGTCTCGATGCCGAGCAGCTCGGCTGTGTTGTTCCGCACTCGGCTGGCCTCATACGTCCGGTCCATGCCCATGTTGACGGAGACCTGTTTCAGCCCGGGATAGAAGTTGAAGTCAGTGAGCCAGCGCAGGGCCTTGGAGCGCCCGAGGAAGGAGAACGGCTTGATTTCCTTCGGCCGGTTGGTGAAGTCGTAACGAATGCCCCCGCGGTATTGCCGGCGAATGTTGAACTCGGTGTTGATGTCGCGCTGGTAGTTCTCCGTGTAAGCGAAGTTGGCGCTGAGGTTGCCCGGGTCGAGGAAGCCCAGGAAGCCGCCGCTGTTTCCGCCCCCCCTGGCAGCCGGTCGGCCCGCCGCCCCGCGTTGGGAAGCGAGCTCCCGGTCCCGGGTCACATCGTCCGCCCCCTTCAGGCGACGCGCGGTCTCCTCCTCCTTCTCCTTCTCGGACTTGCGGCCCGACTTGTCCTTTTTGCCCTTCCCCTTGCCGCCGATCTGCGGGTCAATCTTGATGTTGGAGAAGTTGATGCTGCGGATGCGGTTGATCTGCTGGGACTTCTTCTCGCGCTCGCGGCTCAGTCCGGCATCGGCAATCTCCACGTCCGGCGACAGCGGGTCGAATTGCGGGGTCGACACCGTCTCGCTGTACCCGAGGTAGAGCGGAAGCTGAACCCCAAGGAAGTCCGGCAGGAACTTGCCGAGCTGCAGGGTCGTGTTGGCATCCACACCCTGGATCGTCTCCCGCTGGCGCTCCTGCACCCGCTGTTCGAGTCCGCCCCAGCCCGGGGTCGACATGTTGGCCGCCACGTTCAGGTTGCCAAGGTCGCTGAGCGTGGCCTGCATCTGAGCGGTTGCCGCCCATCCACCCTCCTCGTTGAACTCGGCGAGACGCAGCTCGTTGGCCCACACGATGGCGCACTTTTCCAGGCCGTCGTCGTCCACCGCAAAGGGGTTCGTGTCCTTGTCGGGATTCCGGACACCGATCATGACCGTCACCACGTTGGCGAGGTTGGGATTGCCTCGGACCGAAAGTCGGGCCCCGTCCACGAAGTTGGTCCACTCTTGGAAGAGCGGGTAACCGACGGGACGACTGATCTTCAGGTTCTGCAGGTCTTGGAACCGCAGGTCAACCTCGTTGGCCACCGGCCAGATCTCAGTTTCCTCGGTCACCCCCCACGGCGTGACCGTGAGCGGAATCTCATACTCGTAATAGTTGTCGACGAAGTCGGAGCCGAGCCTCACGAAGACGGACAGGTCTCCGGTCTCGAGCGGTTCGTCAGACCGGAAGGCCTCGCCGTGGACGAACATGCGCAGGCGCTTGTACATCCGCATGTCGAAGTTGATGTTCCGATATGCCGCTCGGGCATCGCCGTCTTCGAGCCCGCAGATCTCCAGTTGGAGGGACTGCTCGTTGAGCTGGGCCTGGTTCGCCGTCGCCACGTTGATCTCCCGGATGATGCCGGGCGGAACCACGTAATTGATGGGCTGGCGGTATCCGTTCTCCTCGACGTTGACCGCGGAAATGGCGAACTGCGTGTCGGACGGGTCGTCCGGCTCAATTTCCTGCGGGCCGGCCAAACTCTCCTCGAACTTCCGCCATTCACCACGGATGAGCTCCAGACGGGCGAAGCGCAGGGTCACCGGCTGGCGCCACCCCTTCATGAAGACCCGCATGAACCGGATGCTCCGGAAGTCGCTGATGCCGCCCACGCGCTGCTCGAAATCTCGGATGGGCACTTTGAACTGCAGCCACTTGACCTCCTTGGTCTCCCCATTGGGCATGGTCTTGCTCGCCAACAACACGTCGGACAGGTAGTTTCGGCCGATGTTGGCTTCCGTCAGATCCCCCGGACGAAGGGGAATTCGGTACTGGAAGTAGCTCTCGATGGCGCTCAGGGTCAAGTCCTCGTTGATGTCCTCCGTGTTGGGGAGGGTGGTCGACGCAATGGGGTACCCCTCGGGTTGGGCCGTGCTGGAGTTGCCCTCGTATCCGTTGAAGAAGCGGTAGCGCTCCAACACGTTCTCCTCGTTGGCCTGGGCCACCGGGTCGCGGAAGTAACGGAAGTCGTCAGCGGACGGGTCGGCACGGTAGGCATCGTAGGCCTCCGGCTCGAGGTCATCCTGCAGCCCCGTCAGCCAGTCCCCGAAGAATTCCTGCTCCTCCTGGGAGTTCAGGCCGTCGAGGCCCACATCCTGCAGGCTGTAGTCTCCCGTCGAGTTGTCGAAGGCGTTGACCACGTTGAACGTGGACGGATCCGCCACCTGACCCCAGGTCGACTCCTGGACCGGCGCCGGTTGGTTGGCGGAGGGCAGGCCGTTCTCGAAGGCCAGCTGACCATCGTTCAGCAAGTCCTCGCTGATGGAACCGAGGTTGAGGTAGAGCTCTCCCCCGGTGTCATTCTGGCTGTCCTCATTGAACGGGTCCATCACCCAGAACTGGATGTACTCCACGTTGGAGAGCTCGAAGTCCGTGGTGAGCAAGGCCCGCTGGATGCCACCCCACCGCTCCTCGGGCGCCTGAAGCGTGCCATCGGGATTGAGGCCGGGAATCGGTCCGATGCCCTCGGCAGGCAGGTAATTGTAAGGGCCGCGGATGGTCGGGTCAAACGTCAGGTCGAACGTCGGCAGGTTCTCCGGCGTGCCAAGCGGCAACTGGCGATTCGGGAACACCTCCTTGTTTTCGACCAGGCGCATCAAATGGTTGGAACGGACATCCACGTCCACCTCCCCGTCGGGCAGGCCGCCGCCGAAGAAGCTCGGGTCGATGGTGTACCAATTGAGGCGGGCCCGGTTGAAGTTGAACAGCAGGCTGTCCTCCACATCGCCCTCCGGGAAGAGGTCGGGCTGGAGCTTCGGCGTACTGGCCAGGCTCCACTGCGTCCAGGACCGGATGTCGATGGCGCTCTGCGAGCCCTCGAAGTCGTCGATGTAGGCGTTTCCCTCCTTGCCCACCGCCCGGCTGTGGCCGGGAATCAAGTAGGCCGCTTCGGCGCTGATGTTGATGTTGGACGGAGCGGACGCCTTGAGGAAAGGCAATTTGTCCAGCATGTTGGTGATGAACTCACTCGAGCGGGAGTACGTGAAGTCCGCCCCCATGATGGTGTTGTTCACCGGCTCATCGCCGATGTTGACCTTCTGGGTCAACGGGCGCTCCCGCAGGTTAAGGAAGGTCGCCCCCAAGGCCAGGTCCTCGCTCGGCGCATAGTCGAATCGGGTGCCCAGCAACGTCTTGGTCTGGATGTTGAACAGGCTGTTGCTCTCGAGCGAAACCCGGATGGGCTGTCCACTTTCGAGGAGTCCGTCGTTGATGATCCGCACCCGACCCAGGTTGTAGTCGACGGTGTAGTCCTGGTTCTCGATGAGCCGCGCCCCTCCGGAGGTGACCGTGACGGACCCCTCGGGAATGTTGAGCGCATTGAGCATGATCTCCGAACTGATCTGGCTTTGGTACTGGCCCTTGATCCGGAACCGGTTCAGCGACGGAATCTGCTGGGCCGCCGTCTTCGTCGAATCGTAAAGCGGCTGGAAGACAATGGTCTGGATGAGGGATTCAGCCTGGTCGGGATCGCTGACCCTGTCGAGGATCTGGTCCCGCAACGTCTTGCCGAACGGCTCCACCGACGGCAGGAAGACCCGGCCGTTCTGGCTGTTCATCGTACCCCCCATCGTGGCTGCATTGTCCACGAAGTCATAGACACCATCGGACTGGGGTTGGCCATTGATGTCGATCCGGTCCATGCCGAGCACCTGGATCAGCAGTTCCCCCTCGAGCGGGGCCCGGGGGATGTAGTTGAGGTCCACGCCGGTGGACGGGTCGTTGTACCACACCCCGATGCGGAACTCCTCCGGGCTCAAGCCGAACGCCTGCAACGAGTAGACGTTCTTCATCATCAGGTCCCACAGGGGCGCCGGCTCGCCGTTCTCCAGTTCGACCCGCGTGACGGAGCTCTTCAGCATCTTCAGGAGCAGGGCGCCCGGGGCGGCATAGCCGTCCTGACTCAACGTTCCCACCTGATAGGTCTCCCCCTCCAGGGTGTACTCGTAGGCCACCGCCAGCACCTCGGCGTTGTTGAGGGACTGCCGGAGACTGATGAAACCGAGACGATCGTTGTAGGTGAACTCGGTCTGGGCGAGGCGGCGGGCGTTTCCAACCCGTTCATAGTGGATGCCCGGCGAGTAGATGGGCGCCCCGTCCGGCCCCACATAGGCTCCGATGGCCGCACCGGCCCCACTGAAGCCCATGACGTCAGCGTTGCCTGTCAGATCGAGGAAGAGGTCGTTGTTGAAGTTGCTCGGCGCCTTGTTCAGGTTGATGCCGATGCCCGGATCGTCCGTGAGGTCGGCGATGGGCAAATCGCTCGACATGTAGTCCGGGTGCTCACCGACATCCGTGAAGGCGAGGATGTTCCGGACGTCCTGCGTGTTGGCCTGCGTGTTGACGACGTAGACCTCAATCCGCGTGATGCGGGCCCCCGAGTTGACCACGGGCAGGCTCCGCATGGCATCGTCGTACCGGTCCCGGAAATACCCGGAGAGGAAATAGTGCCGGTTGGCCTCGTAGTCGTCCGCCCGGATGTCGAATTCCTGCGTCTGGGCACCGCCCTGCACCTCGATCTCCTTCCGCTCGCCCTTCTGCTGGCTGAAGACGGTGGTGTTGTACACCTTGCCCCATTGGGTCTCGAGCTTCAGACCAAACAGGGACTGGCTGCCCTGGATCAACGTGCTCTGTAGCGGCATGTTGATGTTGCCCGCCTCGATGTTCTTCAGGATGTCGTCCTCCTCGCCCTGGAACCCGATGTTCATCTGGTTCTCGAAGTCGAACGTGGCCTCGGTGTTGTAGTTCGTACCGAGGTTGATCTTCTCGCCGATGCTGCCATCGATGGACAGCTGAATCCGCTGATCGAAGTCGAAGGTGGTGATGGCCCGGTCCCGTTCGGCCAGACGCGGGTTTTCCGTCTTGCTGTAGCGCAGACCGAAGTTCAGCTCCGCTGAACCCTGTGGCCGGATTTCAATCTCGTTGGATCCGAAGATGGTCTCGAAGATCTCCGAGTCGACCGTCAGCTTCGGAGCGAAGCCGCGCTCTTCCTCATCCAACTCGTCCTGCATCTCATCCCAGAACTCACTGAGGTTCTCGTCGATGTTGTATTCGAGGAACTCGTCCAGGGTCAAGTGGGTCGGGTTCCGGAAATCCAAAGTGTCTCCTAGGCGCTGGCGCACCACATATTGGCCCGTCGTCTCGTCGTAATCCACCCCGTACTCGATGACGTCGGGAAAACCGAGGCTCACTCCACCCGGCGCTTCGGTCGGGTTCGGGACATCCGCACCGTGGGGCAGCGGCAGGTCCACGTCCACCGTATCGGCCACCTCATCCTGAGCGAGAACCGCAGAGGGCGCCATCCATGCACACGCCAGAAGCAGGGCCAAGCCACACCGCAGGAAGCGGGCCGTGGTGGTGCTGAAGGCGGTCAGAGAACGCATGATCAGTGATGCTCGGTCAGAGTCGTTTGAGGGCAGCCCGGACGAGATCTTCCACACTGGACATGCCCTCCCCCATAAGTTGATCGAGGACGGATTCCACCCGGCGACGGTCGAAACCGAGGTTGCACAAGGCGGCCAACGCATCAGAACGGGCGGTATTGTCTCCGCCCGCAAATTCATTTCCGCTTCCCGCTCCGGGGCCGGCCAGTGAAGGGGCTCCGCTGAAGGAAGGGTCCTTGCCCATCTTGTCTTGCAGGTCGACCAGGATGCGCTGGGCGGTCTTGGCACCGATGCCCTTCACGGCCTTGAGAGCCGCGACATCGCCACGGGTGATGACCTCCACCAATTCGGCGGGGCCCAGCCCGCTCAAGATCATCCGGGCGGTCTGGGCTCCGACGCCGCTCACGCTGGTCAGCATCACAAACAGACGACGCTCCGTGTCCTCGGCAAATCCGAAAAGCAGCTGCGCATCCTCCCGGTATACGGCGTGGATGAGCACCTTGGCTTCCGTCTTGCCGGCGAGGGCCGACGACGTGTGCAGACTCAGGTGGACGAAATAGCCGACGCCACCGCATTCGACCACGGCGTGGGTCGGCGTGAGCTCAACGAGGCTTCCGGTGAGGTGATGGATCATCGGTTGGTCTGGGCATCCACGGCCGCAATGCGGACCATGTTGACGATTTCGCGCACGCTCGACCCCATCTGGAGGATGTGGAACGGCTTGCGCAGTCCAAGCAGAATGGGGCCCACCACCTCGAAGCCGCCCATCTCCTGGATGAGCTTGTACGAGATGTTTCCCGCGGCAAGGTTCGGGAAGATGAGGGTGTTGACCTTCCGCCCCCGCAGGTTGCTGAAGGGAAACAGCTCCTCGGACAGTTCTCCGTTGAGGGCCACATTGGCCTGCATCTCTCCGTCCACGATCAGGTCCGGATGCTCGGCGTGCAGGATGGACACGGCTTCACGGACCTTCTCGGCGTCCCGGCCGTTGGCCGAACCAAAGTTGCTGTAGCTGAGCATCGCGATGCGCGGCACGATGCGCATGGCGCGCACCGCCTCGGCCGCCAGCAGAGTAATGTCGACCAGCTCGCGGGCGCTGGGATCGCGGTTGACCGTGGTGTCCGCGAAGAACATCGGGCCGCTCTTGGCCTGCACGATGTACATCCCGGCCACCTTCTTGACCCCTTCCGCCAAACCGAGAATCTGGAGCGGCGGAAGCAGGCTCTCGCGATAGTTGCGGGTCAATCCGCTGATGACCGCGTCAGCCTCGCCCGTTTCCACGAGCATGGAGCCGAAGTAGCTGCGGCGGCGCATAAGACCAACGGCTTCTTCCCGGGTCAAGCCCTTGCGCTGTCGCTTGGCGAGCAGGTGGGCGGCGAATTCCTCCACACGCTCTCGCTGTCCCGGGTCCATCGGATCGATGATGGGCACATCTGGCAATTCAATGCGGTGCTCCTCGATCATCTCCAGGATGCGCTCCCGGGAACCGAGCAGGATTGGGTTCACAATGCCCTCATCGCGGGCGGTCTCCGCCGCCTTGAGGACCTTGTAGTGGTCCGCCTCAGTGAAGACGATCCGCTTCGGGTGCCGACGTGCGCGGCCACTGAGGTTGCGGATGAGGGTGTTGTCCTGTCCAAGGCGACCGGCCAGCACCCGCTTGTAATCCTCCCAGTCCCGGATGGGCTCGCGGGCGACCCCGCTCTCCATGGCCGCTTGCGCAACGGCCGGAGCGACGGTGGTGATCAGGCGGGGGTCCATCGGCTTGGGGATGATGAAATCCACCCCGAAACCGAGGCCGCGCTCATCATAGGCCTCATTGACCTCGTCGGGCACGTTCTCCTTGGCGAGGGCGGCGATGGCGTGCACAGCGGCCATCTTCATCTCGTCGTTGATGGCAGTGGCGCGGACATCCATGGCCCCGCGGAAGATGAAAGGGAATCCAAGGACGTTGTTGACCTGGTTGGGATGGTCGCTCCGTCCGGTGGCCATGATGATGTCGGGGCGGACGGCCTTGGCTTCAGCGTAGGGAATCTCCGGGTCTGGATTGGCGAGGGCGAAGACAATTGGATTCTCCGCCATCCCCTCGATCATGTGACCTTGTACGACACCACCCCGGCTGAGGCCGACGAAGACATCCGCTCCCTTGAGGGCTTCAGTGAGGTCGGCCAAGGGCGTCGAAGCGTGGGCCAAGGACTGCTTGCGCGGACCCAGACCTTCACGACCGGCATGAATATGGCCCTTGCTGTCGAAGACCGCGATGTTCTCGAGGCGCACCCCAAGCTGCATGTAGAGATCGAGACAGGCCATGGCCGAGGCCCCGGCTCCGCTCACGACGAGCTTGACGTCCTCCGCCTTCTTGTCAGCCAGCTCGAGCGCATTGATCAACGCCGCCCCACTGATGATGGCCGTGCCGTGTTGGTCATCGTGCATCACCGGGATGTCCAACTCCTCCTTCAGGCGGCGCTCGATTTCGAACGCTTCCGGAGCCTTGATGTCCTCGAGGTTGATGCCGCCGAAGGTGGGCGCAATGGCCTTCACGGTCTGGACGAACGTATCCACGTCGGACGCGTCCACCTCGATGTCGAAGCAATCCAGGTCGGCGAACACCTTGAACAGAACGCCCTTGCCTTCCATGACCGGCTTGCTCGCCTCAGGGCCGATGTCACCCAAACCGAGAACAGCCGTCCCGTTGGAGATGACGGCAACGAGGTTGCCCTTGGCCGTGTAGCGGTACACGTCATCGCGGTTCTTGGAGATGTCCAGACAGGGCTCCGCCACACCTGGCGAGTAGGCGAGGCTCAAGTCACGCTGCGAGCTGTACGGCTTGGACGGGATGACCTCCACCTTGCCTCGGCGGCCTCGGCTGTGGTAATCCAACGCCTCTTTCCTGCGAATGCTGCTCATGAATCGGGGGTCCTGCGATGCGAAGATGATGTCGACACCAGGCCCGGACAAGGCAACCGGGCCGACAATGGAATCAGCGGGAAACGCTGAATTTGCGGGCCTGGCCAATGCGGCCGTTGGCTTCAAGGGCGTAGAGGTAGGTGCCAGGAGCGAACTCGTCCCCGTCAATCCACACGCTTCCACTGCCCGGCGCGAGAGGAACTGACTTCAGGGTCCGGCCCGTCAGGTCCACGATGCGCAGGATGCCGCCCTGCGGCGCCAAATAGGGCAGGGCAGAAATGCCCACCACGGGATTCGGGGCGAGGGCGCCCAGTTGGAGGCCTTGCGGTTCGTTCACGGAGAGCACGCATTCACCCGGCTCGGTGGCCGCACAGAACAGCACGGTGTGGCACACGGTCGGCACCCCCTGCTCGGTGGCCTTGAAACAGTACTCCAGCGCTGTGGCACCGGCCACACCATTGGGGTAGTAGTCTGAAATCATCCAATCCTCGGCACCAAAGGCATTGATGCCGGTTGTGTCCCCGGGGTTGAGGGTCAAAGCAAGTCCCACCACGCTCGAGGCGGAACCGTAGGGGTAACAGGTGCCGCCCCAACAGAAGCGCTCATAGGCACCCTCCGCGCCCGTCTCGTACGGAAGATTCAGCGGATCGACGGATTGCAGCACGTTGCGCTCGACATACAAGGTCATGGCGTTCTCCGTGGCATTGGTCACGAGCCACTCGGCCACCATCACGCTGTCCACATTGTCACTTTCCACAACCGACACCGGATCGATGAAGGTCGGCCCCTGTGCCGCCATCGGCAGGGACAGGAGGATGCCGAAGGCAAAAGCGCCCGCAATGGACAGGGCCTTGATGTGCATGTTCATGCCACAAAAATAACCCAACCGGGACCGCCGTGCATGCAACCATAGAACGCCCGCGAACGTCCGCAAAGTGGATAAATTGTCCCGAGGTGTATCTTAGCCCTCTACGGACTGAAATCGAATACCCAAACCAAGCTCCATGAAGCACCTCTACACTGCGCTCCTCGCGCTTTTCATCAGCTTCTCCGCCGCAGCCCAGCTGCCCGACGGAAGCATTGCCCCCGACTTCACCGCTGAAGACATCAACGGCGTCGAGCACAATCTCTACAGCCTCCTTGACCAAGGCAAGAAGGTCATCATCGACTTCTCCGCCACCTGGTGCGGTCCCTGCTGGAACTACCACAACACCGGCGCCCTCGAAGAGATCTGGGAGACCTACGGTCCCGACGGAACCGATGAGGCCTACGTGTTCTTCATCGAAGGCGACGACACCACCACCCAGGCTGACCTGGAGGGAACGGGAACGGCCACGACCGGAAACTGGATCGAAGGCACGGGCTACCCGATCATCGACAACGGTGGCAGCATCTTCGACGACTACGCCGGAGCCTACTACCCCACCATTTACACCGTGTGCCCGAACCGCATGCTCGTGGAGAGCAGCCAGATTTCGGCTGAGGATCACGCCGCCATCCTGTTCGCCAACGACTGCGCCGCCGCCACCCAGGCCAACGACGCCGCCGTGCTGAACTACACCGGTGAGACCATCTCCTGCAGCGGCAGCCCGTCCGCCATCAGCGCCACGCTGATGAACCTCGGCCTCGACAACCTGACCAGCGCTACCCTCGACCTCATCGTCGGCGGCAACAGCGTGCTCTCCTACAACTGGAGCGGCAACCTCGAGACCTACGGCATGGAGGACGTCCAGATGGGCAGCTACCAGTTCAACGGCAGCACCGACTTCAGCATCCGCATCACCAGCAGCGACGAGAACGACGACAACGACGAGATCTTCGCCAGCGTCGACGGCGCCACCGAGTCCACGACCCTCTTCTACATCTACCTGACCACCGACGGTTGGGGTGAGGAGACCGGCTGGGAGATCCGCGACCAGGACGGCACCGTGGTGGCCGACGCTGCTGCCGGCAGCTACGCCAGCACCACCACCTACGAAGAGTACGTGGGCGTGCCGAGCACCGGTTGCTACACCTTCACCCTGACCGACACTTACGGCGACGGCCTCTTCGGCAGCCAGTGGGGCAACGTGGACGGCAACTGCTACGTGACGTCCGTCGACAACAGCCTGAACACGTTCAGCTACGTCTACATGTACAATGGTGACTACAACTTCTCCAGCGAGACCCGTGCTGCCGACGTGCAGACCGCAGTCAGCGTCGAGGAGGAGGCTACCGTGACCACCTTCAACGTCTACCCGAACCCGGTGGAGGACGTCGCATGGATCGACCTCAGCCTCGCCGGCAACGAGGAAGTCCGTCTCGACGTGGTCAACCTGATCGGCCAGAAGGTCGTCAGCCAGGACCTCGGCACCCTGAGCGCTGGCCAGACCCGCATGCCGCTCGATTTGGGCAGCCTGCAGTCCGGCATCTACCTGGTGACGGTCACCGCCGGTGACACCGTCTCCACGCTGCGCGTGACCAAGAAGTAATTCTTCGGATACAGTTTTTGGAAGACCGATGGGGCCCTGCCTCATCGGTCTTTCTTTTCTTGCAGGACCTGCATTGACATTGGACATGAATCGACTCCTCTCCCTCACCCTGCTGCTCGGTTGGACCGCAGCGGTGTCCGCCCAGGACATCCCCTCCGTCGAGCTGAAAGACCTCGCGGACATGACCGTGGACACACGTGCCTTCGTGGAGGAAGCCGAGGGACCCGTCCTCTTCTGTTTCTGGGCCACCTGGTGCAGCCCGTGCAAGCGTGAGCTGAACAATTACGCCGACCTCTATCCCGATTGGCAGGACGAGACCGGGGTGGAGCTCGTGGCCGTCTCCATCGACGATCCGCGGAGCATGATGCGGGTCAAGCCCTACGTCAACAGCGTCAGCTGGGACTACACCGTCCTGCTCGATCCCAACAAGGCCTTTGCCCGCGCCATGCAGGTCAACAACGTGCCCCACACCTTCCTGGTCAACGCCGAGGGCGAGGTTGTCTGGCAACACAACAACTACGCCGACGGCGACGAGGAAGAGCTCTATGAGGAGCTGCTGAAGCTGGCCGAATGATGCAGCGTTTCCTGTTCGCGGCGGCCGTGGCCGCCCTGCTCACCCCCCGCGCCGCCATCGCGCAGGAGGACGAGGTCGACGCCGGCCAGATCACCGGCAACGTCCAACTCCTGTTCCAGACTTACCAGGAGGACTCCCTGATCGGCGCTCAGGTCCCCCCGGGCAAGACCGGATTCAACGCCTTCGGCAACCTCATCTACACGCGCGGCGACTTCTCCGCCGGCATGCGGTACGAGAGCTACCTCGACCCCATCCTCGGCTACCCCGGCCGCTTCCGCGGTTCCGGCGTGGGCTATCGCTACGCGAACTACGCCAAAGAGAACTTCGAGGTCACCCTCGGCAACTTCTACGAGCAATTCGGCTCCGGCCTTCTGCTCCGAGCCTATGAGGAGCGGCAACTCGGCATCGACAATGCCCTCGACGGCTTCCGGCTCATTCTCCGCCCGGCGGACGGGGTGACCCTCAAGGGTCTCGTCGGCAAGCAGCGCCTCGACTTCGACTCCGGCCTGATCAACGGTCCCGGCACCATCCGCGCCATGGACGGTGAAATCAACCTCAACGACGCCTTCGAACGGCTCGCCACCTCCGGCACCCGGGTCACCCTCGGGGCCAGTTTCGTCAGCCGATTTCAACCGGGCAGCACCATCTCCAAGGACACCCTTGTCCTCCAGCTGCCCAACAATGTCGGATCCTGGGGGTACCGCGCCCAAATCCAGAAGGGCGGCTTCCAACTCATGGGCGAGTACGTCCGGAAGATCAACGACCCCAACGCCGACAACGGCTTCACCTACGGAGACGGAGAGGGCATCCTCGTGAACGCCGGGTGGTCCACGAAAGGCCTGGGCATCAACGTCGGCTTCAAGGGGGTCGACAACATGCAGTTCCGCTCCGACCGGAACCTCCAGCTTTTCGACGTGCCGGTGAACTACATCCCCGCCATCACCAAGCAGCACACCTACAACCTCGCCGCCACCCTCTACCCCTACGCCACGGTCGTCCAGGGAGAGGTGGGCTGGTCCGCAGAGGTCTTCTACACCATTCCGCGGAAGAGCAAACTCGGCGGGAAGTACGGCACCAAGATCAGCTTCCAATACGCCACGGCCAGCAGCCTCGACACCACCAACCTCAGTGGCGTGGAAGGCGCGGTTGACGGCTACGTACGCAACAGCTGGCGGCCCGGAAGCGAGCTGTACATCCGCGACATCAACTTCGACATCAGCCGCAAATTCTCGAAGAATTTCAAGGCCAAGTACGCCTACTTCCACTTCGACTTCAACACCCTTGCCACCCCGGTCACCACCGACTTCAAGGGCATCGTGAACGCCGATGTGCACGTGCTCGAAACGCAGGTCCGGATCAAAAAGGGCCACAGCCTCCGCACCGAGCTGCAGGCCCTCTTCACCGGCATCGATGAGAAGACCGGCGAGAAGCAGGACAAGGGAGACTGGGCCACGGTGCTGGCGGAATACTCCATCAGCCCCCATTGGTTCTTCTCCGTGCTGGACCAATACAACTTCGGCAACCCCGACCCCGACCAGCGCGTTCACTACCTGTACGGAACCGTCGGCCGGATCGAAGGGGCCCACCGCCTCTCCATCGGTTACGGCAAGCGCCGCGAAGGCATCTTCTGCATCGGAGGCGTCTGCCGCGCCGTCCCGGCCTCCAACGGTTTCGAGATCACCTTCACGAGCAGCTTCTGATGATGCACTCCGTTCTCCGCCCCGCCGCCCTGCTGGCCACCGCCCTCCTGCTGTTGGGAGGTTGTGACGTCCTCGACGATCCGGTCATCCCGCTGACCATCAACTACCGCGGGGACGCCGTACCGCCCACCTTCGACGCCCTGTCGAGCGGTCCCCAACACGTGCTGCTCGAGGACTTCACCGCCCACCAGTGCGGCAACTGTCCACCGGCCGGTGTCCTCGCCGAGCAATTGGCCGAGGAGCATGACGGACTCGTCCACGTTCTCGCCGTCCACGCCGGCTCCCTCGCCGCGGTCAGCGATGCCCCCTTCGACACGGATTGGACCACCCTCGAGTCCAACGCCTACTGGGACCAACTCGCCGCTCAGGTGAATCCCATCGGACGCGTCAACCGTCGGGGAGGACCGGACGAAATCGCGTCGCCAAACAATTGGCCCGCCTCCGTGGACGCCGAACTCGCCCTGACGCCGGATGCCCACCTGCAAGGCGCGGTCATCCCCGACCCCAGCGTGGCCGAGGACGTCCACCTGCACACCCACATCACCTTTGCCAATGCGGTCGCGGGAGAGGTGCGGCTGGCCCTGCTCATCAGCGAGAACCACCTGATCGCCGCCCAGCTCGATTACCAGAACGATCCCGAAGTCATCGAGGACTTCGAGCACAACCACATGCTGCGCGGCAGCCTGAGCGGGGCCGACGGCCTTGTCGTCGCCACCGACCCGGCAGCGGGCAGCACACTCCAACTCGACTACACCCTCGTATGGAACGACGAGTGGGTGCTGGACAACAGCCACGTCCTCGCCGTACTGACCAACGCCGACGGCGAGGTCCTGAACTGCCTCGACCTGCCCTTCACGCCATGAGGTTGCGGAGCCTGCTCACCGTTCTCGGCCTGCTGCTCTGCACTACAGGCATGGCCCAAGCCCTGCGCTTCGACGGCGGCCCGGTGGCCGGCATCAATGCCTCGCAGGTCCAAGGCGACGACTATACCGGGTTCAACAAGCTCGGACTCTCCGGCGGCGCCTTCATCGACATCCGCAACCCCGACAACTACTGGGGCATCCGACTCGAGATGCACTATGCCGAAAAGGGCAGTCGTCGCGGCGGAGATCCCGAGGTGGGCACCACCACCATCGAGCTGCGGATGAACTACATCGACATCCCGGTGCTGCTCGACGTCAACCTCGGCGACTACCAGGTCGGCTTCGGCCCCTACCTCGGCCGGATGATCAAGGCCGAAAAATGGCAACGCGTCTCCGACACGGTGAGCAGCCTCGAAGACGACCTGAACACTTGGGACCTCGGCGGGCAGGCCTACGCCCGCACCCCTATTGGCGAGTCCGCCTTTTTCCAGGCCCGCATCTCGGGCAGTGCCCTGAGCCTCAAGAAGGACGGCCCTGCGCTCGGCGGCACCCCATTCGGACCCCGCGTCCGCAACGTGTCCCTCCACTTCGGCATCGGCTGGAGCCTCCGCGGCACCCCCTGAGCACCCCATAACCGGGGTTGAATCCCGGTATTACATCATTGCCCTTCGACAGAAGGAGACAGACGTCAACGAGAAAGATGACAATTGTCACCCGCATGGCGTTGATTTTCAATACTTTCTGAGGAATGCGCCATTTTCTCGCCCTCCTCTGGACCTTGACCGCGGTCCTTCCCTCCCTCCACGCCCAGACCACTCTCGGTTGTGATCCGGATGTCCTCCTCGCCGTCGACGACACCTACGTCATCCAGGAAAGCGATCTCCCCACGTTCGGAGCAAGCCTATTGGACAACGACATCATCAATGTGGACGTCTTCAGCGTTTCTGTTGAGGGCCTGCCCCCTTGCTTCGCCCATGAAGAGGGCTCGGGCTTCATCTTCTACGCAGGAGGCAGTGCGGATGGCAACAGTTGCTGCGGGACCTTCACGTTTACCTACTCGTTGCAATCTCCCAACAGCGGCTGCATCGCCGGAGTCACCATCATCGTGGAATGCGAAGAGCCCAAAGGCGACTGCTCCACCATCTTCCTGGAGTCCGCCATCAATTCCGATCAGATCCTCGACGACGGAACGGTCGTGGACACCACGGGCACGGACTGCGTCTACGTCTGCGAGAACTCCATCACGACCATCATCGCCCCCCACTCCGACCAGAACACCTATGATTGGACGGTCACCGGAGGCAGTCTGAGCAGCGCCAGCCAAGGCGAATCCACGGCGGAAGTCGAATGGGGCGCCGCAGGGCAGGGCAATGTGAGCGTCATCATCACCGGACCCGGAGGAACCGAGGTGATGCAGCAATGCGTGGAAATCGGAGCCGCACCCGTGGCGGACTTCGCGGCGCCCACACCTGTCTGCCTTCTGACCCCCGTCCAGTTTACCAGCAACTCGACCCCCGGCGCGGACCACTTTTGGGATTTCGGCAATGGCGCCTCCTCGAACCAGGTCAACCCGACCCACACCTTCACCACCCCCGGGATCCATGACGTCGTCCTGACTGTAACCACCCCCCTGCTCAACGCCGAGGGAGACACCGTCTGTTGCTGCCAGGATACCTATGCCCTCGAAATCGAGGTGCTCAGCGAAAAGGGACCGGACATCGAATGCATCACGACCCTCTGTGAAGGAGACAGCGCCTGTTACTGGACCAACACCACCTGCCCCGGAGCCACATACGATTGGACCGTCACCGACGCCAACGGCAATGCGGTCACCTTCTCCGGACAGAACACCCCAGAAATCTGCCTGCAATGGGACCAAGGACCCTTCGGCGAAGTGAGTCTGGCCGTGTCCGGATGCAGCGGAATCTGCGACCAGCCCTCCACCGTCCAAGTCCCCATCATCTCCTCGACCGCCACCATTTCCGGTCCGGATATCGTCTGCCCGGGCGACGTGGTGGTGTACTCCGTTCCGAAGTGGATGGACGTGGTCTACGATTGGACCGTGACCGGAGGGACCGTAGCCAGCACCGACGGCAACCAGGTCAGTGTCATTTGGGGACCAGCCGGTGTGGGGACCCTGCACGTCTCGTACGAGAGTCCGTTCCTTCTCGGCCTAAAAGCTCACGATGCCCCGGACTGCTCCGGTGAAGGCCACCTCACCGTCGACATCCTTCCCGAACTGAGCTTCACCTCCGCCCCCACCACGGCCTGCACCGGGGAGAGCCTCACCTTCGCCACCAATGCCACCGTCTCCATCGACTGGCAAGTGAGCGCGCCAGGCATCGGCTCGACCTCCGGAGCATTCTACACTGTCACCTTCCCTTCTGCTGGGGCCTACACAGTGACCGCCTCAGATCCCGGTTCCAACTACTGCAACCCAGACATCTCCGTGACCGTCGTGGTCGTCGACCCGCCGAACCCGGTCATCAGCGGTCCGACAGAAGGATGCACGGGGGAAGACCTCCTGTACTTCGTGGACCCGGTTGAACCCGGCATCAACTACAGCTGGAGCGTGTCTCCCAGCCAAGGGACCCTGTCCAACTACTTCGGCACCAACACGACGGTCAATTGGAGCAGCGCGGCCCCCGACCATGAGCTGTTTCTGAGCGCCTATCGGTCCACCGCCCCAGTCTGCGATGCCAATACCTCCATTGAATTCAATCCCCTGTCTCCGGTCACGCCACTCGGCCTAGACCAGGATACGGCGTGCGCCAACCAGATCGAGTCCTACCTCCTGAGTACCTCCGGTGCGACCAATGGAGAGGAATTCACCTGGAGCATCAGCCCGACGACAGCAGGAAGCGTCGTGGACGGACAGGGAACAGAGGAGGTCGAAATCCAATGGAACGACCACACCGGAAACGCCATGGTCACGGTTGTGTCTTCCCTCTGCAACCAACAGGAGACCGCGACGTTCACCGTCATCGTCAGCCCGCAGCCCAATCCGGTCATCAGCCAGACGGGGGACCTCTGCCCCGGCGCCTTCAACCCGGCAGAACTCACCACATCGACCCCCGGCCTCGACCATGCTTGGACTGACCCCAACGGCCTTCAAGGATTCAATCATGAATTCATCGTCCAGAATGCCGGTGAACACGAGGTGACGGTCACAGATGGGCAGGGTTGCTACGGCACGGCCTACTTCACCGTGGAAGCCGCTCCGGTGCCTGTGGCCGACATCACGTCCCCGGACCCCGACGTCATCTGCATTCCGACCTTCATTGACGATGTGATCATGTACACGCCGACTGCATCGGGATGGTCCCACCTGTGGAACACGGGCTCCACGGCATCGAGCCAATCGCACATGATCCAGAATCTGTTCGGCTCCACCACCTATACGGTGACGACCACCATTGATGCCACGGGCTGTTCCGCCTTCGACCTCTACACAGTCACGGAGAGCGCCTGCGAATGCACCGGCAACTGCGACTGCGAACCCGCCGACCAGCTGAATCCGACTGCGGTCGTTGACTGCAACTCAGTCACCGTCGACAACGGATCGGCCCTCGCCACGGCAACCCAATGGAACTACAGCGATGGAGACGGGTGGACTTCATCCAGCTCCAACGTCTATTCCGAGGCCGGATGCTACACCATCCAGGCTGTCGCCCTGGTCCCCGACCTCAATCAGGCTGGAGCCTTCTGTGAGGTCACTGGGTTCGTTGGCGTGTGCATTCCCCTTGCGGCCGACATCGGATGCGACATCACCGGCTGCTCGGATGTGGCCTTCACCGACCTGAGCTCCTACATCGACCAGACCGGTGCGGGCAACAACATTGTAGCATGGTCTTGGGACTTCGGTGATGGCAACAGCGTGAACTATAGTCTCCCATCTGCTCCACCTCCTTCCCAAGTGAACCACCTCTATGCAGGGGGCGGAAACTATCAGGTCACCCTCACCGTGACCGCGGCCAACGGCTGCACCGCCACCGCCACCAAGACGGTGACCATCGGCTCCGTGGGGATGCCCATTCTGACCATCCACTCCCCCCTCTGCGTGGGTGAGCCCGGCACCCACTCAGCATTGGCCACCAATGCGGTCAATTACACCTGGAGTTTCCCGGACGGCGTGACATTCCAAGGTCCGGTCATCGAGCACACCTTTACCTCCGTTCCTGCCAGCAACACCATCACGGTGACGGCTGAGGACAGCCAAGGGTGCACGCAGACCGCCACCGCCGTGGTCACGGTCCATCCCGAACCGGACGACCCCTTCGCCGCCACCCTCGATGAAATCGTGTGCTTCAATCCTGGAAACGCCCTCCTGCAAGCGATGCCGGGCTTCGACACCTATCAGTGGTTGGATGAGAACGAAGTGGACATTTCCGGAGCCACCTCGGACAGCTACCTCGCAGGTGCTGGCGAATATTTTGTGACCATCGAAGATGCCAACGGCTGTTTCAGAACCAGCGGCCCCGTCTCCGTGCAGGTGCTGCCCGACCTGAGCCCCGCCATCCTCGGCCCCTCGACCGTATGCGGTAACGACGACGCCTTCTTCCAAACCGTGGGCAGCTTTTCCTCCCACAAGTGGTTTGTGGATGGCAATCTGTCCTCCACAGCGCCCACCCTGAATTTCTCAGGGGTGGTCGGCACCTCGTACGACGTCCATCTGGTGGTGACCGATGCAACGAACAATTGCCCCCATTCCTCCGACACCGTCGCCGTCGAATGGGTGGAGGATCTCCTGTTCCAATTGACGTCCCCGGTCATCCTGCCCTGCGCAGGGGACGACATCCTGATCAACGTGGACCCGGCCGATCCCAGTGTGAACTACACCTGGAACACCGGCGCCACCGGATCCAGCATCATCGCCCAGAACGCCGGCACCTACATCGCCACCGGCGTCAATGCCAATGGCTGCGCCCACAGCGCCGACTTCGTGATCCTGCCGGCTCCAGACCTGTGCGAAGTGCCCTCGGGTTGCCATGAGGATTGCTACGCCCAACTGGTCTGTGCCCCGGAAGGCCATCAAGCCTATCAGTGGTACCAGGACGGCAACGCCATCGCTGGGGCCACCGACCCATGCCATCTGGTGAATGCCACCGGCCTGTTCTGGGTCGAGGTCACCGGCCAGAACGGCTGCACCTCCACCTCCGACATCCTGGACTTCACCCTCCTCGACTGCTCCTGCGATTTCGAGCCCATCATCGAGGTCACCTCCGAGGAAGACTCCTGCTGCGTCATGCTCTCCTTTGACAACAACAGCACGGGCTGCTTCTACGAACTGGACGTCCACACCCATGGAGAGCCCGCCTCGTTCTACCCCTCGAGCGATTTCACCTACATCAGCGGAGGGCCGGCCGATCTGCAGTTGGAGTACGCGGGAGGCGTGGCCCCGATCGGCATCATTCAGGACGCCGTCAGGATCTGTTTCACGGGGTCCGAAGGAACCTATGCCGGCGTCCACACCGTCGGTTGGGATTGGTCCAATCCGGATGAGGATGCCGGATGCGGCGGCGAATTCCCCTTCGAATGCGAATCCGACACCTCGACCACAACCGACAGCACGTGTGTCAGTATCCTAGAGGACTTCATCCTCTGCGAGGACGATGGTAGCCTGACCTACGGCTTCACCCTCTGCAACGGGGCCTCCACGCCCTTTGCCATCGGCCATTTCACGCTGTCGGCCATTGTGCCGGGCGGTGTGCAGGTGAGCCAGAGCACGTTTGACCTGAGCGGAACACCCATTGCCCCGGGAGACTGTGGCGACTTCTCCGTCACCCTCACCGGTGTAGGCGCCAATCCGGAAGTCTGTTTCATGATCTCCACCCACGAAGCCGACCCCGCCACCCAGCCTGATGCGGCCTGCTGCTTCCTGGAGCACTGCGTGGAGGTGCCTCCGTGCGACTCGGACTGTGCGACCATGGTGCTTTTCGACAGTTCCTACTGCGATGAGGATGGGTATTACCTCGAGTTCGGGGTCTCCAACAACACGGGATACACCTTCGGACAGCTCCAGATGAGCTATCAGGGTCAATCGGGGACCATCGTCCAATGGGTCACGGGCATGAGCATCCTGCCCATGACATCCGACATCCTGAACGTGACCCTCGATCCGAACCTGCTCGGCGAAAGCCCCTTCTGCATCGACCTCGTCTTCTATGAGGAAGGCGCGTCGGGCGAACTGGTGGAATGCTGCCACCTGCCCTGGTGCTTTGACTTGCCGCCCTGCGACGAGGACATCTTCGGCTGCACGGACCCGGCGGCCCTGAATTATGATCCGAATGCCACGGTGGAGGACGGCTCCTGCGAGTACAATGAAATCTGCTACGGGCCGTCCGATCCAACCTACCCGTGTACCGAGGAGTACGACCCGGTGTGCGGCTGTGATGGCAACACCTACGCCAACGCATGCTATGCCTTCTACATCCACGGCATCCAGTCCTGGACCTATGGCCCCTGCGGCACGGGAGGACCCGTACTCGGCTGCACCGTGGACGAGGCCTGCAACTTCAACCCGGATGCCACCGAGGACGACGGCTCGTGCGCCTACCCGTTGGATGGATTCGACTGTGACGGCAACTGCCTGAACGACGTCAACGGGAACGGCATCTGCGATGAATTCGAGGTGGAGATCGAAGTGCAGGGATGCACCAACCCCGATGCGGTCAACTTCAACCCGGAGGCGACCGTGGACGACGGCTCCTGCCTCTGGGACACCTGCGTACTGCCGACGCTCATCAACCCGTACTACCCCTGCACGGAGGAGTACGATCCGGTGTGCGGTTGCGATGGCATGACCTACGCGAACGCCTGCTATGCGGTCTACTTCGGGGGACTGGTCAGCTGGACCCAAGGGGCCTGCGACGGCAGCGGAAATCCAGGCAATCCGAACGCGTGCCCGACGGACATCAACGAGGACGGCACCACCAATGTGGCGGACTTGTTGATGGTGCTCGGAGAGTTTGCCTCCGAGTGCAATTGACGGTGACCTGCCCCCCGGCCTGACGGTCGGGGGGCAGCGCCATCGGTTTCCTGCTTAGTCCTCGAACTCGCCGAAGAGCGGCCAGTCGACCGCCTCGACCTCGGCGCGCCAGGCGGCGAACACCTCCCGAATCCGGCCGAGGTGGTCCTCGGCGTCAGTGACAGCCCGGTCGAGGGCCTTGAGGGCATCATCCGCATTGGAACCCGGCGCGGCGAGTCCACCATCAGCGTAACTCATCGCATGCCACAGGCGGTCCGAAATCCGGACCTCGGCATCATAGCCGTTGAAGTCCTCCGGCGTGAAGTAGCGCTCATCGAGTTCGGTCCATTCGCCCTGCAGCGAATCCGTCAGCTCCTGCACCGCCTGGTACGTGGTGTCGCCCTTCTCCATGCTGCGCTTGGCGTGTGCCATCCGGTCCGACACGGCGTCCTCGGCGCGGCGCATCCGCTTGAGCTCCTCGTAGACGTCGTCCGCCCGGCCCGAGACCGAGTAAATGCGGTCCATGTGGGCCCGCTGGTCCGCCATGATGTCGATCGACGGGGCGCGGCGCGGGTCGGCCATCACCTCGATGTCCGTCTCCCCCCACTGGCGGACACCGTCCTCTCCCGCCACCTCGACGACCAAACGATAGACCCCCGGGTCCACAGGGAATCCGCCACCCGGACGGGCATCCTCGTCCCGCTTGCGGCGGGAGGGCCAGAACGAACCCGTGCCCCGCATGTCCCAGCGGATCATGTCCATGCCGCCCTCGGGGTCGGCGTCCATCGTCCGGACCGTATCCCCTTCGGCATTCAGCACATGGACGAGCAGGCTCTCCTCCTTGCTGAGGGCCTCGATGCTGTCGCTGTTGAAATGGCAACGCACCCGGGCGCCGCGACCGCGGTTCTCTCCGGACCAGTAGGCATCCGCCGGGAATCGCTCGCCGGCCGGCCGGCGCCATTCGGCCATCACTGCCGCATCGGGGCTGAACATCGTGCAGGCCGCTCCTCCAAAGTCATTGTCCTCGCCACCGGCCACCCAGGCCCGGATGACCTCGAGGCCATCGACGATGTAGACGCCCCGCCCAAACGTGCCAAGCACGAGGTCCGCCTCCCGCTCCTGCAGGACCATGTCCCTTACGGGAACCGCCGGAACCCCCTCCTTCCAGCGCTGCCAGGCAAAGCCACCATCGTGGCTCCACCACAGGCCCTGTTCGGTGCCGCACCAGATGAGGTCGGCCACCTCCGGGTCTTGCAACACGCATTGGACATGGCCCAGCACATCGTCGCCATCGACGATCCGCTCCCACTTTGCGCCCCCGTCGCGGGTGCGGTAGAGGTAGGGCGTCCAGTCGTTGCGGCGGTAGTTGTTGGCTGCCACATAGACCTCATCCGGGTTGTGGGGTGAGATGCGCACCTGGGAAATCCAGCTGCCCGCCGGCAGGCCCTTTAGCCGAATCGCCAGCGACTCCCAGGTCTCTCCGCCATTGACGGTCCGGTGGAGCTGCCCGTCGTCCGAAGACGCCCAGATCTCGTCCGGGCGGTCGGGGTGCGGGGTGATGCAGAGCAGCGTCGTGTGGTTCTCCGCGTTCGTGGCGTCTATGGTGAGGCCTCCGCTTTCGGCCTGCTTTTGCTTCTCCGGGTCGTTGGTCGTCAGGTCGGGCGACAGAATGGTCCACGACTGGCCGCGGTCCGCGCTGTAATGGACGAACTGGCTGCCGAAGTAGACCCCGTTCGGGTCGTGCGGATCCACTGCAATGGCCGCATTCCAATTGTAGCGGAGCTCAACCGTGTCGGGGTGGTTCGGCTGGATGTAGGCCATGGCCCCCGTCGGGATGTGGAGGCGGTAGACATTGCCCCCCTGGGACATCGAGTACGCCATGTCCGGGTCGCCGGGCATCGGCACGACATCGAAGCCATCGCCGAAGCTGATCTCCTGCCAATCCTCGTTGCGGATGCCGTCGCCATGCCACACGTAGGCGGGCGCCTTCCACGAGCCGTTGTCCTGCAGGCCACCGTAGACGTTGTACGGCATGTCATCGTCGACGTTGATGTGGTAGAACTGGCCGACGGGCAAATTGTGGACGAAGGTCCAAGTCTCACCTCCGTCGCGGCTGATGTTGATGCCCCCGTCATTTCCGTTGAGGATGAAATCCGAATCATTCGGGTCCTGATACCAGGCGTGATGGTCCGGGTGCGCTCCACTATAGGGGAGGATGACCTCGAACGTCCGTCCCCCGTCCGTGCTCTCGCTGACCATGCTGTAGAGGTTGAAGAGGCGATCCGGGTCCTGGGGATCGGCGTGGATCTCGGCATAATAGAATGGCCGGTTGCCGATGTTCTTGGTGGACACGAGGTCCCAATTCTGGCCGCCGTCGGTCGACTTGTACAAGCCCGTCTTCTTGGATTCGATGAGGGCGTAAACGATGTCCGGATCGGCCGGGCTCATCGTCAAGCCCATCCGGCCGAGCTCACCACCCGGAAGCCCCTCGTCCTCCCCAAGGCGGTCCCAATTGTCGCCGCCGTCATGGGTCACGTACAGACCGCTGCCCTCGCCGCCGGAGGTGAAAAACCAGGGCTCGCGGTGGAAGGACCACATGGCAGCAAACAGCTTGTCGGGATTGCTCGGGTCCATGATCATCTCGGCACAACCGGTGGTGTCGTCGATGGAAAGCACGTGGTCCCAGGTCTCGCCTCCGTCCCGCGTGCGAAACACGCCGCGCTCCGGGTTGGGCCCCCAGGCCGAGCCCATCGCAGCCACGAAAACCGTCTTCGGGTCGGTCGGATGGATACGGATGCGGTGAATGGTCCGGGTGTCCTCGAGGCCCATCATGCGCCAGGTCGCCCCACCGTCGATGGAGCGGTAGATGCCGCGGCCGGACGTGTGGCTGTTGCGCGGGTTGCCCTCGCCCGTGCCGGCCCAGAGGACGTCGGGGTTGGAAGGCGCCACCGCCACCGAGCCGATGCTCAGGATGTCCTGGTCATCGAAGAGGGGCTCCCAGGTGGCCCCACTGGAGGGGCTCCGCCAGAGTCCGCCGCTGGCCGTCCCGGCATAGATGATGTCCCGGTCGGTCGGGTCCACAGCCAGCGAGGTAACGCGGCCACTCATCGTGCCCGGACCAATGTGCCGGACGGGGTGGTCCTCGAAGGGGTCCTGGGCGAGGCCCGTGGGCAGACCGAACAGGGCCGCACAGAAAAACAGAAGCAAAAGACGGAAGGCGTGGAGCTGGTTCATCGACGCCAAGATACCGCGCCGACCGGGGCGCACGGCCGCTCAGGGGAGCAGGTGGCCGGAGGGAGATAACCATTGTCATTCCCGAGGCACACGGACGTCAATTCCGCCGCTCGGAAGCCCCCGCATGTTTGCTCTGTCAACGGACAACAAACCACCTCAAACCCCACCAGTCATGAACAAGTTCACCTCCCTCTCCGCCGCTTTCGCCTTCCTCGCCTTCTTCGCCACGGCGAATGCCGCTGTCGTCTCCTCCGATGCCAACCAGAACATGGTCACGCTCGACCTCACGGACGACATCACCCAGGAATCCATCACGATGGACGCCCTCGTCCAACTGCCCGACGGCAGCACGACCCGCAAGACGAAGACCTACCGCAACATGCAGGAGGCCGTCGAGGGGTACGCCAAGTTCGTCGTCACCCTCCCCTACGGTTCCCGACTGATTCGGGTCCAGTTCTCCAATGAGCTTGGACAGACAGTCTTCGCTGCACAAGGCTGAATCCCGCACGCACACCCGTTTCGAGAAGGGCCGCCCTCACCGGGTGGCCCTTTTCCATGTCCGTCAATCCAACCTCAATCGCAGGGTCCTCCGAACCCTCCGAGCAGAAGGAGCAGATCTGAGGCGGACACCACCTCATCCCCATTGACGTCTCCGGGACAGTCCTCGGGAAGGGAAGTACACACGCCTCCCCAGGGATCCCATTCACTGCCCTGCCCGCAATACACCAGAGGGCCATTGTAGGCCCCAATGTTGGGCGGGTCAATGTGCGACACCGGAAACCCGAAGAAATCCCGGCCTCCGTTGTGGTGGAGCCAGTCTCCCTGATCCGCACTGCCCCCGATCCAGCGTCCAGCCCCGACGGCCTCGCTGGCATTCCCCACACGAAACGGCACCGGATCGTCCACTCCCGATGTCCCAGAATAGAGCAAATCGGGATCGAAGAACACGGCCTCGTTCAATAGGTCCACATCGAGATCGAACCGCGCCGAATCACAGAACAGATTGTGGCTGATGTCGAGGATGTTGTCCTCGTTTCGAATCCACGTGGGAATCAAGGGGCCTTCCGACGTGGCCACGATGAGGTTGTTCCAGCAGTGTACGTCTCCCACCTCGGGCCAGAAGTAGATCTCGGGGTTCAAGGTGTCCGTCACGAAGACCGTGTTGTTGTAGATGAACGTCTCCGTGCTCGGGCACCGCACGGTGCTGCTTCCACAGTAATTGCCGACCCAGAAGATCTTGCCCTTCTTGTCCCAAGGTTCCCCATCCGGGTCCTCCCGGTATCCGTCGTTGACACTGATGTTGTAGCGGTATCCACAGCGGATGTTGTCCCCGAGGATCTCGACGAATCCCCCCTCATTGTGGTAGCTGAAATTGTACTGGAGAACCACGTTCTCGTTTCCATAATCGATGTGGGCCCCATAGGAATCTCCCGGCCCATGGGCGTTGAGGAAACGGTTCTCCTGAATCACAACATCCTGGCAATCGAAGGGCCAGAGACCGCTGCCCCGCTTCCACATCCGGTCGTCCTGACTCGACCCCGTGTGGTTGAACGTGCAGCCCTCGACCAGCACGTTTCGGCTCTTGTTGGGCACAAACCCGGATCCCCCTGTGTGGAGGAAGCCACAGCCCCGCACCGTGATGCCCTCGTTCTTGTAGGCGTCGATCCCGACCAGGCCCAGCGACTTGACCCAAATGGCATAATGGCCGGTCCGCTCGAATTCACACCCCTCCACCAGCACATCGGAAATCAAGCGCACCTCGCCATCCAGTTCTGTGCCATCGCAGAGCAACTGCCCATCATTCACGGTCAGGGCATCGAATCCAACGTCCCCGCTGGACACCTGCATCCGAACGGTCCGCTCATGGCCGACCTCCGGCACTTCAATCAGGTTGTCCCCGAGTTCGAGGGGAATGGCAGGGCCATTGTACCAGGACCCATCGGCCAGCGTCCGGACAATCCGCCCATCCGCACCAGACAGAGGAAGGGCCGTCACATGAAGACCAATCGTTTGAGAGGCCCCACTGTCGACCGAGTCCGGGGTGGTCACCGTGACCACGCGCGGCCACGAGGCATTCGGCCCTGGGTCGAACAAACTGCATGCGCCCGTGCTGGTCGCATTGGGGGTGTTGGACCGGGTCTCGAACTTGATGCCGTACCCCTGGTGGACGAAATTGTCATTGACCGGCGTGGGGAAGATGTCATGGATGAACAGGCTGTCCATCCGGAAGTGGTCGAGCGATCGCCCGTCCGCCACCACCTTCACGCCGAAGCGCACATCGCGGCCTGAACCCCAGCTGTTGGTCTCGCCCCCGAATCCATCCAGCTTCTTGGTGACGCCGAATTCATCGAGGTGGGAGGCCTCATTGGTCAACTCAAGGTTGCGCAGGACAATGTGGTCCTCATTGTACAGCAGGATGGCCGCCTGATAGCCATCCCCATCGAGGATGGGCCGGGCACCTGCCCCGTACCGGTCAATCACGATTGGGGCTTCCGCCGTGCCGGACCCTTTGGGCCAGAACATGCCGGTCCAGCTGTCTCCCGCCTTGAACAGAACCGTATCGCCGGGTTGCAGGGAGAGGGCATTCAAGGCCGACAGCGAAGCCAGCGGCTGGTCGAGGCTGCCCGAATGGCTGTCATCGCCTTCGGAACTGCTGACATGGTAGATCGTCGCTTGGGCCAAGGCAGGGCCCAGACACAAAACGAGGCCGAGCAAAAAGCGTCTGACGCAACGGGGGGTCACTCGCACGTTTGGCCAAAGGCACCCAACATGACCAACAGATCACCCACAGCCGTGGCCCCGTCGCCATCGAGGTCCGTCGGACAGGAACTGCTCCCCTCACATTCGAGGGTCAGCGGATTCCACACCGTGCCTTCCCCACAGTAGATGTAGGCTCCGGATTCCTCCGTGTCGCACAGGCCATTGCCGTTGATGTCCGAAGCGCAGTCTCCACCACACACACCCAGCGCATCCACGACGTTTCCGTCGCAATCACAGGTTCCGGGGAGGATGCCGCTTCCGTTGCAGACGCCACATTCATCGAATTCTCCGACGCAATCGTCCACGTTGTCGCACACCCCATCCCCATCGGCATCGGCCGCACAACTTCCATTGCAGACCCCAAGGGCATCGTATGCGCCGACACAGTCGTCCTCATCATCGCAGATGTCATCCTCATCGACGTCCGCACAAGGAACGGGACAGGTCAGGGCCACACCGTTGACCGACAAGGCATCGAACTCGACCTCTCCACTGGAGACCTGAAGCTTCACGGACCGGGTGAAGGTCACCGCCGACACCGTGATGGTGTTCATGCCGTATTCGAGGGGGAAGGGGTTTCCGTTGAACCAGTTGCCGTTGGCCACCGTCTTCACGATGCGGTAGTTGGCGCCGTCTGCGGGGAGCAGAGTCACGTTGATGTCGATGACCTGTTCCGCCCCACTGTCTGCACTGTCCGGGGTGGTGACCGTCATGGCATACGGCCACGTCGCATTGGGGCCATCCGCGAAGAGCAGACAGTCCGCCACAGGCGTTCCCCCGGCCTCGGCTCCCGCACACTCCAAGGCATTGCCATTGACCGTCAAGGCATTGAATTCCACCTCACCACTGTCGAACTGCAGCTTGACCGAGCGGTCGAACGTGACCGCAGACACGGTGATCGTGTTGATGCCGAGGGCCAATGCCTGGGCACTTCCCGTGTCCCAGTTGCCATTGGACACGGTCTTCACCACCCGGTATTGGGCACCGGCAGCCGGGAGCGAGGTGATGTTGAGGACGACCACCTGTTCCGCTGCACTGTTCGCACTGTCCGGGGTCGTCACGGTCAACGCGTGAGGCCAGGTCTCGTTCGGGCCCTCATCGAAGAGGCTGCAACCGGCAATGGCCGTGCCTTCTCCCGAGAAGCTCTCGCACTCTTGGGCCTCCCCATTGATGGACAAGGAATCGAATTCCACCTCTCCGCTGGACAATTGAAGCTTCACCGTCCGGTCAAACGTCACGGCCGTTACGGTGATGGTGTTGAGCCCAAACGTCAGGGCGAAGGCATTGCCATTGTTCCAATTCCCATTGGCCACCGTCTTCACGATGCGGTAGTTCGCTCCACCGGCAGGAAGCGAAGTCACATTGATGTCGATGACCTGCTCCGCACTGCTGTTGCCGCTCTCCGGAGTGGTCACCGTCAACGCATAGGGCCAGGTCTCATTGGGTCCATCCGCAAACAGACTGCATTGCGCCACCGGCGTCCCAGTATCCGTGGCCCCAGGGCAAGCCTGGGCATCACCATTGATTTCGAGCACATCAAACTCAATGGCCCCATCGGAGAACTGCAATTTGACGGTGCGGTCAAACGTCACAGCCGATACGGTGATCGTGTTGAGGCCCATCGTCAACGCGAAGGCATTGCCGTTGTTCCAGTTGCCGTTGGCCACGGTCTTGACCACCCGATAGTTCGCACCACCCGCGGGCAGCATCGTCACATTGATGTCAATGACCTGTTCCGCGCTGCTGTTCCCGCTGTCCGGCGTGGTCACAGTCAACGCGTAAGGCCAGGTGTCATTGGGCCCGTCCGCAAACAAGCCACAGTCGCTGATGGCCGTGGATTGTGCGGTCAACCCAAAAGAGAAACACAGGAGGGCAATGGAAAGGAAGAGAAGGTGAAGCTTCATGATGTTCAAGTGCAACATGATCAATGTCAAGGATTTAAGATAAGATCCGGGCAAGGCGAACCACAAATCAGGAGGGCAGGTCTTTGTAATCGTCGCAAGGCGGCATGAAATGCTTCATTTGGCCTTGCTCGGTTCAGTGTATACGCGCTGGATGACCGTATCGGTCATCAGCTTCATCTGCTCCAGTGATCCGTCATCTCCGTAGAGGCGGCGGATGGAATCCAGCTCCGCCTTCAACGTGGCCACGAGTTCAGGGTCAGCTTCCGCATAGAGGTTGTTCATCTCCAGCGGGTCGGCCTCCATGTCATACAGCTCCCACTCGTCCATGGAGTAGTAGAAGTGCATGAGCTTGTACCGATCCGTGCGGATGCCATAGTGTGGTTGCACCTTGTGCCACTTGGGGTACTCGTAATAGTGGTAGTAGACCGAGGATCTCGGCGCCAAGTCTCCACCATCGAGGGCCGACTTGAAGCTCTCCCCCTGCATCTCGTCTGGCACGTCGAGACCCGCGAAGTCGAGCAGCGTCGGGGCGAAATCCACATTCATCGCCATGGCGTCGGACGTGCTGCCCGGCTCGATGACGCCAGGGCATTGGATCACGAAGGGCATCTTGAACGACTCCTCGTACATCCATCGCTTGTCGAACCAACCGTGCTCGCCGAGGTAGAAGCCCTGGTCCGAGGTGTACACCACGAGCGTATTCTCGTCGAGCCCGGTTTCTTCGAGGTAATCGAGAACCCGCCCGATGGCGCGGTCCACTCCGGCCACGCACCGCAGGTAATCCTTGATGTAGGTCTGGTACTTCCAGTGCTTCAGCTCCTGCCCCTGCAGGGTATCGTTCGGCGTCCAGAACTGGCCCTGATCGCCATAGGAGAGCCACCGCATGGAGTCCCGGCGGGTCTCCAGTCCCGCCGGCGGCTCCTGCTTCATGTCCCGGCGGTTGAGGTGATTTTCAATCTCCATCATGTTCTCGCTGGCCGCGAGCCGGCCGGCATAGTCGTCGTCGAATGTCTCCGGCACGGGGAAGTCGAAATCGGTGAAGAGGTCGTGGTACATGGAGTCGGGGCGCCAATCGCGGTGCGGCGCCTTAAACTGGTACAGGAGCATGAAGGGCTTGTCTCCGTCCCGCTGGGACAGCCAATCGATGCAATCGTCCTCGATGACCTGCGTGCTGTGGCGGCGGTATTCCGTGACCGTGTCCGTCCCGTTCACGCAGAAGACCGGCTTGAAATAGGTGCCCTGCCCTCCCCAGTTGATCAGAACCTTGGAGTAATCAAAGCCTGTAGGCTCCGTCCCAAGGTGCCACTTCCCGATGACCGCCGTTTCGTAGCCATTGGCCTGGAAGATCTTGGGAAACGTGAGTTGGCTTCCATCGAAATCCCCTCCGTCCACATTCTTGTAGAACCCGTTCTCATGGGAAAATTTCCCCGTGAGGATGGACGACCGGCTCGGTCCACAAATGGAATTCGTGCAGTACACCGCATCCATCCGGGCCCCGTTCTGTGCGATGCGGTCGATGTTGGGCGTCGGGGCCAGCTTGCTGATGTCCGAACCATAGGCACTGATCGCCTGGTAGGCGAGGTCGTCGGCCATGATGTACAGGACGTTCATGGGCTTCTGATCGGACCCGGATTCGGCTGCGCCCTGACAGGCGGTCAATCCCAGAGTAATCAGGAAGAAAGTGAAAAGGCGAGGGGTCATGGCGTAGGGGGTTGGAGGCTCATTCCACGAGGAAGGGAATGTTGGCCACGGAGACTTGATGGTGGGGATTCTGGGCGAAGAGGAAGACGCGATAGGCTCCGGGACGGGAGGGGGTAGTGAACGTCATGGCCCTTCCTTCGGTCGACTCAAATGCGAGGTTCAATTCGTCGGGACGCTCCTGGAGGTCGCCGCCAATCTTGTTGGTGAAGCCCTCGGGGAAGAGCCTGAGCTCCAGCTCGACCTCCTGTTCCTCACACAGGGGACAATCGAAGTCCAAGGTGGCCGTCTCCCCCGCCTTCACGACGTGGTCCTGTCTCCATCCGATGCCATTGAGCCGGATGTCCATCACCGAGGGGGCGCGGTGCTCCGGCCAGGAGCCGGTCCAGCAGTAGTGCATGGCATCGACGGCGTCCGTGGGGCGTCCATCGTAGGTGAACATGCCGTGCCACGTGGCCGTGCTTTCCTGCTTCTGTCCCCAGAGGAAACAGTAGCTCCCCAGGCACTGCTCCCGGTCGGCCTCGATCAGCTCGAGGTAACGCCGCTTGCGTTGCTCGGCCTTGACCCCACCCGGGGGTTCGACCTTGGCTTTCCACGCGGTCATGGGGGCTTCAAACGGGCCGTTGACCCCCCACTCGGTCACGATGTAGGGCTTGTCCCAATTGAAACGACGGATGTTGAGCGACAAGTTCTCGATGGAGCCGTAGGCATTGACCCCGAGGATGTCCACGCTCGGACAATGGGTCCGGATCATGAACGATTTGGCCGGGTCGAATCCCGCGACGACCGTCATCGTGGGATGGTGCGGATCCACTTGATGGATGAAAGCCGCGATCTCCTCGATGGTCTCCCACACCTTGAAATTGGCATACCGCAGATCCATCTCGTTGCCGATGCCCCAGACCAGGACGGCGGGGTGGTCCTTGTACTTGAGGACCTCCGTCTTGAGCTGCTCGATCTGGGATCGGACGGCATATTCATCATCGTAGTCCATCCCCGTCCGTTCGGGCCGGACATACAGGCCGAGCGACACGGTCATGTCATACCGGAGCGCCGAATCCAGAAGGTCGGCCTTGCCCGTGCTCCAGAGCCGGATCGAATTGGCCCCGGAAGCCTTCAGCAGAGGGAAATGGGCCTTCGCCCCGGCCCCAAGGATGTGGTAGGGTTTCCCGTTCCGCTCCAACGCGAAGCCATCCCCGTCGGCGACGACCTCCACATGAGCCGGCCCCGATTGCGCGGACACTTGGGCCGAGCCCAACATGACGAGGATAAGACACAGCACGCTCCTCATCCGCCCTTCCATTTGAACGGTTTGTCCGGGTTGCCCCGGAATTCAGCGAGCTCGAAATCCCCTGCAGTGAACCGGGCATCCTCCAGCACCTGAAAGCGAACCTCCTTCAGCGCAGTCCAATCCACCTCCTCGTGGCCACGAATGGACTTGATGGGCACACGCACGGCCCATTCTCCCGGCGTCACATTCTGGAAGTTGTCCTCATCCAAGGTCACCTGGATGCGCCGCTTCGCGCCACGGTAGGCAAACAGGGTCATCCGAAGCTTGGGCGGGGAGTCCGCCTTCAGACGGAACTGAACCGCCGAGGTCGAATGATGCTCCTCCACATCGACGAGGAGCCACCGGTGGGCCCCGAACCCAAAGCTGTCCCACGGCTTCTTCCCCTCCAGTCGGACATCGGCCACCACCGCCTCCGAGCCCTCCCATCCCTCCGGCGAGGCGACAAAGCTGAAGTGATCGGATTCAACGGGGTTGATCCCCCACCACGATTCCCGTCCCTCACCCAAGACGAAGGGAAGCGCCATCACCCGGTGGGTCGAGGTCGAGGCCTCCCGGCCGTAGTTGTGCTGGTGGGGCACAATGCGGATGTCGTCCACATGCACGTCCCCTTTCTGTTGGAACTCGATGCGCAGCTCCTTGATGTTGGCCAAGTTGACCCCGTTCCGTTCCGGACGGAAGGCCTGCAGGGGAATGCGCACCCGGGTCCATTCTGTGCCGATGCCGCCTCCCTCCATGTCGAGCAGGCTCATTTTGGTCACACACCGCTTGCCGCCATAGTCCGCCAGGCTGAAGAACATGGGCACCTTGGTGAGAAAACCCGAATCCACACGCACCATCAACTCGATGGCCCCCTCCTCATAGATCCCGGACAGGTCCTTGCCCTTGTAGTCCTTCCACAGGAATCCCATCCCGATGTAGCGGCACCCTTCGGATTGGTCCCATTGCAAGTGCAGGTGGTCCTCCCCGGAATGGCTGCCTTCCTTCACAGCGCGGAAGGACCGGCAGGGAATGTCCTTCAACCCGAAGGCCGGAGTCCGTTCCGAATCCGTGAAAACCTCCGCGTATTCAAAGGCCGCCCACACGTCCGCCTCGGGCTGCACGACATCGTACAACGCCACGTCCTGCAGCTGACCGCAGGAGACCATCAGCATGAACGACAGAAGGACAGCAGGCAGGCGCATCATTGATCCAGCAGCGGGGCATTTTCGGTGAACATCACGAAGTCGATGTCGGTGCGGACGTCCACATCGGCGTTCTCCGGACAGTTGGCATTGGCTGATGGGCAGGACTGGCACTGGAGCCGGATGGCGGAGATGTCCGCCGGTGTGCGCACGTTGTCGCCGCCTTGGCTTTTCACCTCGAAGTCGCTGTACGGGATGGCCACGTAGCGCCATCCAATCCAGTCCACCGGTCGGATCTGGTATTTGTAGACCTCCATGTCCGTCGTGAAGACATCCGCTCCATTGTTGGACGTGTTGTCGTTGAACGGCGCCGTCGACTCGGAGATGAGGATGTTGACGTACTGATCGGTGGCCAACGCCCCGTCCATGCCGGACAGCACGCCGAGGTTCAAGTAGAAGTTCTCGGCATCCGCCGTCACAGCACTCAGGTCCAGAGGGAAGTCAATCTGGCCGAGCATCCATTCGTTCCAGCCCATGCGCCCCCCCATCTTGAAATAGTTGGCCCCCATCAGTGGATCGTCCTGGGCCACCTCGAAGGTCATGTTCTGCGAAAACTGGTGGAAGACGAGGGCCTCCTCGGGAATGCCCTCCTCGAAATCGGCAACCGGAATGCCATCGAAGACCCGCGTGCCAGCCACCGTCAATTCGGTGCGCATCGTGTCCGGCTCATCGAGCACGGTCAGCTCCACGGTGCAGTCCTCCGTCGTGAAGAAAGGAACCTGCGAGGTGCCTCCAGTCCACACAACGGCATTGGAGTCGAGGCGACTCGAAAACCCCGTGATCACCTTCCGGCTGCCGGTCGTCTGGCCTTCGATGACGAGGGTCCAATCCACCTCCTTGTTGAATTCCGCATGGAACCCGACCACATCGTTGACGGAGAAATCGGGGTTCGAATCGGTCACCCGCAGCGAGTCGAGAATGTCAAATTCTCCGAGCAGGACCACAATGGACGGCCCCTCGAATTCCTCGGTCGAGCAGGCGTACAGGCCAAGGGCGATGCCCAGGGCAATCAGGGAAATCCTCAGGGTGTTCATAGGCGGACGGAAAAGACGAAGAGCAACCTCCGGTAATTGAAATCAGGTTGAAGAGGATCGGCGAGGGAGGACCCCCATCCACTGTATTGGACATTGGCATAGACCGCATCGCTGAAAGCGTACCACAGGCCAGCGGAGAGAATGTGGTCGGACACGTCGTACTCCCGGGCGCGAAAGGTCCGGATGGATCCAAATCCGTTGCGCTCCGTGATGAATTCGTTGCCCTCCGCATCCAGGCGTTTGATGGCCCCCTGCAGGAACAGCCGGTCCGCCACCTCCACGTTGGCCGAGACGTCCAGCACCCGCCGGGACAAGTCCACCGCGGCCAAGGGTTCTCCCGTGCGCGAGGTCTGTTCCACATCGGCCCCCACAGTCAGGTCCACGGTGCGGTCCCACCCCAGCGTGCGGTCCGCCCGCCAAGCCAGTCGACCGGCGAGAAGATGGAATTGTCGCAGGTCGGGGGTGCCCTGGCCGATGATTTCGCGGAAGGCTCCACCGTCGAGCTGCACTTCCCACTCGCCTTCCGCGTGGCGCCGGTTCACCTGCAGGAAGGCGCCCTGCCGGTTCGGAGTGGCATCCCCGTACGGCAGGACATTGGAGTAGACCGGATGGAAATCCATCAGCGTCGCCGAGAGCATCTGGTTGTACACCCCGTCGGACGCCATGAGGTCGAACATGGCGACTGGACGGTCGAGCACCTCATCAGAATAGGTCGGATAGACCGTCAGGGGAACACTACCGCCCAAATCGAGGCGCCGGGTCTGGGCCCCTCCACTTCGGAAGCCCGGGTCAACATGACGAACGCCGTATTGGAACGACCAAAGAGAATCCAGCCTCATCGGCTCGCTGCGCAATTCGATGTACACCCCCTCGGTGCGGTAGCCGGCTGTGTCGGCACCGCCATCCTCCAATTGGGAGAACAGCCAGTGACGCTGGGCGTAGCCGCCCTCCACCGCGTGCCGCACGGTCCAGTTGCCCATCTCGTCCTGCCGCTCAATCCCGGCCCGCACCACCGGGTTCCGAAGGGATTGATGGGTCGTTCCACTGGACGGCACCTCGAACAGGTTGACCCAATTCAGCTCGACCCGAGTCTTCCGGCCCATCTGAGAGACAACAGAACCCCCCGCCATCAAAAGGTCCGATGTGAAGAGGGTGCTCGTCAGGGATTCCGACCCCCGGGGCCGGGTCAGGAAGGCGTCGAACTCGAATGTCCGAATCGACCGGTCAAAGCGCATCGAAAAATCGGTCTGGATGCCCTGCAGCCGCCAGCGGTTGTCCTGATAGAAGTTCTCGTAATGGACGATGTCACGGTAGGCACGGAAGGCCTCCCCCTCATTCCGGACGAGGTCCTCGTCGGGGTTGAACAAGGTGAAGCGCGACTGCTTCAGGTAGAGGTCCCCGATGCTGAACCGCACCTTGTCCTTGATGACCCCGCTCGCCCTCAATTGGCGGACATCAATGGTGGTCCCAGCCCCGAAGAAACCCCCGAACCGGTTCCGCACCCGCAATTGGGCGAAGACCTCGAGGTTGTCTGCCGGCTCGATGTGCGTGTTGATGTCTAGCAAGTTGTAGCCCTCAGACAGATTGCGGGGGGACGTCGTGTCCGGACGGTCCATCTCGCCCAGGGCATCCCGAGAAAAGAACGATCGGGACTGGCCATCAAACCACACCGACTCCTCCGTCTGAGCCAACAGGGCCGAGCCGGTGAGCAGCAAGGGAAGCAGAAGCGGAAGGACGCGGACAGGCTTCATCAGAAGGTCATTTTCAATTCCAGCATGGTCTCCGATCCCGAGAGGTGGTTCTCGATGAAGTTCGGATCGAAATATCGGTAGCGGCTGTGCCTCAGGAAGAGCATGGCTCGGTCCCCGACCCGCATGTCGAGCCCGAAACCGAACATCCGGTTTCGCTGGTTGCGTTGGGCATTGCGGTGATACAGGGATTCGGCACCCAACCAATCGAACAGGACGCTTGTCGGGCTTGTGGTCCCGGCGTCCCCGAGGTTGGTGTCCTCATTGCCGATCACCCGCTCGATGCCATACCCGAGCACGAGGACCGCATCGTCCGAGAGAGAGAGGCTCGCGTCGAACTCCTGGCTGAACTGGCTGAGAATGGCCTCCCGACCGAGCACCGGGGTCAGGCTGGGCGATCGCTGACAACTGTTGAGCCTGGAAAGGGAAAAGAGGTGCACCTCCCGGTCTCCCCAGCGCGTCTGGTATTTGGCCTGCAGCTCAGCCGTGCTGAAGAACTTCTTGAACCCGGCCATGCCCGTGGCCGAGGTGTCGAGGATGTCCACGTTCTCGAAGACCCCGCGATACATGGAATTGAGGGCGTTGTAGGGCCCCCAGTCCTGGGCAAAGAGGTAAATCCTCGAGAGGGTCTGGCCGTTGACCTGGTGCACATAGGACACCCCGGCGCGGGAGGTGTCAATCTCCCCGAAGACCCCCAATCCGCCGTTGAGCTTCAACCGCCCGAGTTCGACATCGGCGTTGACGGAGACCCCCTGGCGATTGTTGACGGGAGCCCCCAACCCGGTCATGGGGCTTCGATACGGGGTCCGTACGGTCTGGCCCACACCGCCCACATTCGGAAAAATCTCGAGAACGGTGGTGTTCAGGAAGTTCCCCGTCACATTGACGAACTGCGGGGAAATCCGATACGCGTGAAGGTGGATGGGCAACGGGTTGTCCCGGGTCGGGCGCAGCTGGAGCACGATGGCCTCCCCGGCGCCGAGGTCGTATTCGGGCCCGGTGTACCGACCGATGCCGGCCTCCACGTCCAACGTCCACCGGTCGGTCCTCTTCTGGAGCTCCACCGTGTGAATGGCATAGCGCTGGCTCTGGTCCGTCAGCGAATCGAGATCCGCATGGGAGGCGAGCAGGTTGTAGGCGATGGACAGAGAATCCCCGAACGTCCGCTTGAGCTGGAAGCACCCGGTGTAGTTATCGCTCTGGGCGAGGTAGGACCGGTTGAAACCGCTCTTGCCCAACACCCCTTTGACATTGAATCCACCGGGCAGACGTCGGCCTTGCAGGAACACGCCTTGAAAGGCCCGCGCACCATAGCGGACCCCATCATCCAGGAGACCATTGGCGTAATAGCTAGAATACCGCCCTCCCGGAGTGGGAGTCAAGGGCGTCTGCGGGCGGCGCTCAAAGAGGCTGAATCGATTGAGGGACCGGTTCCCCCAAACGGTCAGCCGGCTCTGCCGATACCAGGACATCCCCCCCGAACGGAAAGAGAAATCCCCGAATCGGGTGTCCAGATCGGCCCGGAGGTTCAAGCCAAGCTCCAAAGTCAACGCCTGCGTGAACTGGGCTTCTGGCCCCTTGTACACGCTGTTGATCATGAAGTCGGCGCCGAACCCGATGCCCTCCTCGGTCCTGCCGTTCATCTTCAGCAGAAGCATCGGCTCCCGGTAGGCATCCCCCACGAGGATGGCGGTCGTCTTGCCACTGTTGTTCGGAAACGTCTCCTGCTGGTCCCGGACAAAGCCAAGGAACCGATAGAAGCCCGTGAACCCGATGGTGCTGGTCGACTCCCGGACAAGGGGCGCACCAGATTTGAAGGGGGAATCGACCTTCAGAGAATCCTGGGCAGAGACCCCCATAAGCACACTGCCCACCATGGCAATCAGACCACACAAGACCCGCTTCGAGATGCGCCATGACCATGGCTCCGTGCTCATGGCTTCGCAAAGGGGAAAGTGTAGAAAATACACTTAGTAATAATCGGGATTTTGAGCCACATAACCTAGGATTCACTCTGGATTCTGTGTACCCCACACACACCTGAATCCCACGTGACTCATCCCTGTGGATTGACCATGGGCCATTCTGGCCGTCACCCGGTAACTCGAGCAGTAACTGGCGTTGCAGAGGAAAGACCCTCCCCGCATCACACGTTTGGGCTCCAACGGATCCATGGGATCACTCCAGGTCTCCGGCCCCGATGGATTCAGGGTCGGTCGCTCAGCATCACACCGGGCATAATGGTCGGGATCAAACCAATCCGAACACACCTCCCACACGTTGCCCGCCATGTCAAACAGGCCGTACCCGTTGGGTGGGTACTGTCCCACAGGGGCCGTTCCATAGTGGCCATCGCGCAGGGTATTCTCCACCGGAAACCGCCCCGACCAGATGTTGCACCGGGCCGTCCCCTCACCCAAAGGCTCCCGACCCCACGGGTAGGGCTGTCCTTCCGCTCCGCCCCGGGCCGCCCACTCCCATTCCGCCTCTGTCGGAAGCCGCTTGCCACACCACTCCGCATAGGCAACAGCGTCTGCGTGGCACACATGGACCACTGGGTGGTCTTCCATTCCACCAAGTCCACTCTCCGGGCCGAAAGGATGGCGCCAATCCGCCCCGTGCACCCAACTCCACCATTGGGAAGCATCCTCCAATCCGACCGGATGATCGGGAGGAGAAAACACCAAGGAACCCGGTGCGAGATCGGCATCAGCGGGCCGGGGCGTCCCCGGAGGAAGCTGCGTCTTCAACTCCGCCCAATCCAACGGTCGGTCCGCCACCGTGACATAGCCCGTGGCCTCCACAAAAGCAGCGAATTGACGGTTGGTCACTTCATGGGCATCCATCAGAAAGGGCGACAACGTCACCGGATGGGCCGGAAATTCCCTCGGCAAGGCCAGGCTATCCTCCCCTGCTCCCATCCAAAACGTCCCGCCGGGAATGGCCACCATGTCGTTTTCCCATGCCGAGGCATGGCGCGCAGCATCCGTGGATTCCTCCTTGGCCACTCCACACCCATACAGGACCACAACCAGTGCCAACGAGGTCACCCTCCATCCTGCTCGGAACTCCCGCATCAGTGGAATGAATTGAATTCCGCAAGGGGCTTCCCCTTCCATGTGATGCCCTCCTGCCAGCGGGGGGCTCGAACGTCCGAGAGATAGTCCGAAAGCGCCCCCCTCATCGCTTCCGTCTTGTCGGGCATAGCCGCAGAGAGGTCGTTCTCCTCCCCGATGTCGTTGCGCACATCGTACAGCCGCACCTCTCCATCGTCCTGGAACAGGACCAACTTGAAGTCGCCTTGTCGGATGGCGGAATGGGGGCGCTTCAAGGCAATCCCATTCCGGTACGGAACATGGAAGAACAGCCCGTCCACGGGACGAATCACCTCCTGGGCTTTCTGCTGCAGGACCGGCGCGAAAGACCCCCCGTCCAGACTGTCCAGCATTGGCGGCTCCTCGGCCCCTGCGAGGGCCAATAGGGTCGGCATCAGGTCGACACCCGACACGGGCACAGCCGAGTGGGATCCTGGTTCGATGTCTGGGCCCCGCAGGATGAGGGGCACCCGCACACCCCCCTCCAAGGCGTCCCATTTGCCTCGGCTCAACGGGTGATTGTAACTGCGCTCGTACTTCCTCGCTCCGGGGATGTTGGGCACGGAACCGTTGTCGGACATGTACACCACATAGGTATCGTCCTCGATGTCCAGGGAATCCAATGCCTCGAGGATGGCCCCCAACCCGGTGTCGAGGTCCTCGGTCATCGCCGCAAATGCGGGATTCACCTGTTGGGCTCCCCGCGGCTTGGCCTCGTACTTGGCCAACGAGGCCGCTGTCGCCTCGAGGTTGGCATGCACCGCCCAGTGCGACAACTGGAGGTAGAACGGACGCCCCGCCTCCACCTGTTCCTTCATGAATGCGACGCCCTTTTTCGTGATTTCCATGATCCGCTTCGGGTCGTCTTTCACATGGGCATCCCACTGGGAACGGTCATTGACAAATCCGCCCTCCCGGTTTTGGGTCGGGCCGTCGCTGGCATCATACCCCATCACCTCGGGTGAGCTGCCCATCCCCCATTTGCCAAAATGACCGGCCACATAGAGGGAATCCACAGCCTTGAGGGCTTTAGGCAAACTCCATCCCTTCTCATGGTCGATGTGATCGGAGTTCATGCCCACCCGGACGAGGGACAGCCTGGCCGGCGTCTTTCCGAATTGAATCGCATACCGCGACGGAGCGCACACAGGAGCCGCCGCATACGCCTCCGAAAACCGCATCCCCTCCGCGGCAAACTCCTCCAAGTGGGGCGTTTCATGGTAATCGCTTCGGGACAGGGAGTCTCCGGGCACCATCTCCACCGACGTCCCGTTCCACCCCTGGTCGTCCACCAGCACCACCACGAAATTCCGTCGTCCCTCGGGTGAGTCAGAAGTCGAATCAGAGCCGCACCCTGCAAGGCCAAAAACGGAGGCCATCATCGCCGGAAGAAGACAGCGCTTCATTCGTCGGATTTCATGGTTTCGAGGGTTCCATCCAACCGGTACAGATCACCGGGAGTCAGGTGCGGCGTCTTTTGGGCAACCGGGGGGGCTGTGACCTGACGTCCAAGACCATCAGGAACCTCAAGAGACGCCAGCCAACGCCGCTCCAAGACCCTTGTGAGGGAATCCAGTACGGGCAACTCCTCTGCATCCAAAGCCAGGTTTCGCAGTTCATCTGGGTCTGTCTGATGATCGTAGAGCTCCATGCCGAGCTCTCCCCCTTCACCCCACGAAGTCAGCCGGTACCGGTCCGTCGCAATGCTCTTCCCCTTGCGCCAGACGGTCAGGGCACTGCCCCGAACGGTGTCGGCTTCCTGGTCGATCAAGCCGCGCAAACTGAGGCCCTGCACATAGCCCGGAATCTCCAGCCCCGCGTAGTCGGCAATGGTGGGATAGAGATCCACCAACTCCACTGGGGCCGCGATGGAGCCCACAGGATCTCCCGCCGGAGGCCGGATGATCAAGGGCACCCGGGTCCCCTCGTCGAACAGGGTCTGTTTCTGCCAGTGGCCATGCTCCCCCAGATGATAGCCATGATCCGAAAGGAAGACCACCAGGGTATTCCGATCGAGTCCTGTTTCCTGAAGGCGATCCAACACACGTCCGACCTGGGCATCCACGAAGGACACGGTCGCCCGATATGCTTGAATGATCTCCTTCGACAGCTCGGTCGGCAGCCCAATCTGGGTCTTCATGGCCCGGATCGACTTGGCCGCGGGCTCGGGGAGAACGTCCAGGAGTTCGTCGTGGGGTTCGGGGACCACCATGGCCTCACGGTCCACGGCATCGAAATGGGCCTTGGGCGCCACAAAAGGTGTATGGGGCCGGTAGAACCCGACCGCGAGGAAGAAAGGAGTGCCCCGTTCCGCGAATCCATCGAGCTGGTCGCAGGCCTCCGTCGCCCCAATGCCATCCGTCTGCTCTTCATCCGTGCCTTCCATCGCCAGCCAACTCAACGTCCCCCCATACCGCCTTGGCTTCAGTGTGTGGATGCGGTGTTCCTCTCGCTTGTCCCGTCCATAGGGGTTGACCGTCCGGTCCCAGGAATGGCGGTCATCGATTCCCGCTGTGCCAATCGTGCCCGGATTGTCATAGTGGAAAATCTTGCCGATTCGGACCGCTTCATACCCCCGTTGCCGGAAGCGCTGGCTCAGCGTCACCACATCCGGCACGGCCGAGCGGAGATACACATTGTTCTTCCGAATCCGGGTCTGGTCGGCATACAGCCCGGTCATGAAGGAGGCCCGAGATGGTCCGCACAGCGGGTATTGGCAATGGGCGTTGGTGAACACGGCGCCCTCCTCGGCCAAGCGGTCCAGATTCGGCGTTTGGACCAAGGTGTCACCGTACGCCCCAAGGGCACAATTCAGGTCGTCCGCCACGATGAACAGGACGTTCATCGGACCAGCCTCTGCATCCGGTGTGTCGGAAGGTGGGTCATCGGGTGCTGCACACCCCCACAGGAGCGCAATCACCACGGCCCATCCCGTGAGTCTCTCTGCAGCCAGGATCAAAGAGGTCATCATCGTGTCATGCGGGCAGGAAACACCCTGTTCCACCAGCCCGGTCTTGCTCGGTCAAACTACACAGAATGAGGGGAGAAACGCCGAATGCGCTTGTCACTCCATCACCCGGATGCGCTGCGCATGGCGGATGGTCAGGGTCTTGCGGATGCCCCAGGCTTTTCCTCGAACCCAGCCTTCCACCCGAACTGGCGCGCCCTGCACCAAATACTCAAACCAGTTTCGACTGAGCACATCAGAAAACCGCTTCGCGTCCAGCACAGCATCCACTCGCACCATCTCCTCTTCATGGCGGGCGATTTCCGCACCAGGAACGAACTGCAGCACACCGACCGAATCGGCGCCCACCCAGAGTCCCAGACGGCTGTCTTCGATCTGAACCTTGTAGCCATTGGGGTTGTGCAGGACAATGTCAATGCCGACCACCGTCTCCTCATTGCCCAATGCACTGAAGTCCGCAATGGACACACTGCGCACCTCGAAATCCTCGGGCTGACCGAGACAGCCCGTCCCAAACAAAGCCAGGACAACCAGCCACAAGGGCAGGGTCCCGCCAAACGGGAAATCAGCCCGCATGGAATTCTGCGAACCGCGCGTGAAAGTGCGGAATGGTCTCGATGCCCTTGAAATAGTTGAAGACCCCATAGTGCTCATCCGGGCTGTGGATGGCGTCGCTGTCCAAACCGAAGCCCATGAGCACGGTCTTCAGACCGAGGATGCGCTCGAAGCTGGTCACGATGGGAATGCTGCCCCCTCCGCGGAATGGGACAGGCTTGCGACCGAACGTGGCCTCCATGGCCGCAGCGGCGGCACGGTATCCCGGGTGATCGATGGGCGTCACGGCCGGGTGGGCACCGTGCATGATGGTCACCTCGACCTGGCAACTCTCCGGACAAATCGACTCGAAGTGGTTCACGAAGAGCTGGGTGATCTCGTCGGGATCCTGATCCGGCACGAGGCGCATGGAAATCTTAGCGCTCGCCTCGGAGGCAATGACCGTCTTGGCGCCCTCGCCGGTGTAGCCGCCCCAGATGCCGTTGACATCGAGGGTCGGACGGATGGACATCCGCTCTGGAGCGCTGTAGTCCTTCTCACCCTCCGTGCCCCCGATGCCGATGCTCGCCTTGTACTCCTCCTCGCTGAAGGGGGCCTCGGCCATGGCCTCACGCTCGTCGGCGGACAGCTCGATGACCTTGTCGTAGAAGCCGGGCACAGTGATGCGCTGCTGGTCGTCCTTCAGGGAGGACACGAGCTCGCACAGGATGTTGATCGGGTTGGGCGCCGCACCGCCGTAGAGGCCGCTGTGCAGGTCCCGGTTTGGGCCGATCACCTTGACCTCGACATAACTCAGGCCGCGCAGGCCGGTGGTGATGCTGGGGATGTCGTTGGCAATGATGCCGGTGTCGCTCACGAGCACCACATCCGCAGCGAGCAGGTCCTTGTTCTGCTCGAGGAAGTCATCGAGGTGGTCGCTGCCGACCTCCTCTTCGCCCTCGATGACGAATTTGAGGTTGACCGGCTGGTCTCCGGATTGGACCATCGCCTCGAGGGCCTTGACGTGCATGAACATCTGGCCCTTGTCGTCACACGCACCCCGGGCAAAGATGGCGCCCTCGGGATGCAGTTCCGTCTTCCGGATGACCGGCTCGAACGCCGGGGAGGTCCAGAGGTCGAGCGGATCCGGCGGCTGGACGTCGTAGTGTCCATAGACGAGGACCGTCGGCAGGGCCGGGTCCACAATCCGCTCCCCGTACACGACCGGATAGCCGGGCGTCTGCATGACCTCGACACGGTTGGCCCCCGCCTTGCGCAGGTGGTCCGCCACGGATTCCGCACAACGGATCACATCTTCCTTGTAGGCCGGGTCGGCACTGATGGACGGAATGCGGAGCAGGTCGAACAGTTCGTCGAGGAAACGGTCCTTGTTGGCGGAGAGGAAATCCTGTGCGGTCATGCCTGCAAGGTCGCACGCACGCCGGCTCCGGGCAATGGCCCTGGGACCCAAAAAGAACGGGGCGGGACCCGTTTGGATCCCGCCCCGCCGGCTTCAGGTGAGCCAAGGCCTTCAGCCCTGGGCGGAGAAGAGGACATTCCCGGCCTGGTCGGTGAATTCGACACGGACGATTTTGGAACCGTACGGCAGGGTGGAGATGAAAGAGTGGTAGGCGATCAGGGCCTAGGACATGTTGGCCGCAACCGTGCTGCGGGTGACCTTCTGGCCATCGGGGAGGATGGCCATGGCGCGCATCGAGACCGTTCCGTCCACAGCGAGTTCCATGGTGACGGCCGTCTGATTCAGGGCGTCAGCCTCGGCGGCGACAGCGTTCGTGTTGGCGAAGGAGACGCTGGCGGCGAAGGTGAAAGCGACAGCGAAGAGGGAGGAGGTGAACTTGTTCATGACGTTGGGGATTTTGGGGTGGTTGTTGTTCGTTGACAGAGCAAACATGTCGGCGCTTCCGGCCCTCCGAACTGACGTCTCCCATGGACCCGCATTGACTTTCGTCATCCCCCTCCCCCCGTCTTTTTCTGATGCCACGATGAGGCGGCCGCGGTATCTTGCCGCCGCTTTGGACAGGACAATGACTTCCCCGCCCGAACACACCGCCCACCCCACGTCGGCCCCAATGCGCTTCGACAACACGGCGGTGGCCTTCGCCCACCGGTCAGACCGCGAACTCCGTCGGGCGCGCTGGATGTTCGGCCTCATTGGCGCCCCCCTTCTCGTCCGACTCGGATCCCGCCTTCTCCGCCTCGCCGTCTCCCTGCGCCTGCCCATCGGATGGGCCGTCGGCCCTGTCTTCGACTACTTCTGCGGAGGAGAGGACATCGAGGACAGCCGCTCGACCTCCGAACGGCTCCACCAATTCGGCGTAAAGACCATCCTCGACTACAGTGCCGAAGGCCAGACTGGCGAATCCGCCCTCGACGCGGCCCGGGACGAGATCCTCGCCACCATCCACGCCGCCGAGGGCGACCCCCGCTTCGCCTTCGCCGTCTTCAAGGTGAGCGCCCTGTCCGACAACGACCTGCTCGAGGAAAAGGGCCGGGGCGAGCGGCTCTCCACTGAGCGCGAAGCCGCCTGGCAACGGGTGGAGGACCGGGTGTCCACGCTCTGTCGCGAAGCTGCTGATCGGGGGGGGCGCATCATGATCGACGCCGAGGAGACCTGGTTGCAAGACGCCATCGATGACCTCGCCGAAGCGATGATGCGGAACCACAACCGCGAACGATGCGTGGTCTTCACCACCGCACAACTCTATCGACACGATCGCCTGGCGTACACCCAGGGCCTCGAGGACCGGGCCAGGAACGAAGGGTGGATTGCCGGAATCAAACTGGTCCGCGGCGCCTACATGGAAAAGGAGCGCCAGCGGGCAGCGGAACAGGGACGCCCCTCCCCCATCCAGCCCGACAAGGCGGCCACGGATCGGGATTTCAATGCCGCCATCGATTTCGCCCTCGATCGGCTCGACCACCTGAACATCGTCTGCGGCACGCACAATGAGGCGAGTACGGCCCGGTTGGCGGACGGCATGAAGGACCGGGGACTCGACCCCTCCGATGGCCGGGTGGCCTTCGCGCAGCTGCTGGGCATGAGCGACCACCTGAGCTTCAACCTCGCCCACCGCGGGTACACCGCGGCCAAGTATGTCCCCTACGGCCCCCTGCGGGAGGCCATTCCCTATCTGATCCGCCGGGCCGAGGAGAATACCTCCGTCGGCGGACAGACCTCGCGGGAGCTGAGCCTCATCCGCACGGAACTCGCCCGCCGGAAGGGCTGACCCTCATTCACAATGGCACCCACCGGGAAGGGCCTCGAGCTCCACCTTCCGGACGGTTGTCGTGGTGTCCGTCACCACGAATTCGGCTGAGCGCGCTTTGCCCTCGATCCGATAGAATTTGCCCGTGCCCTCCTCATTGCGCACGTCGCTGCGGCCATACCGGATGCGCCCCTCCTCGAGCAGGGAGCGCAGGTCCGCCATGGTCACCGCGCCACATTGCATGAGGCAGCGGGTCCGCTCGTCACCGATGAGACCGGGCTCACCAAGGAATCGACGCACCTGCTCATTGGGCAGCCAGGAACTGCAGGAACGCGTGCCGAAAAAGAAGAAGGCGAGGAGGGTGCCGATGAACAGGCCCACCATGTACCGCCACAAGCGCTGCGTGAAGTTCATGGTGCAAAGATGGGCGTCCCGGCATCGTAACTTCAGCGGCCATGCTCAGGACGCAGGGATTGAGATACCGCTATGCGGACGACGGGCCGGAATTGGCCTTTCCGGACCTCGACGTGGGGCGTGGCAAGGAGCTTCTCCTGCTCGGCGCCTCCGGCACGGGCAAGACCACCCTGCTGCACCTGATCGCCGGCATGAGGACGCCATCGGCTGGAGACGTTCACCTCGACGGCCGCCCCTTCAGTGCCCTCCCCACAGCGGAACGTGACCTGGCCCGCGGCCAGCACATGGGCATCGTCTTCCAGACCGCCCATTTCGTCCGAAGCCTGACCGTCTCGGAAAACCTCGCCCTCGCGCAGACCCTGGCCGGACTGGAACCAGACGCGGCCCGCATCGAATCCCTGCTCACCGGTCTCGGCCTCAGCCACAAACTGAACGCCCGCGTGGACGCCCTCTCCGTCGGAGAACAGCAGCGGGTCTCCATCGCGCGTGCCGTCGTGCACGGCCCAGGCATCATCCTAGCCGACGAGCCCACGAGCGCCCTCGACGACACCAACACCGACGCGGTGCTCGATCTGCTCCGCCAGCAGGCCGCCGACTCCGGCGCCGCCCTCCTCATCGTCACCCACGACCAGCGGCTGAAGGACCGGATGGCCGACCGGGTGGAATTGACCCTCAACCCCACCGCCGCATGAGGTCCGCCCGCCTCGCCCGCCGCAATGTGATGGACCGTCCGCTGGAGAGCGGGCTGAGCGTGTTGCTTCTCGCCTTCGGGGTCGGCATCATCAGCCTGATGCTGCTCATGCAACGCAGCCTGACCGAGGACCTCGACCGCAACATCAAAGACATCGACCTCGTGCTCGGCGCCAAGGGCAGCCCCTTGCAATCCATCCTCGCCAACGTCTACCACGTGGACGTGCCCACCGGCAACATCCCCCTCGCCGAAGCGCGCAAGGTGATGCGCCACCCGTACATCGAGTCCTCCATTCCGTTGGCCTACGGCGACAACTACGAACTCTTCCGCATCGTCGGCACGGAGGCCAGCTATCCCGAACACTACGGAGCCGAGGTGACGGAAGGCCGGCTGTTCGAGGCGCCCTTCGAGGTGACGGTCGGCGCAGAAGCCGCTGCCGCCACGGGGCTCGGGATCGGAGACACCTTCTACAGCGCCCACGGCCTCAAGGATGGCACCGACGTCCACCGCGACAAGGTGTACACGGTCGTCGGCGTCTTCGGCGCCACGGGGTCGGTCATCGACCAACTCCTGCTCACCTCCATCGAATCAGTTTGGGGGGTCCACGCCGACATTGAAGGCGCCGACCAAGAGATCACGGCCGTCCTGCTGAAGAAGAAGAATCCACTCGCCATCCTGACCCTGCCGAACCTCCTCCGGGACACCCCCATGCAGGTCGCGCTGCCCGCCATCGAGATGAACCGGCTCACCCAGCAATTCGGCATCGGCCTCAGCACCCTGCGTGCCGTGGCCCTGCTCATCATGGGCCTGTCCTTCGTCAGCGTCTTCATCGCCCTCTTCGCGAGCCTGCGGGACCGCCGCTACGAACTGGCCCTGATGCGCACCATGGGGGCCCCTCCCCGTCGGCTCTTCACCTTGGTCCTGTTCGAAGGACTCTGGATGACTGTGGCGGGCATCGCCATCGGACTCGCGCTCAGCCGCCTCGGCGTAATGGTCCTCGCCGGCGCCCTCGCCGACCGCTTCCACTACGACGTGGCCCAGTTGGCCCCGGTTTCGGGGGAAGGGTTCCTCGTGGTGGCCGCCCTCGCAGTCGGCACCCTTGCCGCGGCCCTGCCTGCCCGTTCCGCGCTGCGCATCGACATTTCGAATACGTTGGGTCAGGGGCGTTGACGCGCCGGGGATTCCGGCCGTAATTTCACGGCATGTCCCGGTCCCTGCATCGCACCCTGTTTGCCGCCCTCGGCCTTCTCGGTCTCGCCGCCCTGGACTTGAGCTCCTACTGCCATCCTGACCCGACTTCGCCGGACCTCGCCCTCATCGGTGCCGCCAAGGCAGCCGAGCCGGAAGCGGCCATCGTGAACGTCACCCAAGCTGAAGACTACCGCGAATTGACCTGGGCCGAGCTTGCCGATGTCGACTTCAAGGACGTCTACCTCGAAGAGCTGGACAGCTACTACTGGAAGCCGCAATTCGGCCCGCAGGTGCTCGCCGCCGAGGGGCAGGACGTCTACATCACGGGCTATGTCATCCCGGTCGACCTCGATGAGGACTTCTACGTCCTTTCCCGCTACCCCTTCGCCAACTGCTTCTTCTGCGGGGGCGCCGGCCCGGAAAGCGTCATCGACCTCCGCTTCGCCGACAGTGACCATCGTACTTACCAGACCGACGAGCGTCTGACCTTCCACGGCAACGTCCGGCTCAACGCCGACGACGTCTACCAGATGAACTACATCTTGGAGGGCGCCGAGGAGCATCCCCTCTGAGCACACCGCGAGGCGCCCCCTTCCCTTCGGCCAGACATGAAACGACCCGGCGCCACTTCGGCCACCGGGTCGCGTGGGGGTGAGAAAGAAGCCCGATCGTCACATGGCGATCTGGGCGGGAAAGGTGTTCAGGATGATGTCCTGATACCGCTGTCCGAAGTGCTCCATGCACCATTGACGGAGACGCGTGATGTCCGCGGTCTCTAGCCGTTTGATGCTCTTGGCGAGCTCTTTGGCGAACAGGTGGCGGTCAAAACTGACCTTGGCCAGAATGCGCTGGCAGTATTCCAACATTTTCATTGAATGGTGAATCACGTTTGCGTAAGGCGTAGCCTCGTGAAAGTATCCGATGAGAGGCCAATCTGCAAACGCCAATCGGGCCCGAAGCGTATATCGGAACCTTCCTGCGCAGGCGTAAGCGCTATTTTTGCCGTCGTGGACACGCCGCTGCACAACCGACTTGACCGGGCTTCCCTGGTCCACCGACTCGACCGGGACGGGCGCGAGCGGACCACATTGAGCCTGTACCGATACGCCAAGGTGGACAACCCGGACTTCCTCCGCGACCACCTCTTCGCCACCTGGCAGCCCCTCGGAGTGCTGGGCCGCATTTACGTGAGCGGAGAAGGGATCAATGCCCAGTTGAGCGTCCCGACCGAGCGCTTCGGCGACTTCCGGAACAGCCTCGAGGCCATCGACTGGCTGCAGGGCGTCCGACTCAACATCGCCATCGAGGGCGACGACAAGAGTTTCCTCAAGCTCATCATCAAGGTCCGGGACAAGATCGTCGCCGACGGACTGGACGATGACGGGTTCGACGTGACCGACTGCGGAAAGCATGTCTCCGCCGAGGAGTTCAACGCCCTCGCCGAGCAACCCGACACCGTGGTGGTCGACATGCGAAACCACTACGAAAGCGAGGTCGGTCACTTCCGTGGCGCGATCCTGCCCGCCGCCGAGACCTTCCGCGACGAGATCCGCGAAGTCGAGGATCTGCTCGCCGACCGCAAGGACCAGAACATCGTGCTCTACTGCACCGGGGGCATCCGGTGCGAGAAAGCCAGCGCCTACCTCAAGCACAAGGGATTCCCCAACGTCCACCAATTGGAGGGGGGCATCATCGAATACGTGAGGCAGGTCAAGGAACACGGCCTCAACAACCGGTTCCGCGGCGTCAACTTCGTCTTCGACGAGCGAATGGCCGAGCGGGTCTCCGACGACGTGGTCGCCGAATGCCACCACTGTGGCACGGCGTGCGACACCATGGTCAACTGCGCCAATCCGGCCTGCAACGTGCTGATGGTGCAATGCCCCGGCTGCGCCGAATCCATGGCCGGCACCTGCGGCAGCGAATGCCAGGAGTTCCTGACCCTGCCCGAAGAAGAACAGAAGACACGCCGATCAGGCCTGCGTCCCGAACACCGGACGCTCCGCCAGCCTGGCTCCGCCCGGCAGGCCGAGGACTGACCGTCAATTCGACCCCGCCTCCCCCCGGCTGCGCTCGAGGAAATCGATGTTGCGCTTCAAGCCGACGTATCCCGTGCGCTGCACGGGGCTCTTCTTGAACAGCGCATTGAATGTCTCCTCCTTGAGGTCCACCCACTCGCGGCGGGTCATCCGGAGCAATTCGGGCTTCGGGGCGAACGCCGGCTCGTTGTGGGGCGTGGCATGCCGGTTCCAGGGACACACCTCCTGACAGAGGTCACAGCCAAACATCCAGTCGTCAAATTGGCCCGCCATCGGCTCGGGCAAGGCATCGCGCAGCTCGATGGTGAAATAGCTGATGCACCGGCTGCCGTCTACCACCTGCGGCCGGATGATGGCCTGCGTGGGGCAGACGTCGATGCACCGCGTGCAGTCTCCACAGTGGTCGGTAACGGGAGCGTCCGGCGGCAGGTCCAGGTCGACCAGAATTTCCCCGAGGAAGAAATGGCTCCCGCCCTCCTTGTTGAGCAGCAACCCGTGCTTCCCGATCCAGCCGAGACCCGACTTCGCCGCCCACGCGCGCTCCAGGATCGGCGCCGAATCGACATAAACCCGACCGGCGATGTCGCCCCAATCCCGGCGCATCCACTTGAGCAGCTCCTTGAGCTTCCATTTGACCACAAAGTGGTAGTCCTCGCCGAAGGCATACGTCGAAATCTTCGGCGCCTCAGGGTCCTCCTGGCGGACATCCGTGTAGTGGTTGTAGAGGAGGCTGATGACCGTCTTTGTGCCCGGGAGCAAAAAGCGCGGATCAAGCCGCTTGTCGAAGTTCTTCTCGAGGTAGGCCATGCGCCCGTGCCGTTCCTCGGCGAGCCAAGCGGCCAACCTCGGCTCCTCCGTCTCGAGCCGCTCCGCCTTGGAGAACCCCACGCCCGAGAAGCCCAGCTCCTCCGCCCAACGGCGGATCTGCGCCACCCGCTCCTCTCCGATGTGCGCGGTGCGGCCCATCGCGGTCAGCCGGCGTCAAAAAGGCCGCCCCCTGCGGAGGGGACCCGGCCCAGATGCTTGTACGCGGCCTCCGTGGCCTGCCGTCCCCGGGGCGTCCGGACCAGGAAGCCCTCTTGAATCAGGAAGGGCTCGTACACCTCTTCAAGGGTCCCGGCATTCTCGCCCACCGCCGTGGCGATGGTGGTGATGCCGACCGGTCCCCCTTTGAATTTGTCGATGAGGGTCCCCAGAATGCGGTTGTCCATCTCATCGAGGCCCTTGCGGTCCACATTGAGCGCATCCAGCGCATAGCGCGTGATGTTCGGCTCAATCGTTCCGTCGCCCTTGATCTCGGCGAAGTCCCGCACCCGGCGCAGGAGCGCATTCGCAATCCGCGGTGTACCCCGGCTTCGGCCGGCAATCTCGAAAGCGGCCTCGTGATCGATGGGAATCCCCAGCAGACCCGCACTGCGCTCAACAATGGCCGTGAGCGTCTCGGCATCATAGTAGTGAAGCCTGAGGTTGATGCCGAACCTCGCCCTCAGCGGCGCGGTCAGCAGGCCGCTCCGCGTGGTCGCCCCGACGAGGGTGAACGGGTGCAAATCAATTTGGACCGTCCGGGCATTGGGGCCCGTGTCGATCACGAGGTCGATGCGGAAGTCCTCCATCGCGCTGTAGAGGTATTCCTCCACGATGGGGCTCAGGCGGTGGATCTCGTCGATGAAGAGCACGTCGCGCGGCTCGAGTCCCGTGAGGAGTCCGGCCAGATCCCCGGGCTTGTCGAGCACGGGGCCACTCGTGGTCTTGATGGCCACCCCCAGCTCGCTGGCGACGATGTTGGCCAGCGTCGTCTTCCCCAGCCCCGGAGGGCCATGGAACAAGACGTGGTCGAGGGATTCTCCCCGGCGCCCCGCCGCCTGAACGAAGACCTCGAGGTTCTCGAGCGCCTCCCGCTGGCCGGCGAATTCATGGAAGCCCGACGGCCGGAGCACGCGCTCCACCTCGCCCTCGCTCGTGCCCTCTGCGGCACCCCGCAAATCGAAGTCCTCCATGAGACCAAGTTCGCCCACCGCCCCGACAATCCTCGCGCGGCTGCGAACCTCCTTGTACACAAAACGGGCCTCCCCCAGTGGGAAAGGCCCGTTTCGCTGTGCGCAGTGGCACAATCAGTGCGCCTCCTCCCCGTCGCCCAGAGGGACGGTCTGCGGGACGAAGTCCTCGTCGAAGGCGGGGTTGCTGTAGTCGTACGCCCAACGGTGCACCTCCGGCAGGGCACCCGGCCAATTGCCGTGGATGTGCTCGATCGGGGTCGTCCACTCCAGGGTGTTGGAGGCCCAAGGGTTCTCGGTAGCGCGCTGGCCACGGAAGATGCTGTGGAAGAAGTTGAACAGGAACAGCAGCTGGGACAGGGCGCCGACGATGGCGAACACCGAGATGACAGGGTTGAGATCCGCTGTGGCATTCAGGAATTCGAAGGCACTGTACTCGTAGTAGCGGCGCGGAGCTCCCGCCATGCCGACGAAGTGCATCGGGAAGAACACACCGTAACCACAGACGAGGGTCAGCCAGAAATGGGCGAAGCCCAATTTCATGTTCATCATGCGGCCGAACATCTTCGGGAACCAGTGGTACACCCCGGCCAGCATGCCGAAGATGGCCGACATGCCCATCACGATGTGGAAGTGGGCGACCACGAAGTAGGTGTCGTGCACGGAGACGTCGAGGGCGGAGTCCGCGAGGATGATGCCGGTCAGACCGCCCGTGACGAAGGTGCTCACCAGGCCGATGGAGAAGAGCATGGCCGGCGTGAAGCGCAGGTTGCCCTTCCACAGGGTGGTGATGTAGTTGAACGCCTTCACCGCGGACGGGATGGCAATCAGCAGCGTCGTGAACACGAAGACCGAGCCGATGAACGGGTTCATGCCCGTCACGAACATGTGGTGTCCCCACACAATGAAGCTGAGGAAGCCGATCGCCAGGATGGAGCCAATCATGGCGCGGTAGCCGAAGATGGGCTTCCGGGCATTCGTGGCGATGACCTCGGAGCTGATGCCGAGGGCCGGCAGCAACACGATGTACACCTCCGGGTGGCCGAGGAACCAGAACAGGTGCTGGTACAGGATCGGCGAACCGCCGGTCACGTCCAGGGCCTCACCTCCAATGAAGATGTCGCTCAGATAGAAGGCCGTGCCCATGGAACGGTCCATCAGGAGCAGCACCACAGCGGACACGAGGACCGGGAAGCTCAACACGCCGAGGATGGCGGTGATCAGGAAGGCCCAGATGGTCAGCGGCAGGCGGAGCATCTTCATGCCTTTCGTCCGCAGGTTGATCACGGTCACGATGTAGTTCAGACCACCGAGCAGGGAGCTCGCCACGAACAGCACCATGGAGATGAGCCAGAGGGTCATGCCCGTGCCACTGCCTGGCATGGCCTGCGGCAACGCACTGAGCGGCGGGTACACCGTCCATCCACCGGATGCCGCACCACCCTCAACGAAGAGGGAGAACAACATGATCAGGCTGGAGACGAGGAAGAACCAATAGCTCAGCATGTTCAGGAAACCCGACGCCATGTCGCGTGCCCCGATCTGAAGCGGGATGAGCAGGTTCGAGAACGTGCCGCTCAATCCACCGGTCAACACGAAGAACACCATGATGGTGCCGTGGATGGTGACCAAGGCGAGGTAAGCGTTCCGGTCGAGGATGCCGCCCGGCGCCCACTTGCCGAGGAAGGTCTCGAGGATGCCGAAGGGCTGCCCCGGCCATCCGAGCTGGAGGCGGAAGAAGACGGAAAGAGCCACGGCGAGGATCCCCATGAAGACAGCCGTAATCAGGAACTGCTTCGAGATCATCTTGTGATCCTGGCTGAAGACGTACTTGGAGATGAAGCTCTCCTTGTGGTGTGCGTGTGCGCCCATGGTGTCAGATTCGTTCAGGGGTTCAGTGGATCATGGCCATTTCACCACCCTCGGTCGATTCAACATCGGCCGTCGGGGTCGGTTCGCTGTCCGGCGTGGACGGTGCATCCTCGTCCACGAGGAAGACATCCTGCTGCTCGAGCCAAGCATCGTACTCCTCCTGCGACTCGACGATGACGTCCATCTTCATGTTGAAGTGGGCCGCCCCGCAGACCTTGTTGCAGAGGAGGACATAATTGAAATCGGGATCGTCAAGGATGACCCGCATGCTGTCCGTGGTGATGGTCGGGGTCATCTTGAACCGGGTCGGCACGCCGGGCACCGTGTTCATCTGAGCCCGGAAATGCGGCATGAACGCGGAGTGGATCACATCGCGGCTGCGGAACACGAACTCGACCTCCTGGCCCACCGGCAGGTGGAACTCGCCCTTGACGACCTGGTCGTCGCGGCCGGTGTCAAAGCTGCTCATGCCGTTCTCGAAGGTGAAGCCCTCGATTTCCATGATGCGCTGGCGATGACGCTTGAGGCGCTTGAGCTTGTCCTCCTTGGCCTCGATCTGGGCGTCCGTCATGATGAGGAGACGGTCCGCTTGATGGTCGAGCAGGTCGTCGATCTCCGCGATGCGCGCCTCAGCCACCTCCTTCCAGCCATGCCCGTGGTCGGCATGGTCGTCGTGGCCGTGGTCGGCGTGATCGTCGTGGCCATGGTCATCGTGGTCGGCATGATCATCGTGACCGTGGTCGGCGTGATCATCATGACCGTGACCATGGTCGCCGTGATCGCCGTGTCCGTCCGAGACGAGGCTGGCCGCCAGCGTGGCGCGCTCGGCAATCAGCAACCCCTTTTCCATGGCGAGGTCGTGCTCGAGGTCCCCAATCTGCTTGTCGATTTCCACGATGGCGTCCTCCACGCCCTCCGGCGTCAAGATGCCGAGCGGATTCATCGGCGTGATCAGATTGTAGTTGGACTGACCAAACTCCCCATCGTTTCCAGCGTAGCGGGCCGTCCAGTCAAACTGCTTGGAGTAAACCTCGATGCGCAGGGCATCAGCGGAGACGTCACCGGTCATGGCGTTCCAGGTCTGCAGACCGTAGATGATGATCACCGCGAGGACAATGGACGGGATGACCGTCCAGATGAGCTCGAGACGGTTGTCATGCGGGAAGAAGGTCGCCTTGCGGTTCTTGTCATAGGCGTATTTCCAGGCGAAGTAGAAGAGCAGGCTGTTCACCAAAACGAAGACCGCGGTGATGATCCAGATGTTGAAGCTCATCAGCCAATCGAGGTCCACACCGTGGGCCGAAGCCGGCGGCGGTGCGTAGTCCCCATAGGCCCAGTAGAGGTAAGCCGTGGAGGCGAAGAACACGATGACGAACGCCAGGAATAGGTTGGCGTTCAGGCGGGTGTCCGCATGGGAGATGTCCTCCTCACGGTGGCCCGAAATCCGGGACGAGAGTTCATAGACTTTCGCCAACTGCCCGACGGCCACGATGCCGACGATGACGACGAGAAGAATGAGCAATTGCATATCGACTCAGTTTGGGGTCAGTAGTGGAGGGCTTTCGACTCCTCGAGATACGGGTGGTTCACGGCGATCAGCGGGGCCGAAGCGAGCCGGCTCAACGTCACGTGGATGAACAACCCGAGGAAACCGAGGAACGTTCCCCATTCAAAGAACCCGAAATGCGCGTGGTCGTGCAGAGTTCCGGGTACGACGAGCAAATACACGTCCGTGTAGTGCCCACAGAAAATGAGGAAGCAGACCGGAATGAGGAAGTAGGGGTTCCGCTTGGCGTCCCGTGCCACGAGCACGTAGAAAGGGATGGCGAAGTTCACGAAGAACATGCTGATGAACGGCACCTTGTAGTTGGTGAACATCCGGGCGATGTAGTACGTCACCTCCTCCGGGATGTTGGAGTACCAGATCAGCAGGAACTGGGAGAACCAGAGGTAGCTCCACAGCATGCTGATGGCAAAGACCCATTTGCCCATGTCGTGCATGTGGCTCTCGTTGACCTCCTGGAAGTACCCGACAGACCGGAGCCAGGTCAAGGTCACCGTGGCGAAGATGAGCATGCTCACCCACATCCCGCTGAAGATGTACCAGCCGAAGAGGGTCGAGAACCAGTGCGTGTCGATGGACATGATCCAGTCCCATGCGAGCGTGGAGCTGAACACGGCGAAGAAGACGAGGAACAAGGCCCCGCGACGGTACATCTTGTAATGCAGGTCCGTGCCGCCCACTTCATCCTCGGCCAGGCTCCACTTGCGGAACATCCGGGCAAAGAGGAGGAACGTGCCGATGTAGACCAACGTACGCAACCAGAAGAAGCTGCCGTTCAGGTAAGCACTCTTGTTGGCGATGATGTGGTCGAAGTTGGGGTTGGACACGGCACCCTCCACCATCTCGTGGGAGTAGGAGCCGTCGGGCAACATGTACTCGTAGTACAGGGTGTGGTCCATCCAGTGGTAGAGGTGGTGCAGGTGGAACTGCCCGGCCAACAGGACGATGAGAATCACCCCGGCGCCGTAGGGCAGGAACCCATAGATGGCCTCGAACAGGCGCTTCAGCACCGCACTCCAGCCACTCTCGGTGGCGTACTGCAGGGCGTAGAAGAACAGCGCGCCGAGGGCGAGCGAGAAATAGAAGAAGCCGTTGACGAGCAGGTTGGCCCAGAAACGCTGGTGCCCGTGGCTGTCATCGAAGAGGAATCCGGACGCCAGGGCCACCACACCGATGCCCATCAGGACATAGGTCAAGGTCTTGGCGCGGCCTTCGAAACGGAAGTTCATCGTGTCCATGGCTCTCAGTGTGCGGTGTTGACGGCCATGCCCTCCATGCCGACGGAGACGGCAGGAGCAGCGGGCGTGCGGGGTTCATCCTCGGCTTCCCCTTCGGCATCGGCCGGAACGGGCATGCCATCCTCGTCGAAGGTGGGCATCTCGCCCCCCTGCTGGAGCACCTTGATGTACTCGATCACCTCCCAGCGCTGGCGCTGGCTGAGCTGGCTGGCGTGGGAGCCCATCAGGCCCTTGCCCCAGGTCAAGGTGTGGTACATCTTGCCCTCCGGCAGATCCTTCAGCTTGTCGCTGTAGCTCGGGATGCCGGCGATGTGGCCATTGACGCTCAGGGCGCCGTCTCCCTTGCCTTCCACGCCGTGGCACTGCGTGCACATGGCAACGTAGATCTTCTCTCCGGCCTCGATGTTGGCCTGATTGGTCACGAGCGGGCTCATGAGCTCGGCACCGGCACGCTCGTAGTCCTCGGGGGTCTGGGCGTACGGGTACGGCAGGGCAAAGGCCAGCTGGTCCTCCCCGCGGAAGGGAATCGTTCCGGCGGCCGGCTTGCGGCTGGACGGCGTGCTGCGCTGGGCGCGGGCGACGTCCTCTCCCACCACGTAGGCCTCCTGGCCATAATCGACGTAGGCCTCCACGGCCGGGCTGCGGTACATGTCGGGCATGTACTCGACGCCCGGGCTGTTCGGGTCCGTCACGCACGCGGTCATCAGGATCGCGGCGAACGTGGGCAACAGAATGTGCTGAGCGGTCTTCATGCTGCGTACTCTTTGATGCTGACCTCCATCACGTCCGTCTCCTTGACGGCGGATTCGAGGCCGGCGGCGTCCATGTCGTTCTCTTCGGTGAGGATCTCCATGACGAACTTGTCGTCCGTGGTGCGCGGGTCCGGGTTGGAGGCCGGCATGCCGGGCAGGGTTCCGTTGCGGAGCAGGTAGGTGATCGCCATGCCGTGGGCACCGCAGAGCACCGTGAATTCGAACGTGACCGGCACGAAGGCAGGCAGGTTCTCAATCAGGCTGAAGCTCGGCTTTCCCCCGATGTTCATGGGCCAGTCCTGGATCATGAAGTACCACATGCCGAGCAGGGCGAGGCTCGTGCCCGTCATGGCGTACATGAAGGAGGCGATGGCCAGGCGGGTCCGCTTGATGCCAATCACCGGGTCGATGCCGTGCACCGGAAACGGGCTGTAGACGTCCTTGATGCGGATGCCCTTGGCGACGAGCGCCTTGGCAGCCGCCATCAGCTTGTCGTCGTCGTCGTACATGACGTGGAAGACCTTTTTGGTGGATTCCATGAGATCAGGCGTTGGTGTTGGACTTGGCGTCAGCTTGGAGGCGCTTCTGCTCCTCGCCGCTGGACTTCAGGATGGTCTTCAGCTCGTTCAAGGCCAGCACCGGGAAGAACCGGGCGAAGAGCAGGAAGAGCGTGAAGAAGATGCCGAGGGTGCCGATGAAGATGCCCACGTCGATGCTCGTTGCATTGAACTCGGACCAGGAGGACGGCACGTAGTCACGGTGAAGCGAGGTGAGGATGATCACGTAGCGCTCGAACCACATGCCGATGTTCACCACGATGGACAGGATGAACGTGGCCACCAGGCTGCGGCGAATTTTCTTGATCCAGAAGAGCTGCGGGCTGATCACATTGCACGTCATCATCGCCCAGTAACTCATGCTGTACGGTCCACTGAAGCGGTTGATGAAGGCGTAGCTCTCATATTCCACGCCGCTGTACCAGGAGATGAACAGCTCGGTCAGGTAGGCCACTCCCACGATGGAGCCGGTCACGATGATTACGATGTTCATGTACTCCACGTGCTTGGTGTGGATGTAGTTCTCGAGGTGCATCGCCTTCCGCATGATGAGCAGGAGCGTCTGCACCATGGCGAATCCGGAGAAGACGGCGCCACTCACGAAGTAGGGCGGGAAGATGGTCGTGTGCCAGCCCGGGATGACGGAGGTGGCGAAGTCCATCGAGACGATGGAGTGCACCGAGAACACCAGCGGGGTGGCGATTCCGGCGAGCACGAGGCTCACCTCCTCGAAGCGGGTCCAATTCTTGGCGCGGCCACTCCATCCGAAGCTCAGGATGCTGTAGATCTTCTTCTGCAGCGGCTTGGTCATCCGGTCGCGGATCGTCGCGAAGTCCGGAATGAGGCCGATGTACCAGAAGACAAGGGACACCGAGAAGTAGGTCGAGATGGCGAACACGTCCCACAAGAGCGGGCTGTTGAAGTTCACCCAGAGGGATCCGAACTGGTTCGGGAGCGGAAGCACCCAGTAGCTCACCCAGATGCGGCCCATGTGGATGCCGGGGAAGACGGCCGCCATGATGACCGCGAAAATGGTCATCGCCTCCGCAGAGCGGTTGATGGCCATCCGCCACTTCTGACGGAACAGCAACAACACGGCGGAAATCAGCGTGCCGGCGTGGCCGATGCCGACCCACCACACGAAGTTGGTGATGTCCCAGGCCCAACCGACAGTCTTGTTCAGACCCCAAACGCCGATGCCCGTCCCGATCAGGTACAGGATGCACCCGACGCCGTAGAAGGCCACCATGCTGGAAATGGTGATCATGACCTTCCATCCGAACGGCGCAGCGCCTTGGATGGGGCCCACCACATCATCCGTGATGTCCTTGTAGCTCTTGTTCCCCAGGATCAGGGGTTCCCGAATGGCCGCTTCTTGCTGCATGGCTTAGGCGTTGGGGGTGTTGCGGACCTTCGTCAGGTAGGCGACGTTCGGCTGGACGCCGATCTCCTCCAGGGCGTGGTAGGTCCGGTTGTTGTCGTACGTGGCGCGCACCTCACTGGAGGTGTCGTTGAGGTCACCGAAGGTGATGGCATTGGTCGGGCACGCCTCCGCGCAGGCGGTGATGGCCATGCCGTCCTCGAGCGGAGTGCCGGCCTTCTTGGCCTCGAGCTTCGCACCCTGGGTCCGCTGGACGCAGAGGCTGCACTTCTCCATCACACCGCGGCTCCGGACAACCACGTCCGGGTTGAGCACCATGCGCTGGATGGCATCCTGCGCCGGGTTGAGGTTCTGGAACTTGTCGTATCCGGGGTAGTGGAACCAGTTAAAGCGGCGCACCTTGAAGGGGCAGTTGTTGGCGCAGTAGCGCGTGCCGATGCACCGGTTGTAGGTCATCTGGTTGACGCCCTCGTTGGAGTGCGTCGTGGCGGCCACCGGGCACACCGTCTCGCACGGCGCGTGGTTGCAGTGCTGGCACATCATCGGCATGTGCACCGTCTGCGGGTTGGCTCCCGGCTCCTCCATCTTGGCATAGGTGGAGATGACGCCGAGTCCTTCCTCGGATCCCCGCTCCTTGCTCCAATCGGAAGCGTAGTAGCGGTCGATGCGCATCCAGTGCATGTCGCGGTGGCGGCGCACCTCGTCCTTTCCGACGACCGGCACGTTGTTCTCGATGTGGCAGGCCGTCACGCAGGCGCTGCACCCGATGCAGCTCGTGAGGTCAATGGCCATGCCCCAACGGTGTCCAACACCGTCGACGGCATGCTCGTGCCAGAGGTCGAACTCACCGGCGGCCTTCTTGTCGAGGGCGTTGATCTCGCCGTCCCCGTTGATGTCGTCGTGGACGTTGAGGCCGATCACCCGGTTCCAGCTGGCGTCGCCGCGCTTGGCGTTGGCTTCCGCCAGGTAGCCGTCGAGGGTGGTCTCCTTCACCACGGAGTCGCGCCCCATGATGGTGTGGTGCAACTGCGTGCAGGCCAGCGGGTAGGTCTCGCCGGTCGCTTCGACGGTCACGTCGTAGGCGGAGAAGGCCGGGAGGCCATCTACCGAGCCGGCCAGACCGAAGGCGTTCTTTCCGATCGGAACGAGGTTGCCCTCGGCATCCGCGAGGTGATCTCCTCCTTCACCCACCTGGTAGGCGGCCTTGCCGATGGCCTCATTGCCAGCACCCCGGCCATAGCCGAGGGCGACGCCAACCGTGCCGGGAAGCTGTCCAGGCTGCGGGAAAGCGGGAAGCTCGATGGAGTTGCCATTGACCGTCACCTTCACCACGGAGGCGGGATCCTTCTCGGCGATGTAGGTGTTGAGGCCCATCGCCTCCATGTCCGCGCGGGCCATGGTCACGTAGTTGTCCCACGTGGTCTTGGTGATCGGATCGGGCGTCTCCTGGAGCATGGGGTTGCCGGCCTGCTGGCCGTCTCCCATCGTCACCTTGCGGTAGAGGTCAAGCTCAAAGCTGCCTCCCTGACGCCCCTTCACGGAGGCCAAAGCACCGGCGAGGGCGGAACCGCTGTAGGTGGCGGTCACCTTTTCCGGAGTGGTCACGGCGAGGAAACCGTTGTGGACACCGGTGTTCCAATCCTGGTCGGTGTACATGGCCTCAGCGCTGTAGGTCGCATTGTGCGTCCGGCGCAGGAACGTGTAGGCATCCACGGTCTGGCCAGCCCAGGCGAGTAGGCTCTCGGTGGCGTGACGCGTGTCGTACAGCGGCTGGATGGCCGGCTGGGCGATGTCGATGCGCTCGGGATCGATCTGCAGGTCGTTCCACGCCTCGAGCCAGTGGTGGTTCGGGGCAATGGCCGAGCAGCGGCTCGCCGTCTCGTCGGCGAACAGCGCAGTGGACACGCTGAAGGCGACCTTCTCGAGTCCGGCGTTGAACGCCGCAGCGTCCACTGCGTGGTAGGACGGGTTGGTGCCGTCCACGATGAGGGCGGACACCCGGCCGGCCTTCATGTCCTCCACGAGGGTGGCAAAGGCGGCGTCATCCCCCTGATGCAGGGCGGCCTTCTCGTTGAAGTCAACCGTCGTGCCCAGGGCGCCGAGCGCCGCGTTGATGGCGTTGACGATGCACTGGGTGGCGACGTCGTTGTCTCCGGCGACCACCAAGCCATTGGCTCCGGCGGCCTTCAGGTCGGCCGCAGCCGCCTTGACACCGGCGAGGGTGGCCTCGTCGAGTCCGGCCGCATGGCCCTGACCGTTGATCTCATTGAGCAGGGCGGCGGCCACGTTGCCCTGCTGGGAGGGCTTGACGCGGGTGCGGCGGTCGGCGTTGGATCCCGTGAGGGACATGCCGCTCTCAAAGGCGTGCAGGACGCTCATGGCTCCATCCTCCGGACGGCGGGTCTTGGCCCACTCGGTTGTGTACCAGACGGTGTCGCCCCACGTGCCGAGGAAGTCGGCGTTGAGGGAGACCACGGTCTTCGCACTGGCGAAATCGTAAGACGGGAAGACCCGGCGTCCGAAGTCCTTATCGGCCGCCTCGACGACGGCGCCGTAGCTGACGGAATCGCACTGGACATGCTCCACACCGGCGGCTTCCGCCAGGGCGGCAATGGCGCGGGAGTGGCTCGGGCTCATCACCGTGCCAGTCAGGAGAACCTTGCGGCCGGCTCCGGACAGGCCCTTCTGGACCGCTCCATCGAGGGTGGCCCAATCGGTGGCCTCACCGTTGAGCTGGGGAGCCTGAAGGCGGGCGGAGTCATAGAGGCCGAGGACGGACGCGTTGACGCGGGCGTTGACCCGGCCGTATCCCGTCTCGGTGTTGCTCTTGACAAAGATCGGACGGCCTTCACGCGTCTTCACGAGAACGTCCACGTAGTCGTGGCCGTCATAGTAAGTGGAGGCGTAGTAGTTCGCCACACCCGGAGTGATTTCCTCCGGCTTGTTGGTGTAGGGGATCGACTTGACCACCGGCGTCTCGCAGGCGGCGAGCGTGGCGGCAGTCACGGAGAAGCCCATGAACTTGAGGAAGTCCCGGCGCCCGGTGTTGGCGCGCTGGAGCCGGTCGTCGGCGAGGAACTCGTCCACAGGCCGCTCGGCGGGGAACTCCTGGGATTCGAGCTGCTCGAATTCCGGGGTGCGGTCCAACTCCTCGAGTCCGGACCAGTAAATCTTGTTGTCAGCCATGGGGCAGATCTCGATTTGCGTTCAGATGATCAGTAGTGGCACTTGGCGCATTCCCATCCGCCGAGTTCCTTGACCGTCGTCTTTTCGTCTTCCAAATACTTGCGGAGCTCCTCGTTGCCGCGGAGGTCATCCTTGAGGCGCTCGTGAATGTCCTCGTAGTAGCCGGAGGAGGCGAAGCTGATCTCCGCCTTGTTGTGGCACTCGATGCACCATCCCATCGTCAGGGTGGGCTTGGACAATTCAATCAGGCCGGGGAAGTCGTCCACCAGACCGTTGATCTCCTCCACCGGGGCAATGCGGCCCACGGTGAACTTGCCAACGTCGCCGTGGCAGTTTTGACACTCCAGGCCACCGACCACAACGTGCTGCTGGTGGCTGAAGAAGACGTGATCCGGCAGGTTGTGGACCTTGTTCCACTTCAGGGGCTTGCCCTGGAAATCGTCCTGCGGGCTCTGGTAGCCGTTTTGGCCTTCCCCGTCGAGGTAGGTTCCGGACTCGGCGTCGAAGCCGATGGCAGCGTAGATCTTTCCGATCTCCACCTCTCCGTAGCGGCTGCCCTTCTTCACCGCCTTGTGGCAGTTCATGCAGACGTTGGTGGACGGAATGCCGGCGTGCTTGCTTTCGTAGGCGCTGTGGTGGCAGTACTGGCAGTCAACCTCGTTCTCACAGACGTGAACGCTGTGGATGAACTTGACCGGCTGATCAGGGGTGTAGCCTTGGTAGACCCCCACGCCCATCAGACCCTGGTAGCCGATGACCACGAGGTAGGCGACCACGAACAGGCCGAGGATGCTCACGAAGGCGATGTTGTCCCAAGCCCAGGCCCGGAGGCGCACCACGTAGGGGGCGTCGTCGTCCTCAGCCACTTCCTGGGCGGCACGCTCCAGGCTGCGGCGAACGGTGGCGGCGCTCAACGCGATGATCAAGAAAAGGGTCAGCAGAATGAGGAACCAGATCGTTCCGTTGGCGCCCTGCTCCTCCTCGAGGGCATCGTAAATGGTCGGACAATCCGTTCCGGTGTCGGCTGTGGCCACCACATCCGGCGGATTCTGGACGTAGGCCATGATGTCCTTGACATCGTCGGCGCTCACCGCCTGCGCGGTCATCCAGCCATAGGTGCCGACGTAGCGGTCGACTAAGGATTTCACATAGGGGTCACCGGTGGCGGCTGCGGCCTGGGGATTCTGAATCCACTGGACCAGGATCTCCTCGCTGGAGCCCCAGCGATCCGCGATGCCCGCGAGACCCGGCGCTGCCAGGACCTCATTGGTCACCTTGTGACAGGATGCACAGTTGGCATTGAACAGGGCTTGCCCGTTCTCGATGTTGCCTTCATCCCAAATGCCCGCCGTCATTGCGGTGGGCGCACTGAGCATGGCTGCTGCCATGATGGAAGCCAGCCCCCTTGCCACAGGAAGGCGCCGCTTCACGCTCAAGATTCCAAACATGTTGTGCCGCTTGATTTTCGCGGGCAAATGTAGAGCCCAAACCGCGACCGGGCCACGGATTGAGCGAGAAGTTTCAATCCCGGTGTGTGGGTGGCAAATGGGGGCCATGGGCCGGAGAATTCCCCGGCGGGAAGACCGCATCGAGCGGCAGGTCGAGGGGCACCACCAAGGCGTTGGGGAAGCGCGGGCGCCAGGCCTCCCGGACACGGTGTGCCGCCAGCGAGGTGGTGAAGTTCCCAACCGTCAACCCGAAGAGCGGCGGATACGGCGTCACATAGATAGGCTGGTCCAACGCCTTCAGTTCGAGGCTGCGCTTGAGTTGCCGGGCGCTGTCGAGTTTGCCCATGAACAGCTGGACCCTGAACCCCGGAATCCGGATGTCCTTGGCCTCCAGTCGCCCGCTGTCCAGCGCCAGGATTTCGGATGGAATCTCCCAGGTCACACTCCCGGGGATGCCCGCCGGGCCTTCCAATGTGGAGTCCGCTGTCATGGCGTCCACGGGAGGCTCCGAGCTCCCCGCATCTGGCGCCTTCTCATCGGCATCCTCGGACCAAGGAGCGACTGGAACGCCCTCCGTGTCCTCCACCGACGGGACCTCCGCTTCCGGCACTGGCGACGCCGGCTTGAACAACTGCCGCCACCATCCACCATTGTCCTGCGCAACCGACACAGTGGACAGGGCCAGCGAAAGGAAAAGAAGGGACCAGGCGCGTTGCATCACCGCAAGATGACCATTTTGCCCGACCCTCCCGACCGGCTGTCGGCCTCTCCGGCCAACGCGAAGTACACCCCTTCGGACACCGGGTATCCCTCGTCGTCGAGGGTATCCCAGACCACTCGCCCACCCGCACTGTCCAGCTGACGGACACGCCGTCCCGCGGCATCCACAATGTGCACCTCGGACCCGAATGCCAGACCATCGATCGTCACGGCCGGCGGATACTCGGGGCGCCATGGATTGGGGAAGATGGTCAGGGAGGACTGGCCGAGTTCGGAGACGAAATTGGTGGCCGTCCCCCGGAAACTCGTGACCCCGTTCGGTGTGGCGAAATAGACAAGGCCACTGGCCTGGTCGATGGCCACATCGTAGACCTCATTGGACGGCAGAGGGCTGTTTTCCGCCGTGAAATGCGCCACCTGCTCCCGGCCATCAGGCGAGAGCAGGAACACCCCGCTGTTGACCGTGGCCACCCACTTTCGGTTTCCGCCGTCGAGGGCGATGTCCCAGACCGTCTCCGTCTCCAGGAGGAACTGGAAATTGCCATCCTGCTCAATCAGGATCTGCTGGGCATCAATCGGATCGGCCCCGAACAGACCAGACGGCTGATAGAACACCGCCGGCCCTTGCAACGTGCCCACCCAGACCTCGCCATCGAGATCCTCCTCGAGGGCATAGACAAACGAACTCGGCAGCCCGCCTTCCCCTTCGCCCTGGCCCAGGATGCGGAAGTCGTCATCGGAGGCGACGCCGGGTGTCCCGGCCGTGGCCATGACCGCCACACCTCGACCCTCTCCGAGAGCCATCCACACCTGTCCGCCCTGGGTGGCCAGCAACCGCGTGAAGCGGGTCGACGGCCCCAGCCCCTCGAGCTCGAAGACGTGCCACTCCCCCTCTGTGTCCCGCATCTTCAACGGGTGTTCCGTGCCTTCGTTGGCGACCCAGAGGTTGCCCTGGCGGTCGAAGTCGAGCGCGGACACGGCACACCGCTCAGAGCTCCAGTTCGAGTTCCATTCGAGGGGCGAATTGCCCGGGTTCCAATAGTCCCGGATTTCGGTGCCGGCAATCTCAATCAGGCCTTCTTCGAGACTACCAAACACGGCCACCTCCGGGTCGAGGGGATGAATGCTCACGTCCATCGGATCCTGCACGCCATCACCCCCCACCTCGCCTTCGGGAGGCGCAATCTGCCGCCACCACGTGCCCCGGCGGCCACTGAACCCTTCCTGTCGGTAGAGGGGAACGCCCGCGGCATCGGTTCCACCGGTCGCCACCCAGAGCCATTCGTTCCACGCGTCGAGCCGGATGCAGGCGTTGCTTCGCGGGCCATTCGGAGCCAAGGGGCCGTCGAACGCGTCCCCCACCGCATCAAGTCGGAGGACCCCCGAATGCGCATTGGCCAACCACAGTCCCTGGGCCGAAGCGTCCAGGCCATTGGGCTGGAAGTACACGTTGCCGGCCTGAGAACGCACCGCCCCGGGCTCGCCATTTGACGCCCACTGAACGATGCCGAAGGGCGTCGATGCCCAGAAGCGATCGCCATCGGCGGCGAGCCGGAGCCAGGACTCGTTGAAATCGGTGGACACCTCGGTCCACGTCCCCCCGGCGGGGGTCCACCAGACCGCGTCCGGTCCTTCCCGGCGTTCGAGGGCAACCAATCCGCCGGATTCCAAGGAAAGCAAGTCCATCAGGTTGGCCCCGTCCAATCCTGCGGGAGACCACGTGGCAGGATTGCCCGGGAACGGGGATCCGACCGGCGCCGTCCACAGTCCGGAGGAGGTGGCGGCCCACCACAGGTCTCCACTGCGCGCCACCGACCGCACCGACAGGGCGACCCCTCCGGCTTCCAGTTTCCAGGTGTCGCGGACTTCCTGAGCGACCAAATCGTACTCCACGACCCCGATGTCGGTACACAGCATCATGCGGTCCCCGTCCACCACGAGGCGGTGGGGCCGTTTGCTGCCGAGCAGGTCGGCCTCAGACAGGTCGGTCACGGACACCACGTCGGAGAGGGCGCCGTCCGCATCCAAGCGGACGAGGTCGAAGGTGCCCTCGGTGTAGGCCACGATCGCCCAAGCCGGATCGGAAGCGAGGGCCACAGTGCTGATGTCGGCGCGGCTCAAGCCCTCGGCCTTGCCGAACCGCTGGGTTTCCCCGGTGGGCGACCCGCTGTCGTCCAAGGTCAGGGCAAACACGGCCGTTTCGGCGGCCACGAGGGCCAACCCCAGCTCGGCCGAGGCCGCCACATCCACACACCGCGTGAAGTTGGGGTGGTCCCGCCACGTCCCGGTCGCAATCTGGGCAGGCGCCGAGCCGGCCATCCCCACACAAAGCAGGAGAGCCGAAAGGACACGGAGTCGGATCGTCGTCGGAGGCATGGGAGGTGAATGCGTCATCGAAACCGTCGGGGACGAGGGTTTATTGTGCAGCACGAAGGTCAGACATCCGGAGGCAACGCCCGCGGGTCCACCGGGCGAACTCCCCTTGGCTTCAATCGCCGGATGCGGGGCGAGGGAGGCAGCACGGAGAGGTCGAACAAAGCCGGCCCCTGCGTCTCGAGGTTTTCGAGCGCCTGCTCGTCCGCAAGGCCGTACATGAAGTTGCGGTCGCCCAACACCATTTCGACGATGCCCCAGCCCACCAGCAGGGCCAGCAGGTCCTCGGTGGCCTGGGCGGGGCGCCGGACGGTTCGCAGGATCTGACGGAATCCGAGAAGCTTGCCCTTCCTCCACGTCCGGAACAGGCGACCGACGTGCCGGTCGTATTCAAAGGCCGGACGGTCCGCCCGGAAGCGGTGGTCCCAGCAGCGGGACAGCACCGCGTTGACCCGGATGTTCTCGTCCTCCAGCCGCAAGTAGGTGTTCCATTGCCCCTCCTCATCCTCGGAACGGTGGGGCCGCTGGCGCGAGGGCTCGACCACCACCTCCAGCACACTCCTCACATCGGCCTTCCAGACCTGCGTCCTGAACTCCACGGCGGGTTGGCAATACATCTGCGCCGCAGCCTCAATCATGTGCAGCTCCTCGTCCACCCGAACGCCGCTGACCGTGCCATTGTCCTTCACCCCGACGAGCAGGCGCCCCCCATCCGCGTTGGCGAAGGCCACCAGCGTCCGGGCGATTTTCCGGCTGTCGTCGATGCGCGTCTTGAAGTCCTGTTGCTGGTGCTCCCCTTCCGCGATCATTCGAAGGACATGCGACATGCCGCAAAGATGGAGTGGTCCCCCCGGCGCCGGGATGCGGAGTCCACAGGTTTTTGCCTACTTTCGCACTGTCGACGATGGGTTGACAGGATGACAAGGGGGGCCGCAAGCCCCCCTTCTTCTTCGCCCCTCGTTCAGTTCGACAACATGATCAACGCGAGCGACATCCGGAATTGGGTCGAGGAACACCTTGAGAATCAAGGCGGTTTCCTCGTGGACGTCTCCGTCTCGGACGGAGCGGACATCCGCGTCCTCGTGGATGCCCCGGACGGCATGCCCATCTCCCGGTGCGTCGAGATTTCCCGGCTCATCGAGGGCCGGCTCGACCGCGACGTGCAAGACTTCGCCCTGCAGGTCTCCACACCGGGCCTGGACCAGCCCCTCAAGCTCCGCCCGCAATACGACAAGAACGTCGGGCGCGGAGTCAAGGTGCAGCTCCACGACGGACACAGCGTCGAAGGCACCCTGACGACGGTCGGAGACGACGGCATCGTGGTCGAACACAAGGAAAAACGCAGAATCGAAGGCCGAAAGGCCAAGGAATGGGTGACGGACCGGCACGAATTGGCCTGGGACAGCATCGCCACCACCAAAGTCAAAATTTCATTCAAGCAATAATGGAGACGGTGAACCTGATTGACTCCTTCCGGGAGTTCAAGGAATTGAAGAGCATCGACCGCGAGACCATGATGGGCATCCTCGAGGAGGTGTTCCGCAACATGATCATCAAGAAGTACGGTGCTGACGACAACTTCGACATCATCATCAACCCCGAAAAAGGGGACCTCGAAATCTGGCACAACCGCGAGATCGTCGAGGACGGTGCGGTCGAGGATCCAGTCGCAGAAATCGCGTTGAGCGACGCCCTCAAAATCGAGGACGACTTCGAGGTCGGCGAGGAGGTCTCCGAGGAGATCAAGCTGGCCGACTTCGGCCGCCGCAACGTGCTGTCCATGCGCCAGAACCTCGCCGGCAAAGTGATGGAGCTGGAGAAGGACGCCCTCTATCGCAAGTACAAGGACCGCGTCGGCGAAATCATCTCCGCCGAGGTGTACCAGATCTGGAAGCGGGAAATCCTGCTCGTCGACGACGACGACAACGAGCTGATCATGCCACGCGACCAGCAGATCCCCGGCGACTTCTTCCGCAAGGGAGACGCCGTCCGCGCTGTGGTCGCCGAGGTGGACATCCGCAACAACAACCCGCGGATCATCCTCTCCCGCACCGCCCCGGAGTTCCTCGCCCGCCTGTTCGAACAGGAGGTGCCCGAGATTTACGACGGCCTCATCACGATCAAGAAGGTGGTCCGTGCCCCAGGTGACCGCGCCAAGGTGGCTGTGGAGTCCTACGACGACCGCGTCGACCCGGTGGGCGCCTGCGTTGGCATGAAGGGATCCCGCATCCACGGCATCGTCCGCGAGTTGAAGAACGAGAACATCGACGTCATCAATTACACGGCCAATGACCAGCTGCTCATCGCCCGCGCTCTGAGCCCGGCCAAGATCTCCTCCATCACCATCAAGGGAGAGCGCGCTGAGGTCTTCCTCCAGCCCGACCAGGTCTCCCTCGCCATCGGAAAGGGCGGACACAACATCAAGCTCGCCGGCCGCCTGACTGGATACGAGATCGACGTCTACCGCGAAGGCGAAACCGAAATCGACGACGTGGAACTCAAGGAGTTTGCCGACGAAATCGATGCCTGGATCATCGAGGAGCTCGAGAAGATTGGATGCGACACCGCCCGGAGCGTCCTCAACCTCACCATCGAAGATCTCGCCAACCGCACCGACCTTGAAGTCGAGACGGTGGAAGATGTCGTCAAGATTCTCAAGGCCGAATTCGACGCCTGATCCCCCAGTCCCTTCACTCCTCAATCCCAGCCTCCCGGAATCCCGCACATGTCTGACGTCTCCAAACCGGTCCGCCTGAGCAAGGCCGCCCGCGAGTTCAACCTCGGGGTGGAAACCATCGTCGATTTCCTCGCCTCCAAGGGAATCGAAGTCGAACGCAAGCCCAACACCAAGTTGGAGCCGGAGCACTATGCCCTGGTCCGCGCAAATTTTGCCGACGAGAAAGTGGCCAAGCAAAAGGCCAAGCAGAAGTCGAAGACCCTGTTGGAGATGGAGGCTCTGGCTGTTGATTCGAAGAAGGCCACGACGGAGGAGGCCGTCGAGCCCGCACCGGAACCAACGCCGGAACCCGCGCCCGCTCCTGAGCCTGAATCGACACCCGATCCCGATCCGACGCCCGAACCCGATCCGGAACCCGTCGCGGAGGAGGCTCCGGCCGAGGAGGAGGCTCCGACCGAGCCCGCCAAGGAGGAGAAAGCCAAGCCGGAATCGGCCGTGAAGGTGGTCGGCAAGGTGGACCTCGATTCGGTCGCCCCGAAGAAGACGAAAAAGGCCGCCGCCAAGAAGGAGGAGCCCGCTCCGGCCGAGCCGGAAGCACCGGCCGCTGAGGCCACAGAATCTGCCCCTGCTGCAGAGGAGCCCAAAAAGGAGCCCGCCGAACCGGAGGCCGAGGTGGTCCGGGCCAAAGCAGAAAAGCTCACCGGCCCGACAGTCGTGGGCAAGATTAACCTGCCCGTCGAGAAGAAGCCGACCACGGCAGGCGAGAAGCGCAAGCGCAAGCGCATCACCAAGGTCGACGTGGAGGCCGCCGGTCAACAGGCCGGCAAGCGTGACCGCACCGTGACCGGTGCCCCGCGCAAGGAGATCTCCGACAAGGACATCCAGAAGGAGATCAAGGAGACGCTCGCCCGCCTCAGCAAGGGCAAGAAGACCCAAGCCAGCGCCAAGACCCGCCGCGCCAAGCGCGACGCCAAGGCCGAACGGGCCGAGCGTGAGCAGCTCGCCCAGATGGAGGCAGCCCACACGCTGGAGCTGACCGAATTCGTGACGGCTTCCGAGCTGGCCACGATGATGGACATCTCCGTCAACGAGGTCATCTCCGCCTGCATGTCGCTGGGCATGATGGTGTCCATCAACCAGCGTCTGGACAAAGAGACCATCGGCATCATCGCCGAGGAGTTCGGCTACGGCGTGGACTTCGTCTCCGCCGAGGTCCAGGAGGCCATCGAGGTCGAAGTGGACAGTGAGGACGACCTCATTGCCCGCCCGCCCATCGTCACGGTTATGGGCCACGTCGACCACGGAAAAACCTCCCTGCTCGACTACATCCGCAACACCAACGTGATCGACGGCGAGGCCGGCGGCATCACGCAGCACATCGGTTCCTACAGCGTGGAACTCGAAGACGGTGCCCGGATGACCTTCATCGACACGCCGGGTCACGAGGCCTTTACGGCCATGCGTGCCCGGGGTGCCCAGGTCACCGACCTCGCCATCATCATCGTCGCGGCCGACGATGCGGTCATGCCGCAGACGAAGGAGGCCATCAGCCACGCCCAGAGCGCGGAGATTCCTTTCCTCATCGCCATCAACAAGTGCGACCGCGAGGAGTCCAACCCCGACAAGATCCGCACCGAGCTCGCCGAGCTGGGCATCCAGGTCGAGGAGTGGGGCGGAAAGACGCAAAGCCAGGAGATCTCAGCCAAGACCGGCATGGGCATCCCCGAACTGCTGGAAAAGGTCACCCTCGAAGCCGAGCTGCTCGAACTCAAGGCCAATCCTCAGAAGCGCGCGGTCGGCACCATCATCGAATCCAGCCTTGACAAAGGCCGTGGATACGTGACCAACCTCATCGTCTCCGCCGGCACGCTCCGCGTAGGCGACGCCATGCTGGCCGGTCAGTACAGCGGCAAGGTCCGCGCCATGACCAACGAGCGCGGCGAGGCCCTGAAGGAGGCCGGCCCCTCGACTCCTGTCTCCGTCCTCGGACTGGACGGTGCCCCGAACGCCGGTGACGAATTCCACATCTTCGAAGGCGAGAAGGAAGCCCGGACCATTGCTCAAAAACGCCAGCAACTGCAGCGCGAGCAGGGTATCCGAACGCAGAAGCAGGTCACCCTCGAGGAACTCGGCCGCCGGATCGCGGTGGGCGAATTCAAGGAACTCAACCTCATCATCAAGGGCGACGTGGATGGCTCCACCGAAGCCTTGGCCGACAGCCTGCTGAAGCTCACCACAGAGAAGGTGCAGGTCAACGTCATCCACAAGGCCGTGGGTCAAATCTCAGAGAGCGACGTCCTGTTGGCGTCCGCCTCCGAAGCCATCATCATCGGCTTCCAAGTCCGCCCAAGCGGCACGGCCCGGAAGCTCGCCGAAAAAGAGGGCATCCAGATTCGCCTGTACTCCATCATCTACCAGGCCATCGAGGAGATGAAAGAGGCCATGGAGGGACTGCTGTCCGCCAAGATCGAGGAGCGCATCACCGGTACGGCCGAAATCCGCGAGACCTTCAAGATCTCCAAGGTGGGCACGATTGCCGGTTGCTTTGTGACCGACGGTACCATCCACCGGAACCACGGCATCCGCGTCATCCGGGAGGGCATCGTGGTCTACACCGGTGAGCTCGGCTCCCTCAAGCGCTTCAAGGACGATGCGAAGGAGGTCAAGAAGGGCCTGGAGTGCGGTCTGAACGTGGAGAAGTTCAACGACATCAAGGTGGGCGACATCATCGAAGCCTACGAGGAGGTCGAAGTGAAGCAGACCCTCGACGACTGATCGCGTGACGGTGGAGCTGCAGAGCAAGCTGCCCCATCTGGGGACCACCATCTTCACGGAAATGTCCGCCCTCGCGCAGCAGCACGGAGCGGTCAACGTGTCCCAAGGCTTCCCGGACATCCCCCCGCCTGAGGGATTGGTGCAAGCTGCGGTCCAGGCACTGCAGGACGGCGTGCACCAGTACGCCCCCATGGCCGGCAGGCCCGATTTGCGCCAATGGATCTGCGGGCACCACGCCGAACGCCACGGCGCCACCTACAACCCGGACGCCGAGTGCACGATTGGCGCTGGCGCCTCCTCTCTCCTGTTCGCCGCCATCACGGCCTTCGTCCAACCAGGCGACGAGGTCATCGTCCAGACCCCGGCCTATGACCTGTACGCGCCAGGAGTCCAACTCGCCGGAGGCCGCCTCGTCGAAGTGCCCCTCCTCGGGAACGATGGGGCCTGGGATGTGGACGCTTTGATTGGCGCCATCCACGACCGGACGCGCCTCGTCATCCTCAACACCCCGCACAACCCCACCGGCACGGTCTGCCCAACGGGCTTCCTCGACGCGTTGGCGAACCACTTGGAAGGCAAACCCACATTGGTCCTGTCCGACGAGGTCTACGGCCCCATCATCCACGATGGCCGTGCCGAGATCTCGCTTACGGCCCATCCGGTACTGCGCGAACGCGGGCTGGCCTTTGGCAGCTTCGGCAAGCTGCTGCAAGTGACCGGCTGGAAAATCGGCTGGGCCGTGGGACCGGGCCCCTTGACGGCCGAACTCCGGAAGGTGCATCAGTACGACGTCTTCTCCACGGGTGCCCCCCTCCAGGCCGCCCTGGCCTCCTTCCTGCCGACCACCGAGGGCCGCGCCCACATCGACGGTCTCCCCGCGATGTACCAGGCCAAGCGCGACCATTTCCTGTCTGGCCTTGAGGGCACGGCTTGGGAATGGACCCCTGCCGCCGGCGGTTTTTTCCAGGTGCTCGACGCCCGCAACCTGATCGACGGGGACGACGGCCATTGGGCCCGGGAGTGGACCCGCACCCACGGCGTAGCCACCATTCCAATGTCGGCCTTCTTCACCCCGCCCACCCCTCAGCTGCGCATCTGCTTCGCCAAGGAGAACGCCACCCTCGACGCGGCCGTCGAGCGGCTGCGCCATATTGCGGCCGACCATGTCCGCTGAACTCCGCATCGTCGGTCTCCAGACCGACCTCCACTGGCGCAACCCCGACGCCAACTTCGCACACTTCGACACCCTGTTGGCCGCCATCCCCGACGGCTCATGCGATGTCGTCGTCCTGCCCGAGATGTTCACCACCGGGTTCAGCTGGCCCCCCATCATCCCCACCGACGGTCCTGACTCCGAACTCGACTGGATGCAAGACTGGGCCGACCGTCTGGGTGCGGCCATCGCCGGCAGCATCGCCTGCTTCGACAGAGAGGACCAGCCCCGGAACCGCTTCTGGTTCATCCCCCCAAGCGGAGAAGGGGTCCCCTCCTTCTACGACAAGCGGCACCTGTTCACATTGGCCGGCGAGCACGACCACTTCACAGCGGGCGACGACCGGGTCGAACTTGAATTCCGCGGGTTCCGCATCCTCCTGCAGGTCTGTTATGACTTGCGCTTCCCCGTCTTTGTGCGCAACGACCGCCACACCCCCTATGACCTGGCCCTCTATGTGGCCAATTGGCCCGAAACGCGTTCGGCCGCTTGGCGCACCTTGCTTCAAGCACGGGCCATCGAAAACCAGTGTTTCGTCGTTGGAATCAACCGTTCAGGAACCGACGGCAATGGACACCGCTACGCCGGGGACAGCCTCATTGCCGATTTCGCAGGAACGCTACTCGCCGATGCCGGCGGCGATGGCCAACCGGCCAACCTGCAGGCCACCCTCAACTGGGACGACATGATGGCGTTTCGGCGGAAGCTGCCGTTTCTGGAGGATGCGGACGCCCGTCAGGGCTGATCAGCCCTCAGAGCGAAGGATGCGGTCCATCGCCCGGCCCTTGGCCAACTCGTCGACCAGCTTGTCGAGCACCCTCACCTGGCGGGTCAATGCGTTGTCCAGCTCCTCGATGCGGTACCCGCAGATGACCCCTTTGACTTCGGAAGACAGGGGATTCACGGAAGCCTTCGCGAAGAACTCCGCCAACGTGGAACCGCGCTCCACGTGGGCCTGCACATCGGCATCGGAGTAGCCGGTCAACCAGGTCAGGACCGTGTGCAACTCCGCCACGGTGCGGCCCTTCTTCTCCACTTTGGTGACATAGCACGGGTAGACGGAGGCAAACGTCATCTCCGAAATGCGGCGATGGTGGGCTTCCGTGACGACCGGCATCAGCGGGTTCAGAGGGGGCTCAGGCCCTCACTTGAAGGCGTTCTCGCCCGTGATGTCGAGGCCGGTGATGAGCAGGTGGATGTCGTGCGTGCCCTCGTAGGTCACGACGGACTCCAAGTTCATCATGTGGCGCATGATCGGGTACTCCCCGGTGATGCCCATGCCGCCGAGGACCTGACGGGCCTCACGGGCAATTTGCAGGGCGATCTCCACGTTGTTCCGCTTCGCCATCGAGATCTGGGCACTGGTGGCCTTGTCCTCATTGCGGAGCTGACCGAGACGAAGCGTCAGCAGCTGGGCCTTGGTAATCTCCGTGATCATCTCGGCCAGCTTCTTCTGCTGCAGCTGGAAACCGGCAATGGGACGGCCGAACTGCTCGCGCTGCTTGGCATACCGCAGGGCAGTGTCATAGCAATCGAGGGCAGCGCCGATGGCGCCCCAGGCGATGCCGTAGCGGGCGCTGTCCAGGCAGCTCAATGGAGCACCGAGACCGGAACGGCCAGGCAAGATGTGCGACTTCGGAACCTTGACGTCCTCGAAAATGAGCTCGCCAGTGTCGGAGGCGCGCAGGCTCCACTTGCCGGTCATCTTCGGCGTGGAGAATCCTTCCATGCCGCGCTCGACCACAATGCCGTGGATGCGGCCCTCCTCGTTCTTGGCCCAGACGACGGCAATGTCCGCGAAGGGTGCATTGGAGATCCACAGCTTGGCGCCGTTGAGGATCACGTGCTCACCGTCACCGGCGTCCTTGTAGTTCGTGACCATCCCCCCGGGATTGGACCCGTGGTCGGGCTCGGTGAGGCCGAAGCAACCCATCATCTCACCGGTGGCGAGCTTGGGCAGATACTTCATCTTCTGCTCCTCGGATCCGTACTTCCAGATGGGATACATGACGAGGGAGCTTTGCACGGAGGCCGTGCTGCGAAGACCGCTGTCGCAGCGCTCCAGCTCCTGCATGATGATGCCGTAGGAAATCTGATCGAGTCCAGCCCCTCCGTATTCTTCGGGGATATAGGGCCCGAAGGCCCCGATGGCGCCCAAGCCGGGCAGAATGTGCTTGGGGAAGACCTGCGTTTCGGCAGCATCCTCGATGATTGGACTGACCTCCTGCTTGACCCACGCGCGTGCCGCGTCGCGGATGAGCTTGTGCTCCTCGGTGAGGAGGTCATCCATCATGTAGTAGTCGTGACCCTGATACAGGTCGGTCTTGACGGAACCCATGTTCATGGTGCGAAAATACGATGCGGGCCATCGTACACTTGACCGTCCATGGACCGGGAACCCACATCCGCAAAAGAATTTGCCGGCGCAAACGCTCGAATCGGGCCCGATCGGTCCGGCCAGCGGATGCAGGAGGCCCTCGTTGGACTCTTCCCGGACTGGCTGCCCAGCCGGAAATCCTGCCGCAAGGCCATCGACCGCGGCGAGATTCACTGCAACGGAAACGTAGCCGGGACCGCCCTGCGGGTGGAGACCGGCGACCAAGTCCACTATCGGCCCAAGGCGAAAGACGCCCCCGACCCCGGTGCAATCCATCCGGGGCCGCTCCGCCTCCACCGTCCGAATGGAGCAGACTTTGCCTTCATCTGGAAGCCGGCCGGCATCGCCACCAGCGGGCCCGGGGCCCGTCACCTCGCGGGCCTCATCGCCCACCGCGCGCAGCACGGATCGCCCGAGGAGCAAGCCGCACTGAAGGCGCACCAACCCGACGGCATGCCTGCACCTCACCCGGCCCATCGGCTGGACCGCGCCACGGCAGGATGGATTTGCGTGGCCCTCACCCTGCCCGTGGCCGAGGCCCTGGGACGGGCCTTTGCCGACCGTCAGGTGGACAAGCGATACCTCGCCCTGGCCGCCGGTCGCCTCCAAGACGGTCATGTCGAGACGCCCCTCGATGGCAAGCCCAGCCACACGGCGTGGCGGGCCCTCGGCACGGGCCCCCTGCCGGTCCACGGCGAGGCCACCTTGCTCGACATCCGACCGACCACCGGCCGCACCCACCAAATCCGACGCCACCTCGCCGAAGTGGGACATCCCCTCGTCGGTGAAGACGAACACGCCGCACCCGGCGTCGACCCCGCCACGGCGCCGCGGTATTCGGGGCAAGGTCTGTTCCTCTGCGCCATCAGCATGGCCCTTCCAGAGGGCGACCACGGACCGGCCGCCGCCGTCCACGCCACCCCGCCGAGCAAATACCGGCGCATCCGCTGGGTCGCGGACGCCTTGGAACAGCACGGATGCAGCTGATCAGAGGGTCGCCTCGTAGCCGTCGTCGATGAGGAGACCCTTCTTCTGGTAGGCCGTCACGGCGAGGTGGTCCGCCCGCTCGTTCATCGGATTGCCAGCGTGGCCCTTGACCCAGTCGAACCGCACCTTGTGGCGCCGGTAGACCTTGAGGAACCGCTGCCAGAGGTCCGGATTCTTCTTGCCCTTGAAGCCCTTTTTCTCCCAATTGAACACCCACCCTTTTTCCACGGAGTCGATGACGTATTTGCTGTCGCTCACCACCCAGCACTCGGTGCCGTCCCGCTTCAGCGCTTCGAGGGCGACGATGACGGCGAGGAGCTCCATGCGGTTGTTGGTGGTCATGCGATAGCCCGCGGTGAACTCCTTGCGGTGACCTCCCCATTGGAGGATGGCGCCATAGCCTCCGGGACCGGGGTTGCCGGAAGCGCCTCCGTCCGTGTGAATCACGACGGGATCAGCCATGGGCGTGGAAGAGCTGGGCAGCGTTGGCGGAGAACAACTTGACCGCGATGGCGAGGAGGATGATGCCGAAGACCTTTTGCAGGACGGCGATGCCCCCCTCCCCGAGGGCGCGTTCGATGCGACCGGTCAGGCGCAGGACGAGGTACACCAGCGCCATGTTGACGAGGATGGCAATGGCGATGTTCACGGCGGCAAACTCCGCCCGGAGGGAAATGATCGAGGTCATGCTGCCCGCCCCGGCAATCAGCGGGAAGGCGACCGGCACGATGGTCGCGGTCTTCATCGATTCCGCATTCTGCTTGAACAGCGTGATGCCGAGGATCATCTCCAGCGCCATGAAGAACATGACGATAGAGCCCGCGACGGCAAAGGAGTTGACGTCAATGCCGAGGAAATTGATCACCCCTTCTCCGAGAAAGAGGAAGGCGAGCATGATGCCCAACGCCACGAGGCTCGCCTTCTCGGCGTGGATGTCCCCCGCCTTCTTCTTGATGTCGAGCAGAAAGGGAATGGAGCCCACGATGTCGATCACGGCGAACATCACCATGGTCGATTTGAGGAGTTCGGTCCAGTTCAATTGCATGTCGGAGAATCAGCCCACAGCCGGGTCCGACAAGGATAGCGATTCCCGGATGGCGCGCAAGGTCTGCGGCGCGTAGTGTTCCGACTCCAGCCGTTGGATTCGCGCCGCAACCGCCTCGGCATCATCCGCAGGGTCCAACGCCGCGGCGACCTGGAAGAAGGGGGCACCCGTGTCGTACTCCGCGTCCACCCAGTGCAAGGTGATGCCGGTCTCCTGCACAATGCCGGCCGCCAGGGCCTCCGCCACGGCGCGGTGGACGTGGTGGCCGTACATCCCCTTGCCGCCAAACGCCGGAAGCAAGGAAGGATGGAGGTTGAGCATCCGGCCGGGAAACGCCTTCACGAGCCCCTCGGGGATCTTCATCAGGAAACCAGCCAAGGCCACGAAGTCCACCTCGAGGGCGCGGAGCCGGGCTTCCACCTCCCCGCTGAGGAGGGCACTGCGGTCAAAGACCCAAGTCGGCACACCGCACCCTTCGGCGCGCGTCAGGACTCCAGCGTCCGGGCGATTGCACGCCACCAGCACGATGTCCACGTCCGGCACGCCAGAAGCGGCCCGCATGAGTCGCTCGGCGTTGGTGCCTGCTCCACTGGCCAGGATGGCCACCCTCGCCCCTGTCGTCGCCATCAGCGTCCAGCGTCCGGGTCGAAGGTGGGCGGGTCGGAATACTCGCCGCGCTGGCGGGCCGAGTTGTCCGCACGCAGCTGCTGCATGCGCTCTCCCATGGCCGCCACTTCTGCGTCCTCAGGCATAGCGTCCTGCAGGGCACCCGCCACGCGCTGGCTCACCGCCATCGCTACCTGGATGCTCTGATCAGAGGAGACGTAGAAGTCGTCCTCCAGGGACAGGAAGTAGGTCACGTCCTCGGTCAAATCCGTGAAGAGCTCGGTGCCCACCTGCTTGGCCAATTGGCCCGCCTTGGCCCGCTCCGCCTCCGGCAAGGTGGAGTCCATGGACATCTCGGAGAGCAGCTCCACCACCGGCAACATGACCCGCGTGTATGGCACGTTGTGCGAGGGCGTCGACCGCAGGAGCAAGTCCAACACTTCGAGCCCGCGCTCCGGCGCTCCAGCCTTGGTGAAGCCCTCAGCCAGATTGGTCATCTGCAGGCGGATGTTGGTCGCCATCCGGCGGTTGTTCTCGTCCATGTAGATCTCCCGCTCGGCGTCCATGCCGCCCCATTGGAATTTCTCCATGACGTTCTCGTACATGATGTCCCGGGCGATGCCGACGGGCTGGCCGCCACGCGAACCGTACTTGACCGGCACGAGGCGCCACGCGAGGCCCTCCAGACGGAAGTAGTCCTGCAGGCCGACATAGCTGTCCGGTCCGATGGTCACCGCGAAGTAGACCGGGCGCTCCCAATTGTTGTTGCGGAGGATCTCCATCACCATGAACTGGTTCTTGAGCACGTACTGGCGGGGGGTCCCATTGCCGTCGGTGATGGTCCACTCGAGGGCGTCCACCATGCGGTCCCTCTCCTCGGGCAGCACAAGGCCCGAGCTCACCGCGAAGGCGCTGTCCACCGGCACGCTGAAGCTGTTGGACGGCAGGTGTGCATACTTGCGACCACCCCCGTAGTCCACCTGGTCCCCGTCGTCGAGCGCCACCTGCATGGCCGCCTCAATGTCCACGTACGGATTGTTCGGGTCCTTCGGCGGGTCCATCAGGACGATGTCCCTCGTCCCCTGACGGTACTGCTCCTCGCCCATCCGGATTGGCACCGGCGCGCTGTCATAGGCACGGCGCTTCATCTGCTCGACATACCAGTCGGTGTTGAGCAGGCTCAGGTTGACGATGCGCACATCCGTGCGGTAGCCCTCGACCTCCTGGACGTACCAGAGAGGGAAAGTGTCGTTGTCCCCGTTGGTGAACAGGATGGCGTTGGGCGCGAGGCTGTCGAGGTAGTTCTTGGCCATGTCCACTCCCGTGCTGCGGCGGGCCCGGCTGTGGTCGTCCCATCCCTCAGCCCCCATCTGGAGCGGCACCAGAAGAAGCAGGCCAGAGAAGACCGCGGCATTGAGGCCTTCGTTGCCGGAGCGGCCCAACACATGGGCGAGCCCCATCAGCAGGGCGGACAAAACGCCGAGGTACATGAGCGCGTAGCTCAGGGTGTGGTCCCCGCCCGTGGCGGCTTCCACTCCGAAAAGAAGGGCGGCGAGCGCCAACGGCCCACCAGCGGCCAGGCCGAGGTCGCGGCCCCTGAGGTGACCCGCCATGTCGAACAGGGCATAGACCCCAAGTCCAATCCAGATGGCGAAGGCATAAAAGGAACCGACGTAGGCGTAATCCCGCTCACGTGGCTGGAGGGGATACTGGTTGAGGTAGACCACGATGGCAAAACCGGTCAGCACGAAGAGCAAGCCGGTGACCGTGAAATCCTTCCATCCTCGAATGGCCTGGAACACGAGGCCGATGAGGCCCAGCAAGAGCGGGAACAGGTAGAAGCGGTTGTGCGCCTTGTCCTCTGCCCGGGCCGTGGGTACGCTGTCCCGGCTGCCCAGTCGCTCGGCATCGATGAAATCCACACCGGAGAGCCAATTGCCGTCCATGAAGTCCCCGTGGCCCTGCGTGTCGTTCTGGCGTCCGGAGAAGTTCCACATGAAGTAGCGCAGGTACATCCAACCCACCTGATAGCGGGTAAAGAAGCGCAGGTTTTCCGCCTGGGAGGGCACGAGCAACTCATGGTACCGGTCGGCCTGTCCCTGGAGGCGCTGGACCTCGCGGATGTCCTCCGCCGAACGGGTCCGGTTGGCCCGCTGGGTCGTGGCGCGGATCTGCTGCTCGAGGCCATTGAGGGACCGCTGGATGGTCTGCGCGTAGGTCCGGCCCCGGTCGAGGCCCTTGGAAAGGTCCTCCACCATCATCTGGGCCAGCGTGCGACGCACTTCGGAATTGCTGAGGTCGGCCAAGCGCGCCTGATCGCCCCGGCCCACGATGATCTCCTTGCCGGAACGCACCTCGTAGCCCGCGCCGAAGCGCTGTCCGAACGAACGGTAGAGGTTGTTGAGCGTGCGGTTCAATTCGTCCTTGCCCATGCTGCCCCCGAGGATGCGGGACGCGAGATGGAGTTCGAAGGCCTGCGCATCACGGGGCTGGCCATCGAGCGGACTGGTGAAGGAGACGTCCTCATTCCAGCCCTTGTAGTTGGACCACTTCTTGTACTCGCGGATGTGGTTCGATTGGCTCGAATACATCCGGGGGAAGACCATGGTGAAGCGGCTGTCGTACTTGGGCAATCCGTTCTTCTTCTCCCCGCTGTCCACGTACTCCTGCTGGATCGTGAAACTGCCCTCGTTCTCCTCGATGTACTTCTCGGCAGCGAAACGCTCCCGGAAGGTGGCCACCCGGCTGTCCACCGTGCCGCGCTTCTTGTAGACGCTGTGGCTCGGGAAGTAGGTCGGTGTGCCGTCCTCGTAGGGATCCTCCATGTCGTTGGGAGAGTTCCAGTACTGGCCGGTCGCCAGGGGGCGGTCCCCGTACTGCTCACGGTTCAGGTAGGCGAGCAGAGCAAAGAGGTTCTCCGGGTTGTTCTCGTCCATCGGCGGGTTGGCCGCAGACCGCACCACGATGAGGGCGAACGTGCTGTAGCCGACGAGGATCATCGCGACCGACAGGGCGGCCACGTTGAGTTGCCACCACCCCTTCTTCCGGCTGTACCACAGGGCCCCGACGAGGAGGCCGGTGACGAGCAACAGGTACGCCACGACCCCCGTATTGAAGGGCAGGCCGAAGCTGTTGACGAAGGCCAGCTCAAAGCGCGCCGCGAGCTTCACGAAGCCTTGGATCAGGCCGTACTGCACAAACAGCAGTAGGGCCAGCGACAGGGCCAGTGCCCCGATGAAGGTGGGCCACTTGAATTCGTTGCGCTTGAAGTAGTAGACCGCGACGATGGCCGGGATGGCGAGCAGGTTGAGCAGGTGGACACCGATCGACAGGCCCATCAGATACGCGATGAGCACGATCCACCGCAGATTGCCCGGCTCTTCAGCGCGGGACTCCCACTTGAGAATGGCCCAGAAGACGAGCGCCGTGAACAGGGAGCTCAGGGCGTACACCTCACCCTCGACGGCGCTGAACCAGAAGCTGTCGCTGAAGGTGTAGGCCAAGGCCCCCACGGCACCACTGCCGAGGATGGCAAGGCGCTGGGCAGAGGTCGGCTCCGTCTGGCCTTCGGTCCAACGCGTCATGCTCAGCTTCTGCGCCAAGTGGGTGATGCTCCAGAACAGGAAGAGGATGGTGAACGAGCTCGCCATCGCACTCATCACGTTGACCGCTGTGGCCGCATAAACCGCCGGAACGAACATCGCAAAGAGACGCGCGATCAGCATGAACATCGGGGCGCCGGGAGGGTGTCCGACCTCGAGCTTGTAAGCTGAAGCGATAAACTCCCCGCAGTCCCAGAAGCTGGCGGTCGGTTCGATGGTCAGGAGATAGACGATGGTGGCCACCAGCCACACCGCCCATCCGGCATAGTCGTTGAATCGCTTGTAGTTCATGCGGACGCAGGGTCTCCCGGCGCGGCAGGAGCCCGATCAGCCGGACCCCGGACATGCCGGATTCCCGCGAAAATAGGCCGTCCTCAGCGGGCGACCATCACCCGGCCCACTTGACGGGCAGCGCTCCCCTCGACCTCGAGCAGGTAGCTGCCCGTCGCAAGCGAACCGAGGTCCACTTCCCAGCGGCGGACCGGCGAGATTCCAGTGCGGACGATCCGGCCGGTCGCATCACGCAGGCGCCAGGTCAATCCGCCGCTCGGCGCGGCCTCAGGCCACGTCACGAACAGCCTCGATTCCACCGGATTCGGGTGAAGCAGAAGGCCGCCAATCGACGATCCGGTCTCCAACACCGCGCTGCCGCAATCGGTCATCACCCCGAATTCAAGCTCGATCACGCCCTCCAAGACGGACAGGTCCACCTCGATCTCGTCCTCGTCACCCACCTCGAGCGACAAGGTCATGCCGGGCAATCCATCCAGACCGGGCACCCCCTGCATGTCGAAGGAAATGCCGTAGCATCCCGGCGGCAAGCAGAGCACCAACGTGCCCGGCTCCTCCTCCTCTGGATCCAGAATCAACTCTCCTTCGAGGTCGAACAGATCTCCATACAACGTCCACATCATCTCCAACCCGGACAACAGCTCGGCAAGCGTCTCCCCATCAAGCGTCACCTCGACCTCCTCACATCCCTCTTCACCACCGTTCTCCAGGTCGATGCAGGCACTCAACACCTCATCACAATCCCAGAACGTTGCCGTCACACAAGCCGTTTCTATGGCCGATCCCGCGGCGAAGGTGTGGTTGATCTCCTGCCCGTTGAGGATGGAACCATCTGACAGGGTCCACAGGAATCCATCGCCTTCGGAAGAGTCCGTGACGGCGGTGAGGGTCCAGCTTCCATCCGCTTCCTGGACGGCCTCGATGTCGAGGTCGCAGTCGAACTCATCGGGCTCCCATGGCTCCAGTTCCAGGCAGGCCTCCACCCCTTCCGGGCACTCCGGTGTCTCGTACATGGCACAGACCGTTCCGCCCACATCCACGAGGTCCGCCACTTCCCCCGTGGCGATCAGGTCTCCGTCCTCGTTGAACCATTCAACCACAGCGCCCTCCGGCGCACCATTGGCAATCAGCAAGGCCCAACCCTCTTCGGGATCGGTCCAGTCCACCACGATGTCCAGTTCGCAGGTGACACCGGGACAGTCCTCCACGACCACCTCGATGCACCACGTGGATCCCTCCGGACAGGCGGGACTCGTCACCGTCGCACACGCCTCGTACGATCCAGACTCAGCGTACTGGTGATCCGACCACAGGGAGTATCCAGTCTCAGAAGCGCCATCCCCATAGTCCCAGAAGATGCTGTAGCCGTCCGGCTGCATCATCTCCAGCAGGAACCATCCCGAGCAATCCCCGGTGCTGTCCGGCATCCACATCAGTTCTGCATCCTCCTCTTCCAAACAGGCGCAATCCCCCACGTCAACCCAGGTGCACAGGACAGTCGTGTCCGGGCAAGAAGGGCTCACATAGGTCGCGCAGGCCTCGTACCACCCATTCTCCTCGAAGGTGTGCCAAGTGAAATGGCCTTCGGCGGTCGTGCTGTCGCTGAATTCCCAAAACACCTGCTCTCCTTCCGTGAAATCGCAAATGCTGAAGATGAATTCGCACTCGGCACCGCCCACCCAAATTTCATCGGGACACCCCGATTCGTAATCCTCGGACCCCGTGCAGGCCACGACGCCATCGGGGCAGTCCTGACTCACGTATTGCACGCAGACCTGCCAAGGTTCGTTTCCAATGCCATAGGGCAGGGTCATGGCCCATCCGCCCTCCTGAAACACCTCGCCGTTCAAGGAGTAGATAAGCTCCACATCCATCGGAAATCCAGTCGGCGTCACGATGATGACGCTGTCGTTGTCGAGGCTGTCGACGAGCAGTTCCAAGGAGCAATCCGGCTCGCTGCATCCATCCACCTCGACCGTCGTTTCGAGCGTGACCCCCTCCGGACAGACGTCCGAGGAAAAGCTCACCGTGACCGGATACACCCCGTCCCCGCCAAAGACATACTCGGCGTAATGCCCCCCCGAAACCACGTCATCCCCGAAGGTCCACGTCGCCGTCTCTCCGGCCTGGAAGTTGGACACCTCAAAGCCCCATTCGCACCCGCCGTATTCCACGGCTTCGATGGCTTCGGGACAATCGATCAAGGCAATCTCATCGCAGTCACCATACAGCGGCAACTCCATAATCTGGGCCAGCGTGCCCACGCCACCCGGCAGGACCTGCATGTACAGGACGCCATCCAGATCCCCGTCGGTCGTCAACTGGGCGAGCAACACGCGGCCGTCCTCGTCGGGCAGGCCATTGGTGTTGGACGGGACAACGAACCACGCGCTCCCGATCAGGTCGTCGATGACGAAGCTCTGGCCGTTCTCGAATTCGGTGGCAAAAGGGCTCCCGTTGCTCATCACCACCTGCGGGCAGTCCTGTCCGAGGACGGGGTCCGGCGGACCGTCAATCCCGATGGTCAGCCAGCTGTCGTATTCGAGCTCCGGAAAGAAGTCGAAGAGCAGGGGATTGTTGGCGCAGGGGAACTGGCCTCCGTTCTCATCCTGATACCACTCCGAACTGGTGAGCAGCGCCGTGGGGTGCTCGATGTCCCCGAAAACGGTGGTCACCACGTCCGCCGGACCAGGCAGGGTGGCGTAGAGGCGGTAGGTCGTCAACCCGGCGAGCGGGCCTTCGGTGTGAATCACCGCCACTTCCACATCAAGGCAGACATCGCCATCGACAAGTAGGGGCTGGGCCGTGGCACAGGCCGCCACGGCGAAGAAGAGGGTCAGAAAGAAAGTGCGCATGATTCGCAGAGAAGCACAGTAAAAACAGGGGAGACGCCGCAAGGGTTGCATCTCAGTCGGCGTCCACGAAACGGGGATCCGTGGGGAGGACGTCGCCACAGGACCCACAGGTCCGCTTGGATTCGTCGCCATAGAACTCCCGGAACCGGGGCAGGAAGTCCTTCTCGATGTTCCGCAGCTCAAAGTAGGTCTCGTGCAGTTTGGCATTGCACCCGTCACAGAACCAGAGCAGGCCGTCCTGCATGCCGCTGCCGGCCCGCTTGCGTTCGATCACGAGGCCGAGCGATCCCGCTTCCCGCATCGGGCTGTGCGGCACCTTCGCCGGGTGGAGGTACATGTCGCCGGGACCGAGCTTCATGTCCACGGCCTGGCCATCCTCCTGGATGCGGACGGTGATGTTGCCCTCCAGCTGGTAGAAGAGCTCCTCCGTCTCGTTGTAATGGTAATCCTTTCGTGCATTGGGCCCAGCCACGATCATCACGATGTAGTCGCCGCTCTCGACGTAGAGGTTTTTGTTGCCGACCGGCGGCTTCAACAGGTCGCGGTGCTCCTCGATCCAGGCGGTGAGGTTGAAAGGCTTGGCAATGGACATGGCCTCAAATTAAGCCTCCGACGGGATTGCCTTGACGGGCTTCCCCACGAGATACACCCCGAAGAAGATGAGCCCGCCGAAGGCGAGCAGGGGCCAACCGGTGTCCACCATGTAGTCGGTGCCTCCGAAGTGGGCCTGCGCCATGCTGAGCAGCGTCGCCAACAGCGGCTGCAAGTAGATGTAGACGCTCACCACCGTGGGCTGCAGGTGCTGCAGGGCGAAGATGTTGAGCAGGTACACGAGGAAGGTGGTCGCCAACACAACGTAGGCCACCCCCGCCCACGCCCGAGCGTCGAAAGCGGACCAATCGATGGCCGCAGCCTGGCTCCACCCGATGGGCGTGGTGAAGAGCCAGCCGAACAGGAAGACCCAGGTCACCACCGTCAGGGGCCGGTACTTGGCCATCAGCGGCTTCACCGCCACGAGGTAAAACGCATAGCTGGTCGCATTGATCAGGATCATCAGGTCCCCCTGCCAGGACGCGTGGATTTTGGTGCCCGACCCGCTCCAGACCAGGATGGCCGCCGCCCCGATGCCCCCGAGAATGACCCCGACGAGCCGGCGCCGGACGATGGGCTGACCCAGCATTGCCGCACTGGCAAGCAACACGAGGATGGGGTTGACGGTCATGATCAGGCTGGCGTTGACCGGACTCGTGGCATTCAGCCCATTGAAGAAGAGCAGCATGTTGATGCCGACCCCAGTCAGGCCGCAGAAGGCCATGCGCGGCAGGTCCTTTCGCTCCACCTTCTCCGGCCGGACCAAAAGCAACAAGCCGAACAACACCAGCGCCCCGGTCACGCGGAGTACGATGAATCCACTCGGACCGACCAGGTCCGGCATCAGGCCCTTGGCCACGAGGTAGTTGCCCCCGTAGGTCAGGGCCACAATGGCCAGGGCCAAGTGGGCAAGCAGTCGCTTCATGGGGCCTCGGGGCGAGGAGGGTCAGCCCTTGAGTGCCGCGCGGGCACCCTCGACGGACGCCTTGGCGGAGCCGGCGAACACCGCGTCATCCGTGAGCAGGACGGGGCGCTTGAGAAAGGTGTATTCCTCGATGATGAGGCGCCGGTAGTCGGCTTCACCGAGGTCCATATCCGCCAGGCCCATGGAGCGGAACTTCATGGCGCGGCGGCTGAACAGCGCCTCATAACTGCCGGCGTGGGCCTTCATTGCATCCACTTCCTCAGCCGTCACACCGGAGGCCTTGATGTCCCGGATCTCCGCCCCACAGTCGGCGGGTTGGAGGTCGGCGTCGATGCGCTGGCAGGTCTTGCAGGTCGGGAGGGTGAAGAATTTCATGGGGTCAATCGTTCAGAAGGGTGTCGATGGCGGTGAGCGCGGGCGTCAGGTCGATGGGCACGTCACGGTCATTGTCAACCACCACGTCGGCCAGATGTTGCACGGGCTCGAGAAAGGTGAGGTCCCCGGGACGGACGTGCTTGTCCCATTGGTACTGGATGATGTCAGGCGTCAGGCTCCGTTCGGCTTGGTCGCGGACCATCCGCCTCGCCAACCGGCGCTCGGGGGTGGCGTGCACGAGAACAGACAGGTCCAGACGGGACCGGACCCCGTCATCGTGCAGCATGAACAGGCCGTCCAGGAAGACCACGGGTACCGCAGGAATGTGGAGCAGCTCCGGCTCCACCCCGGGTTGGTTGAAGGTGTAGCTCTGGATGTGCAAGTCCTGGCCGGCCTTGAGTTGGTCGAGGTCCTTTGCCAGTCGCTCCAGGGCGAGGGCCCCGGGCACATCGAAGTTGGGCTCGCCTTCTCCATCGCGTGGCACCTCACCGATGGGCCGGTAATAGTCGTCCATGCGGAGGACGGCCGCCCGCGATCCGTAGTGATCGAGCAGGCGTGTGACGACGGTGCCCTTACCGGAGGCACTGCCCCCGACCACGCCGACAATGTGGGTTCTGCGGTCAGTCATGGCCCAAAAGCTGTTCGGCCATCGCCCGGTCATTGGCCAGGCGCGGCACCTTGTTTTGCCCTCCGAGCTTGCCCCGGCGGGCCATGGCGTCATGGAAGGCGCCCTGCGGCAGCGGGTTCAGGACCGCCGTCCGCAACACGGACCCGGTGATCAGGTCTCGGTAATAGGGGTTGCGCTCCTGCAGTTCGGCATCGAGCACCCGGGCGAAGGCCTCCGGGTCTGACGGCACCTCGGCGAACTCCACGAACCACTCGTGGTAGGGCAGTCCATCGGCAGGATTGACCTCCGGGGCCACATGGAATTCGACCACCTGGCCACCCTGATCCGCCACAGCCTTGGCCATAGCGCCCTCCACCTCCTCGGCGATGACGTGCTCGCCAAAGGCGCTCGTGAAATGCTTGATGCGCCCCGTGACCAGCACGCGGGCTGGAGCCAATGAGACGAAACGGACCGTATCGCCAATGTCATACGCCCAGAGTCCGGCATTGGACGTGATCACCACGGCGTAATTGATCCCCATCTCGACCTCGCCGAGTCCAAGCCGGCGGGCATCCGGCTTGCCGTATTCCTCAGCGGGAATGAACTCGAGGAACAGCCCGTCGTCTGCATTGACCAGAAGCCCCTCCCCCGGCTCCCCGTCCTGGTAGGCGAGGAACCCCTCGCTCGCCGGATACGTCTCCACGCGCGGCACCTCCCCTCCGATGAGCTGCCGGAACCGGTCGGCGTAAGGCGCATAGGCCACGCCGCCGAAGACGAAGAGCGAGAAATTCGGAAAGACCTCGAGGACGTTGGCCTTGCCCGTGTGCTCCAGCAGGCGCTCGAAGTACATCTGCACCCAGGACGGAATGCCGCTGATGAGCCGCAGGTCTTCCCCCGCCGTCTCCCGCACGATGGCATCGACCTTCTCCTCCCAATCCTCAATGCAATTGGTCTCCCAAGAAGGCAGGCGGTTGCGCTGCAGGTAAGACGGAATGTGGTGGGCCACAATGCCACTGAGCCGGCCAAGCGGCACTCCCCCTTCCGTGTCGGTCAGGGTCGGGCTGCCCTGCAGGAAAATCATCTTGCCCCCGACAAATTGCGCACTTCCCGTACGGGCGACATGGTGCAACAGGGCCCGGCGGGCCGCCCCGATGTGGTTGGGCAAACTGTCCTCGGTCAGGGGGATGTACTTGGCCCCGGATGTGGTGCCGGACGTCTTGCAGAAATACTTGGGCAGGCCGGGCCACAGTACATCCCGCTCCCCGGCCACGACCCGTTCGACGTAGCCCTTGAGTCCCTCGTAATCCCGGACGGGAACGGCCTTGCGGAAGGCAGCCGCACGGGCCGCTGCATCCGGCAGGGCGGCAATCTCCGCAAACCCGTGGTCCCGTCCGAAGTCCGTGTCGGAGGCCGTCTCGAGCAAGTCGGAAAGCACCCTGGCCTGTGCCGCGGCGGGGTCGGCATTGCGCGCCCAATCCCGCCGGCGCTCCCGCGCAGCCCACGGGCGCGCCAAGCGGCCCTTCCATCCTCCTCCGGACGAGTTCTGCATGGCCCGAAAGATAGCGGCCCGCCCCCCATGCAGGGAGCGGGCCGCCCACGTCTTGTCGACGCGAAATCAGTGCTGCACGCGCATCTTCTTGGTCACGCGGGCATCGCCGGTGAGCAGGGAGAACGTGTACATACCATCTGCGAGGGCAGAGGCGTCATACACCACCGTGTGCTCGCCGGCCGGGCGGGCACCCAGATCGAGGACGTCCACGAGGCGACCCTGCAAATCGCGGAGCTCGATCATGAAGTCCCCACCCCAATCCGAGGTGAAGGTGAAGCGAGTCTCCCCATTGGTCGGGTTCGGGTAATTGCCTTGGAGGTGGACGCCGTTGTAGGCCCCCAGCACGTCTACGCTGACCACTGGGCAGGTGATGAGGCGAATGGCCGGGGTCGCCGTCTGGGACGTGAACCACACAAAGTCACCGCTGCCGGCCTGCTGGTAGATGATGGTGCTGTTGTCGGTGTCACTGTTGCCGTTGCCGAGCACCGTCAGTTGCTGGTCCTCCCAGTCGAACTCGGTGATGACCGCACCAGCATAGAAGCCGGGGGAAGCGAGTCCCTCGACGGACACCTCGATCTCGTCCTCAAAGGCGAGCGGGTAGTACACGGGGTTGGCGGCGGAACCGGCCCAGTTGGCGTCGGAGGTGAACTCCGCGAACTCATACGGGGAGTCGCTGAGGCCCACTTCCGGGTCCTGGTCGATCCAACGAATCTCGAAGTCGATGCCGGAGGACAGACTGGGGCCGAAGGCGACAGCCAGGCCGTACAGCGTGGACCCTTCGTTGTGGAAGGTGAAGCGGTTGCCGTATCCGGTGGGCTCGTAGAACTCGTTCTCATCGTCGTAACGCGGTCCGAGCTCCACATCCAGGGTTCCGGCATTGTCGTGACCGAATTCGCACTCGGTATACTCCATGTCCATCTCAAGAGAACCGGCGTCGGCCACACTGTCGCTGGCCATCGACGCGCGCAGGGTGTACAGACCCTCTGTCTCGGGCTCCCAACCCGTGGCGATGTAAAGCGTGTCCTGCGGATTGGCCGGGCAGTTTTCGTTGTTGGCGAAGGACGGGGCTGTGAAGGGGGCCGTCTCCGTGGTGCTGAGCACCGTGCCGGCCTCGTCGAGGACCTCCACAGTGATCACGCAGTTCTCTTGGTCGGCGTAACCACTGTTGCGGTAGAGCACACCGGCAAGCACGCCGCCGTCGGCCTCGGGGATGGCCTGATCCATCGGGGTCACGCGGTACTCGAAGAGGAAGTACACGTCACCGTTGGTCAGCTGCACGAGCTCAAGGTCGTTGGCCACCGGGTTGGCTTCGATGCGAATGTCATCAATGCCCCAGTAGTAATGGCTGTAGCCAGCTCCCGTGGTCGGGTTCTGACGGTAGGCGAAGCGGATGTCCACCGCGGCCTCACCGGCTGCAGCACAGCTGATGTCCAACCCGGTCACCAGCGGGTTCGCGCTGGCCGAGTTGGCGGATGGGATGAAGGTGCCACCAGCCTCGAAAGACGTCCATGTGGAACCGCCGTCCGTACTCACCTCCACGAAAATGGGGATGAACGGGTAGCAGCAGTAGCGGAGGTACTGGTCCCAGGTGATGACCACACTCTCCAGCTCGGTCATGTCCAGGGTCGGAAGGTTGAGGTAACCCTCAGTATCCTCCACTCCGCTGGAGATGGGGGTGTTGTAGTAATCGCAATCGAAGACCATCCAGCCATTGTCTGCGGTCTCGCTGTTCAACGCACCGATGTTGGTGCTGAATTCGCCGGCGGGCGGCTGGACACCGGACGCCGTGGCATCCTGGTAATAACCGTCGCCGGAGGCGTCGACATATTGCCAGATTGTGCCGTCGGGGCTCGTGTCCTCCACGGTCAGGGCGCCGTAACCATTGTTGCCGGCAAAGCCATTGGCAAAATCCTCGTGGAAGAAGATGATGGTGGAATCACCACCGCCACGCAGGCCCTTGGCTTCAGCGCGCATGATTTCCTCCAGTCCGAGGAGGCGGCTCGTTTCGAGCTCCTGCTCCGTGGCCTTGCGGGGGAGTTCCGTGGCCAGCTGGGCGGAGACTTGGAAGGCCACGAGGATACACGCGGCCAGGGTAAGAATGTGCTTCATGATGTGAATTGGGTCGCCAAAATAACCCGCGCATTCCGTTCCGCGTTGCCTCAGGCGTCTGGAGATGAAAAAAGGGGGGCCGCAATGGCCCCCCTTTCTTGGATCACTTGGGTGATCGAATTACTTGATGATCAGCTTGCGCGTGGCGCGGGCACCGTCCACCGTGATGGTGTAGGTGTACATGCCAGCCGTGAGGCCCTCGAGGTCGAGGACGGCACGCTGGGTTCCGGCGGGTTGGACACCGAGGTCCATGCGGCGCACGATAGAACCGGTCATGCTGGTCACTTCAAAGGTCACCTCGGCCGCAGCATCGAGCGTGTAGTCGATGCGGGTGTTGCCGGTGGCGGGGTTCGGGTAAGCCCGTCCGAGCTGGAAGCCTTCTCCGGCCACGTTGTCCACGCTCATGGTGGTCGTGGCGTCCGGGTTCAGGTTCAGGCGGATCATCGGGCAGTTCGTGGTGTAGTACCAATCGTAGGCACTGCCCGTACCGAACGGACCGTAGATGAAGACGGTCTGGGCGTACTGCGGGGTGCTCGTTCCAATCTGGACGTTGTCACCACCGAGGTGCTCGAAGCAGGCCATGAGGGCCTCGCCGGAGAATGCCTCGTACGGCTCCTCGAGGGCGAAGGTGTACCAGGACACCTCGCCGTCACCGCTGTTCAGGAAGTCAGCCTCGAGCTGCACCTCCTCGGAGGTGGACACGAGTCCGTCGTACTGGCCACCGCCGTTGTTCCACTCGACCCAGTCGAAGAGGTGGCAAACCACCTCAGCGCCCACGTCGGAGCCGTCCATGATGGCCACGTCAATGCCGTAGACGGTCATGTCGTTCACGACGTCGTACGGCACACCGGCGATGAAGTCGACGGTACCGTCAGCCGGCGTCTGGCCCACGAAATCGCCGTTGTCACGGCCGTACTGGAACTCGACCACGTCGATGGACTGCTGGGCGAGGTTGTCCTCCGGGTACTCATCCGTGCTGTCGGCAGCCACGGAGTAGTCGAAGGTGTAGGTGCCCTGTCCACCAGCAGCCCAACCCTGCACGCGAAGCGTGTCGGTCTGGCCGTAGGCGATGTCCAAGGCGTCACTCGTGCCACCGTCAGCCTCGCTGCCGTTGACGGCCACCGTCAGGGTGGAGTTCGTCTGAACAGCGGTACCAAGACCGGTCACGGCCACGGCGAGGTCGAGGGCGGGGAGCTGGCTCTCGGGCCACACCTGGGCCTCCCAGAGACCAGTGGTGAGGTAGTCCGTGAAGCTCACGTAGTCGGCGATGCGGAGGTCGTTGGCCGGGGTGTCGAAGGCCACGAAGTCGTCGATCATCCAGGCGTAGCCCCACTGACCGACCCAACGCCAACGGAAGTAGACCGTGGCCTCGTCACCGGCGATGTCACCAATGTCGAACCGGATCGTGGTCGGGTTGTCGGTCTCGTCAGCACGCTCGAACGTCGGGAAGACCTCGTAACGGGCGGTGAGCGTGTCGTCGTCGATGACCACGTAGCCCTCCTCTTCTTCGAGGGTCTCGGGGTTGGGCCAGTTGACACCGTCGAGGGAAACCTCGAGGTAGCAGCGCTCAATGTCGGTGGTGTTGTCCCAGCAACGGTAGCGGTTCTCGAACTCGACCGTCACGAAGGGGTGACCAGTGAAATCCACCGGGTCATCGATGGTGAACCAGCAGTTCTCAACCCAGCTGGCGGCGTAGTTCTCCTCGGCGCCGAAGAGGTCGGAGTCGACCATCACGTAACCGTCATCGGCCGTCGTGAAGTTGGGGTCCGGAGCAGGGGAGTTGGCGGTACCGCCAGCCCAGCCGTTGTACGGTCCGGAGGGACCCTCATCGGTGCACTCGAAGTTGATGCCGTCGATGTAGTCAGTGTAGCCCTCGTCGTAGGCGTTGGTGAAGGTGATGTTGGAACAATCCCCGAAGGAGTTCTGGTAAATGATGTCGCGCGTGTAGTCGACATGCGTGCCTTCCATGATGCGGGAAGTCACGGCGCGGCCGGCGTATTCGCGGACCGGCGCCTGAGCGAAGGCGACGCTCATCGTGAGCATCGCGAAGACCAAGGTGTAGAGGTGCTTCATTCTGTGTGGAGTTGGATTCGTGTTGCGAATATAGCCCGCGAACCCGCCGCACACCCAATGTCCGCGACTCAGACGCCCAAAGGCTCGGTGTAGAGCTCCACACTCGGACAGGTGCAGACGAGGTTCCGGTCCCCGTGCGCGTTGTCCACGCGGGCTACAGCCGGCCAGAATTTGCGCTCCCGCATCACCGGAACGGGAAAGGCCGCCTCCTCCCTCGAGTAGCTGTGGCTCCATTCCGAAGCCGTCAACTCGGCCGCGGTGTGCGGGGACATCCTCACCGGATTGTCCTCGCGGTCAAACCGCCCCTCCTCGATCGCCCGGATCTCCTCGCGAATGGCCACCATGGCCTCCACGAAGCGGTCCAACTCGTCCAGCGATTCGCTCTCCGTCGGCTCGATCATCAGGGTTCCTGCCACCGGCCAGCTGACCGTGGGCGCGTGGAACCCATAATCAATGAGGCGCTTGGCGATGTCGGTCACCTCGATGCCCGCGGTCGCCTTGAACGGCCGGCAGTCGATGATCATCTCGTGGGCCACGTTGCCCGCATTGCCCTTGAAGAGCACATCGTAGTGCCCCTCGAGCTTGGCGCGCAGATAGTTGGCATTGAGAATGGCCACCTCCGTGCTCCGCTTCAGCCCCTCGGGACCGAGCAGGCGGATGTAGGCGTAGGAAATCAAGTGGATCAAGGCGCTGCCGAACGGGGCACCACTCACCGGGTCAATGGCCTCGTCGCCCCCGACCGCGTCGAGCGGATGGCCCGGCAGAAACGGCACGAGGTGCTCCGCCACCCCGATCGGACCGACCCCTGGTCCTCCCCCACCGTGGGGGATGGCGAAGGTCTTGTGGAGGTTGAGGTGACAGACGTCCGCCCCGATGCGTCCTGGGCTCGTCAGGCCCACCTGGGCATTCATGTTGGCCCCATCCATGTAGATCTGACCCCCATGCTCGTGCACGGTCTTCGTGACCTCGAGTATGTGGTCCTCGAACACCCCATGCGTAGACGGGTAGGTGATCATCAGGGCACCGAGGCGGTCGGCATGCTCAGCGGCCTTCTCCTTGAGCTCGTCGAGGTTGATGTTGCCGTGCTTGTCACATCCGATCACGACGACCTTCATGCCGCACATGACCGCGGAGGCGGGGTTGGTGCCGTGGGCAGAGGAAGGGATGAGGCAGATGTCCCGGTGGGATTCGCCGCGGGCGGCATGGTAGGCGCGGATGACGAGCAATCCGGTGTATTCCCCCTGCGCCCCGCTGTTGGGCTGCAGGCTCATGCCGGAGAACCCGGTGATTTCGCAGAGGTACCGCTCGAGGTCAGCGATCATCTCGCGGGTTCCGGCGGCCTGCTCCGGCGGGCAGAAGGGGTGCAACTGGGCAAACGGCGCCCAGCCGATGGGCAGAAGCTGCGTGGCCGCATTCAGCTTCATGGTGCACGACCCGAGCGGAATCATCGCATGGGTCAGCGACAGGTCCTTGTTCTCGAGGTGCTTGAGGTACCGCATCATGGCGGTCTCCGAGCGATGGCTGTTGAACACCGGATGGTGCAGGAAGTCCACGGCGCGGGTCATCCCTTCAAGCGGCGAGGCCACACTGCCCGGCGCGGGCACGGTCTGGAATCCGAGCACCTCGCAGAGGTCGGAGAAATCCTGGGGAAGCGTGCACTCGTGGAAGGCGACCCCCACGTGCACCCCATCGGGGAAGTACCGCAGGTTGATGCGCTTGCGCTGGGCCCGCTCCATGACGGCTCCGATGTCCTCCATGGCGAAGACCACCGTGTCGAAGAACCGGATGTGGACCGGCTCGACGCCGGCCGCCCGGCCCGCCTCGGCGAGGGCCGTGGCCCAACCGTGCACGCGCTCCGCAATGTGACGCAGCCCATCGGGACCATGGTAGACGGCATACATGCTGGCCATGACGGCGAGCAGGCTTTGGGCGGTACAGATGTTGGAGGTCGCCTTGTCGCGGCGGATGTGCTGCTCCCTGGTCTGGAGGGCCATGCGGTAGGCCACGTTGCCCATCCGATCCACCGAGGCGCCGATGACGCGACCGGGAACATTGCGCTTGAAATCCAGACGCGTGGCAAAGAAGGCGGCGTGAGGACCTCCGTAGCCCATCGGAACGCCGAAACGCTGGCTGTTGCCGACGACCACGTCCGCGCCCATCGAACCGGGTGACTGGACGAGGGCACAGGCGAGTAGATCCGTGGCCACAACGACCCGGATCTCCATCGCATGCGCCTTGGCGATCGTGTCGGCCAGGGGCTCGACCCGACCCTGGTCATCCGGGTATTGGACGAACAGGCCGAAGGTGGCATCGTCGAGTCCGAGATCGGAATCCCGACGCTGTTCGATGTCGATGCCGAGGTGGGCCGCACGGGACCGGAGCACGGCCCACGTCTGCGGGAACACCCCGTCGGACACGACGAACCGGTTTACCCCGGCCTTGGCGGCTTTTCGGCTCCGGGCATTGAAGAGCATGGTCATGGCCTCCGCCGCGGCGGTCGCCTCGTCGAGCAGGCTGGCATTGGCCAGCTCCATGCCCGTCAGCTCGCAGACCATGGTCTGGAAATTCAGCAACGCCTCCAGACGACCCTGGGCAATCTCCGCCTGATAGGGCGTGTAGGCCGTGTACCAGCCCGGATTCTCCATGACGTTGCGGCGGATCACGCTGGGCACCTCCGTCGGGTGGTATCCCATGCCGATGTGGTTGCGGAAGAGCGTGTTCTTCGAGGCCACCTGGTCGATGTGTTCAAGATAGGCCGACTCGGACATCGCCTCCGGCAGGGCCATCCGGCCCTCACTCAGAATGGCCATGGGCACGGTCCTCGCGATGAGGGCGGCCATGGAGTCGTGGCCGGTGGCCGACAACATGTTGATCTGTTCTTCCTCCCTCGGACCGAGGTGACGTTGGACGAATGCTCCGGATGCCATGCGATGTATGGTGGAAAAGACAAAAATAGACCGGTTCAACACCCTGATGACCCGTGTGTTCATAATCGTTTCATCCGTGTGGGCTACTCTAATTTTCCGGTCCATGAATGCCCGGAATCTGCTCTGGTCCAACGCGGTCATCTCCGCGGCCGCCGCGGCCTGCGTCCTGGGCTCCCTCGCGCTGGGTGGAACCGGCCTCAGCGGACCAGCGGCATGGGCCTTCGCCCTCGGCGTGGGCAGCGCCACCTGGTGGGCCTACACCTGGCAGCGGCATGTCAAATCCACCCGGCCCGACGGCCTACGATCGGACCACCTGGCCTGGCATCGCCACCACTGGTCCCGCATCCGGCGCGTCGCCCTGCTGTTGCTCCCCCTGGCCTCGGCCCCTCTCCTCCTGACGGTCGCTGGCCTCCGCGCCACACCCTCGGCCTGGCTCAGCGCACCGACCGCGCTGCTGGCCACGTGTGCCGCCATCACGGTCCTCTATGCCGGACTTCCAGGAGAGCGCGGCATCCGTCAGTCCCTCCGCCGGATTCCCGGGATCAAAATGCTGTGGATTGCCGGAGCCTGGGCGACCATCACCGCCCTGTGGCCCCTCTGGTGGGCGTCGGGAATGGAGTCTGGATTGCCGGAGGGCACGGTCCTCCTCTGGGGAGAGCGGTTCCTCATCATCGCCGCCCTGACCCTGCCGTTCGATCTGCGCGACCGTCGATGGGACCCGGACGGCATGTGTACCTGGCCCCAACTGCTCGGGCCGGTCGGCACGCGGGTCCTGGGGCTGATGTTCCTCATCGCAGCGGGCCTCCTGCGTTGGGCGCTGCAACCGACCCCGGGATGGAACGCCCTCCTCGGGCCAGCCGCCATGGCCGTCGCCGTGCTGGCCGCTCGCGAGGACCGGCCCCTAGGCTACTACGGCCTGCTGGACGCGCTGCTCATCGCCGACGCGGCCTTCCTTCTGCTCCGCTGAATCAGCCGAAGACCGCGTCGAGGGCGTCCGTGAAGGCCGAGGCCGCCTCGTCGATGACCTCATCGGTGTGGGCCGCGGAAACGAATCCGACCTCGTAGCCGGACGGACCGAGATAGACCCCGCGCTCCAGCAGGGCCGCGTGCAGGCGGCTGAAGTGCGCCATGCTGTCCGGATCGATTTCGCTGCTCCGGCGGATGTGGATGCGGTCGCTGAAGGCCAGCCAGAAAATGCTGCCCCGCGTGAAGATGCGGAGCGGCTGTCCCTTTCGCTCCGCGTGGTCGAGGATCGGGTCCACCAACCGGCGCGTGCGGCGCTCCTGATCCTCGTAGAATCCGGGCTGCAGGCACACGGACAATTGTCCGGCTCCCGCGGCCATGGCCACCGGATTGCCACTCAGGGTTCCGGCCTGGTAGACCGGGCCGACCGGAGCGACGTTCTCCATGATCTCCGCCGAAGCGGCATAGGCTCCAACCGGCATGCCCCCTCCGATGATCTTGCCGAAGGCCATGACGTCCGGGCGGATGCCGTAGTACTCCGCCGCCCCGCCGAAGGCCACCCGGAACCCGCTGATCACCTCGTCGAAGAGCAACAGCACCCCGTACCGGTCGCACAGGTCCCGCACGCCCTGAAGGAAGGACGCGTCCTGGATGAGGAGACCGTTGTTGGCCGGAATGGGCTCGATGGCCACGACCGCGAGGTCATCCGCGTGCTCCTTCATCGTCGCCTCGAGAGCGTCCAGATCGTTGAGCGGGAGCACAAGCGTCTCTCTGGCGTAGGCCTCGGGAACACCGGCGGACGTCGAGGTGCCCAGGGTCGCCAGTCCGCTGCCCGCCTTGACGAGCAAGGCGTCCACGTGACCATGGTAACAGCCGTCAAACTTGAGGATCTTGTTCTTGCCGGTCACACCGCGGGCCAACCGGATGGCGCTCATCGCCGCCTCCGTTCCACTGGACACGAAGCGGATGCGTTCGGCGTAGGGATGATGGTCGAGGATCATCCCACCGAGCTCATTCTCGAGGCGCGTCGGCGTGCCGAAGGAGGTGCCGTCCTTCACGGCCCGCAGGATGCGGTCCTGCACCACGGGGTGGGCGTGTCCGAGGATGAGCGGGCCCCAGGAGCAGCAGAAATCGATGTAGCACTGCCCGTCGGCGTCCCAGATGTGGGCGCCCTCCCCCCGGTCCACGAAGAGGGGCGTTCCCCCGACGGCCCCGAAGGCGCGGACGGGCGAATTCACGCCACCGGGGAATCGGCGCTTGGCCTCCTCGAACAGTTCAGCACTGCGGACTCGGGTGTGGGGGGTCTCGGACATGACGTGGCTTTCAGTGCGAAATTAGCGCCGATGGCCGCTGGAACCCTTCCTTTGTCGGCCGAGAACCGCGACCTCCATGCCCCCTGTCACGACGAACTGGTCTGAAGCCGATGCCTTCATCGCCGAAGCGAGAGAGCGCGACGCTGCGGATCCATTGGCCCCCTTCCGGGACCGGTTCCACATGCCGCCCCACGGCGATGGAGAGGTCCTCTACTTCACGGGCAACAGCCTCGGCCTCCAGCCCAAGCAAGCGGCCACCTTCATCGAAGGGGAGCTCGAGGACTGGCGCACCTTCGGGGTGGAAGGGCATTTCCACGGACGGCGACCCTGGGTCGATTACCACAACTTCGCCACCGAGGACCTGGCCATGCTCGTCGGTGCCCGACCGCGGGAGGTGGTGGCCATGAACGCCCTGACGGTCAACCTGCATCTTCTCCTCGTGTCCTTCTACCGGCCCGACGGGAAGCGCACCAAGCTCATGATCGAGGAGGGCGCCTTCCCGAGTGACCGGTATGCCGCCCTGTCCCAATTGCGGCTGCACGGCCTCAACCCGGAAGACCACCTCATCGAACTCGCTCCGCGGGAGGGAGAACACACCCTTCGGACGGAGGACATCGAAGCCCGCATCGCCCAAGAGGGCGACCGCCTCGCCTGTGTGATGCTGTGTGGCGTGCAGTACTACACCGGCCAATGGATGCCGATGGTGCGCATCACCGCTGCCGCCCATGCGGTGGGCGCCACCTGTGGCTTCGACCTCGCCCACGCCGTGGGCAACGTGCCGCTCCAACTGCACGATTGGGACGTCGACTTCGCTTGCTGGTGTGGATACAAATACCTCAATGGCGGCCCCGGCTGTACGGCGGGTGCCTTCGTTCACGAGCGGCATGAAAACCGACCGGACCTCCCCCGCCTCGAAGGGTGGTGGGGCCACTCGGCGAGCCGCCGGTTTCTGATGGAGCCCGACTTCGACCTGATGCCCGGCGCCGAAGGATGGCAGACGTCCAATGCGCCGGTGCTCAACATGGCCGCCCTGCTGGCGTCCCTGGCCGAATTCCGGGAAGCCGGCATGGATCGGCTCCGGGAGAAGAGCGTGGCCCTGACCGCCTTTCTCGAGCGCGGCATTCACAGCGTCGCCGCCTCGACGGGGGCGAAACTCGAAATTCTGACCCCCAAAGACCCGGAGGCGAGAGGGTGCCAACTCAGCGTCGTCGCCCACGGACAAGGCAAGGCGCTCTTCGACCACCTGACCGCACGGGGCGTCATTGTGGACTGGCGAGAGCCCGCCGTGATCCGCCTCGCCCCGGTTCCGATGTACAATCGGTTTGCGGACGTGGCCCGATTCCTCGTCCTCCTCGAGGAGGGCCTCCGCGCGGCGAAGTAGATTGCACCCATGAAGAGCATGCGCTATGTGGTGATCGGAATCGGCAAATACGGTTCCCGCATCGCCCTCGAAATGGCTGGCCGCGGGGCCGAGGTCTTCGCCATCGACTGCGTGGAAGAACGCGTCGAGCAGGTCGCCGACGATGTGGCCATCGCCATCACCATGGACTCCACCGACCCCAAAGCCCTGCGCAGCCAGAAGCTCGAAGGCATGGACGCCGCCGTGGTGGCCATCGGAGAGAACTTCGAGGCGACCGTACTGACCACGCTGAATCTCATGGACCTCGGCATTCCCCGGGTCATCGTCCGAGCGTCAGGCCGCGACCAGGAACGCATCCTCCGCAAGCTGGGCGTCGAGGAGATCCTCGCCCCGGAAACCGAGTTCGCCGGCATCGTCGCCGAGCGGCTCATGAACCCCAACCTTCGAGGCTTCCTCGAGCTTCCCGACGATTACGAAATCGCCGAAATCAAGGCCCCGACCGGATGCGTCGGACGCACCCTCGGAGACATCGACCTCACCAATCGCTACGAGTTGCGCCTCATCACCATCCGCCGCACCTACAGCGAACAGGGGCAGGACCAGGAGCACCTCATCGGCATTCCCCGACCCGACACCACGGTGCAGGAAACGGACACGCTCGTGGTGTTCGGCACCTTGGGCAACGTCAACCGGTTGCTCGAAGTCAACGAATGAGGGTCACGGTTCCGACCTTCTCGCGGAACTGCAGATTGGTCACGCCGTCCTCGGCCAGCGGTCTCCAAACCGCTCGATAACCATACATCCCGCCGGGCGCCAATTCACCATTGGGCAGGCGGCCATTCCAGTGCTCGTCCAGCTCCTCGCTCCGGAAGACCTCCACGCCCCAGCGGTTGAAGACGGCCAGCTGAAAGGTGCCGATGGACTCGGCGAATCCACCGAACCGGTCGTTGACGAGGTCCCCATCCGGGGTGAACGCATTGGGGAAGAAGACGCTGTCCTGCGGGCAGAAATCGATGAGCTCGATGCTGGCTGAATCCTGGCAGCCGTTGGCCAACAGGGTCAGGGTAACCGTGTAGATCCCAGCCTCGGACAGCAAGGCGCCCGGCTGGTCGCCTCCGGTAGACCATTGGTAAGCCACATCGGGCTGGCTCACGTCCACCCAGATTGGCCCCTCCTCCTCCAAGCAGAGCGTGGTGTCGGCAGCGAGGTCCGGCTCCGGGGAGGGCAGAAAATCCGGGGAAACGGATGCGGAACCGGTGCAGCCCGTGACCGTGACGGCGATGGCTTCGTACAGGCCCGGACCGGTGACGGTGATGGTCGTGCCGGCCTCCCCGGTGGACCACCCGACACCGGCGACGGTGGTGTCGGCCGTGACGTTGGCGGTCAGCTCCACAGGCTGGCCTTCACAGGCGGCACTGCCGGCCTGCAACGCAATCACGGGGTTGTCGAAGATGTCGATGGTGACCGTGTCCGTCCGCACGCAGCCCGCCGGGTTGGACGCCGTGACCCAATACACACCGCTGGTGTCCACGGTGATGGTCTGGATGGAATCGCCCGTGCTCCATTCGATGTCCTCGGCGTTGGGGTTGATTCCGCAATTCAGGTCCACCGTTTCCCCCTCGCACAGCTGTTGGTCCGGGCCGAGCTCGATCTGGGCCACATTGGCCGTCACGAAGATGCTGTCCTCGTAGGTGCAGTTGCCCGGGGCCGGGGTCGTGGCCGTCACGTGGTACCACTGGTCTGCATCGATCAGGAGCTGGGGCGTGGCGGTCTGGGCGTCGAGCAGAAGCAACGAGGGCTCCCAATTCCACGAGATGCCCGGCATCGCCTGCGCCTCGGCGGACGGCTGCAGGGTGAACCCATTGAGGTCGCAGACGAGGGTGTCGTTGGGCAACCCGATGTCGACGGCAGCTTCCACCTGCACGGTGATGGTGTCGGTCCAGATGCAGTTGTTCTGCAGGTCCTGCGCCACGCACCAGATGGTCACGGTGCTGTCGAAGACCATCTCGAAACTCTGCGTGTCCGTCCCCCCGAGCAGGTCAAACGGATACCAGCTGAAGTTGAAGTTCTCCGGGGCCGCATCGGACGGATTGGCGTAGCCTTGAGCGACGTTGATGTAGACGAAGGCATCAAGCGCCTCACAGACGTAATTGGGGTTGGTCGAGACGTAGGGCAATCCATTTCCGGTCGAGACACAGGGGTCCTGTCCCAACGAATCCGATGCCCAGCAGAACGCCAGCCAACAGGCCAAAATCCAACGCAATCCGCGCATTCTCTCAAAAATAGAACGCAAAACAGGCCCAAACCGGTGCCTGGGAGCGGGTCTTCAAATCAAGGACGTGGAAGAATCGGCAGGACCAATTCCACCTCCCATCCGGCGCGCACCTCGATGTCGGTCGACACGACCGTGACCCCTTCCGGTGCGCGCATCGCCGCCGGGTCGACTCCGGTCCAGCGGCCGTTTCCATCCACATCGTCGATGGCCACGAGGCCATAGCGGCCCGGATCCAGATCCAAGAAGCGCCCCTCCCCGTCCGAACGACGGTCGTACAACGGCTCCCCCGTGGAAGTGGTGAGCACCAACACCATGCGGTGGTCCATCTGGGCTTCCAAGGAGTCTCCCACCAATACGAGCGAACCGACATCCGTGTCGGTCAGGGTCGCCCATCGGAAGGCCAGGGTGTCCGCATTGACTTTGCCCCTGCGGCTGATGGCTCCGGGAAGCAGCTCCAAATCGCATCGAGAACCGGGGGCCAAGGGCGTGCACTGCAGGCGGTTTCCCTCCAACGTGAGCCGGGAGAGATCCAGAGCCAATGTATCCTCGCCTTTGACGACGGTCCCCAAACACAACGCCGTGTCCAGCCCATCGGGGCGCGGAGCCCACCGCACCGACCAAGCCTCACCGGCATTGACCTTGCTCTCCGCCCGTTCTGCCACCCTCGGCACGGCCGCCGATTCCACCTCCCGAAACCGGAGGGAGTCCACCCCGGCCGGATGGAGCAGGCGCCAAGTTCCGGGCGCATCATCCGGCTGGAAACCCGGCAGTTCAGCCCACAGGCTGTCCCCTTCCACATGGACCTTCACTGTGTCCCCTGGACCGGCGATTGCCACGTCCAATTCCTGTTCCGACCACCCGTCGGGACCGGCCTTCAGGTCTGCCCACCCTTCGAGTTTGGCCCTCCAATATCCGCTGGAGTCCACGCGCATCCCGGACAGATAGGTCGCCGGCTGCACCGGTGGTGCATCCATTCGGAGGAGCGGCTCGGTCGCCATCGAATCGAGCGTCGGAATCGCATCGGCCCACCAGGCCACCGGCTCGCCGACATCCGGCCGGTAGTTGCCATTGGCATCGCTCAGCGCCACCATGGAGAAAGCGCCGTCAGGCAGGAATCCGATCTCCACGGATCCACTGTCCCCGACGAGGCCAACGTAGTCAGGAAGGGGCCGCAGGGAATCCGGCAGGGCCGGATCGAGAATGCCCATCGGCAGGGAGTCTCGGTAGAGCAGGAGCCGCGCTCCCACGCCCGGTTCCCCGGTCCAAGCCTCGACCACCCGTGCCGCCACGCGCCCGGAATCCAGACGGCTTCCCGTGGCGAACACATGCTGAAGGCCCGCTGCCACATTGGACTCCCTCAGGTCGCGAATGGCATTGCCGAACTGGACGACGTAGGTTCGGTCCGGAGCAAGCCCGCCCCCCAGGTCCACGGCGATCGACCGGCCCTTGACGAGGACTCGCGGCGACTCTGGCAGCGGCGGGGAGACCAGGACCTGATTGCGGGCATCCTGGACCTGGACGAACTCATCGAAGGTCAGCTTGAGCACGGTGCCGGACCACTCCGTTGTCCCGAAAGCAGGCGAAGCCGACACCACGACGGGTGGTGCGTCATCCTTGGCGCCCCCATCAGGAGACCCCACTTGGGCGCACCCCCCTGCAAACAGGAGGGCCAACGCCAACCACACCGGCACCCGATTTCCCTCACGCATCGGCCTCGGGAATCAGGCGTTGGGAATGAGCATCGAGGAGCCCTTGAAGACGCGCCACATCCGCGGCGTCAAAATCCTCCACGGTGCTGCTGTCGATGTCGAAAACGGCCCGCACCGCACCGTGCGCATCGCGAACGGGCAGCACCACCTCACTCCGGCTCAGCGGACTGCAGGCAATGTGCCCCGGAAAGGCCTCCACGTCGGGGACGAGGACCGCCTCCTTCCGTTCCCAGGCCGCCGCGCAGACACCCCGCCCTCGCGGCAGCCGGGTGCACGCCACCGGACCCTGGAACGGGCCGAGCACAAGCTCATCGCCCACCACCCGGTAGAACCCGACCCAATGCCAGCCGAACGCGGCGTGGACAATGGCCGCGAAATTGGCCTGATTGGCCACGGCATCCCTGTCCTCCAGCAGGGGACCACACTGCAGGTCCAGCTGGTCATAGCGCTCCGCCCGGGAGGCGTTTCGGTCGAAAGCAGTCGAAGAGGACATGGCAACGAAGTTCGTTCTTCAAGAGCGCGCTTCGGCCACTCTGGACCGAAGAACCGTCAAAACAAGGTGGGCACCGGGGTCCGCACCTCCACACCGAGGCGCTCCCTGGCGAGCTCGGCAAACAAGCGACAGGTCTCCGGGGTGTGGACACTGTCGGGCTGGTGCACCAGAAGGTCCACCGATTTCAGGCCCTGTTCGTGCCAGACCGCCAGCCGATCGCACCAATCCGCCAGGCGCTTCCGGTCGGAGGGGTCGCCTTCGTAGCCCCCGAACCGCAGGAGGAGAAACGGCGCCGTCATCCGCATGTGCACGGCATCCCGGCGCAGCGCCGTGTCGCTGATGACCGCGCCGATGCCCAGTTCTCCCATCGCCGCCCAGACCCGCTCGGCCTCTGGTCCGCCCTCGAACCAGCCGGGATGGCGGAACTCCACGGCGGCCTCGAATTCCCGGGGCCATTGGCGCAAGTACTCCACCAACCGGTCCCCGTGGTGGGGCGCGAAATGTGGCGGCAACTGGATGAACGACGGGCCCCGTTTGCCCCCGAGCGCGTCCAGCCCCGCGAGGAAATCATCGGTCGGACCGACGCAATCGTTGAAACGCCGGTAGTGCGTGATGATGGCGGGGAACTTGGCGCAGAACCGGAAATCGGCCGGCATGCCCTCCGCCCATTCGGCCATCCGTTCCGGCGGATGGATGCGGTAGTGTGTGGCGTTGAGTTCAATGGTCCCGAAGGCCGCCCCGTAGTGCACGGGCCACGTTCGTTGCGGGGCCTTGGCGGGATACACGCTCCCGCGCCAGGGGCGAATGGTCCACATGGTGCCCCCCGCCCGCACCTCGAGGGGACCGGCACCGAAGCCGGCAGCCAATCCCGCCACCGTGTCTGCATGGTCCTCCGGCAGGGAGAAATCCACCCCGGGCAAGACCATGTCCCGCTCCTCGTCTGGAACCTTGCCATATTTCACGGGAGCAAAGAAAACCGCGATGGGCACATGACCACCGTGGGTGGGGCATCGGGCCCGACCATCTTGCCCGCAACATGGCCCGCCGCCTCGCCCTCCATTGGATCCGGGAAACCGGCCGCGCGCTGGAAGCGGTCCTCCTTCCTCGGCGGTGTGCTTCCTGTCATGGAGTGCTGACCCGGGAAGAAGACGAGTGGTGCAGTCCCTGCGCCTTCTCCTGGACTCGATGCCCAACCGATCCCCGACTGCGTTTCGACGAGCCTGAGCGCTGGTGTCACGGCTGGGCCTGGCTCAGAAACGGGCCAGACCGGCTCGAATCCCGACTCGTACACAGCCTGAAATATGGAGTCCGGAGCGATGTGGGAGTCCAGCTGGGACGGGCCATGGCGACGGAATGGACCCCCTTGGGAATCGAACCAGCCCATTGGACCGTCGTCCCCATTCCGCTTCACCGGAGAAAGCAACGGCAACGGGGCTTCAACCAGAGCGAGGCGCTGGCCCAAGGCTGGGCAGAAGTCACCGGAATGACCATCTCCGACGTCTTGATTCGCCCCCGTTCAGGCCGGTCCCTGACCCAACTCAATCGGCATCAGCGCATCCGCAGCACGAAGGACCTGTACATCCCGGACCCTACCCTCGATTCCACTTGGTCGAATGGGTTGGACGGATGTCTCCTCCTGGACGATGTGGTCACAACCGGCTCCACGTTGGCCTCGGCGCGCGATGCCCTGAAATCAATCTGGGAGGGCCCAATCGGGTTCATCACCCTGCTCGACGCCATCCAATGAGTCAAACCAATGCTGTCAATCCTGGATCTGCCAGCCTTGGGCAAGCAGAGGTTCCGCCTTTTTGTACTTCAACTCTTGCACTTCTGACCCTCGGCGAATGGTGACGATGTCGTTGCGACGATATTTCTTCTCACTACGAATTGGTTGGGTAGGCTGAGGTGGCGGAGGCGGCATTCCAGGAGCACCTGCTCTTACTCCGGGACGAGATTGCCCCCCCTGCACCGCATGGGCTCGAGCTGCCGCCATACGCTGCTCGTTGAGATTCTGCACCCCTTGCTTAGTGGTCTGCACACGGGCTGGCTCCTTGGGCCGGGCTCCTTGAGCACGCTTAACCTCGTCAGGTTGGCTTGGTAGTTGGCACTTCAGCAGGAAGCTGGCCACGTCCTGGTTCATCTTCTGCACCATGTGCTTGAAGAGCTCGTAGGACTCGAACTTGTAGATGAGGAGCGGGTCCTTCTGCTCGAAACGGGCGTGCTGCACGTTGGAGCGGAGGTCATCCATGTTGCGAAGGTGCTCCTTCCACAGCTGGTCGAGCACACCGAGGACCACCGACTTCTCGAGCTCGTCGACGAGGGAGGTGCCGGAACTGTCCACCGCATCCTGGATGTTGGCGAGCACCTGCATGTTGCGCCGTCCGTCGGTAAAGGGCACGGCGATGTTGACGAATTGATTCGAATCGTCCTCATAGACGCGCTGGATCACCGGATGGGCGTGCGCAGCGAGGGAGGCCATGCGGTCATGGTAATGCTTCTCGGCCGTGCCGTGCAGGGACTGGACCTGGGCCTCCGGGGCACCGATGCCGAACTCCGCAGCCGGGAACGGGGGGTCGACACCGAGCTCGGCGAGGCTCCGGATCCGGAGTCCGTCAAAGTCCTTGGAGGGGGCGAACTCACCGATGAGCTGGTCCGACAGCTCGTAGAACATGCCCGAGATGTCGAATTTCAGACGCTCCCCATGGAGAGCGTTGCGGCGGCGGCGGTAAATGACCTCCCGCTGGCTGTTCATCACGTCGTCGTATTCGAGCAGACGCTTCCGGACTCCGAAGTTGTTCTCCTCCACCTTGCGCTGGGCGCGCTCGATGGACTTGGTGATCATGGAGTGCTGGATGACTTCGCCCTCCTGATGGCCGAGCCGGTCCATCATCTTGGAGACCCGCTCGCTCTGGAAGAGGCGCATCAAATCGTCCTCGAGGGACACGTAGAACTGGCTGCTGCCAGGGTCCCCCTGACGTCCGGAACGGCCACGCAACTGGCGGTCCACCCGGCGGCTGTCGTGGCGCTCCGTACCAATGATGGCCAAACCGCCCGCGGCCTTGACCCCCTCGGTCAGCTTGATGTCGGTTCCCCGACCGGCCATGTTGGTGGCGATCGTCACGGCCCCGGGCTGGCCCGCCTTGGCCACCACCTCGGCCTCGGCCTGGTGGCGCTTCGCGTTGAGCACCTGGTGGTCAATCTTCCGCATGTCCAGCATGCGGCTCAACAGCTCGCTGACCTCGACCGTCGTGGTGCCGACGAGCACCGGGCGGCCGGCGTCCCGCAGCTTGACGACGTCGTCGATGACCGCGTTGTACTTCTCCCGCTGCGTCTTGAAGACCAGGTCCTCCTCGTCCCGCCGGGCGATGGGCCGGTTGGTCGGGATGGACATCACGTCGAGCTTGTAGATGTCCCACAACTCCTGGGCCTCCGTTTCAGCCGTGCCGGTCATGCCGGCCAGCTTGTGGTACATCCGGAAGTAATTCTGGAGCGTGATGGTGGCGTACGTCTGGGTCGCGGCCTCGATGCGGACGCCCTCCTTGGCCTCGATGGCCTGGTGCAATCCGTCGGAGTAGCGGCGGCCCTCCATGATGCGGCCGGTCTGCTCGTCGACGATCTTGACCTTGTTGTCCATCACCACGTAGTCGATGTCCTTCTCGAACAGGGCGTACGACTTGAGCAGCTGGTTCATCGTGTGGAGGCGGGCGGATTTCACCCCCTGCTCGCGGAAGAGCGCCTCCCGCTTCTCTTGCTTCACCGCATCCGAGTCGTCGGACCCGTCGATGGCCACGAGCGTGCCGGGGACATCGGGCATGGTGAAGAAGTGGTCGTCCTCCATGTTGGCCGTCAGGGTCGCGATGCCCTTCTCGGTCAATTCGACCTGGTTCTGCTTCTCGTCGATGACGAAGAAGAGCTCCTCATCGGCCTCCGGCATGGCGCGCTTGTTGTCCTGCAGGTAGTACGCCTCGGTCTTGAGCATTTGCTGGCGAATGCCCTCCTCACTCAGGAACTTGATGAGCGACTTCGTCTTGGGCAGGCCGCGGTGGGCACGGAATAGGGCGAGTCCCCCAGTGCGGACGGTCTCCTTGTCGGCCCCGTCCGTACCGAGCTTCTTCTTGGCCTCCGTGATGAATCCGTTGACCGCCTGGCGCTGCTTCTGGACGAGCTGGACCACCTTCGGCTTGAGCTGCTCGAATTCGTGCTCATCGCCCTTGGGTGTGGGACCGGAAATGATCAACGGGGTCCGCGCCTCGTCGATGAGGACGCTGTCCACCTCGTCCACGATCGCATAATGGTGCTTGCGCTGCACGAGCTGGTCCGGGCGCATGGCCATGTTGTCCCGGAGGTAATCGAAGCCGAACTCGTTGTTGGTGCCGTAGACGATGTCGCAGCGATAGGCCGCCCGGCGCTGCTCCGAATTCGGCTGGTGCCGGTCGATGCAGTCCACGGTCAACCCGTGGAACTGGAAGATGGGGCCCATCCATTCGCAGTCCCGGCGGGCGAGATAGTCGTTCACGGTCACGAGGTGGACTCCCCGGCCGGTCAGGGCGTTGAGGAAAACGGGCAGTGTGGCCACCAACGTCTTGCCCTCCCCCGTCTGCATCTCGGCCACCTTGCCCCGGTGAAGGGCCACACCGCCGATGAGCTGGACGTCGTAGTGGACCATGTTCCACTCAACCGTGGATCCGGCCGCGTTCCATTGACTTGCCCAATGCGCCCGGTCTCCTTCTATGCGCACGAAGTCACGGGCAGCAGCGAGGTCGCGGTCCATGTCCGTGGCGGCCACGTCCACATCGCCATCCGCCGAAAACCGGCGCGCCGTCTCCTTCAGCACGGCGAAGGCCTCCGGCATCACCTCTTCCAGGATCTCCTCGAGACCGGCATCGATGTCCTTCTCCAGACCGTCGATCTGGTCGTACAGGGCTTCCTTCGCCTCAAAGGACATGGCGGGGTTGGCCGCCACCTGCGCCTTCAATTGGTCCGATTCGGACACGAGGCCCTCCACGTGGGAGAGGATCCGGGATCGCAGGTCGCGACTCCGCTCGCGCAGTCCGTCCGCGGAGAGGGACTGCATGTCGGAGTCAAACGACTTGATGGCGTCAATCGCCGGCTGGATGGCTTGCACGTCCGAAGCGGCCTTGTCTCCGACGAGGCGCTTGACGATCTTGTTGAAGGCTCCAATCATGTGGGTCAGGTCATCCCGGTTCAGTGTATGCGGCACAATGCAATGCCGCGCAAGGGATGTGGACAAAATTAAGGGCCAACGGCGCTCGAATCCTTCCCAAAGGTTGTGACCAAATCAAGGCCTGACGCGGAGTCTGATTGTTCCCGGACATCCGGTTTCCCCCATGCACGCCGATCGTCCACCTACGCCCATATTAACAAATCAAGTGTCTGATTATCAGTGCCTAAAGGGCCTGGCTCAACATCGTGTTGACAAAAGAACCCGCCTGTTCATCCTTTCGGATTGCCCAACCCCAAACCCCTCTGCAGATTTGAAGTCCGCCCTTTCGGAAAAGGTTCCCGAGGGCAAGACATTGAAAACGAACACTCCAGAAATCCTCTCCATGATCGACGAGCAGAACGGCACCCCGCAGGACCAGAATGAAGGCATGACCACGGCTCTTGGCCAAGAGGAATCGGGACAGATGTCCATCGACGCCGTCCTGCCCGAGAACACGGCGGTGACCGAGCCGATTCTGGAAGACAACCCGAACCGATTCGTTCTGTTCCCGATTCAGCACGACGACATCTGGGCCTTCTACAAGAAGTCGGAAGCCAGCTTCTGGACCGCCGAGGAGATTGATCTCGCCGCCGACCTCGTCGATTGGAGCGAGAAGCTGAATGACGACGAGCGTTACTTCATCAAGCACATTCTCGCCTTCTTCGCGGCCTCCGACGGCATCGTCAACGAGAACCTCGCCGAGAACTTCGTCGCCGAGGTCCAATACACGGAAGCCAAGTTCTTCTACGGCTTCCAGATCATGATGGAGAACATCCACTCGGAGACCTACTCCCTCCTGATCGACACCTACATCAAGGACAAGGAGGAGAAGAACAAGCTTTTCAACGCCATCGAGACCCTCGACTGCGTCAAGAAGAAAGCGGACTGGGCCCTCGAGTGGATCGAGAACGGCAGCTTCGCCGAGCGCATTGTCGCCTTCGCCGCCGTGGAAGGCATCTTCTTCAGCGGCAGCTTCTGCTCCATCTTCTGGCTCAAGAAGCGCGGCCTCATGCCGGGCCTGAGCTTCTCCAACGAGCTCATCTCCCGCGACGAGGGCATGCACTGCGATTTCGCCTGCCTGCTCTACACCCGGCACCTGGTCAACAAGCTGCCGAAGGCCACGATCGAAAAGATCATCCGCGATGCGGTCGACATCGAGAAGGAGTTCATCTGCGACGCCCTCCCGGTCCGCCTGATCGGCATGAACTCCGACCTGATGAGCCAGTACATCGAGTTCGTGGCCGACCGCCTGCTCGCGGAGCTCGGCAACGAGAAGATCTACAACACGGCCAACCCGTTCGACTTCATGGAAATGATTTCGCTGCAGGGCAAGACCAACTTCTTCGAGAAGCGCGTCGCCGAGTACCAAAAGGCCGGAGTCAGCAACACGTCTGATGACAACGCGAACCACGGCTTCACCCTCGACGCCGACTTCTGATATCCACCGGGGAAAAGTTCACAACTGACCCCACCCCCTCCGGAAAACCGGCGCCGAAATTCTCAAATTGAAAGTGCCGACCGAATGATGGACCCATCGCGCTGGGTCTTCCTTCGGCTTCCGAACCAACCTTAACGAAACAACCCCCAGGCCGGAGCCTTGTCGCCCCGGTCAAAAGAACCTTCGCCTCCGGAAACGGGGCACAATCCAGTCGAAACACAGATGTATGTCGTCAAGCGGGATGGACGCCGGGAACAGGTCCAATTCGACAAGATCACCGCTCGGGTGAAGAAGCTCTGTTACAGTCTTCACGAGAACGTGGACCCGGTCTCCGTGGCCATGCGGGTCATCGAGGGCGTTTATGACGGGGTCACCACCTCCGAGCTCGACAACCTCGCCGCCGAGGTGGCCGCCACCAATGCAGTAAATCACCCGGACTACGCCCAACTGGCTTCCCGGATTGCCGTCTCCAACCTGCACAAGACGACCAAAAAGTCGTTCACCGAGGTGATGCGCGACCTCCACACCTACAAGGACCCGGTGACCGGGGAGAACGCCAGCCTCGTCGCCGACGACGTCATGGAGATCATCGAGGCCAACTCCGAAGAGCTGGACTCCGCCATCATCTACGACCGCGATTTCAGCTACGACTACTTCGGATTCAAGACGCTCGAGCGCTCCTACCTGCTCAAGCTCGACGGCGAAGTGGCCGAACGCCCGCAACAAATGCTGATGCGCGTCTCCGTCGGCATCCACAAGGATGACATCGAGAGCGCAATCAAGACCTACAACCTGATGTCCGAGGGCTGGTTTACCCACGCCACTCCGACCTTGTTCAACGCCGGCACGCCCAAGCCGCAGATGTCCAGCTGCTTCCTGCTGACCATGCAAGAAGACAGCATCAGCGGCATCTACGACACACTCAAGCAGTGCGCCAAGATTTCGCAGAACGCCGGCGGCATCGGCCTCGCCATCCACGACATCCGCGCCACCGGATCCTACATCCGTGGCACGAACGGAACGTCCAACGGCATTGTCCCAATGCTCCGCGTGTTCAATGACACGGCCCGCTATGTGGACCAGGGCGGCGGCAAGCGCAAGGGCTCCTTCGCCGTTTACATCGAGCCTTGGCATGCTGACGTCTTCGATTTCCTCGACCTCAAGAAGAACCACGGAAAGGAGGAGCAGCGCGCCCGCGACCTGTTCTACGCCCTCTGGACGCCGGACCTCTTCATGAAGCGCGTCGAGGAGGATGGCGATTGGACCCTGATGTGCCCGAACGAGTGCCCGGGACTGACCGACAGCTGGGGAGCCGAGTTCGAGGCCCTGTACGAGAAGTACGAGGCCGAGGGCAAGGGACGCAAGACCATCAAGGCCCAGGAGCTCTGGTTCAAGATTGTCGAGAACCAGATCGAGACGGGGGTGCCGTACATGCTCTACAAGGACGCCGCCAACAGCAAGTCCAACCAGCAGAACCTCGGCACCATCCGCAGCTCCAACCTCTGCACGGAAATCATCGAGTACACCTCCAAGGACGAGGTGGCCGTCTGCAACCTGGCGTCCATCGCCCTGCCGAAGTTCGTCACCGAGGAAGGAGAGTTCGACCATGACAAGCTGTTCGAGGTGACCTACCAGGTGACCAAGAACCTGAACCGCGTCATCGACCGGAACTATTACCCGATTCCGGAGGCCCGCAACTCCAACATGCGCCACCGTCCCGTGGGACTCGGCGTGCAGGGCTTGGCCGATGCCTTCATCATGATGCGCTACCCCTTCGATTCGGAGGAGGCCCGCCAGCTCAACAAGGACGTCTTCGAGACCATCTACTACGCCGCCTGCTGCGCGTCCAAGGACATGGCCATCGAAGAGGGACCGTACGAGAGTTTCAAGGGATCACCGGCTTCCAAAGGCCAGCTCCAGTTCGACATGTGGGGGGTCACCCCGAGCGACCGCTGGGAGTGGGACGTCCTGAAAGAGGAAATCATGGACAAGGGCATGCGCAACAGCCTGCTCGTCGCCCCGATGCCCACGGCCTCCACGGCCCAGATCCTCGGCAACAACGAGTGCTTTGAGCCCTACACGTCCAACATCTACACGCGCCGCACGCTGAGCGGGGAGTTCATCGTGGTCAACAACCACCTGCTCCGCGACCTCACCAAGCTCGGCTTGTGGGATGCGGACATGAAGAACCAGCTCATCGCCGCCAACGGATCCATCCAGAACATCCCGAACATTCCGGAGAACCTGAAGCAGCTCTACCGCACGGCCTGGGAGATTTCTCAGCGCGCCATCCTCGACATGGCCGCCGACCGCGGAGCCTACATCTGTCAGTCCCAGTCGCTGAACGTGTTCATGGAGAACGCCAACGCGCCGAAACTGACGTCGATGCACTTCCACGCGTGGCGCTCCGGCCTCAAGACCGGCATGTACTACCTCCGCACGAAGGCCGCCACGGACGCCATCAAGTTCACGGTGGACAAGAAGTACAAGGAGCAGCCCACCGAGGCCGCCAAAGAGGTCACCGAGATGACCCACGAGGAGCAGGTCGCCGCCTGTTCCATCGAAAACGGCCCCGACTGCGAAATGTGCAGCGGCTGATCCACGCGATCGACGAACCAGACCAGGAAGGCGGGCCCATTGCGGTCCGCCTTCTTCATTTTGTGCTTGTTGTGACGCACATCATGCGCTCCGATGACGTCCATGGGCGGGAGTCGGCATGCGTGTGCGACCTTTGGCACCAGTGAAGCAGGAGCACCTCCATATCGTTTCCCTGAACCACAGGAACACCACCATCGACCAGGTGGGCCGCCTGCACGTGCCCGAGGACCGGCAGCAGGCCTTCCTGACGGGCCTCAAGGAACAGCTCGGCGTGCAGGGCATCGCGTACCTCACCACCTGCAACCGGGTGGAGTTCATGATGGTCGATGAAGCCTACTTCTGCATGGGCCGGCTCCAGCAGCTCTTCCAGACCTTCCAGCCCAATGAGGAAGACATGCGCACCCTGATGGCCAGCGCCATGGTGCTCCATGGAGAAGAAGCCGTCCGCCATCTGCTCCGCGTCACCGCCGGACTGGAATCCATGGTCCTCGGAGAACGGGAGATCCTCACGCAAGTCCGGTCGGCCATGGAACGCTCGCGCGAATGGAAGCTCGCCGGCGACCAGCTCCGCATCACCGAACGCATCGCCGTGGAGACCGCCAAGCAAGTCTTCACGGAAACCGACATTGCCCGCAACAGCGTCTCGGTCAACGCCCTCGGATGGAAGGCCTTCCTCGAACGGGGCCTGGCCAAGGACGCTCCCGTGCTGATGATCGGTGCGGGCCAGACCCACGCCAACATCGCCCGTTACCTGGTCAAGCAAGGACACACAGCGGTGCGCGTCCTGAACCGCACAGAAGACAAGGCCCGGGACCTTGCTGAGCCCCGTGGCTGGGAATGGGGGGCCCTCGACCAACTCCACGACTCCCTCGCCGCGGGTCCCGCCGCCATCTTCCTCTGCACAGGCAGCGAGTCTCCCGTGCTCGGAGACGCCGAGGCCGCGCTGCTCCCCGAAGGCCGCACGTTCCTGCTCGACCTCTCCGTCCCGACCGGTGTGAGCCCCGCCCTTCGAAACCGACCAGACCTCGACCTCGTCGACATCGCCGCCCTCAAGCCCATTGCCGACCGCAATGCAGAAGGCCGCCGGTCCGCCCTTGGCGACTGCCAGCGCATCGTGGATGCCGCCGTCACCGAGCTGACCACCCGCCTCCAGCAGCGGGAAGTGGAACTCGCCCTCAAGGAATTGCCCACCTTGCTCGCCGCCGTCCGGAACACCGCCCTCGGCGAGGTCTTCGCGGACGAACTCGCCGAACTGGATGGCGACACCCGCAACCTGGTGGACCGCATCGTGGCCTACCTCGAGAAGAAGTACGTCTCGGTGCCCATGAAATTGGCCCGTGAAGCCGTGCTCGAGCAACTCGACAAGCCCGGAAGCTGACCGCATGGCCGATTCCCCCCATTTCCGCATCGGCACCCGGGGCAGCGACCTCGCGATGTGGCAGGCCCACCACGTCCGCGACCTGATCCTCGCCCACGGCGGCACGTGCGACATCACCGTCCTCTCCACCCAAGGCGACCGCGAACAGGTCCAGGCCTTCGAGAAGCTGGAGGGCAAGGGCTTCTTCACCAAGGAAATCGAGCAGGCCCTCCTCGAAGACCGCATCGACCTTGCCGTCCACAGCCACAAGGACCTCGAGACCCGGCAACCGGATGGCCTCTGCATCGCCGCCGTCCCTGAGCGAGCTGCAGCCGAAGACGTCCTCCTGATCCATCCCCGAGCCCACCGTTCCGCCCCCTGGCTCCCACTCCTTTCCGGAGCCGTCGTCGGCACCTCCTCGGTCCGCCGCCGAGACCAGTTGCTCCTGCTCCGGCCTGACCTCGACATCCAGCCCCTGCGCGGCAATGTGCCCACCCGGGTCCAACGCCTGAAGGAGGGACGCTACGATGCCATCGTGCTCGCCGCAGCCGGACTCGACCGGCTTGACCTCGACCTGGGCGACCTGCTGACCGTCCGGATGGACCCACGACACTTCGTTCCGGCTCCCGCCCAAGGCGCCCTCGCCCTGCAAATGCGGGAAAACGACGGCCGAGTCGAATGGCTCTCCCAACTCAGCGCACCGGACGTCCCCGAAGCCATTGAGGCGGAACGCTCCGTCCTCCGTGCGTTGGAAGGCGGGTGTCAACTGCCCTTCGGGGCCCACCAACCGACCCCCGATGCCCTCCTCCGCTGCTTCCTTCAAACCGAGCAGGGACCCCGGCGCATCGTCGCCCCCAGCGCCCAAGAGGCCCTCGATCGCCTCGAGGATCAGCCCTCCCGCCGCCTCATTATCACCCGCGTCCCCAAGCCGGGAGATGCCCTTCACCGCCTGGCGACGGGGTCGGGGCATGAGCTCATCGAGTGGCCCGCCGCACTGCCAATTCCCCTGACCGATTCGACATTCCCTCCTTCGGATATCCAATGGATCTGGCTCGGCAGTCCCGGCGCCGCCAGAGTGATGGCCAAGTGGCTGGTCGACCACCCGCACATCCACATCGCCACCGCAGGCCCCGGCACGGCCGATGCCCTCTCCGAGGAACTGAAACAGCGGATTGCCCACTGCGGAAATGGCGAGCCTCAAGGCGCTATGGACACCTTCCTGAAGGGCCGAACGGAAGGGGAAGCTGTCGGCCTCCCGCACAGTGAGGTGAGCCTCCGACGATGGGAGAACGTCGACACGCTGGCGGAGCTCCATCCATGGGTGGCCTACACCATGGAACCGAACGAGGAAATTCCGCCGGGCGGAGATGTGGTCTGCTTCACCTCCCCCTCGAATGTCCGGGCTTGGACGGGCACGGAACCCGAGCGAATCGTGGCCCTCGGCACCACCACATCAGAGGCGCTCACCGAGCGGGGATGGGCCCATCAGGTGGCCGAACACCCCGATGCCTTCGGTGTCTGGGAGGCCCTGCAGGAGTGCTGAGTCTGTCGCTGCCCAAAGGGCCCGGGCGCGGGCTTTCTTCCTCATTTGGCCCGGAGTTTTCAACCCCGCGGGAAATCACGTATCTTCGCACCCCTTTAAAAACAGAGGTTTCATCATGTACGCCATCGTAGAAATTGCAGGGCACCAATACAAGGTTCAGCAAGATCAGCGGCTCTATGTGAACCGTCTCAAGGACGATGAAGGCGCAAAAGTCAGCTTTGACCGCGTTCTCCTCGTCGATGACGGATCCAAAGTGACCGTTGGCGCCCCCGCAGTCCCCGGCGCAGCCGTGAATGCCACGGTTGAACGCCACCTGAAAGGTGACAAGGTGCTGGTCTTCAAAAAGAAGCGGCGCAAGGGTTACCAAAAGATGAACGGATTCCGTCCGTCCCTCACCGAGCTGGTCATCAAGGACATCGCCCTCGGCGGTAAGGCCAAGAAGGCCGCTCCGAAGAAGGCGGAGGCCGGTGACGAGAAGGCAGAAGCCAAGCCAGCAGCCAAGAAGCCGGCCGCCAAGAAGGCCGCTCCGAAGAAGGATGCAGCCGACAAGCCGGCAGCCAAAAAGCCGGCAGCCAAAAAGCCGGCAGCCAAGAAGCCGGCCGCTAAGAAGGCCGCTCCGAAGAAGGATGCAGCCAAGAAGCCGGCCGCCAAGAAGGCCGCTCCGAAGAAGAAGGCTGAGGACAAAGGAGAAGAATAAACAAACCCCAGAACCATGGCTCACAAAAAGGCGGCGGCCTCAACCAAGAACGGCCGCGAATCAGAAAGCAAACGACTGGGCGTCAAGATTTACGGCGGCCAAGCATGCATCGCAGGCAACATCCTCGTTCGCCAGCGCGGCACGCAACACCACCCCGGCAACAATGTCGGCATCGGCAAGGACCACACCCTCTACGCCCTCACGGATGGCGTGGTGGAGTTCCGCCGTCGCCGCGGCAACAAGAGCTTCGTCTCCGTCGTCCCGGCGGCCGAGGCCTGATTCCGTTCACAACGGATACGAAATCGGCACCCCTTTCGGTGCCCAGGGCGGTGCCCTCACCTGAAAAGGCGGGGGCACCGTCGTATTTTTACACGCCATGTTGACCCTTCAGGCCCTCCGTCACGATCGTCCCGCCGTTGAGGCAGCGCTTGCCAAGCGTGGCCTCGACGCCGCGCCCCTGCTGGACCAGATCCTCGAACTCGACCTGCAGCGCCGCACCACCCAAAAGGAGGTGGACGACCTGAAGGCCGAGCAGAATGCGGCGAGCCGGGCGATCGGCGACCTCTTCAAGGCCGGCAAAAAAGAGGAGGCGGAAGCCCGACGGGCCGAAGTGGGCTCGCTCAAGGAGCGCATCCAAACCCTCGACGAGAAGCAGAAGTCCCTCATGCAACAACAGGAGGACGCCCTGCTCGAGTTGCCCAACCGGCCCCATGACAGCGTTCCCTCCGGCCAGAGTGAAGAGGACAATGAAGTTGTGGCCGAAGAAGGCGACAAGCCCAACCTTGGTGATAGCGCCAAGCCCCACTGGGAGCTCGCCGACCAATACAAGCTGATCGACTTCGAGGCGGGCGTCAAAATTTCCGGCGCCGGCTTCCCGGTCTACCGCGGCAAGGGCGCCAAACTCCAGCGCGCCCTCATCCAGTTCTTCCTCGACAGGGCAGACGCGGCCGGCTATGAGGAGTTCATCCCGCCCCATGTGGTCAATGCCGATTCCGGCCGGGGGACCGGACAACTGCCCGACAAGGAGGGCCAGATGTACCACTGCACGGAGGATGACCTCTACCTCATTCCGACGGCCGAGGTGCCGTTGACCAACCTGTACCGCGGCGACCTGTTCAAATGCGATGACTTGCCCATCCAACTCTGCGGCTACACGCCATGCTTCCGGCGCGAAGCCGGCTCTTACGGGAAGGACGTGCGCGGCCTAAACCGCCTTCACCAATTCGACAAGGTGGAGATTGTTCGCTTCGAAAAGCCGGAGAACAGCTATGCCGCCCTTGATGGCATGGTCGAGCATGTCCGGGGGCTCCTGCGCGAGCTTGAACTGCCGTTCCGGACCCTGCGCCTTTGCGGCGGCGACCTCGGGTTCACCTCCGCGCTCACGTACGACCTGGAAGTCTGGTCAGCCGCCCAGGGGCGGTGGCTGGAAGTCTCGAGCGTGTCCAACTTCGAGACGTACCAAGCCAACCGCCTGCAGTGCCGTTTCCGCAACGCCGACGGCAAGCCTGAACTCGTCCACACCCTGAATGGCAGCGCCCTGGCCCTGCCGCGCATTGTCGCTGCTCTGCTGGAAAACCACCAGACAGCCGACGGCATCCGCATCCCGGCCGCCCTCCAACCCTACACCGGATTCGACCGCATCGCATGACGGGTCGGCTCTGCCTTTTCTCCCTGGTCCTGCTGACCGCCTGTGGCCCGAAACCCGGGACCCGTCACCTCGCCCCCCTCGAACAGGCGCTCCACCAGGTCGACAGCGCCGCTGCCATCTACGAGCAGGCCCCACACGCTGCCGCCGGACCGGCCCACGCCCGGGTAGACAGCGCCCTCGCCATCGTGGAGGCCCGCCTTCAGGGGTTTGCGGTCAACCTCGAACAGGGAAAGCCCTTTTCCCAACTCGATGAGCGGCGACGGATGCTCAAGCGCCAGCCCGGACGCCACCGCCGCATCTCCCAGGAAATTGACCGGACCCAGCGCCAGATCGGCCTTCTGATCGAAGCCATTGTCGACGGGGCCAAGGTGGACGCCCTCGGCGAACCCATCGACACGGCCTACTTCCGGCAGGCGGCCGAAGACGAGCTGCGCATTTCCAGTCACCTCATCGAGGAAATGGACATCGCCCTCGATTTCCTCGAGAAGGGCCTGCGCGACCTCGATGGCCTGATCCGCCGTGCGGACTCCGCCTCCATTGCCCTGACCACACCCCCGGAACCCCCCATCTGATGTCGGTCCGCACCCTCCTCCGATGTGCGGTCCTCCTGGCCGGCACCCTCCTTCTTTCCTCCGACAGCCGGGGGCAGGGCGACCTCGAGCTGGCCACCTATTACTACAACACCGGCGCCTTCGAGCAGGCCCGTCTCTACCTCGACAACCTCTACAAACAGGACCCCTCCACCTACGAGATGTACCTCAACACGCTGCTCGAACTCGAAGACTTCGATGCGGCGGAAAAGGTGGTGAAGTCCCGGCTGAAGAAGCGCAAAGACAAGAGCATGGCCAATGTGGACCTCGGCTCCCTCTACCTGCGCATCGGACGCACCGAGGAAGCCGATGCCGCCTTCAACGAGGCGCTCGCCGAGCTGCCCAAGGGGCGGGGGCCCGCCAAACGATTGGCGGAGGCCTTCATCAAACTGGACCAGCTCGACCTCGCCCTCGCCACTTACGAGAAGGCCATTCGGGAGGGCACGGACAACTACGCCTACCACTACGAATTGGCCAACCTGCAGGGCCTGCGTGGAGACTACGAGGGCATGGTGGACAGCTTCATGGCCCTGCTCCTCGACCGGCCCAACTACTTGCGGACCGTCCAGAACAGCTTCAACCGCAACCTCCGCGTGGCCTCGGATGCCCGTCAGGCCGACATGGTCCGCCGCAAGGTGCTCCGCGCGTCGCAGGACCATCCCGACGCCACGGTCTATCTGGAACTCCTCGTCTGGGTGTTCAACCAGCAACGGGACTTCATGAGCGCCATGGCCCACGTGCGCGCACTCGATGAGCGCAACGGCGAAGGCGGCCGGCGGCTGATGGAACTGGCGCAGGTGGCCGCCAAGAATGGTGATCTGGAGACCGCCTACGAGTGCTACGCCCTGGTTTCGGCGCAGGGAAAACAAGCCCCCCGGTATGCGCAAGCCCGACAGGCCATGCTCGGCGTCCTGACCGAACAGGTCACAGGTCAATTTCCCCTCGACACCGCCGCCGCCCTCGACCTCGCCGACCAATACCGCACCACCCTGCGAGACCTCGGCGAGACCCCGAAAACCGCCGGCCTGATGGCCGACTGGGCCCGCCTGCTCGCCTTCCACCTGGACGACGCAGCCGCCGCCCAGACCCTCCTCGACCGGGCCGTTGACATGCCGGGTCTCCCTCTCGACATCAAAAGCCGGATCAAGCTGGACCTGGGAGACGTGCTGGTGTTCGAGGACGACATCTGGAGTGCCTCCCTCCTGTTCAGCCAAGTGGACCTCGACCACAAGGAGGGCATCCTCGGCCAGCAGGCGAAGTTCCGGAACGCCCGCGTCAGCTACTTCACGGGAGACTTCAATTGGGCCCAAGCCCAGCTCGACATCCTGAAGGCCAGCACCTCGAAGCTGATTTCCAACGATGCCATCGACCTGAGCCTGCTCATCACCGACAACTTCAACATGGACACGCTGACCGCGCCCATGGAGATGTTTGCCCGGGCCGACCTGCTCCGCTACCGGAACCGGCTCGACGCTTCGCTCGCCACACTCGACTCGCTCACGCTGGCCTATCCGGGGCACACCCTCGAGGATGAGATTCTGCTGATCCGGGCCGAAATCGCGGTGCAACGCGGGGCGTTCGACGCCGCCATTGGCCACTACGGGGACATCATCGACCTCTACGCCATGGACATTCTCGCCGACGACGCCCTATTTGGCCTCGCCGAGCTCCATGAAGAACAACTGGACGACCCGGACACGGCCCAAGGGCTCTACGAGCGGTTGCTCAACGAATATCCCGGGAGCCTCTATGTCGTGGAGGCACGAAAGCGGTTCCGGCGCCTGCGCGGCGACGTCCTCGAGTAAGGGCGGTCATCCCCGGGCCACCAACCGCACCCCACTGAGGATCACGGCCCCATACACCGCGTGCAGCCATCCGATGGCCTCGCCATCGAGCCACCCCCACATCAGGGCAAACAGAGGAATCACGTAAGTCACCGAACTCGCGAAGAGGGCATCCGTCCGCTGGATGAGTCGGTTGAACAGCATCAACGCCCCAGCGGTGCCCACGCAGGCCAGTACGACCACCGCCACCAAGGCAGTGGGCCCCTCGGGATGGGCCGCCACGACCCCAGGCCCGCCGAGCAGGAAAAACCCCACGGCCGAGGGCACGGCCGTCATGCTCAAGGCCACCGCACTGATGGTGACGGGTCCGACTTCCGCGAGTCGATTGCGGACCACATTGATGCTCAATCCGTAGCCCGCCGTGGCCAAGACCACCATCGCGGCAGGAAGCCAATGCACCTCGCCGGTCCCATCCCGCAGCGACATGAGACCCCCCGCCCCGGCAAAGCCCAGGAGCAGACCCCCGGCTTGCTTGCGCCGCACGGAGGTTCCGTAGACGACCAGAGCAATGACGAGGGTCCACAGTGGGCTCAGGGCGTTCAGCATGCCCGCCGTCGCACTCGGCAACCGGGTCTGGGCGTGGGCGAAGAAGATGGCCGGTAGCAGGCTGCCAATGAACCCGTTGACGGCAAGCGCAGTCCAGGTTCCGCGGTCCCACCGTCGCGCGCGGCGGAAGGCCACTGGTGCCAGCACCAAGCCAGCCACCGCGATGCGGAGCAAGCCCAACTGCAGGCCATCCAGGACCGCCGGGGAGCCAGGGCCACCGCCCCATCCAAACAGCCCGATTTTCATCAGGATGAAAGAGCTCCCCCAGATCGCCGCGAGGAGCACGAGGACCAAGATCTGTCCGGCAGACGGAGAGGAAGAAGAAGCGGTCATCGCGCTTGTTAACAGCCCCGGCCCATCGAGGTTAAAGGACCGGAATTAAATTGTCCGCGAATTACGTCCACCGCCGTGCACTTCTCCGCTTCCCCGGCCGCCTTCTCCCGCTCCCTTTCGATGGGCCTCGCCCTCGGTGTGGTGCTTGTCTCGGGCTGCTCCCAGTGTGATGTCCCCGTGCGACACGTGGACCGCGCCGGCGCCATGGAGGAAACCGTCGCCCAGCTGGCCATCTCCGGCATGATGTGCGAAATCGCCTGCGTGTCCAAGGTCCGCAAGGAGCTGTATGACCTCCCGGGGGTGACCCGCGCGGACATCCACTTCGACGCCGAACGAAAGGTGGACACCGCGCTCGTGGTCTTCGATCCCGAAGTGGTCAGTCCGGAAACCCTCATCGCCACCGTCGAGGACATCGGCGATGGCCTCTACGATGTGGAGACGGCCGAAGTGGTCCACTACGCTCCCGAATCCTCACGCTGACCGTGTCCCCCTCGCCGGACCGCCTGTCCCTCTGGATCCGCCGGACTGCGCGGGTTGCCTTCGTTTCGGCCTTCCTGGTTGTGCTCGCAGGCAGCATCGTCCGCATGACCGGCAGTGGCATGGGCTGCCCGGATTGGCCGCGGTGCTTCGGCCTGACCATCCCCCCGACGGAAGAAGCCCAGGTGCGCTGGCAGCCCGGCACCGAATACGGTGAGGGTCGGATGATCCTCGAGCGCGACTCCCTCTGGGTCGCCCCGACCGACCACCTCTCCGGCACCACCTTCGACGCAGACCAAGCCACGGGCCTGTGGACCCATTACACCCGGCACGACTACGCCCA